>NZ_JBNJLS010000008.1:0-321090 GCF_050510915.1 Streptomyces odontotermitis | reverse complement strand
ATGAGATGTTCGGCGGCTACGCTCACGGTTGTCCTAGCGGAGCTTCGCGGACACGAACGTGGACAACCCCAACCGCCAGGTCCGGTTGAGCTTCCTGGGATGAGCCCGGACTGACCAAGGTCGTCCTGGGGGTGGCCGTCGATTCTCCTTGACCTGCGTGCGGAACGGGAGAGGTCGATGCGCAACGCTCCCTGGGCGAGGTCGGGCGCCCCTATGGCGGGTGCGGGAAGTGCCTGCTCGGCGTGCGGCCGCGACTGTCCCGCATGAAAGCGGCCACGTCCCCCCTCCCGAGCGCCAGCGGCGAGGACGATCCTCACCGCGGCTGCATCCGTCGGCGCTCACATCTTCGCCTGGGCCGACGACCGGGAAGTCTCGGGCGCAACGCCGTCGACCGCTTCAACACGGGTTACGCACGGCTGCTCCCGGCTTCTCGCGTGGCGGGTACCCGACGACCCGCCCGCCCTGGTCAACGACCTGGGGCGCCGCTGGCCTGTGACGACGACGTCAGGAGCCGATGGGGATGCGCAGCACCTGGCCGGGGACGATCCTGTCGGGGTCGGTGATCTGGTCGGGGTTGGCGCGGACGATGCGCTGGTACAGGGAGGCGTCCCCGTAGTACGTCTTGGCGAGGGCCGCCAGGGTGTCGCCCTTGACGACCTTGTGCTCGCGGAAGCCGTAGTACCCGGGGACGATGCGCGGCCCGTAGAGCACGGGCACGGTCACGATGTTGATCTCGCTGCCGTCCTTGGGGCTCACCTCGAAGACCTGCACGAGGAGCCGGTCGGCTTTGAACGCCGCGTGGCTGACGTCGACCTGGACCTGGAACTGCCCGTGCTCGCCGGTTCCGCCGCCGACATCGAAGTGTCCGGACACCTCGTCGTGCCCCTCGCCGATGCGATAGCTCAGCGTGGCTTCGAAGCCTGTGCCGACGCCGCCCACCAGGACGGGGTTGCCGACGATGTCCAGCTTGCGGGGCTGGTCGATGCGGTTCGTCATGGTTTCCTCCTGCGGGTGAGGGGGCGTGCTGCGAGCAGAGGGATGGAGTCATGGGCTCCTCCACCTCACTCAACTTCCTTTCCGTGGTGGGGCAATCACTCCTGTCGGGCACAGCGGTGGGCCGTTCGGCCTCTGGCACCGCACCGGCGATTGCCCACCCTGTGTGAGAGGGGGAGGCCGCCGGGAGGGTGGGAGGAGCGGGCCCGGGGCACTGGCGCGCCGTCGTCGTGGCCACCTCCCCGCGTACGCCGACGCGTCGCTGCACCGGCTCCGGGCACCCGCCGAAGACCGAAGGCGCGCAAGCCATGACGGACGTCCTGCGCGCTCCGGACCGCGGCGCTTTCGAGGCCAAAGCGGTGGTCGACGCGCCGCGCCAGTGCGTCCAGGAGGTCGTCGAGGACGTCTTGCGCCGGAGTGCTCCCCACGACGTCACGACGTCGTCCTGGTGTACCTGTCCTGTCACGGCATCGGTGCTCCTGGGGGATCCGCGCACAGGCCGCCCCCTCGCGGCCCTCGTCGGACACAAGTCCGTGGTGAACGACGAGGCGTTCGCCCCTGCCGCCCACCGTCTCGCGACGGCCGCCGACGACAAGACCGTGCGGCTGTGGGACGTGAACACGGGAAAGCAGCTGCGCACGTGGTGAGCCGGACGGAGGTTACGGCCTGGTCCGGTGGGGGCCGTGAGGGCCCTGGCCGAGGCGGCGGGCCAGGATGATCAGTCCGATGACGGCCAGCACCACGGGCGGCACCAGGACGATCCCCAGCAGCGATCCGATCAGGCCGAGGCTCCAGAGGACGAGCAGCCCGGCGACCACGTACAGCACCGTTTGCGCCGCGCGCACGGGCAGTTGGTGTTCCTTCATCGTGGCACCTCCCGGTTCTGGTTGATTCCACGGTCCGTCGGACCCGAGCGCGGCGCATGGTGCCGAACGACCCTGCGCGAGGCCGGGCGGCCCGGAGCGTGCCGCGGCCCCGACGGCGCCACATGATCGGGGGATAACCCCACCTGGGAATGGGTGGGTGACGGGATATCGGGTCCCGCCCCCGGCCGCACAGAATCAGTCCCGTGGATCAGGTCCTGCGGACCCGGTCCCGCTGATCAGTTGTCACCCACCGACCGCACAGGAGCCCCTTTCGTGTACGAGCACACGCATGCAGCAGACGGGCCGCGTTCATCCGGGCGGGAGGGCGACCACACGGCACGGAGGGTGCGGGCCGGCGCTGTCGGCGTCCTCGCGGCGGCGGTGCTGAGTACCGGCTTCGCCTGGCCCGCCGCGGCTGCGGACGGCCGGGGAGCGCCGTCCGCAAGGGCCGGTCACGAGGCCACTCAGGAGGCCCTCGACGGGGTGGTCCGGGGCGGGCCGCCCGGCGGAATCGCCCTGGCCGAGCAGGGGAGCCACTCCTGGACCGGTCGCGCGGGTGTCGCTGACCTCTCCACCGGCAGGCAGCCGCGGGCCGATGACCGGTTCCGGGCGGGCTCGCTCACCAAGACCTTCGTGGCCACAGTGATCTTGCAACTGGAGGCCGAGGGGCGACTGAGCCTGGACGACACCGTCGACCACTGGCTGCCGGACCTGGTGCGGGGCAACGGCCACGACGGCCGGAGGATCACGGTGCGCCAACTCCTCAACCACACCAGCGGGATCTACAGCTACACCGACGACGAGGGCTTCAAGCGGAAGACGTTCGGCACCGACTTCCTGCGCCACCGCTACGACACCTGGACGCCGGAGCGGATCGTCCGGCTCGCCATGACCCACCGGCCGAACTCCGACCCCGGCGGCCCGTGGCGCTACTCCGACACCAACTACATCCTCGCCGGAATGGTGATCCAGGAGGCCACCGGCCACTCGTACGCCCATGAGATCGAGCGGCGCATCCTGCGTCCCCTGCACCTGAACTCCACCACCATGCCGGGCACCCGGGCCCATCTGCCGGGGCCCGGCGGCCGGGCGTACTCGAAGCTGACCGGCGAGCTCGCGGGCCCCGGCAAGCCGGGGAGCGTGACCTACGACGTCACCGAGCTCAATCCCTCCCTCGCGGGCGCGGCAGGCGAGATCATCTCCACCACTCGTGACCTCAACCGCTTCTACCGGGCCCTGCTCTCGGGACGGCTCCTGGAGCCGCGCCAGCTGAAGAAGATGACCACCACCGTGCCGATCGAGGGAGTCCCGGCCGTCTCCTACGGCCTCGGCCTCATGAAGCTCAGCCTCTCCTGTGGTGTGGAGGTCTGGGGGCACAACGGCGGTATCCAGGGCTCCATATCGGAGACCCTGACGACTGCGGACGGCGGGCACGCGCTGTCGCTCAACTTCAACGGTGACTGGAACGTGCATGAGCAGCGGGTGGTCGACGCCGAGTTCTGCGGTCAGTGACCGACGGCCTCTTTGTGGTCCGCGAGGCCCGGCAGAGTGAGTTCGCAGGACTCTCCGGGCTCGACGCGGACCGTGTGGCCGGGCAGTTCGAGCGTGATGGGTGACCTGTCGGAGGCGGGCACGTCGACGCGCAGCCGTCCCGGCCGCATCTGCAGCCGTATGCCCCAGTGCCCTCGGTAGCGGAGGGTGAATCCGTACTCGGAGAGCTCCGGCAGGGGCACCGGGTCGAGCCACAGGGCGCCGTGCCGCGTCTGCAGGCCGGTCAGTCCGCGCTGGACCAGATCCAGGGTGCCCGCCATGGCGCCCAGGTGGATGCCCTCGCCCGTGGTGCCGCCCTGCACGTCGGCGATGTCGCCGCGCAGCGCCTCGTGGACGAACTCCCATGCCTCGGCGCGGCGCGCCCGGGCGAGCACCCACCCGTGCACCAGGCCGCTGAGGGTGGAGCCGTGGCTGGTGCGACGCAGGTAGTGGTCGACGGTGCGCTGCCAGAGGGCGTCGTCGAACCGGTATCCCAACTGGCCGAAGAGGGCGCTGAGTTCGGCGGGGGAGAAGAGGTAGCCGAGCATCAGCACATCGGCCTGCTTGGACGCCTGATAGCGGTTGACGCTGTCGCCCTCGGCCTCCAGGATCCGGTCGAGGCGGCGGATGTCGTCGTACGTCTTCCGGTACGCGTCCCAGTCGAGCTCCGCCAGCTCTCCGTAACCCTCGAACTGGCTGATGACACCGGCGTGGAAGGGTACGTACAGCGAGTGGGCCACGTCCCGCCACGACTCCGCCTCGCCGCCGTCGAATCCGACGCGTTCGGCGAGCTCGTCACGGCGTGGCGCAGGCAGGGCGTCGAGGAGTTCGAGGGTCCGGGTGAGCACCCAGGCGGCCGTGACGTTGGTGTAGGCGTTGTCGTCGAGGCCAGGGCGCGGGGCGCCGGGGTAGGCGTCGTGGTACTCGTCGGGGCCGACCACGCCGCGGATGCGGTAGCGGGCGAGGCTCTCGTCGTACGTGGCCGAGTCGGCCCAGAACCGGGCGATCTGCAGCAGCGTCTCGGCTCCCTTGGTGTGCAGGAACTCGGTGTCGCCGGTTGCCTCGCAGTACCGCCAGACGTTGTAGGCGACGGCCGAGCCGACGTGCCGCTGGAGCCGGGAGCGGTCGGACAGCCAGCGGCCCGAGCGCGGGTTGAGGTGCAGGACCTGGGTCTCCTCGCGGCCGTCGCTGCCGCTCTGCCACGGGAACATGGCGCCCCGGCGGCCGGCGTCCTGGGCCGCGGTGCGGGCCCGTTCGAGGCGGCGGTGGCGGTAGCCGAGGAGGGCGCGGGACACCTCGGGGAAGTGCAGGTTCAGATACGGCAGGACGAACAGCTCGTCCCAGAAGACGTGGCCGCGGTACGCCTCGCCGTGCAGGCCGCGCGCGGGGACCCCCACGTCGAGTTCGGCGGTGTGCGGGGAGAGGGTCTGCAGCACGTGGAAGAGGTGCAGACGCAGGATGCGGCCCGCCTCGCCGGGCATGTCGAGGTCGGCCCTGCGCCACAGCTGGTCCCAGACGGTCAGGTGGGACTCGAGGAGCGGGTCGAAGGACGGAGCGCGGGCGACGCGGTCGACCGCGGCCCACAGTGGATCACTGATCGCCGGGTCCCGTGAGGTGTGCAGGGTGACCGTCTTGTCGACGGTGACGGCCGTGCCGGGGGTGAGCGCGATACGCAACTCCTGGTGGACACGGGGGCCTTGAGGGCTGGGCCGGGGGCGTGTTCCCGAGGACGTGGTGAGGCGGCAGGCCATGCCGAGCCGGATGTCGGAGGTCCGGGTACGGCAGCGCAGCCACACCGTGGCCGGGGTGTCGGCGGTGCCGGTGTGGACGTGCGTGAGGTGTTCGCCGTTCAGGTCGTGATAGCGCGGCACCCCACCGTTGCGGACGGTGCCGTCAAGGGTGGCCTCCACGTCGAGTTCACCCGCCCAGTTCTCGGCGGTGAACTCGGTGCGGAGCGCGGCCAGATGAGGGTCGGCCATGCTCACGAGGCGCAGCTGACGCACGGCCAGCCGCCGTCCCGCGCCGTCCTCGTAGCGCGTGCGCCGCTCCAGCACTCCCGCGCGCAGACGGAGGGTCTGACGGTGTTCCAGCACGCGGGTGTTCTCGGGGGTCAGCCACGGCCCGGAGCCGTCGGCGAGCCCGTCGGTGTGGACGCGGAAGCGCAGGGGCAGCCAGTTGGGCAGGTTGACCATGTCCTCGTTCTCGACGTCGCGTCCGGCCACGCGCGAGGTGAGGCGGTCGTAGCACCCCGCCGCGTAGGTGCCGGGGTAGTGCATGTCGTCCGCCGGGCACTCGGGCAGGGCGCCACGGGTGGCGAAGCGTCCGTTGCCGAGGGTGCACAGGGATTCGCGGAGCCGTTCCTGGGACGGCTCGTACCCCTCGTACTCCCAGAGCCAATCCGTCGTCTCCGTCACGCCGTCCGTCGTTTCCGTCATGCCGTCGGGCCTTCCACGACCAGTTCACCGAGGTCGTGCACCACGAGGTCGGCACCGTGTCGCAGCAGGTCGGGGGCGTGGCGGCCGTTCTCGGTGCGGTCCACGCCGATCACCGGCGCGAATCCTCCGCGGCCGGCGGCTTCCACCCCGGCCAGGGCGTCGTCGATGACCGCGGTGTGCCGGGGGTCGTGGCGCAGGCGGCGGGCCGCCTCCAGGAAGAGGTCCGGCGCCGGCTTGCCGGGCAGGCCCAGGCGTGCCGCCTCGGGACCGTCCACGACAGCGTCGAAGAGGCTCAGCACACCTGATCGCACCAGGAGGTCGCGGGCGTACCGGGACGCGGACACGGCGGCGAGGAGCACCCCCGAGCACAGCAGGGTGCGCAGCAGCGCGACGCTGCCCGGACAGGCGGACACGCCCCCGCACCGCAACCGCTCCGCATACAGGCTGTCCTTGGCGGTGGCCACCGCGTGCACCTGCTCGGGGTCCGGCCGTAGTCCCCGGGAGGCGAGGAAGCACGCGGCAGCGTCAGGGCGCGACCTGCCGTCCACGAACTGCGGATAGTCGATGGCCGTGTCGAACGGGCGCTGCTGTGCGGGGTCGTGGGGCGGATGCCTGAGCAGGAACGCGTCGAACACGGACTTCCACGCCGCTGCGTGCAGCCGCGCCGAGTCGGTGATCACCCCATCGGCGTCGAGGATCACGGCCCGGACACCCTTCAAGGGAGCGGCTATCGCGCTCATGGCTTCCCCATCTCTTCGTCACTCCGAGCCGGTGACCCTGGCGTCGCACGGCTCGGCAGCGCTGTCACCAGCCTGTCCTGACACCGGAGATGAGCCCGGTGGCGAGGTCGGACTGGACGGTCAGGTGCGTGTGCCGGGCATGGTGTCCAGGGCTCCTCGACGAGAGGTCCACGCGGGTCCAGCAGTGGCCCATGCCGCTGTCGTTGTAGGCGACCGACCATGTGGTGGGAGTGGCCTTGGAACGGAACATCCCGTCCCTGTGGTGCACGGCCTCCCAGGCGGCCAGGCTGTGTCGCAGGCCGCTGGTCAGGTAGTGGTGGCGCAGGGAGTTGGCGAGAGGGCCGCGGCCGGAGTCGTGCACGACGTCGATGTAGGCGCCGTAGAAGTCCGCGACCCGGTCGACCGTGGAATGCGTGTCGCCGCTGCGTCCGGCGGTCCTGGTCGCGCCGACCGTGGACGCCGTGCCGGCCGCGGGGGTGTCGGTCGCCGTGGCGTTGGTCGACGTCGCGGGCAGGGTCAGTCCGAGAGTCAGTGCCGAGGCGCACAGCGCGATGCGGCGGACGGTACGCGCTCTGTTCATGACGCCCTCCATTCGTGGAGGTGGGTGAGGGGAGGGGCGAGCGCGTCCCTCACCTCCATTACAGCGCGGTGCGCCTTCGGTCGAGGTGGGTCAAGTAGCCCGATGTGTGGGGCCGTTCGGTGCTCAGGTGACTCAGCCCCTGCACGGTGCACAACTCCCCGCGCACCGCGCCCGAGACCGGCGTCGGCGTGGGCTGAGGACGTCGTGCGGGCCCGACGGCGGGTTCTGTCGGCCCCGGGAGAGGGCCGGGCAGCCCCTGCCGCGGTGCGGCCGGATGCGCGACCGTCGAGGAAAGGGGAAGCCCGCGGCGGCGGTCGCCCCGCCGCCGCACTTCCGTCGGTCGCGCGTCCGGCGACGCCTGGGCGCAATCAGGAAGGCGGAGGATCTCATGTACGCGTTCGGGATGCTGGCCCTGCTCGGGCTGGCCGTAGTCGTCGTGGGGATGGTCGCGCGGCGCTACTTGGCCATGGCCCCGGAGCTCTGGGCCTTCGCACTGGTGGCGCTCGGCGTGGGCACGGCGTGGCTCGTCGACTTCAGCCTCTTCGACGCCTGGGGGCTCACCGTGCGCAACGACACCATCGGCATCACCCTCACCGGGGTGCTCATCGCAGGCGCGGGCTACTTCTGGTACGAGGTGCTCCACTTCTTCGCCGGACTGGCCCGGAAGTACACCGACGAGGCCAAGACCCTGGAGAAGACCCAAGAGCTGCGCCGTGTCGCCTGACGGCCGGCTGTCCGGCGGGACGGGGGCACGTAGTGAGTCCCGGCTCCCGTCCCGCGCTCCGGAGCCGGAGAGAGTGACCAGGAGGCGGCCATGGATGATCCGGTGCACGGCAGCGTGATCGTGGGCGTCGACGGTTCGGCCGCGGCGCTCGCCGCACTGCGCTGGTCCGCCACGAGGGCGTCCCGTCTGGGGGTCCGGGTGGTGGCGGTCCACGCCTGGCTGCCCAGGTCGGCCCTGCGCGCCCCCTACGCGTCCGTCGCGGCCCTGCCGACGCCCGAGCAGGACAGGAGCAGGGCGGCGTGGACGCTGGAGGATTCCGTGTCCCGGCTGCTGGAGACGGATCCGCTGACGCAGATCACCGCCGTGCTCGACGAGGGGCCGGCCGTGCCGGTCCTGTTGCGTCACGCCCGCCACGCCTCCTTGCTCGCTCTCGGCCGGGGGCGCCGTGGCGACGACACCCTGCCCGCGCTCGGCGCGGTGGCGCGGGAGTGCGTGCGGGGCGCCGTGTGTCCGGTGGTCACCGTGCCGGAGCCGGTGCGGGCGGCCGGACAGGTGACGTCTTTGCGGCAGTTGGAGGAGGAGATGTCTGCCGCCGGTGCCCGGCGTGGCTGAACGGCCCGGTCCGCTTGGCCCCTGGTGGGAAGAGCCGGCCTCGGGCCCGCCGGGCACCCGGGTCGGGTTCGCCGGGGTGGTGAAAGCAGGAGTGCGAGGGTCAGGGAGGGATCCGGATGACGCGCGAGACCATGACCAAACCGGTGCGACCTCGCGTCGCACCGAATCTTGACGACTATGACCGGGCCCGGGCGGAGTTCAGTTGGGCCGAGGCGCGCGGACGTCTCGCCGGACTGCCCGGTGGCGGGCTCAATATGGGCTACGAGGCCGTGGACCGGCACGTCACCGAGGGCCGGGGCAAGGACACCGCGCTGCGCTGCGTCCGCCGCGACGGGAGCGTCGACTCCGTCTCGTACGCCCAACTGGCCCTGCTCTCCAACCGGTTCGCACAGGTACTGCGCTCCCTGGGCGTGGGCCGGGGCGACCGGGTCTTCACACTGCTTGGCCGCTGTCCGGAACTGTTCACGGTCGTGCTCGGGACCCTGAAGAACGCCAGTGTGCTGTGCCCGCTGTTCTCCGCCTTCGGCCCGGATCCGGTGGCGCAGCGCATGCGCCTGGGCAACGCCCGGGTGCTCGTGACCACCGAGGCGCTGTACCGGCGCAAGGTCGCGCCGGTCCGGGAGCGGCTGCCCGAACTGGAGCACGTGCTGCTCGTCGGCGGGCACGCGGACGCGGACGGGGCGCCGGGGACCCGTTCCTTCGACGCGCTGATGACCGCGGCGCCCGAGGACCTCACCGTGCCGCACACCGACGCCGAGGACATGGCCCTGCTGCACTTCACCAGCGGCACCACCGACGTCCCCAAGGGAGCCGTCCACGTCCACGAGGCCGTCGTGGCCCACCACATCACCGCCGCCCACGCCCTCGACCTGCACCCGGACGACGTCTACTGGTGCACGGCCGACCCGGGCTGGGTCACCGGCATGTCGTACGGGATCATCGCCCCGCTCACCCACGGGGTGACCCTGGTGGTCGACGAAGGGGACTTCGACGCGCGGCGCTGGTACCGGGTCCTCGGCCAGGAGCGGGTCACCGTCTGGTACACCGCCCCGACGGCCCTGCGCATGTTGATGCGGGCCACACCCCGCGAAGGCCCGTACGACCTGCCGCGCTCCCACGATCTGTCCGCGCTGCGCTTCATCGCGTCGGTCGGTGAGCCCCTGAACCCCGAAGCGGTGGTGTGGGGGAAGGACGTGCTCGGACTGCCGATCCACGACAACTGGTGGCAGACGGAGACCGGCTGCATCATGATCGCCAACCTCGCGGCGTGTCCGGTCAAGCCCGGCTCCATGGGCCGCCCGCTGCCGGGTGTCGACGCCGCGGTCCTGGCACGCGGACCGGACGGCCGTGCCTGGCGCTCCGCCGAGGGAGGGGTGCGGGTCCTCGAAGATCCGGAGCAGGAGGGCGAGTTGGTGCTGCGGCCCGGCTGGCCCTCGATGTTCCGGGGCTATCTGCACGCCGAGGACCGGTACCGGGCGAGCTTCGCCGACGGCTGGTACCTGACCGGCGACGTCGTGCGCCGGGACGCGGACGGCTTCTTCTGGTTCGTGGGGCGCGCCGACGACGTCATCAAGTCCGCCGGGCACCTCATCAGCCCCTTCGAGGTGGAGAGTGCCCTGCTGGAGCATCCGCTGGTGGCCGAGGCCGGGGTGATCGGACGGCCCGACGAGACGGCGGGCGCCATCGTCAAGGCGTACGTCTCGCTGCGGCCCGGGGTGTCCGCGGACGAGCAACTGCAACGCGAACTCCTGGCGTTCGCCCGGCGCCGTCTCGGTCCTGCGGTGGCCCCACGGGAGATCGCCTTCGAGCAGCGACTGCCGCACACGCGCAGCGGCAAGGTCATGCGACGGCTGCTGCGCGCCCGCGAACTCGGGCTGCCCGAGGGAGACGTCTCCACGCTGGAAACGACAGAGGAGCCCTCATGAGCACCACGCGCCGCAAGCCGACCGCCAAGCCCGCCACGCCCGTCGAGAGGGCAGAGGCACCCCCCGACACGGTGCACGACGCCACCGCCAAGCACCGGCGCGACCTCCTCGCCACCATGCTGCTGATCCGCCGCTTCGAAGAGCGCTGCGTCGAGCTGTACAGCGCCGCGAAGATACGCGGCTTCGTGCACCTCTACATCGGTGAGGAAGCGGTGGCGGCCGGTGTCGGTGCGGCCCTCAACCCCGGTGACGCCGTCGTCTCCACCTACCGTGAGCACGGCCACGCCCTCGCCCGCGGAGTGCCCGCCGAGGCCGTCATGGCCGAGATGTACGGCAAGGCCAGCGGGTGCAGCGGCGGCCGCGGAGGCTCCATGCACCTCTTCGACGTGAGCCGCCGCTTCTACGGCGGGAACGCCATCGTCGCCGGTGGTCTCCCGCTCGCCGCAGGGATCGCGCTCGCCGAGCGGATGCGTGGCACGGAGGGCGTCGTCTGCTGCTTCTTCGGCGACGGCGCCTTCGCCGAGGGGGAGTTCCACGAGACCGCGAACCTGGCCGCCCTGTGGAATCTTCCGCTGCTGCTCGCCTGCGAGAACAACCTCTACGCCATGGGCACGCCGCTCGCCACCGAGCACGCGCAGACCGATCTGGCGATGCGCGCGGCCTCGTACGGCATGCCCGCCTGGGCCGTGGACGGGATGGACGTCCTGGCCGTGGAGGCGGCCGCGCGCCGCGCCGTGGACGGCATCCGCGCCGGTCACGGCCCGCACTTCCTGGAGCTGCGGACCTACCGCTTCCGCGCGCACTCCATGTACGACCCGGACCGCTACCGCGACAAGAGCGAGATCGAGCGGTGGCGCGAGCGCGACCCCATCTCCGTACTGGCCCAAACGATGCGCGCGCACGCGGAGTTGGAGGACGCCGCGTACGAGGCGTTGGACCGCGGAGCGACTGACGAGGTCGCGCGGGCGGAGGCCGCCGCCGAGGACGCCCCCACCGAACCGGTGAGCGACCTCCTGCGGCACGTCCACGCCGATCCGGCGGAGGGACGGTCATGAAGCAGGATCAGGACATGCGGCAGGGCCGCAAACAGGACAAGAAGTCGGGTTCCTCGAAGATCACGTACCGCGAGGCCCTGCGCGAGGCCCTCCGCTCCGCGCTGAGCACGGACGAACGGGTCTTCCTCATGGGCGAGGACGTCGGCACCTACGGCGGTGCCTTCGGCGTCAGCCTCGGCCTGGTCGAGGAGTTCGGCCCCGAGCGCGTCCGGGACACCCCGTTGTCCGAGTCCGCCTTCACCGGCATGGGCATCGGAGCCGCCATCGCCGGGCTGCGCCCGATCGTCGAGATCATGACGGTCAACTTCAGCCTGCTCGCCCTGGACCAGATCCTCAACAACGCCGCCACGCTGCGGCACATGTCCGCCGGACAGCTCTCCGTGCCGCTGGTCATCCGGATGACCAGCGGAGCGGGCCGCCAGCTCGCCGCCCAGCACTCGCACAGCCTGGAGGGGTGGTACGCGCACATCCCCGGCATCCGCGTGCTGGCCCCCGCCACGCTCCAGGACGCGCGCACGATGCTCGGCCCCGCACTCGCCGACCCGGACCCAGTGGTGATCTTCGAGCACGGATCGCTCTACAACGTCTCCGGCGAACTCCCGGAATCCGACGGTGAGGTGAGCATCGACCGTGCCGCCGTCCGCCGCGCCGGCGACGACATCACCCTCATCACGTACGGCGGTTCGCTGCCCAAGACGCTCGACGCGGCCGACCTGCTCGCGGCCGACGGCATCGGTGCCGAGGTGATCGACCTGCGCTCGCTGCGCCCCCTCGACGACGCCACCGTCATGGCCTCCGTCGCCCGCACCCACCACGTCGTCGTCATCGACGAAGCCTGGCGCACCGGCAGCGTCGCCGCCGAGATCTCGGCCCGCGTCACCGAGCAGGCGTTCTACGAACTCGACGCGCCGGTAGGCCGGGTGTGCAGCGCGGAAGTCCCCATCCCGTACGCCCGGCACCTGGAGCAGGCCGCCCTGCCCCAGGCAGCCGGGATCGCCGCGGCGGCCCGTGAGGTGGTGGGGCGCCATGGGTGAGTTCCGGATGCCCGCGCTGGGGGCCGACATGACCGAGGGCACGCTCACCGAGTGGCTCGTGAGCCCCGGCGACCCGGTCACCAAGGGCGACGTGGTCGCGGTCATCGAGACGTCCAAGTCCGACATCGAGGTGGAGTGCTTCGAAACAGGCACGCTGGTACGGCAGTTGGCGAAACCGGGAGACGTGGTGCCGGTCGGGACGCCGCTGGCGCTCATCGAATCGGTGGCGCCCGAACCGGTGGCGCCCAAATCGGTGGCGCCCGAACCGGTGGCCCCCGAACCGGTGGCGCCCGGCCCCGTGCCGCGGCCGAAGGAGCGAGTCGTGCCTACAGGCCGCGCCAGTGCCGGTGCCGGTGCTGGTGCCAGTGCCGGTTCCGGGGCGAAGGGCCGAGCAGGGCGTGCGGGAAAGCCATCGGCGATCCCCGGGACGGGCCCTCTGGTACGGCACCTCGCCACCGAACGGGCCGTCGACCTGGCCGCCGTCCACGGGACGGGGCGCGGCGGCCGGATCACCCGGGCCGATGTCGAGCACGCCGCGAGTCCGCGCACGTCCCGGGTGCGGGCCACCCCGTTCGCCCGGCGCCTGGCCGATGAACTCCACGTCGACCTGGCCGTGTTGAGCGGCACGGGAGAGAACGGTGCCGTGCGGGCGGCCGATGTCCGCGAGGCCGCGGCGGGAACTGCTCCAGCACCGCATCCCACCGCCGTCCGGCCGTCCGCATCCCCTGCGGCCACTGCCGCACAGCCGCCCCCGGCGTCTGCGACCGCCAGGCAGCAGGCCGCGATGCGCCGCGCCATCGCGGAGCTGATGAGCCGCTCCAAGCGGGAGATCCCCCACTACTACCTGACCACCACCATCGACCTCTCGGCCGCCACGGTGTGGCTGCGCAGGCACAACCGTGACCACCCGGCCGGTGAACGGCTCGTCCCCGCGGCCCTGTTGCTGCGCGCCACGGCCCTCGCCGCCCGCCGGGTGCCCGAGCTCAACGGCTTCTGGCAGGACGGCGGATTCGTCCCCGGCAGGGGAGTCCAGCTGGGCGTGGCCGTGTCCCTGCGCTCGGGCGGACTGCTCACTCCGGTGCTCCACGACGCCGACGCCCTGAAGCCCCATGAACTCATGGACCGGCTCAAGGACTTGGTCGAGCGGGCCCGCCGGGGGCGCCTGCGGGCGGGCGAGGTGGCGGGCGCCACGGTCACCGTCTCCAACCTGGGCGACCAGGGCGTCGAGTCCGTCTACGGCGTGATCCACCCGCCACAGGTGGCACTCGTCGGGTTCGGTGCCGTCCGCGAACGCCCCTGGGCGACGGACGGCATGCTCGGCGTACGGCCGCTCGTGACCGCGACCCTGTCGGGCGACCACCGGGCCACCGACGCCGCCACGGGAGCCCGTTTCCTCTCCGTGGTCGACCGGCTGCTGCAACAGCCCGATGAACTGAGGAGCTGACGTCATGAACCGTATCGAGGCACTGGCCGTCCTCAAGGATGCGATCACCCAGATCGTTCCGGACGCCGACTTCGACCACGTGGGAGTCGAGGACAAATTCCGCGACGCACTGGAACTGGACTCCCTCGACTTCGTGCGCCTGGTGGAGATCGTCTCCACTCGCACCGGTGTCCGCATCGACGAGGAGGACTACGCCGACCTGACCACTCTTTCCGACGCCGCCGACTTCCTGGTCGCGCGTGGGCACCCGGGTCAGTGAGCGTGCCCGGTCGCACTGGCCGACCGGATCGCTCAGGAGCCTGCTGCCCTCTGAACGGGACCGCCTCAAGGGATGCCTTCGGACCGCGCGTGGGAGGAGGCCCGACGACCGATGGCCAGGAGCTTCCACAGAACGCGCCGCCCCACTGTCCGGCTGTGGCGCTGGCGGGCCAACCCGCTCAGGCGCCGCAGCGACGTGGTGGAGGCGTGGACCGTGCTCGTCTTCGGGATCGCCGCCGTCGTGGGTGGCCCGGCCGCGGGGGCGGTGACCGCCGTCAGTGTGGTCCAGGTCGTGGACGAACAGCGGGCGCACCGGCATGCCGTCACGGCTCGGCTCATCGAGGACGCGCCGCGCAGCACGGCCGTCTCCCGCAACGGGACCGGGCTCGACCGGGTACGGGCCCGGGTGCGCTGGGCCGGTCCGGACGGTGCGACGCACCGGGGCACGACGCTCGTTGCGCCCGGGACGAGAGCCGGGGCGAGGACGACGGTCTGGACCGACGGCCAAGGGACCCTGGTCCTGGCGCCCTTGGAACGGGCCGAAGCGGTCCAGCGCGCTGTCGTGGCGGGCGTTCTGGCCACAGCCGCCGTCACCGGCGTCGCCGCCCGGGGCGGGCTGGTGGTGCGCCGCCGTCTGATGGGGCGGCGCACGGCCGCATGGGGACGGGAATGGGCGAGGGTCGGGCCGCAGTGGAGCCGCAGGGCCGGCTGAGGCGGGGCCGCGGGGGGCCGTGAGGTCGCCGGGGCCGCCCACAAGCGTGGTGTGGAAGGGGCGCCGAACCTCGGCATCGCCCAAGGCGGCCTCAGCATCACCCAAGGCGAGGCGTCCGCGTGCCCGGAATCCCGGAGCACGCGGACGTGTGCGGGCCGAACTCAGACGTGCAGAACTCGGCCTTGCCGCACTCAGACGCGCCGCACGGGAACGGTCCTGGTGCCCGTCTTGGCTTCGGGAACCGGGATCGTGATGGTCAGCACCCCGTCCTTGTACGCCGCGGTGGCATCATCGGCGCTTGCCCCGGTGGGCAGCCGGACGGCGCGGGCGAACGTGCCGTAACGGAACTCCGTGTGGTGCTTGTCCTTGGTTTCCTCGGTGCGCTCGGCCCGCAGGGTCAGCACACCTTCCGAGACGCTGATCTCCACGTCCTTGTCCGGGTCGATGCCGGGAAGCTCGGCGCGCAGGACGTAAGTCCCGTCCGTGAAGCTCTCCTCGACGCGGATGCCGTGCAGCCCCGGAGCCGGGTGCGTCCCCGGGAGCCCCGAAATCCCCTCGACCCAGCTGAACAGGTCGGGCAGCAGCGGCCAGCCGGGCAGCCGCTCCACCATGTTGGTCATCTCGCCCTCCCTCGCTTGTCGTGTCGTCCGGTCGTGTCGTACCTGTCGTTCGCCGTTCTCCTGCTCCTTCTCCTTTTACTTGCTCCCTTTCGCTTGTTCGCTTGCTCCCTTGCTCCCCGTCCAGCGTCGCGCGGTACGGGGGCGGCCTGCCAGTGCCGGTCGGTGAAGCGCTGGGGTGCCGTCCGGCACGGAACGGGGACCAACGGCATCTGAACACCCCGCCGTCGGAGCCCCGACCCTTGACGTGAGTGCACCGGCGCACGCGCACCGCACCCGTGAAGACAGGGGAGGAGACGTCATGGAATCCGTGACCCTGGACGCGCCGACTCTGGAGGAACTCGTCTCGGCGGCCGTCGCCGCACCCTCCATGCACAACACGCAGCCCTGGAGGTTCCGCCTCGGGGCGGACGCCCGGACCCTCGAGATCCGCGCCGCCGCCGAGCGGAGTCTGCCGTACGAGGACCCGCACGGGCGCGCCCTCCATCTGGCCGCGGGCGCCGCGGCGTTGAACCTCTCGATCGCCGTGACCCACCTCGGCAGGGAGCCGGTCGTCCGTGTGCTGCCGAGCCCGCGCACCCCCGAACTGCTGGCCACCGTGCGCATCGCCGGACCGTCTCGGCGGGGAAGCGCACGCCGCGGGGATCTGTACGAGGCCATCGGGCGCCGCCACAGCAGCCGCCTCCCCTTCGCCGATCAGCAGGTTCCGGACGTCGTGCGCCGTGAACTGGCCGAGGCGGCGCACGTCGAAGGCGCCTCGCTCACGTTTCCGCGGCCGCACGAGGTCAGCCGTCTGCTGCGGGTGACCTCCGTCGCGGAGCGCCGCAATCACGCCGACCCGGATCGCGCGGCCGAGAGCCGCCACTGGTTGCGGGACGACGCCCTCGGGCTGCCCGCCTCGGTTCTGGGGCCGCAGGATGCCTTCGAGCAGCTCCCGATGCGGGACTTCACCGCCCGGCGCCATCTGGAGCAGCTGTCCGCGCACACCTTCGAGCGCTCTCCCATGATCGCGGTGCTCGCCACCGAGCACGATCGGCGCTCGGACTGGCTGCGTTCCGGCCAGGCCCTCCAGCATGTGCTGCTGATCGCCACCGTCCACGGCCTGAGCGCCTCGCTGCTGCACCAGGCCCTCGAGTGGGCGGATCTGCGGGCTCAACTGCGCACGTCCCCCGGCCTGACGGGGCATACGCAAATGCTGATCCGGTTGGGGTATGGGCCAGAACCGCCGAGCACACCACGCCAGGCGCCGCAGCACGTCATCGACATCGCGGAAGCGGAAGGTGCGCAAGGCACAGCAAGCGCGGGCCGCGGGCCGCGGGCCTGAAGGCGGGACAGGGCGGATACGGGGGCCGGGACAGGGCGGTTACGGGGCCTGGGGCAGGGCGGACACGGGAGTAGAACCCTCAGCAGATGCGGGGGAGTTGTTCGCCCAGCGGCATCTCCACCACCCGCCGCGAGCCGACCAGGGTCCGCAGCGCCACGCGGCCCGGTTCGCCGTGTGGCAGCACCTCGCCGATCCGCACGGCCGCGGATCCCTCGGGGCGTGCCCGCAGGGCGGCCAGCGCCGCCTCCGCCGCCGCCGGGGCGACGAAGGCGACCAGGCACCCTTCGTTGGCGACGGTCAGCGGGTCGAGGCCCAGCAGATCGCAGGCCGCGGCGACGGGGGGCGGCACCGGCACGGAGCCCTCGTCGATCTCGACGGCCACGGCGGAGGCTTGGGCGATCTCGTTGAGGGCCGCGGCGAGGCCCCCGCGGGTGGGGTCGCGCAGGGTGTGGACGTCCGGGCCGAGTGGTGCCAGAGACCGGACGAGGCGGTGCAGGGGCCTGCTGTCGGAGGCGATGTCGCTCTCGAAGCCGAGCCTCTCCCTGGTGGACAGGACGGTCGTGCCGTGCAGGCCGATGGGCCCGGACAGGAGGACCGTGTCGCCGGGTCGGGCCAGGGCGGCGGAGGGGCGCAGGGTGTCGTGGCGGCGCCCGATGCCGGTGGTGTTGATGAAGAGCTTGTCGGCGGCGCCCCGCCCGACGACCTTGGTGTCACCGGTGACGACGGGGACTTCCGCGGCGCGGGCGGCCTTGCCCAACGAGGTGAGCACGGCGTCGAGTTCGGCGAGGGGAAGCCCCTCCTCGACGATGAGGGACACCGACAGGGCCAGCGGCCGGGCCCCGCGCATCGCGAGGTCGTTGACCGTGCCGTGCACGGCCAGGCAACCGATGTCGCCGCCGGGGAAGAACAGCGGGCTGACCACGAAGCTGTCGGTGCTGACCACCAGGTCGGACTGCCCGGGCAGCAGCGCGGCGTCCTCCAGCGCGCCGCCCCCGCCGCCGAGTGCGGGCAGCACCAGGGTGTCGAGCAGCTCGGCGGTGAGGCGTCCACCGGCACCGTGGCCGAGCAGGACGCACTCCTCCTCGTGCCGGGGCACAGGACAGTCGGGGGTCATGAGATCTCCTTCACGTCCGCGCCACGCCCGCCACGCCCGCCACGCCCGGCACGCCCCGCGGAGTGGAACGCGGCGCAGGTGCCCTCCGCGGACACCATGGGGGCGCCGAGGGGGTGGCGGGGTGTGCAGCGGGAGCCGTACGCGGTGCAGTCGGTGGGCAGCCGGGCGCCGGTGAGGACGGCACCGGCGATGCACTCGGTGTCCTCGACGGGCCGCAGCGTGCCGACGTCGAAGCGCCGTGCGGCGTCGAACCCGGCGTATTCCGGGGCGAGTTCCAGGCCGCTGGCGGGCAGTTCACCGATGCCGCGCCACGCCCGGTCACAGACGCGGAAGACGTGGCGTACGGCGTCCTGAGCCGTGGTGTTCCCGGAGCGCACGACGGCGCGCACGTACTGGTTCTCCACCTCGTGCCGTCCGCTCTCCAGCTGACGGACGGCCAGGAGGACACCCTCCAGAAGGTCGAGCGGTTCGAAACCGGTGACCACGACGGGCACGCGGTACCGCGCGGCGATCGGCTCGTACTCGGTCCAGCCCATGACCGCGCAGACGTGGCCGGCGGCGAGGAACGCCTGGACCTCGCAGCCGGGGTCAGCCAGCAGGGCGGTCATGGCAGGCGGTACGAGAACGTGGCTGACGAGGACGGAGAAGTTGGCAAGGCCGAGCCGGTCCGCGTGCAGGACGGCCATGGCGTTGGCTGGTGCGGTCGTCTCGAACCCGACGGCCAGGAAGACGACTTCACGGTCCGGGTGCTCTTCCGCGAGCCGGACGGCGTCCATCGGGGTGTAGACGACCCGCACGTCGGCGCCGCGTGCGCGCAGCGCGAGCAAGTCTGTGCGGCTGCCGGGGACGCGCAGCATGTCGCCGAAGCTGGTGAAGACGACACCGGGGCGGGCCGCGATGGCCATGGCCTGGTCGAGGGTCTCCAGCGGGGTGACGCAGACCGGGCAGCCGGGGCCGTGGATCATGCGGATACCGGCGGGCAGCAGTTCGTCGATGCCCTGGCGGACCAGGGTGTGGGTCTGCCCGCCGCACACCTCCATGATCCGCCAGGGGCGGGTGGCGGCGGCCTCCAGTTCGGCCAGCAGGCGCCGGGCCAGCGCGGGGTCCCGGTATTCGTCGAGGTACTTCACGGAGTGCCGCCCTCGGGGGGTTCGGCTCCCGGCTTCCGCGGCTGGGCCGTGTGGCCGACGCTGACGACGGTGTGCGACATCACGTCGCTGACGATGTGCGGGCTGCCCTGCATGGCCGTACCTCCAAGCGGTCGGCTAGCCGCGGTCGATGGTCAGGTCGAGGAAGTGGGTGGAGCACGAGATGCACGGGTCGTGGTTGCGGATGGCCCGCTCGCACAGATGCGTCAACGCATGGTCGTCCAGGCCGAGTTCGTGCATCCCGAACTGTGCGACCTGGCGCAGATCCGCCTCGATCGCGCCCTGGTTCTGGGCGGTCGGCGGGACCAGCCGGGCGTCGCGGACGGTGCCGTCGCCGTCCAGGACGTAGCGGTGGTAGAGCAGCCCGCGAGGCGCCTCGGTCGCGCCGTGCCCGGTGCCCGCGCGGCCCGGGACCGCGACGTACGGGTGGGGCGGCGGCTCGTAGGAGTCGATGATCCGCAGCGCCTCGTCGACGGCGTACACGACCTCGACGGCGCGGACCAGGATGGACCGGAACGGGTTGCGGCACACGCCCTCGCCGAGCCCGGCGGCCGCGGCCGCGTCGAGAGCCGTGGGGGACAGCAGGTCCCTGCTGAGCGCGAACCGGGCGAGCGATCCGGTGAGATGGCGCCGCCCGTCGAGCCGCGCGTGCAGCGCCGTGGAGTGCGGCAGGTGCTCCTCGTGTACGTGTTCCAGGAAGTCCCGCACCGGGAAGGGGCGCCGCTCGCCGTCGGTGCGCAGCACCGTCGGTGTGCCGCTCTCGATGGCGTAGGTGTCGGGGGCTGTCAGCGCGAACAGGTCGGCGTCGACGTGTGCCTCGGGGAAGCCGAAGCCCGCCACCCAGCGCACCGTCTCCCATGCGTCCTCGGCGGCTCGTCGCAACTGGGCGGCAAGCGGCCGGAGTTCGGACCGGGCGGGCGCGCGGTGGAAGCCTCCGACGCGCACGTTCACCGGATGGATGGCGCGCCCGCCGAGCAGCTCCAGGATCGCGTTGCCCGCCTGCTTGAGGCGCAGCCCCCGCTCCACCGCCGCCCTGTCGGTGCGCGCGAGATCGATCGCGCTGTCGCAGCCCAGGAAGTCCGGGGCGTGCAGCAGATAGATGTGCAGCGTCTGGCTCTCGATCCACTCGCCGCAGTACAGCAGGCGCCGCAACTCCCGTATGCCGTACGGGATGTCGACGCCGCAGGCGTCCTCGATCGCCGCGCAGGCGCTCAGCTGGTAGGCGACGGGGCAGATGCCGCAGACCCGTGCGGTGATGTCGGGAGGTTCGGTGTGGGCGCGGCCGCGCAGGAACGCCTCGAAGAAGCGCGGCGGTTCATAGATCTGGAGCCGGGCCTCGCTCACCTGCCCGCCGTGGACCGTGAGGTGCAGGGCCCCTTCGCCCTCGACCCGGGCGAGCGAGCCGACCCGCAGGACGCGCGAGCCGCGGTGGCTCATGACCTCAACTCCTCTGCGAATGCGGCGGTGTTGAAGGTGTGCAGGAAGCGCTCGACGTCGCGGTCGCTCATCCCGTCGCGGCGCAGCAGTGGTATCTCGGCGGGCAGGTTCACCGAACCGGACGGGCCGAAGCACCCGTAGCAGCCGCGACCGTACGCGGGGCAGAGCGCGCCGCATCCGGCGTGGGTGACCGGGCCCAGGCAGGGGGTGCCGTGGGCGACGGTGACGCAGACGGTGCCGCGCCGTTTGCACTCGAAGCAGACGCTGTGGCTGGAGATGCCGGGCTTGCGGCCGGCCAGGTAGGCGGTGATGACCTCCAGGAGCTGCCCGCGGTCGATGGGGCAGCCGCGCAGCTCGAAGTCGACGTCCACATGGGCCGATACGGGGGTGGAGGTGGCGAGCGTGTCGATGTAGTCGGGGCGGGCGTAGACGGTGCGGCGGAACTCCTCGACGTCGGCGAAGTCGCGCAGCGCCTGGATCCCCCCGGCCGTCGCGCACGCGCCGATGGTCACGAGGAAGCGGGACTGCTCGCGGATCGTACGGACCCGGTCCGCGTCCGCCGCCGTCGTGATCGAGCCCTCGACGAGCGCGAGGTCGTAGGGTCCGGGCTCGACGGCGCTGGACGCCTCCAGGAAGTGGGCGATGCGCACCCGCTCGGAGAGTGCGAGCAGTTCGTCCTCGCAGTCGAGCAGGGTGAGCTGGCAGCCGTCGCAGGACGCCAGCTTGAATACGGCCAGCGAGGGAGGTGCGGAGTCGCCGGGCATGTCACAACTCCCTTACGTGTAAGAGGGGTTCGGCGGACGCCCAGTCGACGACGGGGCCGTCCCGGCACAGCAGGACGCCGCCGAGCTGGCAGTGACCGCAGTGCCCGGTGGCGCAGCGCATGTTGCGTTCCAGGGACACCTGGACGTGCCGGGCGGGGACCCCTCGGTGGCACAGGTCTCGGGCGGTGGCGCGGATCATGACCTCGGGGCCGCAGACGAAGGCGGTGGTGTGCTCCGGCCGGAACGGGGCGTCGGTCAGGAGCGTGGTGACCAGTCCGACGCGGCCGGTCCAGGAGGGAGCCGGGTGGTCGACGGTGACCGCGCAGTGCAACGCCGTCGAGTCCGCCGTCCAGGCGCGTACCTGGTCCGCGTAGAGCAGCTCGTCGGGGCTGCGGGTGCCGATCAGGAGGCTGAGGCGTCCGTACGTGTCCGGGGCGGCCAGCACGTCCAGGATCAGGGGGCGCAGCGGCGCGAGGCCGATACCGCCCGCCACGACCAGCACGTCGCGCCCGGCCGCACGCGTCATGTCCCAGCCCGCGCCGAAGGGTCCCCGCAGGCCGACCTGCTGGCCGGGCCGCAGCCCGCACAGGGCGCCCGAGCCCGCGCCGACCGCCCGCACGGTGTGCACCAGTTCGCGCTCGTCGATGCGGGCGACGGAGACCGGGATGTCGCCGACACCGAAGGCGTACACCATCGCGAACTGTCCGGGCGCGAAGGCGGCGAGGGCCGACGGCCCGGCCGGTGCCACGGTGAGCGACACGGTGTCGGCCGTCTCGGTGCGCACATCGGTGACGCGGTACGGCAGGGGCGCGGACGTCACCGTGGACTGCCGCTGCCGTACGGGGCGTACAGGTCGAGCAGGCGGATGCGGGCGGACTGCAGCCGGTGGGCGAGGACCCGGCCGACCCAGCCGGTGACGGCCTGCCCGAACTCCGGGTCGGTGGCGCACAGGGACCGGACCGCGGCCGCGTCGAATTCCCAGAGGCGTACGGGGCTCGTCGCCTCCGCGCCCAACTGCCATACGTGCGGGGTGAACAGCCAGGACCAGCCGACGAGATCCTCGTGCCCGAGCGTCTCGATGACCGCGGCACGCCTGCCCGGGACGTGGAGGTCGAGGGTGACGGTGCCGGTGCGCACGATCCAGAACCGGTCGGCGTGCCCGCCCTCCTCGAAGAGCCGGGCTCCCGCATCGAAGGCGACTTCGCGTGCGAGGCGCATCAGTTGTTCCCGGTGGTGCATCGACAGAGCCGTGTGGAGGGTGGTGGTGGGGGTCATCGGCCGGTCTCCTCTCCTTCTTCGTGCTTCCGTTCCCTGTCCAGCCGTGCCGCGAGCTCGTCGTGCAGGGCGGACGCCTCCTCGGTGATGTCGATGGCGACCGGGCACCAGGTGACGCAGCGCCCGCAGCCCACGCAGCCGGTGGAGTCGAACTGGTCGTGCCAGGTGCCGAGTTTGTGGGTGAGCCACTGGCGGTAGCGGCTGCGCGGGGACGAACGCACCGGCCCGCCGTGCAGGTGGGAGAAGTCGAGGTCGAAGCAGGAGTCCCAGCGCTGCCAGCGCTCGGCGTGGTCGCCGGTGAGGTCCGTGACCTCTTCGGTGGTCGTGCAGAAGCACGTGGGGCACACCATGGTGCAGTTGCCGCAGGTGAGGCAGCGAGAGGCGACGTCGTCCCAGCGTTCGGCGTCGAGGCTGTCGCGCATGAGCGCATGGAGGTTCACCGGGGGCATGCTCCGGCCCATCCGGTGCCGGGCCGCCTCCACGGCACTTCGTGCCGCCGTCTCCGTGCTGATGTCACCACTCCTGTGCGGTAGTTGGGACAGCAGCTCGGTGCCTTCCCGGCTCCCCGCGCGCACGAAGAACCGGTGCCCTGCCGCGTCCACCACTTCGGTGAGCGCGAGGTCGAAGGCGGCGTCCGCCGGGTCGGCCGCCGGGCCGCCGCCCATCGAGACGCAGAAGCAGGTGGCCCCGGGCTCGGTGCACTCGGCGGCGATCAGGAACGCGCCGGTGCGGCGGGCGCGGTAGCCGGAGTCCGCGTACCGTCCCCCCGTCAGGACACGGTCCTGGATGGCGATGGCCCGCAGGTCGCAGGGGCGCACGCCGAGGAAGGCGTACGACGGCTGTGCGGTCCGGGCCGCGGTGACCGAAAGGGCTCCGTCGGCCGAGCGGTCGACGCTCCACACCTGCTCGCGCTGGGGGTGCAGAAAGTTCTTCCAGGAGTGCGGGCCCGACGTATGGGCGAACGCCGCGCCGTCGGCGCGCGGGACGAGCCGGTAGCGGCCCGCGTCGAGCTCGCTGCCCCAGCCGAAGGGCAGCTCGTCGGCGCCCGCCACTTCGGCGAGGACGACGGCACCGTCCCGTACGGTTGGTCCCACGACGGTACGGCCGCGCGCGGCCAGCGTCTTGATCAGACAGTCGAGTCCGCTCCGGTCCAGGACGGCGGTTGCAGCGCTGTCGTTCATGTGCGCCTCCGGGCTTCGGGTCTCTCAACTCCACTTTCGTCTCGCGGAGTTGTTCGTGCCACGGGCCGCCCGGCCTTGGGGGAGGGACCTACGGCCCTGCGCGCTGACGTAGGGCCCGCATCGCGAACGTCATGGGCGCAGGGCGTCCGCGATGTCGTCGGCCCAGGCGTCGATCGCGCCCCAGTCGCGGTAGTCGCCGTAGCGCCCGCCCGCGACCCTGAACAGCATGCCACCGAGCCGCCCCAGGTGGCTGGGGCGAATCACGCCGGAGAAGCGGCGGTACCCGCGCGGCCCGATCGACTCGACGAGCCGCACGATGTCCGGTTGTTCGGCACGTTCGGCGATGCGCCGCAGTGGGCCGCGCAGGGCGGCGACCATGCCCACGCTGAACATCCACACGGGCAGGGCGGCCAGGTCGTCGTGGTGCCGCCGCACGAACGCGGAGGCGTCCGGCAGCCACGCGCCGTGGTGCACGGCGCTTCCGACGACCGCCGCCGTGCAGTCCAGCGAAGAGCGGATCTCGTGCGCGGGCAGGACTTCTGTGCGGTGGCCGCGCACGTCGAGCCGGGACGCGATCCGCTCGGCCACGTCCCGGGTGGATCCGTGGTCGCTCGCGTAGCTGACCAGCACCGCCATGGTCGTCCACCCTCCTTCGCCCTCGCGGGCAGGCGATGGCACCACACCCGGGCCCGGGGCGGCGAACCGGAGTGCGCCCCGGGCTCCGTGAGTGCCGGCTCACGAGCGGGGACAGTGCCCGTAGGTCACCGCCGCCGCAGCCATTCCTCCGTGACGCCGTGCAGGGACTCCTGGTACGGGCGCAGATGGGAGTCGTCCAGGCGGTAGGTCAGCTTGTCGACGACGTCGACGACGCCGTCCATGCGGCTGGTCATGCCGGCCGCGATCGCCTTCTCGCTGCGCCTCTCCAGCCGTCCTTGCAGCGTCACCACGCCGTGGTGCACGTCCACCGAGATGAGTCCCGGGGGCTGCCCGAGCGCACGCATCAGCACTTCGTCGATCACGTTGCGCCGAATTTCCGTGTCGGTCCTGAGGAACACGTGGAGGAGGTCCCGACGGGTGACGATGCCGACGAGCCGGCCCTCCTCGTCCACCACGGGCAGCCGCTCGACCCGGTGCTCGACCATGGTGCGTGCCGCCGCGGGAACCGTGGCGTCCGCGCGCACCGTGACGGCGGGGGACGACATCAGAGCTCCGGCGGTACGGGCGGTGGCCTTGGCGGCGGCCGTGCGGCGGGCGCGGCTCAGCGAGGACCACCGCGGGTGGCGCGCTCCGGGTTCGTGCCCCTGAGCCTGCCGGAACACCAGGTCGGTCTCCGAGATCACGCCGATGACCTTGTCGTCCTCGTCGAGGACGGGAAGACCGCTGATGCGGTGCTCGGCGAGGAGCCGGGCGACTTCCTTGAACGGGGTCCCGTAGCGGGCGACGACGACGTCATCGTTCATCACCTCGCCGGTCCTGGTGTGCTTCATGGCGATCCTCCTCGGTGGCAACGGCCTTGACAGACAGAGGTGTTGGCGCCGGCTGTTCAGCGCAGTCGGCGCAGGTACGGGTCGTGGGGCTGCCGGGGCTCGAGGCGGACCCGGACGTCCAGCGCGGTGATGCCGTGCGGTCCGGCAAGCACCGGATTGAGGTCGGCCTCGGCCAGCTGCGGCAGATCGCAGGCCATCCGGGACAGCCGGTGCAGGAGCAGCTCGAGGCCGTCGAGGTCGGCCGTGGGGGCGCCCGCATAGCCGAAGAGCAGCGGTGCGCACCGCGGGGCGGTGATCAGCTCGTGTGCGTCGCGGTCACTGAGCGGTGCCAGGCGGGCCGCGTGATCGGCGAGGAGCTCGGTCGCCGTGCCGCCGTGGCCGAAGACGACGAGCGGGCCGAACACCTCGTCCTGGACCACCCCGGCGAACAGTTCGGTGCCGCGGTCGGCCAGTGGCTGGATCACGACGCCGGTCATCCGGTCGCCGAAGCGGGTCACCAAGTCGCGGTGCGCGGCCCGCACTTGCTGGTCACCGCGCAGGTCGAGGTGGAGGGCGCGCTGTTCGCTCTTGTGCAGCAGTCCGGGCCAGTGCGCCTTCATCACGACGCGCCCGTCGGCGCCCGCGATGCGCTCCGCCGCCGTGACGGCCTCGTCCTCGTCCCGGGCCCAGGCCCACGGGGACTGCGGGATGTCGTAGACGGTGAGCAGCGCGGCGGTCGTGCGCGGGTCGAGCCAGCCCCCGTCGGGCTGCTCGTCGAGAAAAGCCTCCACGATCCGGTGCGCGGCGCCGGTGTCGATGCCGGGCAGTTGCGGGTGGATGTCGGGCTGCCGGTCCAGCCACCGTCGCCGGGCGGCGGCGTGGGCCAGGGCCCGGGCGGCTTCCTGTGCGTCGCCGTAGGCGGGCACCGCTCCCGGGAGCAGCTTGACGCGGGGCGCCTGCGCGGGCAGCACGGCCACCACCGGTCGCGGCAGCCGGGGACCGGTCCGGTCGAGGGCGTGCGGCAGGTCGTCCCCGGTCGCGGAGGTCACGGCCGTGGGGACGAGGAGCACCAGGACCGCGTCCACCGCGCCGTGCGTGGCCAAGCGCTCGACACAGGAGCGGAGTTGCTCTTCTCCGATCATGGGAGTGGTGTCCACGGGGTTGGTGGCGCTCGCTCCGGAGGGCAGCCCGCCGAGCAGTTCGTCGACCAGGTCCGAGCCGAGTGGCGGCACGACGAGGCCGGCCTCCTCGCAGGCGTCGGCGGCCAGTACGGCGGCGCCGCCCGCGTTGCTGACGATGGCGACGTTCGTGCCGGTGGGGAGCGGTTGTGTGTGCATGAGGGCCGCGGTGTCGAGCAGTTCACCGATCGTGCGGGTGGCGGTCACCCCGGCCTGGGTGAACAGTGCCTGGCGGGTCATGGTGCGGGTGGCGGCGGCCGTGGTGTGTGAGGCGGCGGCCCGCCGCCCTGCGTCCGAGCGTCCGGCGTCCACGGTCAGCACCGGCATGGCGCGGGCCACGCGGCGGGCGGTGCGGGCGAACGCGCGCGGGTTGCCGAACGACTCCAGGTGCAGCAACGCGAGATCCGTACGCTGGTCCTGTTCCCACCACTGGAGCATGTCGTTGCCGCTGACGTCGTACTTGTCTCCGAGCGACACGAAGGTGGAGACGCCGATGCCCAGGCGGCGAAGGCCGGCGAGCAGGGCGATGCCGACGCCGCCGGACTGCACCGCCACACCGGCGGTGCCGGGGCCCGGGTGGCGGGCGGCGAAGGTGGCGTCGAGGTTGACGACGGGCTCGGTGTTGGCGAGACCGAGGCAGTTGGGCCCGGCCATCCGCATGCCGTGGCGCCGGCAGGTGTCGAGGAGGGCCGCGGCCGTCGTGGCGTCGAGCCCGGCGGAGACGACACACAGGGCCCGCACGCCGCACCGGCCGCACTCCTCGGCCACGTCAGGGACGGACGCGGCGGGGACGGCGATCACCGCGAGGTCGGGCACCAGCGGAAGGTCCGACACCGAGGGGCAGGTGTGGATGCCCATGATGGTCACCGGCTCGGGGTGCACGGCGAACAGCTGCCCGGCGAAGGGGCCGGTGCGCAGATTGCGGAGCACCGCGCGTCCGACGGACCCGGCCTTGCGCCCCGCCCCGACGACGACCACCGAGCCGGGCCGCAGCAAGGGGCGCAGACTTGCCACGTCGGCGACACCGGCGCGTGCGTCCAGCTTGGCCAAGTAGCTCTCGTCGGAGGCGAGTTGTACGGTGCAGCGCACCTCGGGGCCGTCCCAGCGGCGGTCGACCCGCAGGCCGAGGTCGGTGAAGACCTTGAGGACCTCGTGGTTCTCGGCGAGCGCGTCCGCGCTGAAGGCCGTGATCCCCGCGGTGCGTGCGGCGTCCGCCAGGTGTTCCAGGAGCAGCGTGCCGATGCCACGGTGGTGCCAGGCGTCACCGACGGCCAGGGAGATCTCGGCGGCGCTGGAGTCCGGCACCGCCTCGTACTCGGCCAGGCCGATCAGCGCGTCCCCGTGCTCGGCGGCCAGGGCGCGGTAGGCGGGACGGGCGGGACGGGCCACGCGGTCGGCGGCCTGCCGGGCACTGGCGGCGCCGACCGAGAAGAAGCGCAGCCGCAGGTTCTCGGGCGACATCTCCTGGTAGAAGCGCCGGACGGCGTCCTGGTCGTCCGGTCCCGCGGTGCGTATCCGTACGGTCGTCCCGTCCGCCAGCAGTGCGTACACCGGTGCCGCCTTGGTCTCGGACATCACGGATCCCTCCGTCCGGGTTCGCCTCAAGCCTCCTGCCCGGGCGTCGCCGCCCCCAGAGGCTGCACGGACCGGCGGGAGGGCCAAGTGGCCTTCAAGAACCGTCCGTTCGGCCGGGCAGGGGCTCCCCCAGTTCGCCCGCCACCTGGTCGGCCATGGCCCGCAGGACGGTCAGCGTGCGCTCGGCCTCGGCCTCGTCGACCTCGGTGATGGCGAAGCCGACGTGGACGATCACATACGATCCCGCGTCCGCGTGCGGGCAGTAGGCGAGGCAGACCTCGCGCCGGACACCGCCGAAGTCGACGCTGCCCATGCGCACGCCGTCGCTGTCGTGGACGTCGAGGATCCGGCCGGGAATGCCCAGGCACATGGGGCTCACCCTCTCTCGGTCGATGCGGCGAGCCGGGCGGCGGCAATGGCCGCCTGCCCGTAGCTGATCCCCCCGTCGTTGACCGGCACTCCGCGGCCGGTCAGGACACGCAGCCCCTGGGCGCGCAGCCGCGTGCGCACACCGGTGAGGAGCCTGAGGTTCTGGAAGCAGCCACCTGCCAGACACACGGTGTGCGGCGCTCCCTCGGCGACGACGCGACCGACGAGGTCCGCGGTCACTTCGGCGACGGTGGTGTGGAAGGCCGCCGCCAAGTGCGCGATGTCCACGGCGTGGTGACGGGCGGTCAGCAGGGCGCTCAGGGTCGGAGCCGGGTCATACACCCACAACCCGTCCCGGCGCGCCAGGCGCCAGGGCAGTGCCGCGGCCCGGCGCACCCCGAAGGCCGCGTTCTCCAGGGCGAGCGCGGCCTGTCCTTCGTACGAGACGGTGTCGCCGAGCCCGAGCAGACTGGCCACCGCGTCGAAGAGGCGGCCCGCGCTGGAGGCACGCGGGCAATTGACGTCCCGCGAGATCATGGTCCGCACCGCGCGGCAGCCGGGGCGGTCGGTGAGAGCGGAGCCGAACTCCGCGCCGGGGCGCGGGAATCCGAGCTCCTCAGTGCCGTGCAGGTATCCGAGTGCCATCCGCCACGGATGTCGTACCGCGGCCTCCCCGCCGGGCAGCGGGGCGTAGGCGAACCGCCCGACGCGGCGGTGGCCGACGAGGTCGGCGACGAGGATCTCGCCGCCCCACAGCGTGCCGTCGTCACCGAGCCCGAGCCCGTCGTAGGCGACGCCGACGAACGGTGTGTCCAGTCCGTGCTCGGCCGCCACCGCCGCGACGTGGGCGTGATGATGCTGCACGGGGATGTGGTGTTCGACCGGCAGTGCGCGGGCCCACAGCGTGGAGCGGTAGCGGGGATGCAGGTCGTGGGCGACCGCTCGTGGGGAGATGCCGGTGAGGCGGGACAGGTCGGCGTGTCCGCGCAGGAACGCCTCGTACGTCGCCTCGTCCGTCAAGTCGCCGGTGTGTGCGGCCACATGGGCGCGAGCGCCCTCGGCCAGGGTGAACGTGTGCTTGAGCTGGGCCCCGGCGCCGAGCACGGGGACGGGGGCGGGGCGCGGCAGGAGGAGCGGAGCGGGCGCGTAGCCGCGGGCGCGCCGCATCACCTGGACGCCGCCTGCGGCGACCTGGACGACGGAGTCGTCGTAGCGGGCGCGCAGGGGCCGGTCGTGGGTGAGGAAGGCGTCGGCCACCGCCGCCAGCACGGTGCGGGCCTCGGCGTCGTCGATGACGATCGGACCGCCGGAGAGGTTGCCGCTGGTGACGACGAGGGGGCGGCACAGGGAGTCGAGCAGCAGGTGGTGCAGTCCCGTGGTGGGCAGGAACAGACCGATGCGGCCGGTGCCCGGGTGAACGCCGGTACAGGTGCGACCGGTTCGGGCCGGAACCAGCACCACGGGACGCTCAGCCGAGGTCAGCACGGCGGCCGCCCGCACGCCGACCTGCGCCAGACGGCGGGCCGCAGCCAGGTCCGGCACCATCACGGCGAGGGGCTTGGCGGGGCGGTGCTTCCTGCGGCGCAGCTCGGCCACGGCCGCCGGGTCGGTCGCGTCGCACACCAGCTGATATCCGCCGAGTCCCTTGACCGCGACGATGCCGCCCGCCCCGATCGTCGCCACCGCCGCCCGCAGGGCATCCTCACCGCGCAGCCCGTCCCAGGACAGGCACGGGCCGCACGCCGGGCAGGCCAGCGGCTCGGCGTGGAACCGCCGGTCGGCGGGGTCCGTGTACTCGGCGGCACACTCCGGGCACAGCGGGAAGTGGCGCATGGTGGTGCGCGCACGGTCGTAGGGCAGGTCCTCGATGACGGTGGCACGGGGGCCGCAGTCCGTGCAGTTGATGAACGGGTAGCGATAGCGGCGGTCCGCCGGGTCGAGGAGCTCGCGGAGGCAGGCTTCGCAGATCGCGGCGTCCGGCGGGACTTCGCGCGGGGCGGTGCGCGGGGCCGCTTCGTGCAGGCTGGCACGCACCGAGAACCCGTGGCCCACCGGCTCGGCGGGCGAGGGCGCATGCGTGACGCGCACGGAGCGGACGGCGGCCAGCGCGGGAGGCCGTTCGCGTAACCTGCCCACCAGTTCGGCGATGTCGGCCGGGGGGCCCGAGGCGGCCAGTTCCACATGCCCGTCGACGTTGCGCACCCACCCGTCCAGGCCGAGGGCGGTCGCCGTCCGATGCACGTAAGGCCGAAACCCCACCCCTTGCACCCGACCGAAGACCTCGATGTGACGCGTGATCCGCCGGGTCATGTCCCGCCGCCGCTGCGGAAGCCGACGATCTCGTGCTCCACTGCGAGGGTGAGCGGTTCGACCTGCGCCGCGACGGCCTCCGAGAGTCCGGTACCCACCGTCCGGTCGGCACCCTCGACCGCGTAGACGACAAGCCGCCCGGGGAGCCGGCCGAGCACACGTGACAGCTCGATGGCCTCACCGAGACCGAGGCCGTGCGAACTCGCCGAACCCTGGGCCTGGCCCAACTGGGCGTCGTCCAGCAGCAGCCGGTGTACGCGCCCCGGGTGCGCGGGTCGCGCCTGCGCCGCGTCCAGGACGACGGCGAGCCCCGCGTTCTCCCACAGGCCGAGGAGCCGTCCCGGGTCGCCGTCGCAGGTCTCCAGGACGGTCCCGGGCGGCAGCGGCCGGGACCGGGCCCGCTCCTTGAGCCGGTCCACCACCGCCCATCCCACGCCGTCGTCGTGCCGGAAGGCGTTGCCGACTCCTATGACCGCGATCTGCACCGCGTGCTTCACCATCGGTCTCCTTCCTCCGGTCCCCTTCCTCCGGTGGGCGCACGCCCATCCTCCGGCGAGCAGAAGGGCGCGTCCATGGGGCCGAACGGACCGGAACGCGGCCCGAATCGTCCCTGCGCCACAGGGCGGCGCGGTGCGACGGTGACGAGAGCAACTCCTCTTCGGTGCTGATGAGTCGGGAAGGCGGCGGGGCACGATGGAGACGCCTCTGGTCGTGGGCGTGGACGGGTCGGACGCCGCCCTGAAGGCCCTGGACTGGGCCGTGGACGAGGCGGTCCGGCACGGCCTCGGGCTGCGGATCGTGTACGCGTTCCTCTGGGCCCGCTACGAGGGCGCCGCGCTCGCCGGCTCCCTCGCGCCCTCCTCCGAGGAAGCGCTGGCCGAGAGCATCGTCGGCGGGGCCGCCGAGCGCGCCCGGCGCCGCGCCCCCGACGTGAGGCTGTCCACGCAGGTGCGGCCCGAGGACGCGGCGCACGCGCTGATCGCCGAGTCGGCGGTCGCCTGGGCCGTGGTGACCGGCTCGCGTGGACGCGGCGGGCTGAAGGGGCTGTTGCTCGGCTCCGTGGGTCTGTCCGTGGCCGCGCGTGCCCACAGTCCGGTGATCGTCGTGCGTGGTGACACCGCGGGTGTCTCGGGCGGGCATGAACGGATTCTGCTGGGCGTGGGGGAGACCACCTCCGGCTCGGAGGCGTTGCGGTTCGCTCTTCGGGAGGCGGAGGCGCGTGGCTGCAAACTCGATGCGGTCAGGGCGTGGCGCTGCCCCGCGCACGAGAGTGTCGACGTCCACGGTGCCGCGGGTGAGGCGGAGCGGCAGCACGAGGAGAAGGCGGAGCGACTGCTCGGCGACGTTCTGGCGGACGCCGCGACGTCCCATCCGAAGGTGGTCGTCCATCGGCGCACCGCAGAAGGCCCGGCGCCCAAGGTGCTCGCCCACCGTACGGCGGCCGCCGACCTCGTGGTCGTCGGCGCCCGGCGCCGCCACGGCCACCTGGGGATGCAGCTCGGCAGGGTGAGTCACACCCTGCTGCACCAGGCGCAGTGCCCGGTGGCGATCGTGCCCGACACGGAGCCGGGCCGGTAAGAGACCACGGACGGGGCCTGAACCTGCTGACAGGCCCACCACCCACCGGGAGGAGCACACCATGAACGTGCCCGTAGGAATCAACGGCTTCGGGCGGGTAGGCCGCGCCTTCCTCCGTGCCGCCCTCGAACGGGCCGGCAGCACGGGCGGCTTGACCGAGGTGGTGGCGGTCAACGACATCGCACCGCCGGGTACGCTCGCGCACCTGCTGGAGTACGACTCGACGTATGGGCGGCTCGGCCGGGCGGTGTCCCACGACGACCGGTCGATCACCGTCGACGGCCACCGCATCGCCGTCACCGCGCACCGGGACCCGGCCGCGCTCGACTGGAGCGGATGCGGGGCGGACGTGGTCGTCGAGTCGACGGGACGCTTCCGGACCCGTGAGGCCGCGGCGACCCACCTCAAGAGCGGCGCGCGCAAGGTGCTGATCTCCGCGCCGGGCAAGGAGGCCGACGCGACGCTCGTCATGGGCGTCAACGAGGACACGTACGACGCCACGCGCCACGACGTGGTCTCAGCGGCCTCCTGCACGACCAACTGCGTCGTGCCCATGGTGTCGGTGCTGCACCAGCGGTTCGGCATCGACAAGGGCCTCATGACCACCATCCACGGCTACACCAACGATCAGGCGCTCCTCGACGGACCTCACAAGGACCTGCGCAGGGCCCGGTCCGCCGCGCTCAGCATCATCCCCACCAGTACGGGGGCCGCCCGGGCCGTCGGACTCGTGGTACCTGAACTGGACGGGGCGCTGGACGGCCTGGCGGTGCGGGTGCCGGTGGAGGACGGTTCGCTCACCGACCTCACGGTGCTGCTGCGCGAGACGGCCGACGTACAGCAGATCAACACCGCGTTCGCCGAGGCGGCCGACGGACGGCTGCGCGGGATCCTGAGGGTCGCCACCGCGCCGATCGTCTCCCGCGACGTGATCGGCGATCCGGCGTCCTGCGTCTTCGACCCCGCCCTCACCCAGGCGCACGGCGGCCTCGTCAAGGTCTTCGGCTGGTACGACAACGAATGGGGCTACGCGAACCGGCTGCTCGATCTGACCGCGCACCTGGCCGCGCCTCTGAGCGCGGACCGTTGACCCGCCCATCAGGGAGGGCACGACCCAGCATCAGGAGGGCACGACGACCACCGGGCACCGGCTGTGCTGGAGCAGGCTCAGCACCGTCCGGCCCAGGCGCCCCTCGTGCCGCCTGCCCACGACGATGACCGCGGCGCTCGCCGAGGCCCGCACCAGGGCGTCGGACGCGATCCGGCTGAGGAACACGTCCGGCAGCACGCGTGCGTCGGGATACTTCTCGCGCCAGGGCCGCAGGACGTCGGACAGCAGCTGCACCTCTTGGTCCTCCCATGTCGCGCGGTCCTTCTCGGGTACCGCGAAGGGAAGCGACGCCAAGGGCGAGGGCGGGTAGCTCCAGATGTGCAGCGCGTGCAGCCGTGCCGTGCGTCGGCAGGCCGCGTCGAGTGCGAAGTCGAGGGCGGCTTCGGCCGGTTCACGGGCGTCAAGGCCCACGGTCACCTTGTCGGCGCGGCGTCGGAGCTCGCCGCTCGACGGCAGAAACGGCACGAGAGCCACGGGCACGGGAGACCGGGAGGCGACGCCGAGCGCCACCGATCCCACGCGCAACCCGGCGTGGCCCCCGGCGCCGCGCATGCCGACCACGACCAGTTCGGCGTTCGCGCCGAGGTCCAGCAGGCGCGGCACGATGCCGCCGGAGCACAGAGTGCCTTCGACGGGGACGTCGTAGCGCGCCATCAGCTGCGGTACGACGCGCCCGGTGTCAGGCGGACCGTCCGTCGCGACGATGTGAGCCGGCCGCAGCGGAAGCCCGCGCCGCCGTGCCTCCTGCGCCGCCCAGTCCATCGCGACCCTGCTGCGCGCCGACCCGTCGACTCCGACAACTACCGTACGGTTCATGCCGGTTCGCCTCCCGTGCAGCTCGTTCGATGCTTCCCGTGCCTCCGTGAAGGTCGTCGCCTTCGTGAGGCTCGTCCTCGTCCTTGTGAGGCGTCCTTGTGAGGCGTCCTCTTCAGGGTCCGCGGCGGGTGTCGCGTCGCGCAGGGGCCGGACGGGCCACCACGCGGGCCCCGCGGCCCCTCGTGGGCGTCCGGGACAAGCGGAACGATGGGATCGGACGGTGAAGAAGTCGGAGAAGAAGCCGAAGAAGACCTCGCGGAAGGTGCCGTCATGCTGCGCCCTGTGGTCGCCGGAGTGGACGAATCCCCCGAAAGCCTCGTAGCCGCCGAGTGGGCCGCCCGAGAAGCGCTCCTGCGCGAGCGGCCGCTGCGGCTCGTGCACGCCTGGAACTGGAGCCCGCACCCGTCGGCCGACCTGCCCTTGGCCGTCACGGCCGTCGGCGGCGGGCAACGCGTGCGGGCACAGGCGGCGCTGGACGCGGCGCGGGCGCGCGCCCATGCAGCCTCCCCGACGGTGCCGTTGACGGCCGAGCTGCGGGAAGGCTCCGCCGCGACCGTTCTGCTGGGGGCCGCCGAGGCCGCCGAGGTGCTGGTCCTCGGCTCACGCGGGCTCGGCGCGGTCAGGGGGGCCGTCGTGGGGTCGGTGGCCCTGGGCGTGGCGGGTGCGGCGTCCGTACCCGTCGTGCTGGTCCGCGCCGGAACTCCGCGCGGCAGCGCGCCAGGCACCGGACACGAGGACAGGGCGACATCACCCGGCCCGGCCCGCCCTGACGTCGTCCTTGGTCTCGACCTCGCCGACCCGAGTGACGAGGTGCTCGAATTCGCCTTCGGCGCGGCCGAGTTGCGGGGCACCCGCCTGGCCGTCGTGTCCGCCTGGCGGAGCCCGGCCCGGTTCACGAAGGGATCGGGCATGCCCGTGTTCGCCGAGGGGCCGCCGCGCGAGGGGGAGGCGCACGACTTCCAGGAGGCCGTGCTGCGGTCGTGGCGCGACAAATACCCCCACGTGGAGATCGTCGTGACGGTCGTCGAAGGACGGGCCGCGACGCCGCTCCTCGCCGCCGCCGAGGAAGCCAGTCTCGTCGTGGTCGGACGGCACGTGCACGAAGGACACCGTCCGGCCCACCACAACGGCCCCGTCGCCCACGCGGTGATGCACCACGCCCGCTGCCCCGTCGCGGTCGTCCCGCACCCCTGACCCGCCGGCCCCCTACCGGCCCGCGACCGTCACCCCACCCGCACGCCCGAGGAAGGACAGCGATGAGCAGGCCGAAGCAGTACGTGTACGCCTTCGCCGACGGCAACCGGGACCAGGCCGACCTGCTCGGCGCCAAGGGCGCGGGCCTCGCGGAGATGACCGGTCTGGGGCTGCCCGTGCCCCCTGGCTTCACCGTCACGACCGAGGCGTGCCGGGCCTTCCTGGCCACGGGTGAGGAGCCGCCGGAGCTGGGCGTCGAGGTGGCACAGCAACTGGTCGCCCTGGAAAGGGCCGTGGGCCGGACCCTGGGGGCCGCCGACGATCCGCTGCTCGTGTCGGTGCGCTCCGGGGGCAGGTTCTCCATGCCCGGAATGATGGAGACGATCCTCGACATCGGCCTGGGCGACTCTGGCGTGGCGGGGCTGGCCCGGGCCACCGGGCAGGAACGGTCCGCCTGGGACTCGTACCGCCGACTGCTGCAGATGTTCGGGCACACCGTGATGAGCGTCGACGCCACCCTTTTCGAAGACCTCATCACGGCCCGCAAGAAGACGTACGGCATCAAGAGCGACAGCGAGCTGGACACCGGTCAACTCAAGGACCTCATCGATGAGTTCAAGTCACTGATCCGGCGGGAGAGCGGCGAGGATTTCCCCCAGGACCCCGTCGCGCAGCTCCAGCTGGCCATCCGCGCGGTGTTCGCCTCCTGGAACAGTGAACGGGCCCGCCTGTACCGCAGGCGCGAGCACATCCCCGACGACCTCGGCACCGCCGTCACCGTCCAGGCCATGGTGTTCGGCAACCTCGGACCCGACTCGGGCACCGGCGTCGCCTTCACCCGGGACCCCGCCACCGGCGCGCCCGGCCTGTACGGCGACTACCTCCCCGACGCGCAGGGTGAGGACGTCGTGTCCGGGGTGCGCGACGCCCTCACTCTCGATGCGCTGAAGACGGTCCGCCCCGCCCTGTACACCGAACTCGCCGGGCACCTGGACACGTTGGAGCGGCACTACGGCGACCTGTGCGACGTCGAGTTCACGGTCGAGCGCGGCACGCTGTGGATCCTGCAGACCAGGATCGGCAAGCGCACCGCGGACGCGGCGTTCCGGATCGCGTACGACCTCGTCGACGAGGGCCGCATCAGTGAGGACGAGGCGCTGGCACGCGTCGACGGGGCCGCCCTGAACCGGTTGATGTTCCCGCGCTTCGCCAGGCGACCCTCCGACGTGCCCCTCGCCCATGGGGTGGCAGCCTCGCCGGGAGCCGCGGTGGGCGCGGTCGTCTTCGACTCGGAGAGTGCCGTACGTCGGCACGGTGCGGGCCAGCGCGTCGTCCTCGTACGCCGGGAGACCACCCCCGACGACCTGCCCGGAATGATCGTCGCCGAGGCCGTGCTCACCAGCCGTGGCGGCAAGACCAGCCATGCCGCCGTCGTGGCCCGCGGCATGGGCACCGTGTGCGTCTGCGGTGCGGACACTCTCACCGTCGACACCGCGGCCCGCCGCCTGACCACCCCGTCCGGGGTGGTGGTGAGCGAGGGCGACACCGTGTCCGTCGACGGCACGGCGGGCACCGTGCACCTCGGGGCGCTGCCGCTGGTCGAGTCCGAAGTCGGGGTGTCCCTCAAGACCGGCGTCCGCACCGGGGTGTTGGGAGATGCCGTGCGACGCGCCCTGGCCCATGCCGACGAGGCGGCTCGACTGGAGGTGCGGGCCAACGCCGACACCCCGGCCGACGCCGCGCTCGCCCGGCGGCTCGGGGCGCGCGGGATCGGGCTGTGCCGCACCGAGCACATGTTCCTGGGGGAGCGCCGGGCCCTGGTCGAGAACATGATCCTCGCGCGGGACGACACCGCCCGCAGGAAGGCCCTGGCGGCGCTGCTGCCCCTGCAACGGCTCGACTTCACCGGAATCCTGCAGGCCATGGACGGCCTGCCGGTCACCATCCGGCTGCTCGATCCGCCCCTGCACGAGTTCCTGCCGGACCTGACGGACCTGACGGTCCGCGTGGCCAAGGCGGCGCGCCCGGACCGGCGTGACAGCGAACTCCTCGACGCCGTACGGCGGTTGCACGAACAGAACCCCATGCTGGGGCTGCGCGGCGTCCGCCTGGGGCTTGCGGTACCCGGCCTGGTCGCCCTGCAGACCCGGGCGATAGCGGAGGCGGTCGCCGGCCGCCTGCGGGACGGCGGGAACCCACAGGCCGAGATCATGATCCCGCTGGTGGCCACCGCCGCCGAACTCGACCTGGCCCGCGCCGAGGTGGAGCAGGTCCTCGCCGACGTGTCGCGCGAGGCGGGCCGCGGCATCCACTGCCCGATCGGCACGATGATCGAACTGCCCCGCGCGGCCCTGACGGCCGCCCACCTCGCCCGCCGCGCCGACTTCTTCTCCTTCGGCACCAACGACCTCACACAGACGGTCTGGGGCATGTCGCGCGACGACGCGGAGGGCTCCTTCTTCCCGCTCTACCTGGACCGCGGCGTCTTCCCGGTCTCCCCCTTCGAGAGCATCGACGAGGAGGGAGTGGGAGACCTGGTGATCCGCGCCGTGACGTCCGGACGGGCCGCCAACCCCCGCCTGACGACAGGGGTGTGCGGCGAACACGGCGGCGACCCCGCCTCCGTCCACTTCTTCCACCGGGCCGGTCTCGACTACGTCTCCTGCTCGCCGTTCCGGATTCCGGCGGCACGTCTCGAGGCGGGCCGGGCGGCGCTCGGCCCGACCCGGGCGAGCGACAGCCGATGAGCCCGAGCGGGAGTCCCGACTCACCAAGGGGGTGACGGACATGCTCAAGCCGATCGTCGTCGGCGTCGACGGTTCCCGGGAGAGCGCCGCGGCGGCCGCATGGGCGGCCAGGGAAGCACAGCTGCGAGACCTGCCCCTGCGCCTGGTGCACGCCTGGGAAGGTCTCCCGCCCCAGGACACGGATGCGACCCTGCCCGAGTTGCAGGCCCCGCAGTACTGGGCCAGGCGGGTCCTGCGCTCCACGAGCGAAGAACTTCTCCTGCGCCACCCCAAGTTGTACATATCCACGGAGCAGATCGTGCTGCCACCGGCCCCGGCGCTCCTGGCCGAGGCGGCGTCTGCCGAACTGCTCGTGCTCGGCAACCAGGGACTGAGCAGCGTCGGCGGGATGTTCGCCGGTTCGGTCGCCATGACGACCGTGGCCCACACGCCGCGGCCGGTGGCACTCGTGCGTGCCGAATGCACCGGCGACAGCGAACTGTTGCGGGACGCGTCCGAGACGGGCCCCGGGGACGCCGCCCGTGCGCCATACCGCGATGTGGCACTCGCCGTGGACCCCCGGACGCCTTGCGAGGCGGTGCTCGAATACGCCTTCCACGCCGCGGAGTTGCGTGGCGCGCCCCTGCGGATCGTCCATGCGTGGCATGTTCCGCTGAGGCACGGCATCGTCGGACCGGACGAGCGGGCCGTGGCCAAAGACGCGGCCGAGCGGGAACTCGCCGTGTCGCTCAGGCCCTGGCGGGACAAGTTCCCGGACGTCTTCGTCCGCGAACTCCTCGTCGAAGGGCGCCCGTCCCACCACGTCATCAGGGCGGCGCGCGGAGCGGGGCTGCTGGTCGTCGGCCGCCGCACCCGGCGTACCGCGATCGGCTCCCACGCGGGGCCCGTGACGCACGCGGTGGTCCATCACGTGAGCTGTCCGGTCGTGGTGGTTCCGCATGCCTGAGGCGAGCGGGGACTCCACGTCACCCGGGAAAGAAGGAGGCTACTTCTCCCCGGTGGAGTAGGCGTCGTGCCAGGCGGCCTGGGCCCCGGAGTCGCCGATCCGGTAGATCTGCACGCCCGCGCCCACCGCGACGACGAGGGACAGGGCAGCGGCGGTGAGGCGCAGGGGTGTGGGCACCGCGGCGCCGGTGGCACCCGAACTCGCGGACTCCGGACGGTGCTTGGTGGCTCGGCGGTAGGACCACCACACGGCGGCGGCCATCACGAACAGTGCGATGACCCAGGGGAGCAGCCCGTCGCCGAGTTCGGCGTGCCTGCGGACCAGGGCATTGCTCTCCACGTGGTCCTCGAGCCACTCGCCGGCGTTCGTCGTGAGGGGGACGCTGGCCAGGGTGACCAGGGCGACCAGGGGGAGGGCGACACCGAAGCGACGCATGACGGACGGCCAGACGGCGCACAGGACGAGTGCCAGCGCGGTCAGGGGTACGAGCACCACGACGGCGTGCACGAGCAGGACGTGCGCAGGGATGCCGTTGATCAGGTCGAGTGCCACAGAGGGCTCCTTGGGAGTTGTCAGGTCCGATCCGGCGACGGGCGGCCAGCCTCACCGCCGAACCTCTGAGGACCTTCTGAAACCGCCCCGCGCGGCCTCCCCCAGCGCCGATTCAGAGGAAACTCAGAGCAACTCCCCGCCCGGCGACGGTCCGCGGCGGGGGATGCTGAAGGAATCATGGACGAGCCGCGAACGACCTCCCCCCTGCACCGCCCCGACGGCGAACCCGTGCGGATCCTCGTCGTCGACGACGAACCCGACGTCACCGACGTCCTGGCCGGAGCCGTGGCGGGGGAGGGCTGGCAGGTGCGCACCGCCGCGGACGGCGCCACCGCTCTCGCGGCCGCCCGGGGCTTCCGGCCCGATGCGGTGGTCCTCGACTGGATGCTGCCCGACCTCGACGGCCTGCAGGTCCTGCGCGCCCTGCGCCGTGAGGCTCCCACCGTGTGCGTGCTGTTCCTGACCGCCCGTGACGCTGTGGAGGACCGCATCGCGGGCATCACCGCGGGCGGCGACGACTACGTCACCAAGCCCTACAGCCTGGAGGAGGTCCTGGCCCGGCTGCGCGGCCTGCTGCGGCGGGCGGGCATGACCGGCGGACCGGGCACGACGTGGCTCACCGTCGGCGACCTCGCCATGGACGAGGAAGCCAGGGAGGTCCGGCGCGGCGGGGACCCCGTCGAGCTGTCCCGCACCGAGTTCGAACTCCTGCGGTTCCTGATGCGCAACCCGCGCCGGGTGCTGTCCAAGGACCTCATCCTGGACCGGGTCTGGGCCTACGACTTCGGCGGCCGCGCCCACGTCGTCGAGCTCTACATCAGCTATCTCCGCAAGAAGATCGACGCCGGGCGCACCCCGATGATCCACACGGTGCGCGGTGTCGGCTACGTCCTCAAGCCGGGCTCCCCGTGAGGCGGCTGCCGCCCCGCACCCTGCGCGGCCAGCTGACCGCCGGACTCGTCACCCTGCTCGCCCTCGCCTGCCTGGCCGTGGGGATCGCCACCGCCCTCGCCCTGCGCGGATTCCTCATGGGGCGCCTGGACGAGCAGCTCACCGCCTCCGGGGGCCGCTTCGCCGCAAGCCTGGAACACGAGGCCGAGCCCGACGCCGACAACCGCCCCGACACCCGGGGCCAGGCCGAATCCACCCTCGGCGCCCGCGTGTTGAACGGCACCGTCGCCCGGGCGGCCGTCGTCGACGACGCCACCGACCGCCCCCTCGCCCTCACCGCCGCGGACCGCCGAGCTCTGACACGGCTCCCCGCCGACGGCCGCGGCCACAGCATCGACCTCTCCGCACTGGGCGCGTACCGCGTGGTGGCGGTCCCGGGCGACGACCGCGATGTCCTCGTCACCGGCCTGCCGCTGCACCCGGTCGAGGAGACCGTGCACCGCCTCGAAGCGGTCGAGGCCGCACTGTTCGGCGCCGCCCTCGCCACCACCGCCCTCGCCGCGGCCCTGTGGGTACGGATCTCCCTGCGCCCCCTCCGACGGGTCACCGCGCGGGCGGCGGAGGTCGCCGGACTGCCGCTCGCCAGCGGTGAGATCGCCTTGCCCGCGCCGCTGCCCGACACCGCACCCCGCACCGAGGTCGGCCAGGTCGGCTCCGCTCTCAACCACATGCTCGGCCACGTCGAGGACGCCCTGACCCGCCGCCAGGCCAGTGAGGAACGGCTCCGGCACTTCGCCGCCGACGCCAGCCACGAGCTGCGCACCCCCGTCGCCAACATCCGCGGCCACGCAGAACTCGCCCTGCGCCACGGGGGCCCCGTCCCCGCCGAGGTCGTCCACGCCCTGGAGCGCATCGACAGCGAGTCACAGCGCATGACACGCCTCGTCGACGACCTGCTCCTTCTCGCCCGCCTGGACGCCGGGCGCCCCCTCGAACGCGAGCCGGTCGACCTCACCCTGCTGATCCTCGACGCCACGGACGACGCACGGGCCGCCGGCCCCGGCCACCACTGGATCCTCGACCTCCCCGAAACCCCGGTCGTCGTCACCGGCGACGCCCACCGGCTCCAGCAGGCCATCGGCAACCTTCTCGCCAACGCCCGGACGCACACCCCGCCCGGCACCGACGTGACCATCGCCCTGACCGTCGACAAGGCGACCGTCTCCCTGAGCGTGAGCGACAACGGACCAGGCATCCCCGAAGGACTCCAGCAGGAGGTCTTCGGCCGCTTCGTCCGCGCCGACCACGCCCGCTCCCGCACCACCGGCAGCACCGGTCTCGGCCTCGCCATCGTCCATGGCGTCATCACCGCGCACCACGGAACCATCACGGTCAGCAGCGACCCCGGACACACCACTTTCCGCCTGACACTGCCTCATCGACACCGTCGCGTGTGACCGCCCCGCACCGGCTCGCTCAGTCGTGCGGGACCACGGCGACCGGGCACGCGGAGTGGTGCAGCGCGGCGTGGCCGACCGGGCCGAGCTGCAGGCCGAAACCGCTCCCGCGGCGACGGGCGCCGACGACCAGGAGGTCGCAGAGCGCCGAAGCCGCCACCAGGACGTCCCGGGCACGCCCCTCTTCGGGCTGGGTGCGCACGGTCACCGCGCTGTGGGCCTGCCTCGGCTGCCGCAGCGCGCCGCGCAACTCGTCCTCCGCACGCACCTGGTGGGCCTCGACGTCGTCGGTCGGACAGTCGGGCACCTCGTGGACGGGGCAGCGCCAGGCCCGCACGGCGAGCACGGAGGCTCCGTGCAGCTCGGCCTCGCGCAGCGCGAACTCGGCGGTGGCCGCGGCCCGTTCAGGGGCGGAGACGCCCAGGACGATCTGTCCGTAGCCGCCCTGCACGTTCTTCTCGCTGCCCCGCACGACGACGACCGGCGACGTGGCGTGCGCGGCGACCGGCAGACTCACCGAACCGAGCAGCAGGCCGCTGAAGGTGCCGTGGCCGCGGCTGCCGACGATCACGACCGATGCCTCACGGGCGGCCTTGGTGAGGGCCGACGCGGGGTCGTCCTGCACGACCTGGCCGGTGACGTCTGCCGTGGACGCGCGGCGGCCGGCCCGTTCGACGGCCTGGGCGACGATGTGCTCCGCGTATTGACGCATGGCGCTGCGCCCCGTGCCGAAGGGCGGCCGGTGGCCCTCGTACCGCTCCCAGCGCGAGGCGTACAGCACGCGCAGGCGGACGTCGCGCCGCACCGCCTCGTCGACCGCCCAGTCCAGGGCCTGCAGGCTCGGTCCGGAGCCGTCGACGCCCACGATCAGCGGAGCTTCCATGACGGTCGCCTCCTCTCGGAAGGCTGTCCCGCCTTCCGGTTCAGGGCCTCGACCGGACCCGGGTGGGGCCGCGGCCCGGGTGGGGCCGCGCCGCACACGCTGGCACCGCGGCCTCCCGCGGAGGAGGGGAGAACTGGCCCTTCCGTACGGGTCGTTCGGCCCCGTGTCACGGCCACTGCGCGCGGCGACGGTGACAAGTAGGGGAGGGAAGGCGCCTTGACTGGGTGGGCGCGCATGCGTCCGGCCCCCGCACGGCGAGGAGGCACGCGAGATGAAGTACAGCAAGATCGGCTCGGTCATGGTGGACGAGGTCGTACACGTCCACGACGGGACCCCCTTCAAAGAGGTCGCGCGATTGCTGAACCTGCACCGCATCAGCGGTCTGCCGGTGGTGGACGCCGACGACAGGGTCATCGGCGTGATCTCCGAGACGGACCTGCTCACCCGTCAGGCCCGGGCCGGGGAACCCGCCGGGCCCTACGGCTATGAACGCCGCCTTCACCGGCCGGGGCTGCGGCGCGGAACCCGTACCGAGCGGCGCAAGGCGAAGGCCCGTACGGCAGGGGAGTTGATGTCGGAGCCGCCCGTCACCGTCCACGCCACCGACACCATCGCCGAGGCCGCCCGCACCATGGCCCACCGCAAGGTGGAGCGCCTGCCGGTGGTGGACACCGAGGGCCGGCTCGTCGGCATCGTCACCCGTCGGGATCTGCTCCAGGTCTTCCTGCGGCCCGACGAAGAAATCCGCCGGGAGGTCGTCGACGAGGTCCTCGTCCGCAGCCTGTGGCTCACGCCGACGGCCCTGACCGTGCAGGTGCACCAGGGGGTGGTCACCCTCGCCGGGCAGGTCGAACGGCACAGCGAGAAGGACATCGCAGCCCGGATGACCGGCCACATCGACGGTGTGGTGGCCGTGGTCGACAAGCTGACGTACCGCACCGACGACGCCGGTCTGCGGCCGGGCGAACCGGCGGTACCCGGCGTCAGCGAGGAGTGGCTGCGCAAGCTGTGAACGCACGGCCGCCCGGACGGAAGCCCCTCGGCCCGCCTCCCGGTGCCGTGCGACAACGCGCCCTTGACCAAGGGAGGTTGAGGAGAATGGAGCACAGGGATCCCCGCGTGCTCGTCGCGTACGGAACGAAGTACGGCTCGACCAAGGAGATCGCCGCGCACATCGGTGACGTCCTGAACAAGGCGGGCTGCGCCACCACGGTGTGCCCCGCGCGTCAGGTGTCCAAGGACGTGTCCGCGTACGACGCCGTCGTGCTCGGCGGCGGTCTGTACGGGAACCGCTGGCACCGCGACGCCGCCCGGCTCGTCCGCCGCGCCCGCCGGTCGCTGGGGGCGCGTCCGGTGTGGCTGTTCAGCAGCGGCCCGCTGGGCCCCGCGGCGTCCGAGCGCGAGATTCCCCCGGTGCCCGGCGTGCGCCGCATCGCCGACAGGCTCGACGCACAGGGCCACCTCACGTTCGGCGGCTGCCTCGACGAGCATGCCCGGGGCCGTGTCGCCCGCATGATCGTCAAGTCCGGCAGGGGCGGTGACTTCCGGGACTTCGGACAGATCACCGTGTGGTCGGAGGAGATCGCCCGGGACGTCATGGCGAGGCGGAGAGCGTTCCCGTAGGCGTGACGGCACCGGAGTCATCGCTGGTCGGGGGAGAGGGGCCGGGCGGCGGAGCCGATCCGCCCCTGTCGGGGACGTTCGGCATCGGGCGAACGAAGCCCGCCACGCCCACTCTTGAGGTAAGGAGTTGACGCAACTGGACCCGTGAGGTGAGGAGTCCAAGATGTTCGGTCTGATCGTTCTGCTCGGCGCGACCGTCCTCGGCGCCGGCCTGCTCTTCGGTTTCCACGCCGGAGTGCTGGGCCTGGTCCTTCTGGTCGGCGGAATCATGGGCCTGAACGCGTACACGGGCCTTGGGACACGCCGGCTGCCGGGTGAGCGCGAGACCGTCGTGGAGGAACGGCACTACATCGGTGGCGGACGTGACCGTGACGAGCACGGCCGGCACCGGTGGTGACGGACGCCGGGGAGACGTCAGGCCGCTCACCGGCCCCGCTCCGCCCGCGCTTTCGGAGAGAGCCGAAGCTCCCCCCACCCACTTCCGCGAATGCACCGCCGAGCACGCCACCCAGCTGAGGAGACCCAGCCATGTCCGCTTCCGCCTACGAGGACTCTCCGCGCACCGTCAGCGACGTCATGACGCACACCGTCATCGCCGTCGGACGTGACGCACCCTTCAAGGAGATCGTCGAACTCATGAAGCAGTGGAAGGTCAGCGCCCTGCCCGTCCTGGAGGGCGAAGGCCGCGTCATCGGGGTCGTCTCCGAGGCCGACCTGCTGCCCAAGGAGGAGTTCCGGGACAGCGACCCCTCCCGCTTCGACCAGCTCCGCCGCCTCTCCGACCTGGCCAAGGCGGGCGCGGTGACCGCGGGCGAGCTGATGTCCGCCCCCGCGGTCACCGTGCACCCCGACGCCAAACTCCCCATGGCCGCACGGATCATGGCCCAGCGCCACGTGAAGCGGCTGCCGGTCGTCGACTCCCAGAACCTGCTCCAGGGTGTGGTCAGCCGCAGCGACCTCCTCAAGGTGTTCCTGCGCACCGACGACGAGATCGCAGACGAGGTGAACCGCGCTGTGGTCGCACACCTCTTCCCCAGCGAGACCGTGACGGCCTCCGTCGAAGAGGGCGTCGTCACCCTGCACGGAACGATCCGCGACAAGAATCTCGTCCCGATCGCCGCTCGGCTCGCCCGTGCGGTCGAGGGCGTGGTGGACATCCGCATGGACTTCACCTGACCGTCCGGGTCCCCCGTACCGGGCAGCCTCTGCGCAAGGCAGGGGCCTCGTCGGCAGGGCCCCGCCACTTGGCGTGACAGGGGGCGGTCAGATCCTCAAACACGCTGCGGAGCGCGCGGCGCACGGCGTTGACGTTCTTCACGCGGTGGTCCTCAAGGTCCCCGCCCCTGGTGATCAGCGGTCCAAAGGCGGGACCACTGCGATGGTGAAGCAGGCCAAGGAGGCGAAGGGCACCCTCGCCGTGTGGTACTTGTCCGAGGAGAAGACCCGATTCGCCTTGGTGCGATGGGTGCTCGACACCGACGTGAAGGGGATCAAGTTCGTGTTCAGGGCAGGGCCGGTGCAGTGAGTTACAGCCTGAGCCTCTACAAGTTCCAGAACGGTGTTCCTGTCCCGCCGGACAGGGATCAGGTGCGGGCGATTCTTGCGCCCTACTCCGCAGTGCCTGAGAGGACGACAGGGGACAGTGCAGAGTTCTGGGTCCGGGCCGCGGACGGCAGCGAGGTCGAGGTCGATGTCGTCGACTGTGTCATTGGCATCGAGCGTCCGCAGGTCGGGGCTGTCTGGAGAATCATCATCGAGCTGGCTGACCGTGCCAGCGGGGCGATCCTTATCCCTGACGGCACGTTCTTGTGCCGTGAGGACATGCGGTCGCACCTACCCGAAGGCATGGAGGCCGATTCCGTCTTTGTCCCCGTGATCACCGTCGAAGAATTCGCGAGGGTTGCGGGGTCTTTTACGAAACCGCTGATCTAGAGGGGCGTCGTGGCGACGCTCACCACACTCCACCACGAAAGAAGCAGCCCTTTGTCCGAGTACGGATTCATTCGCGCGTCACCTGCGCTGATGGTCCGCCGACGTCCACGCGTCTTCGCGGCTGTGTCTCGGCGTTGTCACGCAGTTGGACACGCACCGCCATGGCGTTGCCGGGGCCGTGAGCGCGCCGACCGCTCCCGACCCCTCAGCAGGAGCGAGCCGCCTCCACCAGATGGTCGCGCACGCGGTTGACGTCCGGGGTCGCGGAGACACCCGGGCGCTGCACGAGGTAGCCGGTGTTGATCGGGGGATCCTCGGGGTCGTTGAGGAGGACGAGCGCGCCGGAGGCCAGTTCCGCCTCGCACAGGTAGCGCGGCAGCACGCCGAATCCGGCACCGGCGACGACCGTGGACTTCACCGCGCGCAGATCGGGCACGGTGACGGCCGCATGGCCGTTCAGGCGCTCGCCGAAGACGTGCCGCCAGTAGCGGCGGACCATGGGCAGGTCCTCGGCGTAGGAGACGAGCGGCACGGTGTGCAGGACGGCGGGGCCTTCCGTGGCCAGCGGCTCCTCGATCCGGTCGGCCCACACCGGCGCGGCGACCAGGACGAACTCCTCGTCGGCGAACGGCACCCAGTCCAAGGACCGTCCCCGGGGCCGCGTCGTGGAGACGACCAGGTCGTACCGTCCGGCGCGCAGCTCGTCCAGGAGGGGATCGGTCAGGCCCAGGGTCACACGCAGCCGCACCCCCTCGGCGACGAGCGGTGCCAGGGCCGGGAGGGCGAAGGCGGACAGCATCTCGGCGGGACCCGCCAGGTGCACGGGCTCGGCACGCACGCCCTCGGCCATGCCGTGGCCCGCGGCCACGGTGAGCGCGTCGAAGGGCGCGGCGATCCGGGCGGCCAGCTCGTCGGCGACCGACGTCGGGGCGACCCCTCGGGGCAGCCGCTCGAACAGTTCGCGGCGCGTCTGGCGCTCCAGGTTGCGGATCTGGGTGGTGACCGTGGGCTGCGACAGACCCAGGGCCTGTGCCGCCGCGGTGAAGGAGCCGAAGCGGTAGACGGCGAGGAACGTGCGCAGCAGATTGAGGTCGGGCGGGGCCGAGGTCTCCGCCGGGCCGACGGGGTTGCTGTGGATCACATTCAGGAGCCTAGAAGACTCCGGCACAGCCTGCCGCGGGCGGCCCGCAGCGCTGTTCCGCCGGATCCATGAACTTTCCTATGGGTGGCATTGGACCTGTCATTGGTCACCGCTCCGCGCGCGACCTACCTTCGAGGACATCGCCGAACTGACACTTCGGACGCAGAACGTCACCTTCGCCACTCCCCGGAGATGAGCACTCATGTCGAAGATCCTTTTCGTGATGACCGGCGCCACCCACTGGACGCTGGCCGACGGCACCAAGCACCCCACCGGCTTCTGGGCCGAGGAGGCCGTCGCCCCGTACGAGGCGTTCACGTCGGCGGGGCACGAGATCGTGGTCGCCACCCCGGGCGGCGTCGTGCCCACCGTCGACCAGGGCAGCCTCGCGCCCGAGGTGAACGGCGGCCCGGACGGCGCGGAGAAGGTCGCCGCCGCCCTCGCTTCGTTCACCGAGCTGCAGTCCCCGATCCGCCTGGAGGACGTGCGCCTCGACGACTACGCGGCCGTCTTCTACCCCGGCGGCCACGGCCCGATGGAAGATCTCGCCGTCGACGCCGGCTCCGGCAGGCTCCTCGCCCTGGCCCTGGAGAGCGGCACGCCGCTCGGCGTGGTCTGCCACGCGCCCGCCACGCTCCTCGCCGCCACCCGGCCCGACGGCACGAACGCATTCGCGGGCCGTGACGTCGCCGCCTTCACCAACGCCGAGGAGACCCAGGCCGGCTTCGCCGACAAGGCGAAGTGGCTGCTGGAGACCCGCCTCGCCGAGGCCGGAGTCAACGTCCGGGTCGGCGAGCCGTGGGTGCCCCACGTGGTCGTCGACGGCAACCTGGTCACCGGCCAGAACCCCGCCTCGTCCGCGCCGCTCGCCGCCGAACTGCTCAAGAAGCTGGCCTGAGCGCCATGGGCACCGACCGGCTCGACGAGGTCCTCGACGCGACGTACGACTGCCTGACCAGGTACGGCGTTCGGCGCACCACGATGGACGACATCGCCACCACCATGGGCGTGTCCCGGTCCGCGGTCTACCAGTACGTCCGCAACAAGGACGACGCGGTCCGGCGGCTCGCCGAGCGCCTGCACGAGCAGGCGCTCGTCCGGGCCCGCCGGGCGGCGGCCGACACCGGCCTGCCGCACGCGGACCGGGTCCACGGCGTGCTCACCGCCAAGCTCGACCTCGTCCTCGAACTGTCCGGGGACTCCCCGCACACCGCCGAGCTCCTCGACGAGAAGGCCCGCCTCTTCAGCGGCATCTGCACCTCCTTCGTCGGCGAGCTGCGCACCCTGCTCACCGGCCTGTTCACCGAGACGGGCACCACGGGCGGTGTCGAGCCCGCTCAGGCCGCGGACATCTGCATCGCGCTCGTCATGGGCCTGGAACGGGCGGCGGACGCCCGGGAGCTGCTTGCCCCGGCGTCGGACGCCCTCGTGACCGGCCTGCTCGGCGCGCCCGCCTCATCAGGGCGCTGACCTTCTCCTCAATCCCCCCTCCGCACCTCGAATCTCCCTCCACACCCTTCTGAGGATCACCATGTCTTTTTCCAGCCGTGAATGGCACCTCGTGGCCCGCCCCGTCGGCGAGCCCACCGCCTCCGACGTCGCGTTGGTCACCGCCACCGTGCCCGACCCGGGCCCGGGGCAGGTCGTCGTCCGCAACGACTACCTGTCCGTGGACCCGTACATGCGCGGACGGATGGACGACCGCGAGTCCTATCTGCCGCCCTTCGCGCTGAACCAGCCGATGACCGGCACGGCCGTCGGTACGGTCGTCGCCTCGCAGTCCGCCGACGTTCCGGTCGGCGCGACCGTCACGCACTTCCTGGGCTGGCGCGAGTACGCGCTCCTGCCCGCCGGCCAGGTCCAGCTCGTCGACACCGAACTGGCGCCCGCTCAGTCCTACTTGGGGGTCCTCGGCACCACCGGCCTGACCGCGTGGGCCACTCTCAAGGAGGTCGCTCCGGTCGAGGAGGGCGACGTCGTCTTCGTCTCCGGCGCCGCGGGTGCCGTCGGTTCGGTCGCCGGGCAGCTGGCCCGCAAGCTGGGCGCCTCGAAGGTCATCGGCTCGGCCGGCGGCCCCGACAAGGTCAAGCGGCTCACCGAGGACTACGGCTTCGACGCCGGGCTCGACTACCGCGAGGGCGATATCGCCGGGCAGCTGGCCAAGGCCGCGCCGAACGGCATCGACGTCTACCTCGACAACGTCGGCGGCGATCACCTCGACGCCGCGCTCCAGGTCATGAACCTGCGCGGACGCGTCGCGCTGGTCGGCGCCATCTCCCTGTACAACGCCACCGAGCTGCCCGCCGGTCCGCCGCACCTGCCGCTCGCGATCGGCAAGCGCATCACCCTGCGCGGCATGAACGTGAGCGACCACTTCCACCTGGTGCCCGAGTTCGCCGTGAAGGTGGGCGGCTGGCTCGCGGACGGCTCCCTCGTAGCCGACGAGACCGTCGTGGACGGCATCGACCACGCCTTCGAGGCGTTCGGGGCCATGATGCGCGGCGCCAACACGGGCAAGATGCTCGTCCGCCTTCCGCAGGACTGACCGCCATGTCCGACATATCTGCTGCCGTCAGCACCCTGCGCGACACGTTCCGCTCCGGCCGCACCCGGCCCCTGGCCTGGCGCAAGGCCCAACTGGCCGCGCTGCGCGCCCTGTTCACGGAGCACCGCGAAGCCATCGCCGACGCGCTGCACGCCGATCTGCGCAAGCCGCGACCCGAGTCGTACGCGGCCGAGGTCGACCTCCCGGTCCGGGAGATCGACCACACGCTCGCCCATCTCGACGCGTGGCTCGCCCCGCAGCCGCTCGCCGCCGAGTCCCTCGCGGGCCTGCCGGACGGCGCCACCGCCGGCACGCAGTACGAGCCGCTGGGCACCGTGCTCGTCATCGCCCCGTGGAACTATCCGGTCCAGCTCTCCCTCGTGCCCGTCGCGGGGGCGCTCGCCTCGGGCGACACCGTCCTGCTCAAGCCGAGCGAACTCGCCCCGGCCACCTCCTCGTTGCTGGCCCGCCTGGTGCCGCAGTACCTGGACCCGCAGGCCGTCGCCGTCGTCGAGGGCGGCGTCCCCGAGACCACGGAACTGCTCACGCACCGCTTCGACCACATCTTCTACACCGGCAACGGCACCGTGGGCCGCATCGTGATGCGGGCCGCCGCCGAGCACCTCACGCCGGTCACCCTCGAACTCGGCGGCAAGTCACCGGTGTTCGTGGACCGCGACGCCGATGTGTCCGTGGTGGCCGACCGGCTGGCGGACGCCAAGTTCCGCAACGCGGGCCAGACCTGCGTCGCACCCGACTACGTCCTGACCGACCCCGCGACCTCGGCCGCGCTCCAGGTCGCCCTCGCCGAGACCGTCGAGCGGCTCTTCGGAGCCGACCCGCAGGTCTCGGACGCGTACGGACGCCTCGTCAACCAGCGGCACTTCGACCGGGTCGCCGCGCTGCTCGGCTCCGGCGACGTGGCCCTCGGCGGGCGCACCGACCGCGACGACCTGTACATCGCCCCCACGGTGCTCGCCGGGGTGAAGGGCGACGCCCCGGTCATGCAGGAGGAGATCTTCGGTCCTGTGCTGCCGATCGTCGAGGTCGCCGACCTGGACGAGGCCATCGCCTTCATCAACGACCGCGACAAGCCGCTCGCCCTGTACGGCTTCACCGAGAACGAGACGACCCGGCGGCGTCTGGCCGCCGAGACCTCGTCCGGCGGGCTCGGCCTCGGGCTGCCGATGGCCCATCTCCGCGTCCCCGACCTGCCGTTCGGCGGCGTCGGCGAGTCCGGGATCGGCGCCTACCACGGGCCGCACTCCATCGCCGCGTTCAGCCACCGCCGGGCCCGCCTCGACGTCCCGCTGAGCTGACCCCTCTCCCTCCGCGTCCCTCCGGTGCGCCGCCACCGGAGGGCGCCCTCATAGACCCGAACCAGCCCGGACCGCCCCGAGCCAGCCCGAACCGCCCCGGACCGCCCCGGACCGTCCTGGACAGACCCGGACCGCCCCGAAAAGACCTGAAAGAGCCTGCCCCATGCCTTCCCAGCCCCCGCACGCCGCCCACCGCGAGAGATCCGAGTCCCCGAGCGCGGGCACCGGCCTCGTCCTGGCCCTGGGCCTCGCCGCGATGGTCGTGTCGATGATGCAGACCCTCGTCGTGCCGATCCTCGCGATCATCGAGCAGGACCTGGACATCACCACGTCGTCGGCCAGTTGGCTCACCACGGCGACGCTGCTGTCCGCCGCCGTGTTCACTCCACTCCTCGGCCGGCTCGGTGATCAGCGCGGCAAGCGGCCCGTCCTGCTCGGCGTGCTCGCCCTGACGGTCGTCGGCTCGGTGCTCGCCGCGACCACCGACTCCCTGCCGCTGCTGCTCACCGCCCGCGCCATGCAGGGCGCCGCCACCGCGATCTTCCCGCTCGCGCTGTCCGTGCTGCGCGACGAACTCCCGCCGCACCGGCTGCCCGGAGCGATGGGCCTGGTCAGCGGCACCCTCGCCGTCGGCAGCGGACTCGCACTCGTCGGCGCCGGACTGCTCACCCAGGGCGACAACCCCGACTACCACCACGTGTTCTGGCTGGCCACCGTGCTGTCCGCGCTCGCCTTCGCGGTCGCGGCCGTCGTCGTCCCGCCCTCGCCCAAGCCGCACGGCGGCCGCACGGACTGGCTCGGCGCGGGCGCGCTCGCGGCCACGCTCGTGCTGTTCCTGCTGCCCATCTCCCAGGGCAACACGTGGGGTTGGGGTTCGACCCGCACCCTCACACTCTTCGCGGCGGCCGTCGTCATGGCGGCGATCTGGGTCGTCGTCGAGCGGCGGGTGCGCGAACCGCTCGTCGACATGAAGATGTTCGTGATGCGGCCCGTGCTGTTCACGAACATCGCCGGTCTGCTCCTCGGCTTCGGCATGTTCACGCAGTTCATCGCCACCTCGTACCTGGTGCAGACGCCGACCGCACTGACCGGCTACGGCTTCACCGCCTCCGTGCTGTCCGCGGCCGTCACCTACCTGCTGCCCGCCACGGCCGCCTCCCTCGTGGGCGCGCAGATCGCGGGTGTCCTGGTCCGCCGCATCGGCGGCCGGATCACGCTCGCGACCGGTGGCGTCTTCGGCGTCCTCGGGTACGTGTGGCTGGCGCTGCAGCACGGGAGCACCGGCTCGGTGATCGCCGCCGGCATGCTCACGGGCGTCGCCGTCAGCTTCGGCCTGGCCTCGCTGCCCGCGTTCATCGTGGCGGGAGTGCCGGTGCACCAGAGCGGCATCGCCAACGGCATCAACTCCATCGCACGCTCGGTCGGCAGCTCGGTCGGCAGCGCCGTCATCACCTCGCTGCTCACCGCGAACCTCATCGAGGGCCTGCCCGCCGGTGTCCCGGCGCTGCCCGAGGAGGCGCAGTACACGACCGCGTTCGTGGTCGGCGCCGTCGCCTTCGCACTCGTCACCGTCACCGCCCTCACGGGGCTGCGCATCGACGACGGGCGCCACACCAAGCTCGTCCGGCGCGGGAAGAGCAGCCCGGCCGAGGCCCCTCGGGACGCGGCCGACGCTGCCCGACAGGGCTGAGCGGACACCAGAGCGCCGCCGTTCCTGTGCGAAGGAAGGAGGCCCCGCATCCCCCGTGCGGATGCGGGACCTCCGAGGTGTCAGCCCGTCCCCCGACTCACCGGTCGGGTGTGCTGCGTGGGGACGGGCGCACCGTCACCGGGCGGCGGCCGGGAGGCTGCCGCAGTCGCCGGCGTGGCACTTGCCCAGCCAGTCGGCGAAGTCGGCGTCGTACTTGGTGCCGATGGTGTCGGTGAGCAGGGTGCGGGCGGCGTTCCAGTCGCCGGAGCGGTAGTGGCCCAGCAGGGTGGCGACGTCGTCCGGGTGGGACTGGAGCATGTAACGGACCGCGAGGTAGCCCCAGTTGTAGGTCCGGGTGGTGTCGGTGTTGTCGTAGGTGGTGTCGAAGAGGGTGCTGAGTTTGTAGGTGTTCTTTCCGGCCTCCTCGATCGCGTCGTCATAGGTGACGTCGCGGTACGCGTAGGAGACGTACTCGGCGAAGCCCTCCACCCACATCACGGTCGGGGTGGTCTGGCCCGCCGCGAAGTCGCCGTACATGTCGAAGCGGCCGTCGAGGTAGTGGGTGTACTCGTGGTTGAGGTTCCAGATCTCGGAGTTCTGCTCGTAGGCGATGAACTGCGGGACGTTGCCCTCCTTGGCGGGGTCGCCCTCCAGGTACATGCCGCCGTTGTTGGTGTCGATGCCGAAGAGGACTCCGGCGTACGTCCGGTAGTCGAGGCTGGAGTGGAACACGACCACTTCGAGGGCGTCGTTGTGGTCGTCCTTGACCGGCCCGCTGTCCTTGACCACGCCGTGGAAGAACTTGTCCTGCCCGAGGAGGCTGGTGCACGCGGCGGACTGCTGGTCGTCGGTGAGCGCCTGGGCGACGATCTTCAGGGTCGGGGCGCAGGTGTGCTCGACCTTCAGGACGGCCTCGCGGATCCGCTCCTTGAGGTTGCAGGTGTCGTAGTCGGCGCAGTTGTCCTTGTCGAACTCGTCGGTCATCTCGGCCACGCCGACCCAGAGCGCCGCGGTGCGGTCGTCGATCTTGCTGTGGCCGAGCAGCTCCTTGGCGAGGGGGCGGACGGTGTCCTTGAGCGTGTCGTGCTGCAGGAAGCGGCCCAGCTCCCGGCCCGCGTTGGACGCCAGGTACGCCTTGTCGGTGCCGAGCAGGTCGAGGTGGGCGACGGCGAAGTCGCGCAGCCCGGTGAGGACGCTCGGATCGGCCTCCACGGCGGACACGAACTCCGGCAGGTAGTGGCCGCGGAACAGCACGGTGTACGTGTTGTTGACCGCTGCGACCATCCAGTAGAAGTCGTCGTACGAGGAGTCGTAGGACGTCAGCAGCTTCTTGACGATGTTCAGGTAGCGGGCGTTCTCGCCGGAGCTGTCGATCAGGATGACCGACTCGGCCAGGATCTCGCCGTTCTTGTCGTTCACGTCGAAGGCGCGGGCCGAGCCGAAGAAGGCGTCGAGGCCGCCCTGGACGGCGCTCTTCAGCTCCGGGCCGTACTCGCCCACGTCGTCCGGGTGGTTGTACTGCACGAAGTATCCGGCGCGCAGGTACAGCACCACCTGCTCGGTCGACGTGCTGTTGTCGCCCGGGTAGGTGGCCGCGACGTCGCTCAGCGCCTTCGCCACCGTGACCATCTGCTCCTCGCGGAACAGGCCCTTCGCGTTCTCACCGGTCTGGGCGAACAGCGAGTTGATGCAGGAGGTCTCCACCGACTTGATCTGCTTGACCAGTTCGTCGCCGGTCTTGGAGGTGAAGTCGCCGACGTCGCAGGCCGCCGCGGACTTGGGCCGGGCCGCGGCCTCGATCCGCTTGCGCTGGGCGGCCTTCGGCGTCGCGGAGACCGGCGGGCGCTTCGACGCGTTTGCTGTCGGCCTGTCCGCGCGGCCGGCGTCGGGTGCGGTCCCGGCGGCGACCGTGGTGGGGGTGGCGGGCTGCGGGGCGACGTCGGACTTCGGCGGGGCCTGGGGGGCCTTGGCCGCGGACGCCTTCTCGGTGGGGGCGAGCAGCGCGAACCCCAGGCAGGCGATCAGCGCTGCGACGAGGAACCCCGCGAATTTTCGCGCGGTGGGTGATCTGGGTATCAAGGTGGCCTCCGGCCGGTCGGCCGCCGCGCGGATGCGTGAGGCGCGGCGGTGGGGGGTGCGCGGACCGTGCGGGTCACGGGAGTTGGGGATCCCGTACAAGCTCTGGGCCGTGTCGCCGCCACGGAGGCGAGCGAGCACGGTGCTTCAACTGCCGTTCACACAGCGACAGTTGGAGCGGCATGTGATGCGTAAGGTAGTAATGTGAAATTGCACTGACAAGATGTCCGGCGGATTCTTTTTTGATCTCAGGTGTGCTCCCACCCTGTCACCAGCGAAAACAACGTGACATTGTGCGTTGAGGCGGCGCGGCGGCAGGATCGAAAGGGAACGTCATGGGCTACCTGAAGCGGAACTTGGGCGTGCCCCGCGAGCGGCTCCGTGACCAGGTCGGCCACGCGCTGCGTGCCGCCCTCATCTCCGGCGAACTGGAGCCCGGCCAGGTCTACTCGGCGCCGGGCCTGGCCGAGGACTTCGGCATCTCCGCGACGCCGGTGCGCGAGGCGATGCTGGACCTGGCCCGCGAGGGCCTCGTGGAACCCGTACGCAACAAGGGATTTCGCGTCACGGAGGTCGACGAGGGTGACCTCGACCAGTACACCGAGATCCGGCTGCTCATCGAAGTGCCCATGATCGGGCGGATCACGCGCGGTGCCGCCCGCGAGGACCTGGAGGCGCTGCGCCCGGTCGCCGAGGAGATCGTGCGCGCCGCGCGCGAGCACGACCTCATCGGCTATGTGGAGGCGGACCGGCAGTTCCACCTCTCGCTGCTGGCGCTCGGCGGCAATGACCGTCTCGTCGAGACGGTCGGCGATCTGCGCAAGCGCTCCCGCCTGTACGGCCTGACGGGCCTGGACGAGAGCGACCAGCTCGTCCCGTCGGCCGAGGAGCACGTCGAACTCCTCGACCTGATGCTGGCGGGCGACGCCGAGGGCGCGGAGCAGTGCATGACCCGTCACCTCGGCCATGTGCGGTCGCTGTGGGCGCGCGAGGGCGGGGGCGACACGACGAAGACGTGACGCAGCGGAGCGGCCGGCCGGGAGGGTGCCTGCCCGGCCGGCCGTTCAGCCGCGCGTGGCTAGTAGCTCGTGCTGACGGTCGCCCCCGTGAACGAGGTCGCGGCGTGGAGGCTGATGTAGGCGTACGTCCCCGGCCGCAGGCCCGTCACCGTGAGGGACTCGGTGTTGTCCGGTCCTGTGGACCGGGCGGTGTGCGCGCTCGGCGTGGCCCAGGTGTCGGGGTTGAAGTAGAGGTCGGCGTTGCCGGTGCCGCCGGAGGTCTTGATGGTGAGGGACGTCGTGCCGGAGGGGATCCAGATGTAGAAGCTGGCGGTGTTGCCGGTGGTCGCAGAGACGTTGCTGCGCCCGCAGTTCTGGCCCAGGGCCCGGGTGTCGGACGCCGTGCATTCGGTCGTGCCGCCGCCGGAGAGGCCGTCCAGCCAGGTGTTGAAGGCGCTGTCGTAGTTCAGCGACTTGGTGAAGTTGTACGCGTCGGCGTACTTCCCCGCCCGGTAGTAGCCGAGCAGCCTGGTCACGTCGGCGGGGTGCTTCTCCAGCATGTACCGCGACGCCAGATAGCCCCAGTGGTAGGTCCGGTCCGTGTTGGTGTTGGCGTAGGTGGTGTCGAAGAGGGTGCTCAGTGCGTACGTGTGCTTCGGGGCCTCTTTGAGCGCGTCGTCGTAGGGGAGGTTGCGGTAGGAGTACGACACGTACTCGGCCGCGCCCTCGATCCACCACACGGCCGGATAGGTCTGTCCGGCGTTGAAGTCGCCGTACATGTCGTACCGGCCGTCGAGGTAGTGGGTGTACTCGTGGTTGAGGTTCCAGATGCGGGCCGCGAAGCCGTTGTCCGTGTCCCACTGGTAGGCGATGAAACGCGGCTGGTTGCCCGTGGCCGAGGGGTCGCCTTCGAGGTACATGCCGCCGTTGTTGGTGTCGATGCCGTAGATCGCGCCGGCGTAGGTCTGGTAGTCGTCCCTGGACTTGAAGGCGACCACCTCCATGTTGGTGTTGTTGTCGTCGGCCACCGGCCGCCCGCCGTCCTGGACCACGTCGTGGAAGTAGGTGTTCTGCCGGAGCAGGCTCGAACAGGCCGCCTGGAACTCGTCGTCGGTCATCTTCTGGGCCAGGATGTGCAGCACTCCGGCGCTGCAGGTGTGGTTCTGGGGCAGCACCGCGGCCTTGAGCTGCTTGTCCAGGTCACAGGTGCCGTAGGCGGAGCAGTTGGCCGCGTCCTTGCTGTTGGCCACGACGGCCACCCGCACCCACAGCTTCGCGCGGTCGCCGGTGATCGCGCTGTTGTCGAGCAGCCACTTGCTCAGCGGGCGGACCTTGCTCTGCAGGGCGGCGTACTGCACGAACCGGGCCGTCTCCCCACCGGCGTTGGCCACCAGGAAGGCGGAGTCCGTGCTCAACAGGTCCAGGTGCTTGGCGGCGAAGTCGTAGACCGCGTCCACGATGCTCGGGTCGGCCTGCACCGCGGCCGGGTAGCCGTCCGCCCACTCCCCGCGGAACAGGACCGTGAAGACGTTGTTGACCGCGTTGCGCATGTACCAGTTCGCGTTGTGGGCGCTGTCGTACGCGGCGAGCAGGCGCTTGACGACGTACAGGTAGCGCGCGTTCTCCCCGGCGCTGTCGATGAGGGTGACGGCTTCCCCGAGGATCTCCCCGTTCGCGTCGCTCACGGTGCGGGTGGCGGGGTTGGCGTAGAAGGTGTCGAGCGCTTGCCTGGTGGCGGTGGCCAGGGTGCCGGTGTAGGGGCCGACCGTGTCCGGGTTGTAGTACTGGACGTAGTACCCGGCGCGCAGATACAGGACGAGTTGCTCCGTGCCTGCGGCGTTGGTCCCGTTGTACGAGGCGGCGTTCGTCCGCAGTGCGCCTGCCACGGTGACCATCTGCGCCTCACGGAAGGCGTGGTACTGGTCGGAACCGGTCACGCTGAAAAGCGAGTTGATGCAGCCGACCGAGGCGGCTTTGATCGCGTCGACCAGGGCCGTACCCGTGTTGCCGGTGAAGTCGGAGACCCTGCAGTCGGCCGCGGCTCCGGTCGTCCGCAGCGCCTTGGGGGCCGTCTTGGCGGGAGGTGTGAGCGGTTCGAGCCGCTCGGCTCTCTGCCGCCTGCCGGGTCTGTCCTGCTCGACGATCTTGGTGGGTCCTGAGACCGGTTTGCCGCGTGGGTCGGGGGCGGCGGCAGGGTCAGGGGCGGCAGTGGTGGTGGCGGGCTCCGGAGCGAGAGGCGCGGCGAGCGCCTGCGCGCCACCCCCCGCTATGAGGGCGGTACTTATCAGTAAGGGCGTGATGTAGCGCCGTAGGGACATCGGGGCTTCTCCTTCTGCGGGTTCTGCGGGTTCTGCGGGTTCTGCGGGGATGTGGCGAGCGATCATGCTTGACATGAACACATAGCACATGTGACATGTAAAATTGCACATGGTTCATGGGTGGACAAGACTCGCGTCCTTCATCCTTTTCGCCTTGTGTCATGCCACAACGGCCGTGCGTGCCAGGGGGGTTGGGGCCGGAGGTGGCCAGGCCGGGTCAAGGCGAAGTAAAACCTTGCCGGATTGGTCCAGTCCTTTACGGGGGCGGGAGCGTGGCAGAAGGCTCGGGCGCCGTGAATTGGTACGGCCCGGGGGGCCTCCCGACCGCGTTGACATGCTCGCGGTGGGTGGTTCCCTAAGAGGTCTGTACCGCAGGAAGCGCGTCCGACCCCCGCCCCCATCGGACCCGTTCCCGCATCCGCCGCTGCCCTCGTGCGCCCCCGGCAGCGGCGGACACACGGACGCGAACCGAAGGAGAGCCTCCCGGCGAGCCCGAGCATCCGGCCCCGGCGGGCCCGGCACGGACGGACGCCTCACCTTCCCCCGAGGAGAGCCGTGTCCCCACTCAGAACAGCGGCCAGATCCCACAGATCCCACAGATCCCACGAGGTCCTGGCCTCGCCCCGACGCCTCATCGCCGTCCTCGCCGTGCTCGCACTCGCGCTGGCCGGACTCACCTCGCTCGCGGCCCCCGCCCACGCGGCCGCCAAGCTCACCGCCACCTTCGTCAGCGAGGGCAGCGGCTCGTCCTGGACCGGCAAGTTCGTCGTGAAGAACAGCGGTGACACCGCCGTCGACACCTGGTCCCTGGAGTTCGACCTGCCCGACGGCGTCACCATCAGCGACCACACCCACGGCACCGCGGAGATCAAGGGCAGGCACGTCGTCGTGACGCCCGCCTACTACAACGCCCGTGTCCCCGCGGGCCGCGACACCGAGCCGTACAGCTACAGCTTCCGTGGCAGCGGCCAGCTCAAGCCCCCGACCGGCTGCCTCATCAACGGCGACAAGTGCGACGGCACCGCGGCCGTGCCCCCGAAGGCCCCCACCGGGCTGAGCGTCGCCGACACCACCGCCCGTACGGTCAGCCTGAAGTGGACGGCGGCCGTCCAGGGCGACTTCCCCGTCGCCTCGTACGAGGTGCTGCGCGGGACCACCGTCGTGGCCGCCAGCGCCACCACCGAGGCCACGGTGCGCGGCCTGGAACCGGCGACCGCCTATCAGTTCAGCGTCCGCGCCAAGGACTCGCGCGGCAACGCGGGTGAGGCGAGCGCGCCTGTCAGCGCGACCACCGTGGACCCGGCGACCGACACCGTGCCGCCCACCGCGCCCCGCAACCTCCGTGCCAGTGACGTCACTTCGAGCACTGTCAGGCTCGACTGGGACAGCGCCACCGACAACCAGCGCGTCGCCGCGTATGACGTCTACCGTGGCACGACTCTCGTGGAGAGCCTGCCCGCCGACACCCTCACCAGCACCGTGACCGGGCTGACCCCCGACACGCAGTACGCCTTCACCGTCAAGGCGCGGGACGCGGCCGACAACACCTCGCCCGCGAGCAACACCCTGTCCGTCACCACCAAGGAGGCCGTCGGCCAGGGCGGTTACGCCAAGGTCGGCTACTTCGTGCAGTGGGGCATCTACGGACGCCAGTACTTCGTGAGGGACCTGGAGACGTCCGGCGCCGCCGGCAAGCTCGACGTCGTCAACTACGCCTTCGCGAACATCGATCCCAAGAACCTCACCTGCCTCAACGGTGTCACCAAGGGCACCACCCAGAACCCCCAGGACCCCAACCAGGGCGATGGTGCCGGGGACGCCGAGGCGGACTACGGCCGGGCCTTCCCCGCCGGGCAGTCCGTGGACGGCGTCGCCGACGACGGCTGGGGCAAGCTGCGCGGCAACTTCAACCAGCTGAAGAAGCTCAAGGCCAAGCACCCGAACCTCAAGGTGGTCGTCTCGCTCGGCGGCTGGACCTACTCCAAGTACTTCTCCGACGTCGCCAAGACGGATGACTCGCGGAAGAAGTTCGTGAAGTCCTGCATCGACATGTACATCAAGGGCAACCTGCCCGCGTACAACGGAGCGGGCGGTGACGGCGTCGCAGCCGGGATCTTCGACGGCTTCGACCTGGACTGGGAGTGGCCGGGGTCGCCGGACGGTCACCCGGGCAACCACTGGAGCACGGACGACAAGGCCAACAACACCGCCCTGATCGCCGAGTTCCGCAAGCAGCTCGACGCGCTCGGGGGCGGCCACCGGCTGCTCACCGCCTTCACCCCGGCCGACCCCAAGAAGATCGACGCGGGCTGGGACCTCCAGGAGGTCTTCAAGCACCTCGACTTCGGCAACGTCCAGGGCTACGACTTCCACGGCGCAGGCAGCGACAACTCCTGGGAACCCAACCGCACCGGCCACCAGGCCAACCTGTACAAGGACGCGCAGAGCCCGTACGCCAACGACTTCAGCATCGACGACGCCGTGAAGGCGTACACCGATCAGGGCGTCAAGCCGCGCAAGCTGACCATCGGCTTCCCGTTCTACGGGCGCGGCTGGCAGCAGGTCGCGGACGGCGGCGCGCACGGCGAGTGGCAGAGCGCGAACGGCGCCGCGCCGGGCCAGTTCCAGGAGGAGGCGGGCACCCGCGGCTACGACAACCTCGTCGCCGCCTTCCCGAACCTGACCGTCTACCACGACGAGCAGTCCGTCTCCACGTACGGCTACACCGGGGCGAACGGGCAGTGGTGGTCCTTCGACGACGCCTGGTCCATCGAGAAGAAGACCCAGTACATCAAGTCCAAGGGCCTGCTCGGCGGCATGATCTGGGAGATGTCCGGAGACACCTCGGACAACATCCTGTTCAACACCCTGGACCGCGGCCTGAAGTAGCCATCGCGGCGACCGCCGCCGCGGCGCGGCTCAGGGATCAGGAATGGGGGCCGCTTCGGATACCTCCTCCGAAGCGGCCCTTCCTCCTCGCCGTGACGGTCGACGCGTCAGGCGTGCCCGGTCCCGGCGAAACGCAGGACCGAGCCGACGTCGCGGCGCAGCGAGCGGACCGTGGGGGCCGGGGCGTCGGAGATCCGGAAGAGCAGCAACTCGGCCTCGTCGGGGTGGTGCGGCACGATCGCGGCGAGTCCGGCGCGCAGCTCCCGCAGCGTGGTGCTCTCGTCCGCGTCGAGCCCGGCCCCGCCGCCCCGTTCGACGCGCGCGAAGAGGTAGGGCAGCGAGCTGAGCGGCTGGACCGCGAGGCCGAGTGAGGTGGCGGTCAGCCACAGGCGCTGGAGTGCTCGTCCCCCTCGGACATAGGTGCAGGGTGTCGTGCCGGGCATGCTCAGGACGCCGACCGCCGACGACGCCGCGACGAGCTTGCGGGCGCCCTCCTCGAACGAGGTGCCGCCTCCGATCCGTCGCAGGAAGGCGAGGTTCGGCCAGTGCCGGGCGATGGAGATTCCGGCCAGGTCCGTCGTATCGAGTTCGAGCGTGGCCACGTCGATGCCGTCCCGGGTGCGGAGCACTGCCTCGTCGCCCCACCGCAGTTCGGCCATCATGTCGTGGTGCAGCGGCCTCGACATCATGCGCAGCCGGTCACCGGCGCCCAGAACGCGGCCCAGTTCGTCCAACTGGCCGCGCTCGGTGACCAGGTGGAGGCGTGCTCCGCTCTCGTCCGCGCACCGTGTCAGCGCCGCTGCCGCCCGCCGCGCGAGCGGGGCGTCCGAGCCGAGGGCGCGGTTGGTCGTACGCCGCCCGATCCACTCGGCCAGCGACACGGACGGCACGTCCTCGCCCGCGCTGCCTTCGGTGCCTTCGGCAAAGGTGAGTTCGCAGACCAGGCCGGGATCGGCCGGGTCGGGGAAGAGGCGTGCCGTGCACCTCCACCCGGCGACCCGGGCGGCCAGGTCGATGTTCTCCACCGCGGCACCGATCGCCAGATGACTGGCCGATCGCTCGAAGTCGAGCAGGGTCGGCGGCTGGCTGTCGTCGACGCGGCACTCCAGCACCCGGCCCCGCGAGACGAAGAGCCAGGGCTGGGTATTGCCCCCGGACGGGGCCTGTGTTCCGTACGCGATCAGACGGCGCACCGTCTCTTCGTCCATGTCCCGGCCAGGCTCGGGCAGGACGAGAGCGGGCGCGTCGGACTCCGGCGCCGGCCCGGTCCAAGGGGCGGTCCCGGCCGCCCGCACGGGGACCTCTCCACCGTCCCTGACCAGCTCCCCAGGGTCGACGAAGAAGCGACCCGACGAGGTGAAGGTCCCCAGGAGCAGCCGCCGGGCCGTGTCGGTGACCAGGGCGGCACCCAACGCCACGCCCGAAGCGAGCTGCGGCCACGAGGAGATGGTCTGCCCGATCTCGACGAGCGAGGGGACGAAGCGCTCCGACGGCCGGTCCTGGTCGAGGATCCGCAGGACGTACGGGACCTTCTCGCGCGTGGACAGCGTCTTGAGGTCGGCGGCCTCCACGCCGCCCAACAGCCCGTGCAGCAGCGGCCGTTCGGGCTCACGGTCGAACCGCTCCACGTCCAGCATGCCGCGCTCGTTGGTCTCCATGAGCACCGGGATGCCCTGCGCGCGGGCCCGCTCGCGGGCGTACACCTTGATGTAGAGGTCGTCGCACTCCTCCACGAGGAGATCGGCGCGGCCGCCGCCGGTCAGGAAGGCGTCCACGTTGTCCTCCGCGAGCCCGTGCGGCCACACCTCGATGTCGAGGTACGGATCGATCTCGTACATCTGCCGGGCGGAGATCACGACCTTGGGCAGGCCGATGTCGTCGACCGAGGCGCGCAGCCGGTTGAGGTTCGACAGCGCAAGGCGGTCGAAGTCGGCGAGCCGGAACCGGCTGCCCACCCCCTCCTGGGCGAGTGTGAGCGCGCTCGCGGCCCCCACGGACAGCCCGATGACGGCAATCGTCCGGTCCGTGAGAAGCGCCTGCTCCTCGGCCGTGATCTTGTACCGGTTGCGGGACTGCCGCAGCTCGCGGTACTCGTCCCGGGGCAGGACGTGGACGAGCCGGTGCGACCACGGATACCGGACCCAGGACCCGTACGCGCTCGCAGGCCCGCCGAGGTGCGCCGCCACCGCCGCGGCCAACTCGCCCGTGTCCGGGCGCCAGTCGGGCCTGCGTGACATCAGCAGCTCCGCCACCTGCTCGGCCACCGTGTCCCGCACCGCGGTCACTTCGCCGCGCTCGAGCAGCGCGCCGAGGGCCGCTCGCTGCGCGAGGTCGTCGAGGGCGTACAGCTCCGGCCGCCAAGGGGCGTCGTCACCGTCGGTGGCGGCGGCGAGAGAACTGATCCGGGCTTCCAGGTTCATCGGGCACCTTCATGCGTTGCGGGGACATCGGCGGGCACTGCCCGCCGAACACTCCCAGCCCGTCCGGCGCCGACACCAGCGGACGTGACCGGCGCCTCTCGCCCCCGTGCACCGCAGGCGAACGCTCAGATGAACGCTCAGACGAACGCCGGCAGATACCACGACTGATGCTTGCTGCCCGTCTTCGCCTTCCCGCTGACCGCCTTCGAACCGACACGGGAACCGAAGGTGATCACCTTCCCCGAGTACGCGTTGCGCAGCTTCTCGTAGTTCCTGACATGCCCCTTCTCGGCCCCGGCCTTGTTGACCGGACGCCACCGGAACTTCTGGTCGTTGTACTTCGGGCAGGTCGCCTGCTTGATCGCCGCGCCCTGCCGGGTGCTGCCCACATACAGGCACTTGCCTGAGTGGTCGTTCTTCAGCTTGTACCCGTACGACCCATAGCGTTCGTACTTGAACGTCCACCGCTGCGTCTTGTGCTTCGAGCACTTCGCGATCCGCGGTGCGGCCCCGCTCTTCTTGCTCCCCGCCATCGACAGGCAGAGGTTCTTCCCCCACATCGAGTGCAGCTGAATGTTGCTCAGCCGCACCTTCGCCTCCGCCGGTGCAGCACCCTGCACCACCACGCCACCAGCCATCGCCGCTATCGCAGCCCCCGAGGCCACCACGGAACCCATCGTCTTGTTCATCTGCCCGACACTACGACCAAGATCGAAAATGCGCATCGTCCCATGGGGCATTGCCCCTTCGGGCAGGGGTGATCCGCCCGGCGCGGGCCGAGTCCCAGCGCAGCAGGGCCAGTTCGACGGAGAAGCCGGGTCCGAAGCCGAGGACCAGGCCCCAGGTGCCCGGCGCGACGCCTGCCGCCGTGACGTCGGCGAGGATGTGCAGCACCGACGCGGAGGAGAGGTTCCCCACCTGGGCCAGGGAGGTGCGGGAGGGGGCGAGCGCCGAGGCGGGCAGGGCGAGGGAGGTCTCGACCGCGTCGAGCACCTTGGGGCCGCCTGGGTGGCAGATCCAGGAGCCGATGTCGGGGCGGGTCAGGTGGTGGTCCGTCAGGAAGGCGTCGACGGTGTCCGGGAGGTGGGTGCGGACCAGGTCGGGGATCTCCGGGCCGAGCACCGCGCGAAAGCCGGTGGAGGTGAAGTCCCAGCCCAAGGCGCGTTCACTGGCCGGGATGAGCAGGCTTCGGGTGGCCACGACGGCCGGTCCGGCAGCGGTCGCGGCTGCGGGGTGCCCTGGTCCGCACATCACCAGCGCCGCCGCCCCGTCGCCGAACAGGGCGCTGCCGATGAGGTTGGCGGGGGACGGGTCGTCGCGCTGGAGCGTGAGGGTGGGGAGTTCCACGGAGAGCAGGACCGCCAGCGCGTCGGTGCGGCCGCGCAGCACGTCGTCGACGCGCGCCATGCCCGCCGCACCGGCTGCGCAGCCGAGCCCGAAGACCGGCAGGCGGACGACGTCGTCCCGTAGCCCGAGACGGGGGACCAGGCGGGCGTCGACGGACGGGGTGGCCAGGCCGGTCGTCGAGACGAACACCAGCAGGTCGACGTCCGCGGGCCTGACCCGCGCCGACCTCAGCGCCCCGTCGACCGCCTCGGTGCCCAGCTCCGACGCGCTGTGCAGATACGCGTCGTTGGCGTCACCGAAGCCCGTGAGCGTGTCGTAGGCGTCGAGGGGGAGGGCCAGGTGACGGGTGCGCACGCCGGAGGAGGCGTGCACGCGGCGCAGCAGCTCCGGGTCGGCGTCGGGGAGCGCGGACCGGAGGCGGGCGGCGAGCGTCTCCTGGGTGTGCCGGTGCGGAGCGGTGACCTTGTGTACGGAGGCGATGCGGGTCATGGGGACCGCCCTTCGGGCTGTGGAGCCGTGGAGCTGCGGAGCCGTGGCGGCGTGGAGCCGTGGAGCTGCTGAGGGGCAACTCGCCCGCCTTCAGGGGGAGTTCCTTGTTCCGGTGTGCGCGTGCGGGGCGCCATGTCGTGGTCTGCTGGAGCCGCCGTGGGGCTTGACGCGTGCGGGGCGTCCGTGGACGGATGACGTCGGGTGTGCGCGGCCGGGAGGAAGGGCATCGCGATGGGATCACATGCGGCGGGGAGACGGCGCAGGCCGGTCGTGCTCGTGGCGGTCGGCGCCACGCTGCTCGCCGCCCTGCTGTGCATCCCGAGCGCCGGGGGTGCGCCGCGGCCGGGGGATGCCTGCGGTGCGACCGGCGCCACGGAGGTGCCGCGCGGTGACTGCGGGCCGTTCTGGCAGGTCCTCGCCGAGGACTTCACCGGCGACCGGGTGCCGCTCGGCGCGTTCAGCGACTGCGAGCACCACGTCGACACCTCGGCCGCGTACTGCGGCGGCCTCGACGGCGCGTACCGGGACAACTGGTGGGCCTACCCGACCGGTTGGCGCGACACCGCCAACGACCGGGGGCGTGACGTCGTCGGCGTCTACCACCCGGAGGACACCGTGAGCGTGGGGCCTGCGCAGAACGGTGACGGCCGCATGCGCATCCGGATGTGGCGGCCCGCCGACGGAGGGCCGGTCCATGCGGCGGCGGTCGTGCCGCGCGCCGTCATGCAGATGAAGTACGGCAAGTACAGCGCCCGCATCAAGGTGACCCGTCCGGCCCCCGGATACAAGTCGGCCTGGCTGCACTACGGCGGCGGCTGCGAGATGGACCACCCCGAGGGCAACTGGACCGGATCCCTCACGGCCTTCCACCACCCGTGCGGCGGCGGCGAGCAGGGCTCGTTCCGCGGCGCCGACGACTGGACCGAGTGGCACACGGTGTCGACCGAGTGGACCCCCGGGAGTGTGCGCTTCTTCGTGGACGGACGGGAGACGGGCCACGACACCAGGGGAGTGCCGGACCACCCCCTGTCCTGGGTCCTCCAGAACGAGAGCGCGCTGGAGGGGCCGGGGGCGGCGCCGGGCAGCAGTGCACAGCTGGAGATCACCTGGGTCGCCGCGTACGCCTACGGGTGGAAGTGACCTGCGGGCGGCTCAGGGTGGGCCGTGCGCTGCCGGGGGTGGGGTCAGCTCCCGGTTGCCAGAACTGCCTTGAGGGCGTCGGTGAGGATGTCGATGCCCGTGTGCAGTTCGTCCTCGGTCGCCGTGAGCGGCGGGGCGATGCGGAAGATGCCGCCCATGCCGGGGAGTTGGACGATGTTGAGGTGCAGCCCCCGGTCGAGGCAGGCCGCCGTGACGGCCTGGCCGAGCGCGTCCGCGGGGGTCCTGCTCTCCTTGTCCTGCACCAGCTCGATGCCCTGCAGCAGGCCGCGGCCCCGGACGTCGCCCACGACCTCGTACGTGTCGCGCAGGCCGAGGAGGCGCTCGCTGAGCTGTTCGCCCAGCTTCGCGGACCGCTCCACGAGCCCGTCGCGCTCGATGACGTCGAGGACGGTGAGCGCCACGGTCGCCGCGAGGGGGTCGGAGACGTGGGTGGTGAAGAAGAGGAAGCCGCGGTCCCGGCAGACCTGTTCGATCTCGGCGCTGGTCACCACCGCCGCGACCGGCAGCCCGGCGCCGAGCGTCTTGGAGAGGGTGAGGACGTCGGGGGTGACGCCGTCGCGCTCGAAGGCGTACATCTGGCCCGTGCGGCCGAGGCCGGTCTGGGCCTCGTCGAGGATGAGGAGCATGCCGCGCTCGGCGCACATCTCCTTGAGGCGGGCGAGGTAGCCGGGCGGCAGGTCGATGATGCCGCCGGACGACAGGATCGGCTCGACCAGGCACGCGGCGAGCGAGCCGGTGGACTGCTGGTCGACGAGGGCGAAGCCGTACGCGAGTTCCGCCTCCCAGTCGTAGGAGCCGTCGGGGCGGCGGAACGGCGAGCGGTAGGCGTTGGGGGTGGGCAGGGTGAGGTTGCCCGGCATGGTCGGGCCGTAGCCGCGGCGCCCGGCGGAGAAGGTCGCCGCCGCGGCGCCGGACGTCATGCCGTGCCAGGACCGGTCGAAGGAGACGACCTCGTACTTGCCGGTGTACAGCTTCGCCATCTTGAGGGCGGCTTCGTTGGACTCGGCGCCGGTCGTCAGGAGCAGCGTCTTGGTGAGGGGGTCCGGCAGCGTCGCGGACAGGCGCTTGGCCAGGTCCACGACGGGCCGGCTCAGCATGCCGCTGAACAGGTGGTCCAGCGAGGCGACCGACTGCGAGACGGCGCGGACGATGTCCGGGTGCGAGTGCCCGAGGACGGCGCTCATCTGCCCGGACGTGAAGTCGAGGAGGGCCCCGCCGTCGCTGTCGTAGACGTAGGAGCCGCTCGCGCTCTCGATGATGCGCGGCGTGAAGCTCGCGCCGTACCGGACCACATGACGTTCGACGTCAGCCCACATGGTGTCCGCGGTCATGGGGGACCTCCTCTTGCTGGTGCGTGGCGGCGCCGGAGCCGCCGATGGGTGCCGATGGGTGCTGATGGGTGCTGATGGATGCCCAAGGGTGGACGACGGATCGAACGTCGTCCGCGTTCTATGGCACAGGATGCTATGCCAAATAGAAGGTGATGCAAGCAGAGGGACTTTATGGCCTACCGCGCTACACTCTCGGCTAGGTCATAAAGGAGATCCGGAGGGTCATGGGCGCCAGCGCCAGTAACGTCAGTGTCAGTCAGCACTCCGACGTCCCCATCTACCGGCAGATCGTCACGCAGCTGACGTTCATGATCGAGATGGGTGAGCTGCGGGACGGCGAGCGACTGCCCGGCACCCGGCTGCTCGCCGACAACCTGGGCATCAACCGCAACACCGTGGCGCACGCCTACAGCGAGCTGCGGGAGCTCGGTCTCGTCGAGGCGCGGGGGCGCAACGGCATGGTGGTGGTCGGCGGCGAGCGGGCGCGCTCGACCTCGGCGGCCCGGGACCGGGCCCGCTCCATCCTGGAGTCGGCCGCCCGCGAGTGCATGGAGCTCGGGCTGCGGCCGTCCGACATCCAGGAACTCGTCATGGACTTCGCGCTGCGCGCGGCCGACAAGGTGCCTCAAGTCTCCTTCGTGGAATGCAACGTCGAGCGGGCCACGTACTTCTCCGACGAGCTCCAGAAGCATGTGGGCATCCCCGTGAAGCCCCTGGTCCTCGGCGAGTTCGAGCCCGCCGACGAGCACCCCGACCTGGTCCTGACGACCTTCTTCCACCTCGCCGAGGTGCGCGGCATGCTGCGCCGCCCCACGACCGACGTCATCGCGATCGTGGTCGCTCCGCACATCCAGACGCTGCTCCAGATCGCCCAGGTGCCCAAGAACCGTGCGGTGGGGCTGCGTTACTCGACCGACGACCAGGCCGTGAGCATCCGCGACTCCCTCGCCCAGGCCGGTGTCACCAACATCCAGGTCCTCGCCGGGACGGGCGACGACGACCTCCGGGGCGTCGACCTCGTGATCATCCCCAGCGAAATGCCGGACCTGAAGCGGCAGTTGGAGGGGCGGGTGCGGGTGATCGAGTTCGGCAACGTCCTCGACGCCGCGTCCATCAGGATGGTCGCCGACGTCGTACGGGACCTTCAGCTCGCTTGATCGCTCAGCGCGGCGACCAGGTCGTCGAGGCTGTCGAAGTGCCCGTCGAAGGCGTCGGAGTCCGTCGGCGGATCACCGGCCGGGCGCCGCACGTAGGCGGTGCGCAGGCCGCTCGCCCGGGCCGCGCGGAGGTCCCAGGCGTGCGCGGCCACCATGAGCACGTGCTCCGGTGCGCATCCGGCGGCGTCCAGGGCGAGTCGGTAGATCCGCGGGTCCGGCTTGTAGGCGAGGACCGACTCGCCGGACAGGACCTGGTGCCAGCGCAGCCCGGCGTGCGCGTCGAGCCGCAGCAGGGTCCTGCCGGAGGCGTTGGAGAGGCCCAGTACGGGGACGTGGCGGGCCAGTTGCTCCAGGCCGGTCACCGTGTCCCCCCATGGAGGCAGACGCTGCCCGGCCGTCGCCAGCCGGGCGATGGCCGCCGGGTCGGCCAGTCCCGCGTGGTCGGCCACGCGGTGGGCGGCCTCCGCGTCGATGACCTCCGAGTTCGCGTACGCGCGCTCGCCCTCCGCGATGCGCCGCTGCTCCTCCTCGACGTGGCGCTGCCACACGGTCAGCAGCCGTTCGACGGACGCCTCGTCCGAGTTCTCCGAGTTCTCCGAGTCCTCTGAGTCGTCCGACGCGGGCATCGCCTCGCGCAACGCGGCGCGCAGACCGCCCGGTTCGTCGACCAGGGTGCCGAGGACGTCGAAGACGACGACCTCGACCTCGATGTCGCAGAACTTCACCATGACCTCTCTCCCGGCTCGTGCTTTCCGGCTCCGGCCGCCATGTGCGTCACCGATGCATCACCGGTTCAACAGGTGACGACTCTGTCAGGGGTGTCCATCACCGGTCAAGAGGGTGACGTGGAGCACGTCTCAGGACTCCGCGACCGCCTCCAACGGCCGCAGCCCGGCGGCCCTGCGGGCCGGAACCGCCGCCGCGAGCGCGCCCATCGCGAGCGACACCAGGCAGATCAGGGCCAGCGTCCCCCAGGGCGGCGCCAGGGAGTACTCGGACATCGCGCCGGCCGCCAGCGCGCCGACCGTCCAGGCCCCGAACAGCCCGGCGGCCAGGCCGAGAAGGGTGCCGAAGGCGGCGACGGTCAGCGACTCCAGGCGGATCATGCGCCGGATGCCCGCGCGGTTCATGCCGAGGGCGCGCAGCATGCCGATCTCCCGGGTGCGCTCCGAGACCGACATGGCCAGGGTGTTGACGATGCCGAGCGCCGAGATCACGGCGCCGATGGCGAGCAGCCCGTACATCAGGGTCAGCAGGTCGGCCATGGCTCCGGCCGCTTCGTCGACGAGCGCCCGCCGGTCCTGGACCTTCAGGAGGGGGTTGTTGCCGACGGCCGCGCGCAGCCGGTCCTCCATCGACTTCGAGACCGTGCCGCTGTCCGTGCGGACGAGGATCCGCTGCACCGAGTCGGGCTTGAACGCGGTGCGCTGCACTTCGCCGCGGGCGCCCAGGGCGTCCTGGGCGATGGGGTTGTCCTGGTAGACGCCGACGACGGTGTAGTGCTCGGGCTTCTGGCCGCGGCCCAGGCTCGCCTCGATCCGGCCGCCGGTGGTCACGCCCTGCTGCCGGGCGAGGGTGCGGGAGAGGGCGATCCGGCCGGGGCCGAGGTCCTTGGCGGAGCCGCTGACGAAGTCGAGCCTCATCACGGAGTTCACGGTGGCGGGGTCGACGCCGGAGACCGTCCGGACCCCGCCGCCGACGAACAGGGAGGAGTCCGCGACGGGACTGGCCGTCCGTACGCCCTCGGTGCCGGCCACCCGCCGGACGGCGGCCTGGTCGAGGCCGTCCGTGGACGTGCGCGTACTGATCACGTAGTCGGCGCCGAGCCCGGCGGCGGCCTGCCGGTCGAGGGCCTGCCCGGTGGAGTGGCCGATGACGGCGAGCCCGGCGACCAGGGCGGTGGTGACCATCAGGGCGGAGGCGGTCGCGGCGGTGCGCCGCGGGTCGCGCAGCGCGTTCTCGCGGGCGAGCAGGCCGGTGATCCCGAAGCGGGCGGTCAGCCGGCCGCTCAGCCGGATCACGGGGGCGGCGAGCAGCGGCGCGAGGACCATCAGGGCGGCGACGAGGAGGGCGCAGCCGAGCATCGCGCTCTGCAGGTTGTCCTCCGAAGCGTCCTTCGCCCCGCTGAGCGACATCAGCAGTCCGGCGCCGAGGACGAGCAGGGCGAGGCCCGTCGCGCTGCGGATCCGGGACCGGGTGGCGGTGGGCGGCTGTTCGGACGCGCGCATCGCCTCGACGGGCGCGATCCGCGCCGCCCTGCGGCACGGCAGCCAGGCCGCGAGCACCGTGACGCCGACACCCACGCCGAGCGCCGCCACCACCGGGCGCGGACCGATCACCAGCGGCCCGCTCGGCAGCGCCTTCTGCGAGGTGGTGAGGGCCTCGGGCAGTACGGCGGCGATGCCCAGGCCGAGCAGGAATCCGGCCACCGACGCGGCGAGCCCGAGCAGCACCGCCTCCCACAGGACGGAGCGCACCACCTGGCGGCGGGAGGCGCCGATGGCCCGCAGCAGCGCGATCTCCCGCGTGCGCCGGGAGACGAGCATCGTGAACGTGTTGACGATGAGGAACGAGCCGATGAACAGCGCCACCCCGGCGAAGACCATCGGCAGCTTCTGGTGCCCCCGGGTCATCATGTCGACGTTCGTGGCCTGTTGGGCGGCCAGGGCGGTGCCACTGGTGGCCTCGGCCCGGTCCGCCGGGAGCATCGCGCCGACCCGCCCGGCGAGGGTGCCCTGGTCGGTGCCGGGCGCGGCGGACAGGTCGATTGCCGAGTAGTGGCCCGGCGTCTCGAACAGCCGCTGGGCGGTGGCCTTGTCGAAGAGCGCGAGGGTACCGCCCGCGGTCACCCGGCTGTCCTTGGTGGTGACGATGCCGACGAGCCGCTTCGTCATGGCCGGGCCGTCGGTGGCGAGCGTGACCTCGTCGCCGAGCGAGAAGCCGCCGGCGGCCGCGGTGCCGCTGTCGACGGCGATCTCACCGCTCGTGCGCGGGGCATGGCCCTCCACCAGCGGATGGCGGCTGTCCTTGCCGTCCTTGCCCGGCACATAGGCGCCGGCCAGGTTGGACCAGCCGCTGCCGGCCCGAAGCGGCGTGCCGTCCGCGGAGTTGAGGGTCGCCGTGCCGTGGACGGTCGGCCGTACGTCGCTCACGCCGGGGACCTCGGCCAGCTTCCGGGCGAGCGCGTCGTCGAGGACGGAGCCGTTCCGGCGGGCGTCGGCCGTGGCTCCGGGCGGGGGTTCCTTCGCCGTCACGGAGACCGCGATGTCCGCGAAGTTCCGTGACGCGGCGGCACGGTAGGCCGCGGCGGACGAGTCCGCGAAGACGAGGGAGCCGGAGACGAAGGCGACGCCCAGGCAGACCGCGAGGATGGTCATGAGCAGACGGGCCTTGTGCGCGAGGACGTTGCGCAGGGCTGATTTCAGCATGGTGGCTTTCGGGGATGTGGGGCGTGGGCCAGGTGTGGTGACGTGTGGGTCAGGTGTGGTGACGTGTGGGCCAGGTGCCGTGACGCGTGGGCGAGGCGTGCGCGGATTCGTTACGAGCGGCTTCGCTGAGGGAGGGCTCAGCTCGTACGGGAGCGGGTGTCCAGCTCCTTCATCCGGTCCAGGACCCGCTCCGGGGTGGGGCGCGTCATCTCGTCGACCAGGCGGCCGTCGGAGAGGAAGACCACGCGGTCGGCGAATCCGGCGGCGACCGGGTCGTGCGTCACCATGACGACGGTCTGGCCCAGTTCGCGCACCGAGTCGCGGAGGAAGCCGAGGACCTCGGCGCCGGCCCGCGAGTCCAGGTTCCCGGTGGGCTCGTCGCCGAAGATGATCGCGGGCCGGGAGACCAGCGCCCGCGCCACCGCCACGCGCTGCTGCTGCCCGCCGGAGAGCTCGCCGGGCCGGTGCCCGAGCCGTTCCGCGAGCCCGACCATGGAGACCACGCGGTCCAGCCACGCCGGGTCGGGCCTGCGGCCCGCGATGCTGAGGGGCAGCGTGATGTTCTCCAGGGCGGTGAGCGTCGGCAGCAGGTTGAACGCCTGGAAGATGAAGCCGACCCGGTCGCGGCGGAGTTCCGTGAGCTGCCGGTCATTGAGGGAGCTCAGCTCGGTCGTGCCGATGCGCACGGAGCCCGAGTCGGCCGTGTCGAGCCCGGCGGCGCAGTGCATCAGCGTCGACTTGCCGCAGCCGGACGGGCCCATGATCGCGGTGAACTCGCCCTCCCGGAAGGCGATGCTGACCTGGTCGAGGGCGACGACACGGGCGTCACCGGTGCCGTATGCCTTCGACAGGCCGGAAGTGGCGGCCGCGATGCCGGGGGCGGGGCGCTGCGGTACGTACGGGGCCAGGGGTTCGGCGGTCACCGGGACTCCTCTTCGGGTGCGGTCATGTGCACTCCGAAGGGTGTCCGGGGAACGTATCCGGACCTGCGCCGCCGTGTATCGGTCACGGCGCCGCTCCGCAGCAGTTCCGCGCGGGGCGCCGCCGGGGTCCCCTCAGGCGGGCAGCCGCAGCGTGGCGACGGCGCCGCCGTCCGGCGCGTTGTCCAGGCGCAGTTCGGCACCCAGCAGGCGCGCCTGGCCCAGGGCGATGGTCAGGCCCAGGCCGTGGCCCGTGCCGCGCTCGGCGGCGCCCGTGTGGAAGCGGCGCGGACCGGTGCGCAGCAGCTCCTCGGGGAAGCCGCGGCCGTGGTCGCGCACGACGACGGTGCGGTCCTCGACGGTGAGCTCGACGGGGGTGGCGCCGTGCCGGTGGGCGTTGACGACGAGGTTGCTGACGATGCGTTCGAGGCGGCGCGGGTCGGTCTCCACGGTGGCCGCGGCCGCCGCCGTGACCGTGGTCGCGAGACCTGTGCGCGTCACGGCCTCCTGGACGACGTCTGCCAGCGGCACCCGCGCGCTGACCGGCAGTTCGGCACCGGCGTCGAGCCGGGAGATCTCCAGCAGGTCCTCGATCAGGGCGCGCAGGTCGCGCACCCGGCCCCGCAGCAGATCCTCCGTCTCGCCGGGCGGCAGCAGGTCGGCCGCGGCGAGCAGACCGCCGACGGGGGTGCGCAGCTCATGGGCGACGTCCGCGGTGAACTGCCGTTCGGTGCGCAGCCGTTGGCTGAGGGTGTCGGCCATGAGGTCGACGGTGGCGGCGATGTCGGCCACTTCGTCGCCGCCCGCGGTGGGGCCCGTCCTGGCGTCGAGGTCCCCGGCGGAGATCCGCCCCGCCGTCTCGGACACCCGCCGCAGCCTGCGGCCGATCAGTCCGGCGCCGTAGGCCGTGAGCGGAACGGCCGCCGCGAGGGCGAGCAGCGAGGCCACCGTCATGGTCATGTCGAGACGCCGCAGAGTGTGGAACTGGGAGCTCATGTTGATCCTGACGGCGAGGACCGGGCTGCCGGGCCCGCCGGTCCGCTGGGCGGCCCACGCGGTCGGTCCCGTGTTGGAGTCCGCGTCGACGTGCCCGTCGTAGGCCGTGTGCCGCTTGTCGTCGTCCGGGTGGCGCAAGGACGCGGGCAGACCGGCCGGATCCAGCTCGGCGCCGTCGGCGAGGGTGCCCGTGCGCCGGTAGACGTCCATGGCTGAGTACACGGTGTTGAACGCCTGCGCCTCGGCCCGTTCACGGATGTCGCGCGCGGTCCACAGATGGACCAGCACGCCCACCGTCGCCACGACGAGGCAGGCGGTGCCCGCGGCGAGGGCGGCGATCTTCCAGCGCAGGGAGGCGCGGGCGGGCCGCAGCCGGTGCAGGAGGGACGGTCGGCGAAGGGGGCGCACCGGGGTCAGCGCCTGAGCTTGTAGCCGAAGCCGCGGACCGTCTCGATCCTGTCCCGGCCCAGCTTGCCGCGCAGCCGCTGCACGCACAGGTCCACGACCCGGCTGTCCCCGTCCCAGCCGTACTCCCATACGTTGCGCAGCAGGGTGTGCCGCTCCAGGACGATGCCCGGGTGGGCGGCGAACTCGAGCAGCAGCTTCAGCTCGGTCGGCGTGAGCGCCACGGGCTCACCGGCCACGGACACCTCCAGTCCGCCGGTGTCGACGGTCAGGTCCCCGAAGGCGAGGATCTGCCCCTCGTCGGGCGGCGGGCCCTCCACGGCGGCCTGCTCGGTGCTCACCGCGGGCGCGTACGTCGCCCGGCGCAGCAGAGAGCGGATGCGGGCCACCAGGACGTACGTGTCCACGGGCTTGACCACGTAGTCGTCGGCCCCGGCCTCCAGGCCCGCGACGACGTCGAGCCCGTCGCCGCGCGCGGACATCATCAGGACCGGCACCAGGCTGCTCTCCCGGACCCTGCGGCACAGCCCGATCCCGTCGAGCCCCGGCAGCATCACATCGAGAATCAGCAGGTCGAAGCTGTGCTCACGGAAGAGTTCGAGCCCGGTGAGCCCGTCGGCCGCGGCCTTCATCTCGTAGCCGTAGCGCTCCAGGGCGACGGTGAAGGAGCGCCGCATCAGGTCGTCGTCCTCCACGAGCAGCACGCGCAGGGGACGGGAGGAGCCCGGGGCCGGGGCGGACGGGGACACGGGGCGGCGCTCCATTTCGTACGGCTTGACGTGGCTTGAGGTGGCTTTATGCCACGTGATACCGAACGATAACCCCGGCTCAGCACGGATCACCCGGGATGCGGGCCCGGACGCCGGATCGATGGCCGACGCCGTCCTGGGTGATACACGGCCGATACAGAGCCGGCTGTGTCAGCTGTGTCGGCTGTGTCAGTTGTCGTCGCTGTCGTCCCCGAACAGGTGCCGCACCGTCGAGCGGTAGTTGGTGCGGACGTGGGCCAGGGCGATGTCGCGGGCCCGGTCCGCGTCGCCGGAGGCCACGGCCTCGTACAGCGAGCGGTGTTCGGTGAGGAGGTGGCGCCACTCCTCGTTCTGCCGGGTCAGCCAGCGCAGGCGGCCGTCGACCGGCTCCATGACGGAGATCAGCAGGCCGTTGCCCGCCATGGCCAGGACGTGGTCGTGGAAGCGGGTGTTGATGTCGGTGATGGCCTCCGCCTCGCCGCTGTCCGTCGCGCGGGCGGCGGCGTCCAGGAGCTCCTCCAGGCGTGCCACGTCGTCGCGGGTGCCGCGTTCGGCGGCGCGCCCGGCCGCGTAGACCTCCAACGCCTCGCGCAGCTCGAAGAGTTCGGCGACGTCGGTGCGCGTCAGGGTCCGTACGACGGCGCGGCGCGGCGTCTCGAAGGTCACGAAGCCCTCGGCGAGCAGCGCCCGGATGGCCTCGCGCACCGGGACCCGCGAGACCCCGAAACGGTCCGCGAGTTCGCGCTCGACCAGGCGGTCTCCGGGGTGCAGGCGACCGCTGATGATCTCTTGGCGCAGCGTGGCGAGCACGCGTTCGCGCACCGCGCCCAAGGGTTCCACCGTCGTCATGCCCCCATCCTCCCCGACGCCCGCGCGGCCGGTGGACCAGGGGCGTGAGTGGGGGCCGGGGCGGGTGTCTTCGGCATGTGTCAGCCAGCCGAACTGGCCGCGAAGAAAGGGTGAATGAGCATATACCGGCGGAGGCCGGGCCGAGGATGATGAGGGGAGAGGGGCGGGGCGGCGTGCAGCCCCTGCTCAGGTTCGCGCGTCGGCGCATCGGGATGCGAGGGAGTCACGATGACAGACACGGCAGAGGTGTTCTCGGGGCCCTTGGCGGCACCCGTCATCGACGCGGCGGACAGCGTCACCGTCCCCGCGCATGGCGGGGTGCCACGGCTCGTCGTCCCGCTGGAGCAGGGCGGGGCCCGGCGGCTCGTCGTCCGCGTAGAGCCGTACGAGGGCATGAGCGGCGGGGACCAGGTGCAGCTGCGCTGGGACACCGGGGTGCTGCGCACCTCCCGGATCGACGGCCATGTCGTCGGCGCCGAGGACGTGGGCCACAGCATCGTCTTCACCGTGTCCGGCCCCAAACCGGGTACGGCGCGGGTCAGTTACCTCGTGCACCGGGCCACCGGCGAGTGGCGGGCCTCGGAGCGGCTCGAGGTCACCGTACGGGGGTGAGTCACGGGGGTGGGTACGGCCTAGAGTGAAGCGGTGACCCAGCTGCCCGAAGATCCGTCCCAGCTTGTCGGCGACGACGACCGCGACAGTGCCGCCCGGCGCCTCCAGCAGGCGTACGCGGAGGGGTACCTCTCGCACGAGCAGATGGACGAGCGCGTGGGCCGGGTGCTCGCCGCCGGCACGCGGGGCGAGATCGAGTCGGCGCTGGCCTCGCTCCCGGCGGAGCAGGCGGGCGACACGGCCACGATCTCGGCGCCCGCCGGCCGGATCCGCAGGCGCGGCGTCTGGCGGGTGCCCCGGACCCTCAAGGTGGTGACCGGGTTCGGGCGGGTGAACCTGGATCTGTCCCGGGCGGTCATCGAGACCCCGGTGGTCGACATCGAGGTGCAGCTCGGTACCGGCAGGAGCAGGATCACGGTGCCGCGCGACGCGACCGTGGACCTGGAGGGGCTGAGCGTCGGGTGGAAGGAGCCGCGCTACAGGCCCCCGCGGAATGCCCGGCCGGGCGGGCCGACGATCCGGATCTCGGGGGTCGTCGGGTTCGGGCGGCTGACGATCCGGCACGCGCGGCGCTGACGGTCCCCGTCCCTGACGGTCCTGGTCCCTGACCTGTTCAAGGCTCTGAGCTGCTGGGTCACCGCGAGGTTCCCCACTCTCCCAAAAGTGCGTTCTTCCACGTCGGCGCGGGCTCTCTTACGGTTCCCCGGTAACCACGAGAGAGGACGACAGCGACATGGCCATCACCTTGGTGAACCCCCCTGGGCTGCCGGAAGTCGACGCGTACCGGCAGGTGGCGGTCGCCTCCGGGACCCGGCAGGTCTTCCTCGCCGGGCAGGTCGCCTGGGACGCCGACGGGGTCACCGTCGGGGCCGGGGACCTCGCCGCCCAGGTCGAGCAGTGCTACCTCAACATCGCCACCGCCCTGGAGGGGGTCGGGGCGTCCTTCGGCGATGTGGCGAAGCTGACCGTGTACGTCGTCGACTGGACCCCCGACAAGATGCCCCTGTTCCTGGAGGGGGCAGCCCGCGCCGCCGCGAAGCTCGGGGTCACTCCCGTGCCGCCGGGCACCCTGATCGGGGTCGCGGCGCTGGCCTTCCCCGAGCACCTGGTGGAGATCGAGGCCACGGCGGTCATCGACTGACAGCGAAACGGCATGTGACAACATGCCGCACAGGCGCAACCCGACGACGAGCGAGCGGCTGTGCGGACTGGCCCGGCTGCTGCGCGCGAACGCCGGAGCCGCGTACGTACGAGAACATCGCGCTGTGGCACGAACGCACCATCAACTCGTCTCCGCCGCCGGGCTGTTGCGCGGCCTGCGGGTGTTCCCCGAGCGCATCGCCCGTAACGTCGAGGCCCCCCAGGGGCTCATCCGCCTGCCGCCCGGTGCAGGCGGCCGCCACCGAGGTGTGGGCGGACGGGACGGGCCTCGCCGCGGCCTGGAAGAGCTGGACCGGGACCTGCACACCCCCGCTGCCCCCAGAGAGAACCGAGCAAGGAGTCACCCCGCATGTGGAAGTGTGAGCACGTTGTCGGCGCCGGGCTGGACGTCCAGGAAGTCCTCGCCCTGTACCGGGCCTCCACCCTGGACGCGCGCCGCCCCGTCGACGACGTCGAGCGGTTCACCAAGATGCTGGCCGGGGCCAATCTGGTCGTCGTCGCCCGCACCGAGGAGGGCCGCCTCATCGGCATCGCCCGCGCCCTCACCGACGGCGCCTACTCGACCTACCTCGGTGACCTCGCCGTGGACGCCGCGTTCCAGGGCCAGGGCGTGGGCCGCGCACTCATCGCCGCCACCCAAGAAGCCGCCCCGCAGGCGAAGGTGATCCTCCTGTCCGCGCCCGCCGCCGTCGACTACTACCCGCACATCGGCTTCACCCGGCACGAGTCCGCCTGGACTCTGCGCGGTCCCGTCGGCTGAGCGGGCGCGACGATCATGGCGTAGGCCGTGCTGTGCGGCGCGCCGCTCAGGGCGACGTCGCGTAGCGCGTGCCCACGTTCCCCGAGTGCCACTCGTGGTTGCCGCCGATCCAGTTCGACAGCCCGGTCATGAAGCGGGCCACCACCGGGTGCGTGGGGGAGAGCGCGGCGGCCTGCTCCTCGAAGAGGTGGACGATGTCGTTGTGGACCTCGATCGCCAGCTGGAACGCCCCGTCGATGGAGCAGTCCTCCTCGGCGGCGATCGCCGTGGGCAGGCTGTAGTGGAAGCGCTCGCTCTGCTGCTCCTTGCGCAGTGAGTAGAGGTCGTTGCAGAGCGTCGCCGCGTTCGAGGAGAGGGCGACCGCGCGCTGGATGCCGGGCTCCGCGAAGAGCGCGGCGGGCAGCTCGTAGCCGCCGATGGCGTCGGTGATGGTGAGACAGGCGCGGAAGCTGTTGAACTGCCGCTGCACCAGGTACTCCCACACGGCGGGGGTGCGGTTGCGGGTGATGCAGTCGCCCTCCGCGTTGTAGCCGAGATAGAGGTTCGCGATGTCGTGCCGGTAGCGGTGCCCCTGCGCCGGACTGGCCAGCTCCAGGAAGTGGTCCATGGCCGAGCGCATCGAACGCAGGGCGGGGTGGGAGTGCAGGGCGGCGCGCCCGTCGGCCTCGTAGCGCGGGGTGTTGTGGGCGGGGTCGATGGCCGACTGGGCGACGACGAGCGCCGCGCCGCGCCGGTCCGCGCGGCCGCCGTACTCCTCCTCGCAGAAGTAGTCGTCCACGGCGTTCTCCGCGACCAACAGCCGTGCGGCGGCCATGAGGTGGTCGAGTCCGGGCGCGTCCGGGTGGCACAGCATCACCGAACGCCCGGGATCGAAGGCGATCAGGGCCGCGCGCAGATCGGTGTCCGGATACAGGTCCACCTCCTCTTCCGCCCACTGCACGACCAGCTCGTTGACCTCGTCGGCCAGCGCGCGGTCGTCCCGCACGGCGGGCGGGCAGTACAGGCCCTCGATGCGCGAGGAGGGGGAGGGGGAGGGCGAGGGGGACGGCGCGGCGGTCGGCGGATCAGCCTCTTGCGGGTCCGGAGCCAGGCGCAGCGAGCTCGTGCCGAGCCCGGAGGGGCCGGACAGCAGCCGGTTCAGCGTTTCCATCCGCAACTCCGTTCACAGGGGTTCGGCTCGGCGCACACACGACGAAGGGATAGCACGGCGCGCGGGGGACGGACAAGGACACCTCTACCGTGCTCCCGGCATCCGCGGCCACTTCTGACACATCCTCACCATCGAGAAAAGCCCAGGTAGTTGAAGGTCTGAACGATGGCTGAGGTCTTGCGCCGAAATCCGGACGTCCTCCATGGCGGTCGTGATCGGCGCGCGAGCGCATCGGTGGACGTGGCGGGCCCAGCCGGGGTGCGCAGCCCATGGCGCAAACGCGTTGTGTGCATCTGTGGTCACCCTCGACCACTCTCGTCGCACGCTGATTCACTTGCGGCGCGCAGCCCCCAATGGCAGTGGAAGGGAACAGGGATGACGACCGCATCGTCGGCGGAGCAGTCGGAACAGCCTGAACAGAGTGCGGGACAGGCCCAGTTGAGTCTGGGCATCGCGGCGGCGCGCAATCTGGCGACCACCACCAAGACCGTTCCGCAGATGCAGAACATCAGCTCGCGCTGGCTGCTGCGGACCCTGCCCTGGGTGGAGGTGCGCGGCGGCACCTACCGGGTCAACCGGCGTCTGGTGTACGCGGTCGGCGACGGGCGCGTCACCTTCGTACAGGAAGGCGCGGACGTGCGGGTGGTGCCCGCCGAGCTGGCGGAGCTGCCGCTGCTGCGCGGCTTCGACGAGGCCGACGCGCTGCAGGCGCTCGCCGAGCGGTTCCAGCAGCGGGAGTTCGGGCCCGGCCAGGTCCTCGCTGAGGCGGGCCGCCCCGCCGACCACGTCTATCTGCTCGCCCACGGCAAGGCGGAGAAGGTCGGCACCGGCAAGTACGGCGAGGAGACCCGGCTCGGCATCATCGCCGACGGCGGGTTCTTCGGCGGCCAGGTCGTCTCCGCCGAGCCCGGCGACTGGGAGTTCACCGTGCGCGCCGTGACCGCGTGCACCGTCCTCGCGCTGCCCCGGCAGGCGTACGAGGAGGTCGCAGGCCAGAGCGAGGCGCTGAGCTCCCACGTGCGGCGGCGGCAGACCGAGGGGGAGCGGCCGCAGAACAAGCGCGGCGAGGCCGACATCGCGCTGGCCGCCGGGCACGCGGGCGAACCGGTCCTGCCCGGCACCTTCGTGGACTACGAACTGAAGCCCCGCGAGTACGACTTGAGCGTCGCGCAGACCGTCCTGAAGGTGCACACGCGCGTCGCCGACCTCTACAACGAGCCGATGAACCAGGTCGAGCAGCAGCTGCGGCTCACCATCGAGGCGCTGCGCGAGCGCCAGGAGTGGGAGCTCGTCAACAACCGCGAGTTCGGGCTGCTCCACAACGCGGACTACGGGCAGCGCATCTCCACCCACTCGGGCCCGCCCACACCGGACGACTTCGACGAACTGCTCGCCATGCGCCGCCAGACCAAGGCGTTCTTCGCGCACCCGCGCGCCATCGCGGCGTTCGGCCGCGAGTGCAACCGGCGCGGCATCTACTTCGGCGACGCCGAGGTGGGCGGCCACCGCATACCGGCCTGGCGCGGCGTGCCGATCTTCCCGCTGGGGAAGCTGGAGGTCTCGGCCGAGGGCACCACGTCGGTCCTGGCGATGCGCACCGGCGAGGAGGCGGCGGGCGTGGTCGGCCTGCGCCAGGTCGGCATCCCCGACGAGTACGAGCCGGGCCTGAACGTGCGGTTCATGGGCATCAACGACCAGGCCGTCATCTCCTACCTGGTCAGCACCTACTACTCGGGGGCCGTGCTCGTGCCCGACGCACTCGGCGTCCTGGAGAACGTCGAGGTGTCCCGCACCGCCGACTGACACCGGCCGCCGCCCCACCCTCCGCCCGCCCCGAACGCCGCGCAACCGTCGGCACGTTGTGTAAGGAGCCCGCACGATGACGACCACCTCGGAAGCCTCCGCCACCCCCGCGACCTCCGCCTCCTCCGCGCGCGTCCTGCGCACCGCCTACCAGCAGGCCGTCGCGCAGTACTGGAACAACGAGAAGGACCCGGTCAACCTCCGCCTCGGTGACGTCGACGGCCTCTACCACCACCACTACGGCATCGGCGACTGGGACCCCGCCGTCCTCGAAGGCCCCGAGGAGACCCGGGACAAGCAGATCATCGCCGAGCTGCACCGCCTGGAGTCCGCCCAGGCCGACGTCCTCCTCGACCACCTGGGTCCGATCGCCCCGGCCCACCGCCTGCTGGACGCGGGCTGCGGCCGCGGCGGCACCAGCGTCATGGCCAACGCCCGCTTCGGCTGCGAGGTCGACGGGGTGTCGATCTCCGAGTCCCAGGTCGACTTCGCCAACACTCAGGCCCGCAAGCGCGGCGTGGACGACAAGGTCCGCTACCACTTCCGCAACATGCTCGACACCGGCCTGCCCACCGGCGCCTTCCAGGGCAGCTGGAACAACGAGTCCACCATGTACGTGGACCTGCACGAGCTGTTCGCCGAGCACGCCCGGCAGTTGACCCGCGGCGGCCGCTACGTGACCATCACGGGCTGCTCCAACGACGTGACCGGCCTGCGCTCCAAGGCCGTCAGCCGCATCGACGAGCACTACACCTGCAACATCCACCCCCGCAGCGCCTACTTCAAGGCGCTCGCCGCCAACGGCCTCGTGCCCATCAACGTCGTGGACCTCACGGCCGCGACCATCCCCTACTGGGAGCTGCGCGCCAAGTCGACGCTCGCCACCGGCATCGAGGAGCCCTTCCTGACGGCGTACCGCGAGGGCAGCTTCCACTATCTGCTCATCGCGGCCGACCGCATCTGAGGGAGCGCCCCTCGGGGTCGGCGTACACCGGCGGGGAGTGGTTACGCTGGCCGGCATCATGAGTCCCAAGCAACAACGCGGCGCCGAGACCGCGGACCGCCTCCTGGACACGGCGCTGCGGGTGTACGCCGACTGCGGCGAACAGGGCGTCACCGTCAGCGCGCTGACCCGGTCAAGCGGCGTCAGCCCGGGCAGTCTCTACCACCACTTCGGCAGCGTCGACGGGCTCATGAACGCGCTGCTGCTCCGCTGGCTCGGCCGTCTCCTCGAAGAACTCGCCGCGGCCCTGGAGCGGTCCCGCACGGCCAGGACCGGCGTGCGGGCCCTGGTGCGGACCTATCTGGGCTTCGTCCAGGAGCACCCGGACGCGGCCCGGCTGCTCCACTCCTCGTACGCCGACCGGCTGGGGATGGCGCAGGCCAAGCAGTTGCGCGACGCCCAGGAGGCCCGGCTCTCGCCGCTGGCCGACTGGGTGCGCGCGCACATCGCGGCGGGTGAACTCGCCCCGCTGCCCGTGCCGTTGGTGGAGGCGCTCGTCATGGGGCCGGTCATCGCGACGGCGCGCCGATGGCTGTCCGGCATCGACGGCATCGACGGTGTCGACCTCGATCAGGCCGCGCGCGTCCTTCCGGAGCGGATCTGGTGTTCCCTCAGCCCGTGAGCTGCGGGCCCGTCGAGGCGCAGTCGGGGCACACGCCCCGGTAGGTCACCTCGACGTCGGAGACCGTGAAGCCGAAGCGCTCCGAGTCCGGCAGCGCGGCCAGCGGGTCGCCGCCCGGGTGCACGTCGCGGATCGCGCCGCAGCCCGAACACACCAGGTGCTGGTGGGGGTGGTGGGCGTTGGGGTCGTAGCGCTTGGCGCGTCCGTCGGTCGCCACCTCGATCACCTCGCCGAGCGAGACGAGTTCACCGAGGGTGTTGTAGACGGTCGCTCTGGAGATCTCCGGGAGCCGGCTGGTGGCGCGCGCGAGCACTTCGTCCGCGGTGAGGTGGATGTGGTCGCCGTCCAGAACCTCGGCCACCACGCGGCGCTGAGCCGTCAGCCGCCAGCCGCGTCCACGAAGCCTTTCGAGCAGGTCACTCATGCCACCAGCCTAACTGTGCGTCGTCCGACGGATGAATCCGTACGGGCCTGTCTGTCGTATTGACTTGGATTTCGTCCATCGTAGGATCGGTTCCGGCCGACGGCCAAGGGACAGGGCAACAGCGAGGAATGGTGCGTGACTTCAGGAAGCGGGCCCGCTCACGCTGAGGCGAACGCCTCCGGAGTGTGGGACGACGTGAGCCGCAGCTCCTCTCCAGCCGTACTCCTTGGTGTGCCGTGCTTCCTCCCAGTGCCGTGCGTGTGGCCTTCCACACCTCCATGGCCGCGTATTCGTTGTTCCACCGCCCGCAGTTCCTGAGCATCGTGATCCGCCCCGTCCGGAAGGATTCCCATGACTGAGAACCACGACGCGATCGTCACCGACCCCGAGCCGGCGGATCCGACCGGCTGCCCGGTCGCCCACGGTCGCGCCCCGCACCCGACCCAGGGCGGAGGCAACCGCCAGTGGTGGCCGGACCGGCTGAACCTGAAGATTCTGGCCAAGAACCCCGCCGTGGCCAACCCCCTCGGCGAGGAATTCGACTACGCCGAGGCGTTCAAGTCCCTCGACCTGGCCGCCGTGAAGCGGGACATCGCCGAGGTCCTGACTACCTCGCAGGACTGGTGGCCCGCCGACTTCGGCAACTACGGCCCGCTGATGATCCGCATGGCCTGGCACAGCGCGGGCACCTACCGGATCAGCGACGGCCGCGGCGGCGCGGGCGGCGGCCAGCAGCGCTTCGCCCCCCTCAACAGCTGGCCGGACAACGCGAGCCTGGACAAGGCCCGCCGTCTGCTGTGGCCGGTCAAGAAGAAGTACGGCCAGTCCATCTCCTGGGCCGACCTCATGGTCCTCACCGGCAACGTCGCCCTGGAGACCATGGGCTTCAAGACCTTCGGCTTCGCCGGCGGCCGCGTGGACGAGTGGGAGCCCGACGAGGACGTCTACTGGGGTCCCGAGACCGAGTGGCTGGGCGACGCCCGCTACACCGGCGACCGCGAACTGGAGAACCCCCTGGCGGCGGTCCAGATGGGCCTCATCTACGTCAACCCCGAGGGCCCCAACGGCAACCCGGACCCGGTCGCCGCGGCCCGCGACATCCGTGAGACGTTCCGCCGCATGGCGATGAACGACGAGGAGACCGTCGCCCTCATCGCGGGCGGCCACACCTTCGGCAAGACCCACGGGGCGGGCCCGGCGGACGCCGTCGGCAACGACCCCGAGGCCGCGCCGATGGACCAGCTGGGCCTCGGCTGGAAGAGCACCCACGGCACGGGCGTCGGCAAGGACGCGATCACCTCGGGCCTCGAGGTGACGTGGACCGAGACGCCCACCCAGTGGAGCAACAACTTCTTCAAGAACCTCTTCGAGTACGAGTACGAGCTCACGCAGAGCCCGGCCGGTGCCAACCAGTGGGTCGCGAAGAACGCCGAGGCGATCATTCCCGACGCCTTCGACGCGTCGAAGAAGCAGCTTCCGACGATGCTCACCACCGACCTGTCGCTCCGCTTCGACCCGGTCTACGAGCAGATCTCGCGCCGCTTCTACGAGAACCCGGAGCTGTTCGCGGACGCCTTCGCCCGCGCCTGGTACAAGCTGACGCACCGTGACATGGGCCCGGTCGTCCGCTCCCTCGGCCCCGAGGTCCCCGCCGAGGAGCTCCTGTGGCAGGACCCGCTGCCGCAGCGCACCGGCGAGGTCCTCGGCGCCGCCGATGTCGCCGCCCTCAAGGAGCAGGTCCTCGGCACGGACCTGACGGTCGCCCAGCTGGTCTCCGCCGCCTGGGCCGCCGCCTCCTCCTTCCGCGGCAGCGACAAGCGCGGCGGCGCCAACGGCGGCCGCATCCGCCTGGAGCCGCAGCGCGGCTGGGAGGTCAACAACCCGGACGAGCTCGCCCAGGTCCTGCGCACCCTCGAGGGCATCCAGGAGTCCTTCAACTCCCAGGGCGGCAAGCAGGTCTCGCTGGCCGACCTCGTGGTGCTCGCGGGCACCGCGGCCGTCGAGAAGGCGGCCAAGGACGGCGGCGTCGAGGTCCAGGTGCCGTTCACGCCCGGCCGCGTCGACGCCTCGCAGGAGCAGACGGACGTCGAGTCGTTCGCCGCGCTCGAGCCGAGCGCCGACGGGTTCCGCAACTACGTCGGCAAGGGCAACCGCCTGCCCGCCGAGTACCTGCTGATCGACAAGGCGAACCTGCTCAACCTGAGCGCTCCCGAGATGACCGTCCTCGTCGGCGGCCTGCGCGTCCTGGGCGCCAACCACCAGGGCAGCAAGCACGGCGTCCTCACCGACCGGCCGGGCACGCTGACGAACGACTTCTTCGTCAACCTGCTCGACCTGGACACGCAGTGGAAGTCCACGTCCGAGGCGCAGGACGAGTTCGAGGCCCGCGACGCCTCCGGCGCCGTCAAGTGGACCGGCACCCGTGCCGACCTCGTCTTCGGCTCCAACTCCGAGCTGCGCGCGGTCGCCGAGGTGTACGCGAGCGACGACGCGAAGGCGAAGTTCGTGAAGGACTTCGTCGCGGCGTGGGACAAGGTCATGAACCTCGACCGGTTCGACGTCGCCTGACCGCAGTTCCCTGATCGCCCGGGTCCTCCGGAGATCACCCGGTGCTGACGTCCAGGGCCGGCCCGTTAGGGTCGGCCCTGGACGTTTTCCGTTCCGGAACCCTTCACATCCGACGCGGAACCGCCCAGGCAAGCCGACACGTCGTCCACATGCGGGGCCCTGCGCCCCGCACGGACATTCATCGGGGGATGGACATGCGCATCATGGAGTACGACGAACCGACGGCGGAACGCGCCGCCGCCTTCGAGGAGATACTCGACCGAGCCCTGAACTCCCGTGAGATGGCCCGGGAGCTGGCCCGCCCGGCGCGGGCCGCCGACCGGGCCCGGCTCCGCGCGAGCGCCCTGCGGGGCAAGGGCGCCATAGAGGCCGCGGCCGCCGCCGAGTATGCGGCCTACCAGGAGGCGAAGGAGCACGCGGCGCAGCGCGCCCCTGGCCTGGCGCAGGGCGTCGACGAGACCCCCGCCCCCTTCTCCCGCACCCGCGACGGCATCCTGCCCGCGCTCGCGATCGTCGTGCCGGCCCTGTCCGGCATCGCGTCGGTGGTCTTCCTGGTGTGGGGTTTCGTGATGAGCGCCGTCGACGGCCGCCACTACGTCGGCGGCGGGCTGCTCACGGCCGGGGTGGTGTGCGCGTGCGTGGCGGTCGGCGCGGCGGTGGGCGATCTGGCCTGGCTGCTCTCGGCCGCGGCCCGCAACCGGCCCGTGGCGGAGGGCACCCCCTCCGTGGCCGAGGACGCCGAGGTCGGCGCGGCCCGGGACGCGTGGGAACGGGCGCTGCTGGAGCGGGGGATGCTGCCCTTCCTGCGCGACGGCCTCGGTGACCCGCCCCTGTCGCACCCGTAACGGACGGGTGCGCGCCGGGTCGGGCCGAGGACTGCCCCGCCTTGACGTGGGCACTCATCAAGTCGAGTGCTCTGTCGACGAGAGGCGAGCGGCATGGAGATTTCCGGCATCATCAGCGCGATCCTGATCGGCATCGTGATCGGAGTCCTGGGCCGCCTGGCCCTTCCGGGCCGCCAGCACATCGGTGTGCTGTGGACGATCCTGGTCGGCATCGCCGCGGCGTTCGTCGGCACCGCCGTCGCCGCCGCGTTCGACGTCGCCGACACCAAGGGCATCGACTGGATCGAACTGGCCATCCAGATCGGCCTGGCCGCGGTCGGCGTCGCGGGCCTGGAGCGGGCGAAGGCGCGGCGCTGAGCCGAGCTGAGCCGAGCCGAGCCGAGCCGAGCCGAGCCGAGTTGAGGTGAGTGGAGTTGAGCCGGAGGGCGCGGGTGCGTGAACTGCCCGCGCCGCTCAGGCGAGCAGCCTCTCCCTGACCGCTGAGAGGACTTCCGTACGGCTGCGCGGGCCGTTGTCGGCCGCGATGAGATGGTCGCCGATGCGCAGCGAGAAGCTGATGAGACAGCGGGCCTCGACATCGCCCTCGTCGGGGCAGAAGGCGCCGTACAGCCCGCGCAGATAGTCCATGCGCCGGTTGTCGGCGCGGCGCAGCCAGGCCGCCACCTTCTTGTCGCGGCGCGCCCACTCGCGGATCGCGAGTTCGAGCGCGGCGCTGGTGACGTGGGTTCCGTGCCCGCCCACGTAGTCGAAGAGCCGCCCGAGCCGCTCGCGGGCGTCGCCGCCGTCGCGCTCGATCTCCTCGATCACGTCGTCGCTGACCCCGCGCTCCCAGGTGTCGAGCATCTCCTCCAGGAGGGCGGCACGGTTGCGGAAGTAGCCGTAGAAGCCGCCCTTGCTGACGCCGAGCGCCTGGGCGAGGACCTCGACCCGGACGGCCTCGGGGCCGCCCGCGGCGAGGGCCCGCAGACCCTCCTCGATCCACTTCTCCCGCGGGGTGCGGACCGCGCCCATGATTGTGTCCCCTTTCACAAGCCCCTTGGCCTGCCACGAGTATACGGCGCCGTATAGACGGGTCTATGCTCGACTTATACGGCACCGTATAGACCGTATGGACAGGGGTCCGTCATGAGCAGCCTGCGACTTCCCGCCACCGACCACACCCACCGCGCCTGGCGCATCCACGAGATCGCCGGGGACTTCCGGCTGGAGGACGTGTGGATGATGCCGACGCCCGGCGGCCCGGACGATCTGCACCACCTCGTCGAGCAGATCGCGGCCGACGGGGACGAGAAGCCGACCGGCGCCAACGCCGTGGGCCGCGTCCTCTTCGCGGTGCGCTGGAAGCTCGGCGCGCTGCTCGGCTGGGACGGTCCGGAGTCCGGTGTCGGCGGCCGGGTGGCGACGCTGCGCGACCGGCTGCCGGACGATCTGCGGAAGGGGCCGCGAGGCCCCGACTCCGCGCCCTTCACCTCGATCTTCCAGACGCACGACGAGTGGGCCGCCGAGTACGCCAACAAGACCATGCACGGGGTGCTGCACATCGGCTGGGTCCCGGACGGCGACGGCGGCTACCGGGGTCAGATGGCCGTCCTGGTCAGGCCCAACGGCCGCTTCGGCGCCCTGTACATGCTGGGCATCAAGCCCTTCCGGTACCTGGGGGTGTACCCGGCACTGATGCGAGCGGCGGGCCGGGAGTGGCGCCAGAACGAGGCGCGCCGCCACGCGCCGCACTGACACATCCCCTGCGGGAGCGCTCCGCCCACCGGACGGCGAGCGGCGCCGCGAGACCCGTCACGGCGAACAGGGCCCCGACGACGTACCAGCCGGGGCGGCCCCAGGTGATGCAGAGCGAGATGAGCAGACCGGGGCCGAGGGCCTCGGCGAGCCCCGCGCCCAGGCCGAAGACGCCCAGGTACTGGCCGGTGGCGTGGTGCGGGGCGAGGGCGAAGGAGACCTCGAATCCGCCTGCGGAGTGCCAGAGTTCACCGACGGTGTGGACGACCACCGCGGCCATGAGGAGGGCGGCGGCCGCCCACGCCGGGACGTCCGCCGAGAAGGAGACGAGCGCGCAGGCGACGAGGAAGGCCGCACCGGCACGGCGGTAGGCGCGGCCCCCGGCCGCGGGCGAGTCGACGGAGCGGCTCGCCCGCACCTGCAGGGCGATGATGAGGGCCGTGTTGACGAGCATGGTCCCCGAGATGAGCCAGCGCGGCGCGCTCGTGGCCGCCACCAGCCACAGCGGCACGGCCACCGTGAGCACCTTGAACTGGACGGCCATCACGCCGTCGAGCGCGGTGAGGACGAGGTACGGGCGGTCCCGCAGGGCCACCCAGCGCGGTCCGCGCGCGGCGGGCGAGGGCGCGACCGACGGCAGCCGGACCAGCATCACGGCCGAGGCCAGGAAAGCGAACGCGTTCCCCGCGACGAGGAGTTGGTAGGCGGTGAGGGTGTCGACCTGTACCGCCCAGCCCGCCAGCAGCGCGCCCAGTGAGACCCCGACATTGGTCACGGCGCGCAGATAGGCGCGGAACTCCTGCGGCCGCTCGCCTCCGTAGTGCCGGATGAGCGGCGAGCGCGCGGCCACGCCTGCCGCCTTCGCCCCGGTGGCCGCGGTCACCGCGAGGACGAACGGCCAGAAGGCGTCCGCGAGCACGAACCCGGCCGTCGCCAGGGCCTGCACGACGAGCGTCCCCGCGTAGACGCCGCGCGCTCCCCGCGCGTCCGCGAGATGCCCGACGGCGATGCCCGCGAGCAGCGAGACGAGCCCGGCGACGCCGAGCCCGAGCCCCACCTGTCCGGCCGGGAGGCGCACGGCCTCCGTGAAGTAGAGCACCCCCGCCGTGAGGTAGACGCCGCTGCCGACGGTGTAGACGAAGTTGGTCGCGGCGAGGGTGCGTTGGGGCCCGGCGACCGGCACGAACGTGGGCATGCGAAGGCTCCGCCTCCTGGACGGTAGGTAAGGACCAGTCAAGCTTGTTGCTTATTACTCGGCAGGGCAAGGGGGATGAGGGAATCCCGTCGGGAACTCGCGGCCGTCGTCGTCCGACTCCTGAGGAGTGATGAGCAAGTCCCGGATTCCTTTCGCCCTCTGCGCCTTCCTTGTGCTGCTCGCGGCGATGTTCGCGGTGGCCTACGCCGTGGGGTCGGCCGTCGGGCCGGTCGCGCCCGGTATGCACCGGAGTGATACGCGGGACCCCGGTGGCGGCGGGGGCGGTGGGGGAGGCGGGGGTGACGACATGGGTGACATGGGCGGCATGCACGGAGGACACGGGTGAGCGGCGTCGAAGAGCGGGTGGGTGGCGGTCAGGTGGACGACGCCGCCGTGACCGCCGACTCCGCCGTCGTGACCACGGACCTGACCGTCGGCGGCATGACCTGCGCGGCCTGTGTGAAGCGCGTCGAGAAGCGGCTCGGGCGCCTTGAAGGGGTGACCGCCACGGTCAACCTCGCCACCGGTCGCGCCCATGTCAGCCACCCGCCGGACCTCGCGCCCGAAGAGCTCGTCGCCGCCGTCGAGCGCGCCGGGTACACGGCGGAGCTGCCTCCGGAGCCCGAGACCAAGGAACAGCAACGGCCTCCGGGCGAAGCGGAGTTGGGGTCGCGCGACGACCTGCGGCGTCTCCTCGTCACCGCCCTCCTGTCCGCCCCGGTGCTCGCCCTCTCGATGGTGCCCGCCCTCCAGTTCCGCAACTGGCAGTGGCTGTGCTTCGTGCTCGCCGCGCCGGTCGCCGTGTGGAGTGCGTGGCCCTTCCACATCCGGGCGGTGCGTGGGCTGCGGCACTCGGCGGCGACCATGGACACGCTCGTGTCGCTCGGTGTCGCCGCGTCGTTCGCCTGGTCCGCGTACGCGCTCTTCCTGGGCGGCGCGGGGGCGCCGGGCATGCGGATGCCGTTCACCCTGTGGGTCTCCGGCGCGGGACAGGAGGGCGTCGCGCACGTGTACCTGGAGGCGGCCGTCGGGGTGCCGCTGTCCGTGCTCGCCGGGCGCTATCTGGAGGCGAGGGCGCGGCGCGGCACCGGGGCGGCACTGCGGTCCCTTGCCGGGCTCGCGGTCAAGGATGTCGCGGTACGGGACGACGGGGACGGGACCGGGACCGGGACCGAACGCCGCGTACCCATCGGGGAGTTGAGGAAGGGGCAGGTCTTCGTCGTGCGGCCGGGGGAGCGGGTCGCCACCGACGGGGTCGTCGACGCGGGCGGCTCCGCCGTGGACCTGTCGCTCGTCACCGGGGAGAGCGAGCCCGTCGAGGTCGGGCCGGGCTCCGCGGTGACCGGAGGCGCCGTCAACGTGGGCGGGCTGCTGCTCGTGCGCGCCACGGCGGTCGGCGCCAACACACAACTCGCGCGCATCACCCGCATGGTGACGGACGCTCAGGCGGGCAAGGCGCGCGCCCAGCGGCTCGCCGACGCGGTGGCCGGGGTGTTCGTGCCGGTCGTGCTCGCCCTCGCCGTCACCGTGCTCGGGTTCTGGCTCGGCGCCGGGGCCGACGCGCAGGCCGCCGTCACCGCCGGTGTGGCCGTCCTCGTCGTCGCCTGCCCCTGCGCACTCGGCCTGGCCACCCCCACCGCGCTCCTCGCCGCCACCGGTCGCGGCGCCCGGCTCGGCGTCCTGGTCAGCGGTGCCCGCGCCCTGGAGACGCTGCGCCACATCGACACCGTCGTCCTCGACAAGACGGGCACGCTCACCTCCGGGCACATGAGCGTCACCCGCGTCACCGCCCGCCCCGACGACGACGGCACCGGTATCGGCGCGGACACTGTGGTGCGGCTCGCCGGAGCCGTGGAGCAAGGGTCGGAACACCCGGTGGGGCGGGCCGTCGCCGCGTACGCGAGGAGCCGCGCGGGCGACGAAGGGCTCCCGGAGGTACGGGAGTTCCGGGCCGACGCCGGGCGGGGCGTGCGCGGCCGCGTCGACGGGCGGCTCGTCGAAGTGGGCGCGCCGGGCGATGCGTTGGAGGGTGTCCCGGACGGCGTCCTGGGCGGAGCGCTCGCCGACGCCGAGGCCGCCGCGCACACCGCCGTCCTGGTCCGCGTCGACGGCGAGCCCGCGGCACTCATCGCCCTTGCGGACCTGCCGAGGCCCGGCAGCTACCGTGCCGTGCACCGGCTCCGGCGGCTCGGCGTGCGGCCCGTCCTCGCCACCGGGGACCGCGAGTCCACCGCCCGCGCCGTCGCCGAGGATCTCGGCATCGACGAGGTGCACGCCCGCCGCACACCGGAGCAGAAGGCAGCCCTCGTAAGGCAGTTGAAGGACGAGGGGCGCCGGGTCGCGGTCATCGGTGACGGTGTCAACGACGCGGCCGCCCTCGCCGGGGCCGACCTCGGGATCGCCATGGGCGGCGGCACCGACGCTGCCATCGGCGCCGCCGACGTGACGCTCGTGCGCGGCGACATCGAGGCCGTCGCCGACGCGGTCCGGCTCGCCCGGCGCACCCTCGCCACCATCAGGATCAACCTCCTGTGGGCCTTCGGCTACAACGCCGTCACGCTGCCGCTCGCCGCGGTCGGGCTGCTCAATCCGATGGTCGCCGCCGCCGCGATGTCCGCCAGCTCGCTCCTGGTGGTCGGCAACAGCTTGCGGCTGCGCACCTGGCAGCCCGTACGAGGAGGACTGCGATGACCACCACAGTGCGGACCGGGCGACGGGTCTGGGACGCCGTGCGTGCCGGGCTCGCCCCCGTGGCGGCGAGCGCCGTCGCCCTGGGCGGGCTCGTCCTGTGGACCGGCTCCGGCGCCGCGGGCAGTCCGCCGCGCATCGAGGTCGACGCCGGGCGCGTCTTCCTCCCCTACGGCGACACCACGGACACCGCCGCGTTCTTCCGGATCACCAACTCCGGTGGCGCGGCCGACCAGTTGGTGTCCGTGGCGGCGCCCGGCGTCGACGACGTGATGCTCGGCCGGTACGCGCCGTCGGGCGGCGGGGCGGCCTCCATGCGCATGGTGGGCTCCGCGACCGTCCCGGCGCGCGCGACCCTCGCGATGGCGCCCGACGGCCTGGACATCATGCTCACGGCGCGCACCGACTGGCGGGTGGGGGACCGGGTGCGGTTCGAGCTGACCTTCCGGCACGGGGGCCGCGTCGCGGCGGAGGCGGTCGTGGTCCGGCCCGGTGGCTGACGCGACACCGGACTTGAATCTCCCGGGAACTCACCGGCCCCGCGCCCCGACTCCTGTCGAGGAACCAGGAACAACGGGAGAGGGGAACAGCGGGAGTGAGGAGCGGGATGGACGACGGTCTCGACGTACGGATGCGCGACGTCTCCTGCCGCCACGGGCGGGTCGAGGCCGTGCGCGGCGTGGACCTCGATGTCGCGGCCGGTGAGCGGATCGCCCTGACCGGCACCAACGGGTCGGGCAAGACGACCCTGTTGCGGGCCGTGCTCGGCCTGCACCGCCGGGTCGGCGGGACCATCCGCGTCGGCGGCCGTACGGCGGGCAACGCCGCCGAGTGGGCGTGGCGGCGGCGCGCCTGCGCATGGATCCCGCAGAAGCCCGCCGTCGGCCGGTTCCCGCTGCTCGCACGGGAGTTGCTGGCCGGCGGCGGCGCGGCGGGCCCGGCCGGGGAAGCGGCCGGGAGGCTGGGCGTGGCCCACCTCGCGGACCGGCCCCTGCACACCCTGTCCGGCGGCCAGCTCCAGCGCATGTACCTGGCGCGGGCGGTCGGCTGCGTCGCCGCGGGCGCCGGGGTGCTGCTCGCCGACGAACCCACCGCCGCCCTCGACTTCGAGGGGCAGGAGGAGGCCGCCGATGTGCTCCTGTCGCTGCCCGTGACGGTCCTCGTCGTCACCCACGACCGGTCCCTCGCCGATCGCTGCGACCGGACCCTGGAGATGGCCGCGGGCACCCTGCGCGAGGTGGCGCGCGGCGCCTCGGCGGCGGGGGGCGCGCGGTGACCGCCGTCGCGTCGGCCGACCTCGGCGTCCTGCTGCAGCTGCTGCCCGTCCAAAGGGCGGGCGCGGCACTGCTGTTGGCGGCTCTGGGGCTCCCCGTGATCGGGGTCGTCATCGTGGGGCTCGACATCATGCCGGTGCGGTTCGCGATGATGCATGTCGCGCTGCTCGGCATCGCCGTGGGCCTGCTCACCGGCCTCGACCCGATGCTGTGCGCCCTGGTCGCCTGCGGGCTCGCGGGCGCCTCGGTCGCCCCGCTCGCCCGCACCCCGGACGGCCTCTCGGGGGCGATGGGCCTGCTGATGAGCCTCGCGATCGCGGCCGCGCTCCTGGTGCTCGCGGTGTCCGGGGTGAACGCCTCGGGGGCCTTCGCGCTCCTGTGGGGCTCGATCCTCTCCGTGGGCGCCGCCGACCTGTGGGTGGTCGGAGCGCTTGCCGTCGCCGTGCCCGCGCTGTTCTGGTGGCGCCGCCGCGACCTCGCCCTGCTCCTGTACGACCGTGAACTCGCCCTGTCCTCAGGGGTCCGCGTCGAGCGGCTCACCCTGCTGCTGCTCGTCCTGGTCGCGGTGGCCGTCGCCGGGGCGATCAAACTCACCGGCGCGCTGCTCGTCGACGCGCTCACCCTGCTGCCCGCGCTCGCCGCCCGGCGCCTCGGGTCGTCCCTGAAGTCCATCACCGCCTGGGCGGTCGGCATCGGCGTCGCCGTGAACCTCTCCGGGTTCCTCGTCGCGCTCAAGTTCGACCTGCCGCCGGGCCCCGTGCTTGTCCTGACGGCCGGGGCCGTGGTCCTCGCTGTCCATCTCATCCCCGAACGGAGAATCAGCTCATGGCGCGCACCCGCGTCCGTATCCCCGCAGTCCCCTCCCGCCGCCCCGTCCCTGCCTCCCTCGCACTGACCCTGGCCGCGGGCCTCGCGTTCACCGCGACGGCCTGCGGGGGCGACAGCGAGAAGTCCGGCTCCGCGGGCAAGGGCTCCCAGGGCGGGGCGCCGTCCGTCGTGGTCACCACCACCTGGGAGGGCGCCTTCGCCAAGGCGGCGGGCGCCCGCGACGTCAAGGTGATCGTCCCGAAGTCGGTGCACCACGCCCCCGACTACGACCCGAAGCCGTCCGACCTCGCGGCCGTCGCCGACGCCGACTTCGTGCTCTACGCGCCCTTCGAACCGTACGCGGCGAAGATCAAGGACGCGGCCGGCTCCGACGCCGAGCTCGTCGAGGTCGGCCTCGACAACGACGCCGCCAAGGTGAGTGCCGAAGTGACGCGCCTGGGCAGGAAGTTCGGCACCGAGGCGGCGGCCGCCCGCTGGAACAAGACCTTCAAGGCCGAGTACGGCAAGCTGCGCAAGGACCTGACGGCGTCCTGGCCCGGCGGCAAGGCGCCGAAGGTCGCCGCGCAGACGTTCACCGCGTGGTCCGCGAAGCTCGCGGGCGCGGACGTCGTCGGCACGTACGGCCCGGAGGCCGTGACGGCGAAGCAGCTGGCCGACCTGTCGAAGAAGAAGCCCGCCCTCGTCCTGGACAACGCCCACATGACGACGGGCAAGGTCCTGCCCGACTCCGGCGCCCGGCAGGTGGAGATCGTCAACTACCCGGGTGACGACCTGGACCTGCTGGCGGTGTACCGGGACGCGGCCGGGACGGTGAAGAAGGGGATGGGCGGAAGCTGAGCGGGGTCCGCCACCCGTAGCGGCACGTGCAGATGTGAGGGGGCCACCCGGACATTCCGGGTGGCCCCCTCACGTAGGGCCGATCGGGCCGCCCCCGATCAGACCGCCCCGGCCAGCGACGGCTGCCCCGCCTCGGCCCCCTCGCCCTCGCCGGCCAGCCGCTTCCGTAGCAGCGGGCGGTCCGGCTTGCCCGCCGGGGTCAGCGGCAACTCCCCTACGAGAAGAAGATGTTCGGGGTGCTTGCGGCGCTCCAGGCCGCGGGCGTCCAGGTGGGCGGAGAGCTCGGCGAGCGTGGGCGGGTGAGCGGCGGACGCGACCACGCAGGCCGCGAGGCGTTCGCCCATCAGAGGGTCGGGGACCCCGACGCACACCACGTCCCGCACCAGCGGGTGCGCGGCGAGCTCGACCTCCACCTCCGCCGGGCTGATGTTGGCGCCGCCCCGGATCACCACGTCCTTGAGCCGCCCCACGACCCGCAGCGTCCCGTCCGCGTCGAGCCGCCCCAGGTCGCCCGTGCGCACCCAGCCGTCGGTGGTGCGGTAGCGGGCGTCCAGGTCGGGGGCGGCGACGTAGCAGAGCGGCGTCATGGGGCCGCGCGCGACGATCTCGCCCACGGCGCCCACGGGCGCCTCGACGAGGCCGGGCGCGTCCGGCACGGCGATGCGTATCTCCGCGACGCGGGCGTCGGGGCGGCCCGCGAGCACCCCGGCGGCGTGCTCCTCCTGGACGGGGCGTGCGTCGAGCCCCGTATGGCAGTTGACACCGTCGGCGGAGCCGTAGAGGTTCACGACCGGGCAGCCGAAGACGCGCCGGGCCTCCGCGGCCGTCGCCTCGTCGAGGGGGGAGCCGCCGACGACGAGGGCGGTGGGGGAGGGCAGTTCGGGGCGGGCGCCGCCGTTCGTGATGCCGTCGCCGCCCGTGACGCGGTCCAGGAGCATCCGCACCATCGTCGGCACCCCGAGGACGTGCGTCGGCCGGTGCTCGACGATCGCGTCCAGGGCCGCCTCGGGCGTGAAGTGGTCGAGGAGCACGAGGGTGCCGCCGTGGCGGGCGAGCGCGACGGCGGTGCCGTTGCTGCCGAACGCCGACGCCAGCGGGACCAGGAACAGACACCGCGGCGGGGCGTTGTCCGGCATGAGGGAGGCGAGGAAGTTGCCGCGCCCTCCGGCCAGCGCGTTGTGCGAGTACGCGACCATCTTCGGCTCGGCCTCGGAACCGGAGGAGACGAGGATGCGCGCGGCACTGTCGGGGTCGGGCCGCACCGGCGTGACGGCGGCGGGGTCGCCGTCACGCAGGAGGGCGGACAGGGCGACGGCCCCCGCGGGCACGTCCGCCGCGGGGCCGGTGGCGACGACCGTGCGCAGATGGGGGAGTTCCCCGGCGAGGGCGAGCAGGTCGGCGGCGTGGTGGGCGCCCCGGTGCTCGGTCGCCGCGAGCACGGCGACCGCCTCGGACCGGCGCAGCAGCGACGCGGCCTCCCGCCCGCCCCGCCCCACGGGGAACGGCAGCGCGACGGCCCCGAGCGCGGCGAGCGCGAGATCCGCGACGACGGCATGACGGCCACTGGGCAGCTGCACGCCCACCACGTCGCCCGCCCGTATCCCGAGCCCCGCGAGCCCGGCGGCCAGACATCGCGCTTTCCGGTCGAGCGCGGTGTAACAGAGTTTCCCCTTGCCGTCGATGACGGCGGTGCGATGCGGGTCGGCGATCTGCCGCGCCCGGAACAGGCTGTAGAGGTCCAGGTCGGGGCAGGTCCCGTCGGCGGCCCAGGACCTGCGCAGGCCGGCGGGGAGGAGGTCGGGGAGGGCGAGGGTCATGGGTGGCTCCTGGGAGTCGGAGTGGTGGGTGGCGCGCGGGAGAGCGGCGGCGGTCGCGGGGAGGGCGCGGGCGCTCACGCGAAGACCCAGGGCGCCGGGACCGCCGGGGCGCCGTGGGTGTCGCGGGGGATCGGGCCGCAGGGGCCGGGGGAGCGCAGCAGGTCCGCGAGATCGGTGGTGACCGGGGCCGCGGACAGGCCGTGGCCGCGGAGCAGGTCCACGGCCACGTGCGTGGGGAGTTGGCGCAGGTCGTACGCGGCTGCCGCGGGCGCGCTCGCGTCGGTGGGGGACAGCCAGCCGTCCGCCGTGGGCAGCGGCCGGCGGAACCCGGCCGTCCTGCGGGCCGTGCCACCGGCCGCGACGCGGGCCCGCGCGGCCGCCGTCAGCACATCGGCGGCGGCAAGCAGCGACGACTCCACGCCCACGCCGCGCCCGGTCCGCTCCCGCGTCAGCAGGCCCGCGAGGATCGCCTCGGCGCCCAGCAGCCCGCCCAGCACGTCGAGCAGCGTCATCAACGACGGCGCGGGCGGCTCGTCGGCGGGGCGCGCGGCCTCGCCCACCCCGGTGCGGGCCTGCACCATGAAGTCCGTGCCCATCGGCGCGTCCGGGACACGGTCCGCCCAGCCGCTCGTGTACGCGTAGACGAGACCGGGGGCGGACGCCGCCAAGCCGGCCCTGTCCAGGCCCAGTTGAGCCGCCTTGCCCGGCGCCCAGTTGTGCAGGAACACATCGGCGCCCGCCACCAGCTCCCGCAGCCGCGCCCGGTCCGCCGCCGACTTGATGTCCACCTCCACGGCCCGCTTGCCGCGGTTCAGGGCGAGCCAGCGCGCCGACACGCCCGCACAGGCGGGCGGCATCCCGCGCAGCGGATCACCGCCCGGCGGCTCGACGCGCACCACGTCGGCGCCGAGCAGCCCCAACAGGTGTGCGGCGAGCGGCGCTTGGATGCGCCGGCCCGCTTCCAGGACGGTGATCCCGGCCAGGGGCCGCGTGCGGGAGCCGTCGTCTCCTGAGTACGAGGGTGCGTACGCGTCCTCGTACGAACCGATCTGCCACGGCGCCGCGCCGTCCGCCTCCCCGACCCGGTCCGCGATCGACCGCAGCGCGCACACATCGGCGCCGGACGCCTCGGCCACGTGCCGGATCCGGCCCCAGGCGTGCGCCCGCACCACGTCGTGCAGCACCGGCGGGAAGGGCGCGCAGGCCGTCGCGTACCGGAACTGGAAGGGGCGCCAGCCCCGGCGTATCGCCTCCTGCGGGGCACCGAGCCCGCGCCAGAACGCCGCCCACACGCCGGGGTCGAGGGTCTCCAGCTCGAACACGGTCCCGTCGGACGACGTGAACGGCGGGCCTCCCGGGGCGAGTTCGGCCGCCTCGTCCTCCTCCGCCCCGGCCGCCGCCAGATACTGCGACACCGCGAGCAGCCCGGCCCGCTCGGCGCTGACCCGCACCCGGCCGGGCGCCGCCGTGCCGCGCGCCTGGGCGAGCAGTCCGGCGAGGAGGCCCTGCACGGCGAGGACGCCGGTCGCGGTGGCGGCGTAGTCGACGGCGAGTCCGCGCGGGGAGCCGTCGCGGCGGCCGTGCACCGCCATCATGCCGGTCGTGGCCTGCACGGTCGCTTCGTCGGTGGCGTCGCGTGCCGAGTCGCCCCAGGCCGTGACGAGGGAGACGTCCCCGAACTCGGCGCCGCCGAGGGCGATGTGCCGGCCACCGGCCCTGAACTCGCCGTCCTCGCCGTCCCTTCCTCCTTCGGCGTCCCTTCCCCCCTCGGCGCCGAGGCGCCTCAGGTGCTCCACCACCACGTCCGCTCCCGGCCCCGGCGGCCCCGGTGGGCCCTGCTGAGCCGAAGTCTCCAGTCGCAGTCCGTCGAGCGGCTGCCCGACCGTCCGCGCGGCCGTCGGTGTGGCTGGTGTCCCCATTGCCTCGTCCCCTGCCCTTCGTGATGCGCATGCCGTCGCGCGGGAACTCGGAGGCGGTCGCCCCCGACCTGTTCCACGGAACAGACAGTCGGATCGCCGTCGCCGGGGGTTCCCGGGGGCTGGAGGAAAGTGATGACGGAAGCGGAGTCGGTGGCAGCGGAGCGGGAGCCCCAGCCGGAGCGGGACCGGGAGTGGGAGACGGTGGGCGGGGCCCCGTGCCCGGCGGAGGCCGTGGACGTGCGGGACCGCGTCACGGAGTTCGTACGCCGCCGGGTCGTGCCCTGTGAGCCGGTGCTCGACGCGGGCGGCCCGGACGCGGCGGCCACGCTGCGCGGCCTCCAGAAGGAGGCGAAGGACGCGGGCCTGTGGGCGCTGCCCCTCCCCGTCGAACTCGGCGGCCAAGGGCTCCCGTTGACCTCGTACGCGCACATCGCCGAGGCCGAGGGCGCCAGCGACCACGGCCCCGCGGCGCTCGGCTCGCACTCTTTCCTCGACGCGCTGATGCTCTGGCGGCACGGCAGCCCGCGCGTGCGCGAGCGGTACGTGGAGCGGCTGGTCGCCGGGGACGTCCGCGCCTGTTACGGGATGACCGAGCGCGAGACGCCGGGCACGGACCCCTTCCTCACCGAGACCCGCGCCGAGGCGGGGCCGGACGGCAGCTGGCGACTGAACGGCGGGAAGTGGTTCACCAGTGGGATCGGCGACGCCGACCTGGTGACGGTGCTGGCCCGTACCGACGGAACGGCGCCCGACCGCCAGGGCCTGTCCCTTCTCCTGGTCCCGACGGACGCACCCGGCTTCCGGGTGGTGCGGGAGCTGCCGGTGCTCGGGGCGGCCGGACAGGGGGAGTTCGTGCTGGACGACGTCCGGGTGGACGCCGACCACCTCATCGGCTCCCGGGGCGGCGCGCTCGCCGTCGCCGCCGAACGCCTCCAACTCGGCCGCACGTTGCGCTGTCTGCGGTGGCTCGGCCAGGCCCGGCGCGCCTTCGACCTCCTGCGGGACCGCGCCACGACCCGCATCCGCTCCCGCGGCCCCCTCGCCGACCTGCAACTCGTCCAGCTCCACGTCTTCGAGGCCCTGCTCGCGCTGCGCACCACCCGGCCGCTGGTGTACGAGGCCGTGGCCCGCCTGGACGCGGGGCAGGACGCCCATGTGGAGGTGGGGCTCGCGAAGGTCGCGGCGGCGCGGATGCTCCAGCAGGTGGCCGACTCCGCGATCCAGGTCCACGGCGCGGCGGGACTCTCCCCCGACAGCCCGCTGCCCGCCCTGTTCCGCACGGGGCGGCTGGCCCGGATCCTCGACGGTCCCGACGAGCTGCACATCGCGTCGGTGGCGCGGCGGGTGCTCGCCCAGGAGGGCGGGGCAGGGGCGCGCGGGTAGCGCGGGGCAGGGGAGCGCGGGCGGGCGACGCCTATGCCTCGTGCGGTCCCACCAGGCCCGTGAGCGCGGCGAGGGCGTGCGCGAGGAAGAAGTCGCCCCAGATCAACTCATGTCGGACGGCCGTCGCGGAGCCCAGGTCGTAGCAGCCGTCCAACAGGCGGCCGTCGGCGGTGAGATGGCGGTGGACGAGCCGTTCGAGCACCGCCACGGCCCGTTCGCGCTCGCCGAGCTTGAGCAGCGCGAGCGCGGTGATGGCGGCGGCGGAGGTGTCGAGGGGGCGGTCGGGGACGTGGGGGTTGCCGGGGCTGCGGGTGTTGGCAGGGCTGCGGGGATCGGCGGGACTGTGGGTGTTGGCGGGGCCGCCGGGGTCTTCGGGGGCGCCGGGGTTGTCGGGGTTGTCGGGGTTGTCGGAGCGGTCGGTCGTGTCGGAACGGACGGTCGTGCCGGTCGCGTCTGCCGCGGGTACGAGGGCGGTCGGGGTCAACTGCTCGACGGCGGGGGTGAGATCACCCGCGCCGGACTCCCCGAGGGCGTGCCGGGCGTCGGCCAGGGCGAGCAGCAGCCAGGCGGGCCCCCGCCCCCAGCCGGGCGGCGGTTCGGCGCACGGTGCCCACCGCTCGCCCTCCTCCCGGCGCCACGCCCAGTGGAACGGCCGCCGCCCGAGGCAGAGTTCGAGGTGGACGCGCAGATGGGAGCGGGCCGCTTCGGGGTCCACCAGGGCCAGCAGGGGCACGAGGCCCGGCACCCCGTCGACGCGGGCGAGCAGGCGGGGGCCGCCGAAGGCCGAGCCCCACGGCACCAGGCCGAGCCGCTCGTCGAACGCGCCGCGACAGGAGCGGGCCGCCCGCAGCCGCAGCGGTGCGAGGGCGTCCCGGTCCGCGCCGTCGGCGAACGCGGTGCCGTACCAGAGGATCAGGCCACGGGTCGCCGTGTCGGCGTCGATCCACGGCGCGAGACGCCCGGCACAGTCGCGCGCGGCCGCCCGGTCGCCGTGCTCCCCGCTGTGCCGGGCCCGCAGCCACAGCAGCCCCGCCCAGAACCCGCCGGTCCACGACCCCCGCCCGGTCGTGGTCCAGCGCCCGTCCCCGGGCTCCGCGAACAGCGGGAAGCGGGCGCCGACTTCGGCCCGGGTGCGGGCGGCACGGGTGAGGAGGGAGTCGAGGGCCGGCCCGGCCCAGTCGGGGGTGAGGGAGGGGGTGGTGGCGGCGTCGGACCGCCGGTCCGCCCGACCCGCCCGGTCGGGTTCGGCGCCGACGGAAGGTGAACCCGTTGACGTACGGCCGGAGACGTCCACCTGCTCAGTACGGCGGAAGACGTTCACCTGCTCAGTGCGGCCGAAGACGTCCACCTGCTCAGCGCGGCCGGAGTCGCTCACGCGCCCACTCCCGCACGCCGACGGTCCCGTACCGCCCACACCAGCGCCACCGCCCCCGCCGCCGTGAACTCGGCCGCGACCAGGAGCCAGCCGGTGCCGTAGCGGCCGGCCTCCGCGAAGAGACCGAACAGCGGGGGCCCCGCGGCGAAGCCCGCGAAGAAGCCCGCCGCCACCAGGGCCGAGTCCTGGCCCGCGCGGCCCGGTGCCGCGCGCTGCAGAACCAGCACCATCGAGACCGCGTTGGCCGCCACCGCGAACACTCCGACCGCCACCGCCGCAGGCCACACCAGTACCTGGGCCGACGACGAGGCCGTGAGGAGGAGCGCCGCCGCGACCGCGCCCACGGCGAGGCCGCCCGGCAGCCACACCGCGCGCTCGGGTCGCCCCGCGGCCTTCGACCAGCCGACCCGGCCCACGATCCCGGTGACTCCGAGCACCGCCACGAGGGCGCCCGCCGCCGTCGGCCCGAAGCCGAGCCGCTCCGTCCCGTACAGCGCCACATACGTGTTCACGGACGCGATGCCGCAGCCCAGGAACAGGGAGAAGGCCGCGAGCCAGGCGATCATGCCGCGCGGCACCCACGCCGCGCGCACGGACTTCGGAGGCGGATCGGCGGGCAGGGCCCGCGCCGCCCAGACGGCAGCGACCACCGCGGCCGCGGCCGCCGTCCACACGGCGCCCCGCCAACTCACCCACCCGGCGAGCGCGGTGAGCGGCAGCCCCGCGGCGAACGCCCCGAGCTGCACACCGGACTGCTTCGTCCCGGTCACCCGGCCCCGTGCGGCGGGCGGCACGGCCGCCAGGATCGCCTTGTTCGTCGCGGGGTTGGCCAGCGCCTGCGGCAGCCCGCCGACGCCGACCGCCGCCAGCAGGAACCCGGCGCTCCGGGCCGCGCCGATCAGCGCGAGCGCCAGCGCCGACACCAGGAGCAGCGCCACCAGGCAGCGGCGCGGACCGACCCGGTCCACCACCCGGCCGCCCAGCGGCGAGAGCACGGCGGCCGTGCCGAAACCGATGGTCGTGGTGAGCCCCAGGGTGGCCGGTGACACGCCGAGTTCGTCCACCAGGCGGGGGCCGAGCGCGCCGAGCAGGAACAGCTGGAGCATCGAGAAGGCCATGGCACAGGTCAGCAGCGCGGTGGTGGAGCGGGCGGAGGGCGCGGATTCCGGGAGTTCGCCCGTGGTCGGGCCGCCTGCGGCGTGGCCCGTGTCCGGACCCGCTCGGCCCGGTACTTCCGTGTCAGGTCGCGCTCCGCCCGGTCGGGCCCGGTGTTCCGCCGCCACAGCCGTCCCTCATCCCCTTCAACCCTGACCTGTACGTCCGCTAGAGGTCGGGCCGAACGCGCCGCCAGTTCCCGCACGTTGTTGTGGCCTGGGTCACAACTCTCCGTGCGCCCTTGCCGCATGGGCAATTTCCGGACCGGCTCTTGCCGCGCCTGAGGCGAATGCAAGGATGACCCCGCCATGACTGCTGAGTGGGTGTCTCGCACGGTCCGGGCCGCGGTGTTCGCGGCCGTCTGTGTGCTGCTCGCAGCCCTGGGGCACGTGCTGATGTCCGGCTCGGGGCTGCCCGGGTGGACGCTCGCCGCGGGCGCCGTCGCCACGGGCGGCGCCGCCTGGTGCCTGGCCGGAACCGAACGCGGCCTGCTCGTCGTGGTCTCGGCCACCGTGGCCGCCCAGGCGGCCCTCCACTCCACGTTCACGCTCGCCCAGACGCTGGCGGCCCCCGCTCAGCCGGGCGGTTCTTCCCTCGCGACGCGGTGGATGCAGGATGTGACGTGTGGGGCTGTTGGGGGCGGAGGCGGGGGCGGGACCGGCTCCGGCTCCGGAGCGTCCGTGCATGACATGGGCGCCATGTCGTCGATGACATCCATGACATCCATGCCTTCTATGTCGGCACGGCAACACATGGAGCACATGGGCGACATGGGGCACATGGGGCACATGGGGCACGGTGCGGACATGGGCCATGGCATGGGCATGGATCACGGCATGGACATGGGCCACGGCATGGGTATGAACCATGACATGGGCGGCATGTCCCCGACCGGCATGCTCGCCGCCCACCTTCTCGCCGCCCTCGTGAGCGGCCTCTGGCTCGCGTACGGAGAGCGCGCCGCTTTCCGTATCGCGCGGGCCTTCGCGGGCTGGCTGGTCGCGCCGCTGCGGGTGCCCCTGGTGCTGCCCGCGCCGCCGCACCGCCCGCGGATCCGGGTCCGCAGGACCCGTTCGCACCGTGCGGTGCCGGGCCTTCTCCTCGTCCACGCCATCACTTCTCGGGGTCCGCCCATGGGGACCGCTGTCATCTGAGACAGCCGGTTTCCCGAGGCCATGTGCGCGTCCAGCGCGCGGTGCCTCAGGCATCGGCCGTGCGCGTACTCATCCGGATCCGCACCGCACCGACCACGCGGCTCCGTACGCCCGGCCGTCCCCCACCACTTCACGCCACCGGATCCGCTGACGCGTGCGCAGAACGCGCCAGGCAGAACGCGCCAGGCAGTACGCGAGAGGCCACCCGTCCTCGGTCCGGATTCCCGAGAAGGACACCAGGTGATCACTCCTGCCCTGTCGCCCTCGCGCGACGAGTCGATAACGGCGTGGGCACTCGCCGCCCGCGGCGGTGACCCCGACGCGATCGAGCACTTCGTCCGCGCCCTCCACCTCGACGTGCGCCGCTACGTCACCTATCTGGGCGCGGACCCCCAGGCCGCCGACGACCTCACCCAGGACACGTTCCTGCGGGCCCTCGGCAGCCTGCACCGGTTCGAGGGGCGGTCCTCCGCCCGTACGTGGCTGCTGTCCATCGCCCGGCGCGCGGTCGTCGACAGCATCCGGCGCACCGCGGCCCGGCCCCGGATCTCGGACACCGACGACTGGCAGCTGCTCGCCGAGCACACCCAGTCGCGCGGGCTGCCCGGTTTCGACGACGGGATCGCGCTCACCGAGCTCCTCGACGGCCTGCCCGACGAGCGGCGCGAGGCGTTCGTCCTCACCCAGCTCCTCGGCATCAGCTACGCGGAGGCCGCGCTGATCAGCGGCTGCCCCGTGGGCACGGTGCGGTCGCGCGTGTCCCGGGCCCGGCTCTCGCTGATCGAGTCGCTGGAGGCCGCCGAGCGCCCCGCACTCGTGGGCGCCGCGGCCTGAACCGCGGACCGTGCGACGGGCCCGGACCCCACCGAGGGTCCGGGCCCGTCGGCCTCACGGAGTCGGTCTCACGGCGTCCGGCTCACGGCGTGGGACTCCGCGTCCGTCACGGGGAGGTGCCGCCCGCGCCGACGGCACCCACCCAGGCGCTCGCGTCACCGTCGGCGAGCGTCACCGATTGTCCGTTCGCTTGGCTTCCTCGTTCGCTGATTTCTCGGTGAGGGTCGAGGCGGACCGGTGGACGACCTCGGGCGTCAACTCGTAGAGGAAGGGCGCCACTTCGAAGTACTTCATGGTCTTACCGTCCGCCGCCACCTCGGGCGTGCCGACGACGAGACCGGCGCCCTCGAGCAGCTTCAGGTGCATGTGCAGCAGCGGGCGGCCCATGCCGATCTCACGGGCCAGCGCGCTCACGTAATTGCGCTTCTCGTGGAGCGCCGCGACGATCCGCATGCGATGCGGATTGCCCAGCGCCGAGAGCACCTTGAGCAGTTGGTCGCCCGTCGGCTCCCGATCGCTTTCCCCGGCCATCGCGGCCTCTCTCTCGTGCCTGTCAAGAAACGCTGACATGTACCTCGGGGCCTGTCAAAGTCTCCTGACGCAGCTCACGGGCGGATCAGGGACATCTCAGGGTCGGCCGTACGAGAGGTCAGTCGTACGAAGGGTCAGCCGTACGAGAGGTCGGAGCAGGCGTCGGCGTCGCCGGAGCGGGCGTCGGCGGCGACCTTGGAGGGGACGGGCGAGGGGGTGGCGGAGGGCTTGTCTGACGCGGTGGCTGACGGGTCGGCGGCGTAGGCGCGGCCGAGCGTGATCCGGATGCCCGGGGCGTCGGCCGGGGCCGCCTTGAGCTCGGCGTCCGCGAAGAGCCGGGCTACGGACTCGGCCTTCTTCCTCTGGCCGGGCCCGTACTCGATCAGGGTGGTGGTGTGGTCCTGGCGGTCGGCCGTCGCGGTGCCGGTGACGGTGAAGCCGTGCTCGGTGAGCGTCCCGGCGGCGCGGGCGGCGAGGCCCGTGACGGTGGTGCCGTTGCGGACGGCGACCTCGATGCCGGCGCCCCGGACGGGGCCGCTGTCCTTGGGTGCGGGCCGGTCGTCGTCGCGCCCGCCGCCGCCCGCGTCCTTCCCGTCGAGCGTGCGGTCGTCCTTGAGCGAGGCCCACAGCGCGTCGGCGTCCGGCTGGACGACGGCGACGCGCGAGCCCTCGTACCGCCAGGGGAGGGTGACGAACGTGGTGTTGCCCAGGTCGATGTCCCGCAGCGACATCGCGAAGGAGATGAGCTTGTCGGCGGAGCCCAGGCCGGGATCGACGGTCAGCGACTTGGTCGCGGCGTCCGCCAGCGGCAGCAGCTTGGTCGGGGTGAGGCCGTCGCTCTTCACCTTCTTCAACAGGCTTGCCACGAAGGCTTGTTGGCGCTTGATGCGGCCGATGTCGGAGCCGTCGCCGATGCCGTGCCGGATGCGGACGTAGTCCAGCGCCTCGGTGCCCGACACCTCCTGCGGGCCCTTGCGGAACAGGCGGTCGCCCCGGCTGCCCCGGTTGGGGTTGAGGTCTCCCTCGTACACGTCCTTCGGCAGGCAGACCTCGACCCCGCCCACCACGTCCGTCAGCGAGGCGAAGCCCTTGAAGTCCACGACGACGGTGTGGTCGACGCGCAGCCCGGTGAGCTTCTCGACGGTGTTCTGGGTGCACGCCGGGTTGCCCTTGGCGGTCTGCCCGACCGAGTACGCCGCATTGAACATCGTGTCCGGCTGCGTCTTCGTCCAGGAGCCGTCCGGCAGCCGGCAGGGCGGGATGTCCACGAGGGTGTCGCGCGGGATGGACACGGCGACGGCGTGCTTGCGGTCCGCGTACACGTGCAGCAGGAACGCGGTGTCCGAGCGGCCTATGTCGCCCTTGTCGCCGCCGCCGAGCGCACTGTTCCCGCCGGTGCGCGCGTCCGAGCCGATGACCAGGACGTTCTGTCCCTTCGACGAGTCCGCGCCCGGCCGCTCGTCGGAGATGCCGTCCGAACCGAAGGTGTTGATGTTGCCGTTGAGCCGCAGATACACCCAGCCCGCACCGGCCGTCGCGAGGACGCCGAACGACACGACGGTCAGGAGCGCGCGCCGCCCCCGGCCCCGCTTGCGCTTGTGACTGGCTGCCAAGGGTGCTCCTCCTCCATGGTTGTACAGTTGCGCAATGTAGCAACCTTTCCTGAGGGGGCATCCGGGCGGTCCGCCGGGGGTGCGCCTCTCGGGCCGATGTGAGAAGGGGTGGGGCGGCCATGCTCCGCAATGCACTGGAACCCTGGCACCTGGTGGTCGTGGCGCTCGTCGTCGTCGTGCTCTTCGGCTCGAAGAAGCTCCCGGACAGCGCGCGGGCGGTGGGCAAGTCGCTGCGCATCCTCAAGAGCGAGACGCGGGCGATGAAGGAGGACGGGGGCGCGGGCGCCGGGGGAGCCGCGGGCGCCACGGAAACCGCGGGGGCGGCGGGAGTTGAGCGGAAGGCGTAGGGCGCGCTCGCGGGACCAAAGACCCGCCACCAGGGCCCAACGTCACCCAATATCTAGCGTCGGCGTGTCGCCCATAACCCCACATGTAGTGTTTCGGCAGTCGGTTCGGCGGGCGCTCAACTGCCCGCCGAGGCAACAGGGAACCCGGTGCGAGTCCGGGGCTGCCCCGCAACGGTGAGTGCCGCACGACGGCCCGAGTCCGATACCTGCCGGCCGCCTCCCGCGCATCTCCGCGCGGCGAGGACCTTTCTCCGTACTGCCTCGTGGGAGGGCCGACGTGACTCAGATCGACGCCGTGGCTTCGGTGACCGAATATGTGGACCGCAGCGACTGGCGGGTCAACGCCAACGCGAATCAGGGGTACTCGCTGGGCGGGCTCATCCTCAACACCGCCGGGAAGGTCGTCGCCAACTACTGGCTGGACCAGGTGTATCCGGCGGCGGTCGCCGACGCCCACCGGGACGGCGACCTGCACCTCCACGACCTCGACATGCTCGCCGGGTACTGCGCGGGCTGGTCGCTGCGCACCCTGCTCACCGAGGGGTTCAACGGAGTGCCCGGGCAGATCGACTCGGCGCCGCCCCGGCACTTCTCCTCGGCGGTCGGCCAGATCGTCAACTTCCTCGGCACCCTGCAGAACGAGTGGGCGGGCGCGCAGGCGTTCAGCTCCTTCGACACGTACATGGCGCCCTTCGTGAGGAAGGACGCGATGACGTACGCGGAGGTCCACCAGTGCATGCAGGAGCTGGTGCACAACCTGAACGTCCCCTCGCGCTGGGGTACCCAGACCCCCTTCACCAACCTCACCTTCGACTGGACGTGCCCGGACGACCTGCGCGCGCAGGTGCCCGTCATCGGCGGCGAGGAGGCGGACTTCACCTACGGCGAGCTCCAGGCCGAGATGGACCTCGTCAACCGCGCCTACATCGAGGTGATGACCGAAGGGGACGCCGGCGGGCGGGTGTTCACCTTCCCCATCCCCACCTACAACATCACCGCGGACTTCCCCTGGGAGAGCGAGAACGCCGAGCGGCTCTTCGCGATGACCGCGAAGTACGGGCTCCCCTACTTCCAGAACTTCATCAACTCCGACCTCGCGCCGCACCAGATCCGCTCCATGTGCTGCCGCCTCCAGCTGGACCTGACCGAGCTGCTCAAGCGCGGCAACGGCCTCTTCGGCAGCGCCGAGCAGACCGGCTCCCTCGGCGTGGTCACCCTCAACTGCGCCCGCCTCGGCCATCTGCACGCGGGCGACGAGGACGCCCTCCTCGCGGCCCTCGACCGGCTCCTCGGCCTCGCCCGCGACAGCCTGGAGGTCAAGCGGGTCACCGTCCAGGATCTGATCGACGGCGGCCTGTTCCCGTACACGAAGCGCTACTTGGGGACGCTGCGCAACCACTTTTCCACCATCGGCGTGAACGGGATCAACGAGATGATCCGCAACTTCACGCACGACGCGTACGACATCACCGACCCGCGCGGGCACGCCTTCGCCGTCCGCCTCCTCGACCACGTGCGCGCCCGCATGGCCGAGTTCCAGGAGCGCACCGGCCACCTCTACAACCTGGAGGCGACCCCCGCCGAAGGCACCACCTACCGCTTCGCCAAGGAGGACCGGCGCCGCTTCCCCGGCATCCTGCAGGCGGGCACCGACACGAACCCCTACTACACCAACTCCTCGCAGCTGCCCGTCGGCTGGACCGACGACCCCTTCGAGGCACTGGAGCGCCAGGACGAGCTGCAGACCAAGTACACGGGCGGCACCGTGCTGCACCTGTACATGTCCGAGCGCATCTCCACGGCCGAGGCGTGCCGCAGTCTCGTACGGCGCTCGCTGGAGCGCTTCGAGCTGCCCTACCTCACGGTGACCCCGACCTTCTCCATCTGCCCCGAGCACGGCTACCTCGCCGGCGAGCACCACGACTGCCCGACCTGCGGCGGCAGTTGTGAGGTGTGGACGCGGGTCATGGGCTACCACCGGCCCGTGGCGTCCTTCAACATCGGCAAGAAGGGGGAGCACGCCGAACGCGTGCACTTCCAGGAAGCGGCGGTGTGATCCGGATCGGCGGCTGGGCGCGCCTGTCGAGCTGCGACTGGCCGGGCCGCCTCGTCACCACGGTGTTCTGCCAGGGCTGCCCGTGGCGCTGCGGCTACTGCCACAACCCCGCGCTGCTCGACCCGCGTGCCCCGGCCGCCGTCGACTGGGCCCAGGTGACCGCCCATCTCGCCCGCCGCCGGGGCCTGTTGGACGGCGTCGTCTTCTCCGGCGGCGAACCCCTGCTGCAGACCGGTCTCGCCGACGCGATGCGCGCGGTGCGCCGCCTCGGCTTCCAGGTCGGCCTGCACACCGGCGGCGCCTACCCGCGCCGCTTCGGGCAGCTCCTGGGCGCGGGCCTCGTCGACTGGGTCGGCTTCGACGTGAAGGCGGCCCCGGCGGCGTACGGGCGCGTGACCGGCGTGCGGGGCAGCGCCGCGCCCGCGCTGCGCAGCCTGGGTCTGCTGGTGGACTCCGGGGTGGCGCACCAGCTGCGGACCACCGTCGACCCCGCGCTCCTCGACGCGGCGGACGTCGAGGAGCTGCGGGGGTGGCTGGCGCGGCGGGGCCTTGGGGAGCCCGTGTGGCAGGAGGCGCGCGCCGTCTGAGCGAGGCTGCCGTCTGCGCGGGGCCGGGGCGCTACGGCTGCGCGTCCGCCACCGGATACGGGACGAACGTGCTGCTCCGCTCGTCCACGGCCAGCGGGCGGCCGAGCGGCGGGACCGCCCGCTGCGGGCAGTCGAGGCGTTCGCAGACGCGGCAGCCCATGCCGATCGGGGTGGCCGCCGCCGTGGTGGCGAGGTCGAGGCCGTCGGAGTAGACGAGCCGGTGGGCGTGGCGCAGCTCGCAGCCGAGCCCGATCGCGAACGTCTTGCCGGGCTCGCCCCAGCCGCCCCGGTGGCGGGTCACGGCGCGCGCGGTCCACAAGTACCGCTGGCCGTCCGGCATCGAGGCGATCTGTACGTGGATGCGGCCGGGCGCGGCGAACGCCTCGTACACGTTCCACAGCGGGCAGGTGCCGCCCGCCCGCGAGAAGTGGAAGCCCGTCGCGGACTGGCGCTTGGACATGTTGCCCGCCCGGTCCACCCGCACGAACGAGAACGGCACCCCGCGCAGCCGGGGCCGCTGCAGGGTGCTGAGGCGGTGGCAGACCGTCTCGTAGCCGAGGCCGAAGCGGTCGGTGAGCCGCTCGATGTCGTAGCGGACCTCCTCGGCCGCCGTGTGGAAGGCCGTGTACGGCAGCACGAGCGCGGCCGCGAAGTAGTTGGCGACGCCGATGCGGGCCAGGGCGTGGGTGGGGGAGCCGGCCGCGAAGTCCTCCTCGGCGAGCCGGTCGAGCTCCGCGTCGTGTTCGAGCAGGGCCAGCTGCGTCGCCATGCGGAACGCCTGCTGGCCGGGGCGCAGCCGCCCCGACAGGTGCAGGACGCGGGCCTCGGGGTCGTAGTGGTGCAGCCGGGCGGCCGCGTCCGTTCCCGTGGCCAGGCGGACGCCGTGCCGCTCAGCGAGCCGCCCGGACAGGGCGCGCACGACCTCGCCGGGGCGGATGCCGATCTCGCGGGCGAGGGCCTCGGCCGCGAGATCGGTGTCGTGCAGATAGTTGCGGCGGCGGTAGAAGAACTCGCGGATCTCCTCGTGCGCGGAGCGCGGAGCCCCGGAGGCTTCGTGCCGGCCGTCGGCCGTCTCGGCCAGGTGCTCGGTCAGCGCGTGGGCCCGCCGCCCCAGGTCCACCAACACCTGGGCGACCGCGGGCAGTCGGGAGGCGAGGTCCGCCAGGTCGGCGGGGGAGACCCGGTTCGCCGTGACCTCCGCGGCGAGGGTCTCGCGCAGATCGGCGACGAGGCGGCCGGTGTCCCGCTCGGAGAAGAACGCGGCGTCGACGCCGAAGGTCTCGGTCAGCCGGAGCAGCACGGGCACGGTGAGCGGGCGCGAGTCGTGCTCCATCTGGTTGAGGTAGCTCGGTGAGATGGCGAGGACCCGGGCGAGTTCGGCCTGGCTCAACTGCCGCTCCTCGCGCAGCCTGCGCAGCCGCGCCCCCGCGTACGTCTTGCTCATGCCCGTAAGCCTATGACGATCACGCTGGTTTGAGGGCTTCGCAAGATTGGCAATTCCGGGTCCGAAGATGCGCAGAACTTGGCATGGGTCCACGGTTGAGGGCACTCAGTGCCACTGCCAGAGTCGAACTGCGGCCCACGGCGCACCAGTTGCGCAGCATCGCCTCCCCGCGATTCCGGCGGGTCGCGCCCGCTCTACAGCGACACCCAGTGCCAGGAGTTGGCACACTTCACCACACACTCTGGGAGACGACCATGGCTCAGGCAGGTCAGCAGGGCACGACGGCCGCGGAGCTCGAGCGGCGCTGGGCGACGGACCCGCGCTGGCGCGGCATCGAGCGCACCTACGGCGCACAGGAGGTCGTCCGGCTCTCCGGCAGCGTCCGCGAGGAGCACACCCTGGCCCGGCGCGGCGCCGAGCGGCTGTGGCGCCAGCTGCACGAACAGGACTACATCCACGCGCTCGGCGCGCTCACCGGCGGCCAGGCCGTGCAGCAGGTCAGGGCCGGGCTCCAGGCCATCTACCTGTCCGGCTGGCAGGTCGCCGCCGACGCCAACCAGGCCGGGCACACCTATCCCGACCAGAGCCTGTACCCGGCCAACTCCGTTCCCCAGGTGGTGCGCCGGATCAACAATGCCCTGCTGCGCGCCGACCAGATCGCCACCTCCGAGGGCGACACCTCCGTGGACTGGCTCGCGCCGGTCGTCGCGGACGCGGAGGCCGGGTTCGGCGGTCCGCTCAACGCCTTCGAGCTGACCAAGGCGATGATCGCGGCGGGCGCCGCCGGCATCCACTACGAGGACCAGCTCGCCTCCGAGAAGAAGTGCGGCCACCTCGGCGGCAAGGTCCTGGTGCCCACCGCCCAGCACATCCGCACCCTCAACGCGGCCCGTCTCGCCGCCGACATCGCCGACGTCCCCACCCTCGTCGTGGCCCGCACCGACGCGCTCGCCGCGAACCTGCTGACCAGCGATGTCGACGAGCGCGACCGGGAGTTCGTGACCGGCGAGCGCACCGCCGAGGGCTTCTACCGGGTTCAGAACGGCATGGCCCCCGTCATCGCGCGCGGCCTCGCCTACGCCCCGTACGCCGATCTGATCTGGGTCGAGACGGGCACCCCGGACCTCGCGCAGGCCCGTGAGTTCGCCGAGGCGATCCACGCCCGGTACCCGGACCAGATGCTCGCCTACAACTGCTCGCCGTCCTTCAACTGGAAGGCGGCCCTGGACGACGACCAGATCGCCAAGTTCCAGCGGGAGCTGGGCGCGATGGGCTACCGCTTCCAGTTCATCACCCTGGCCGGGTTCCACTCCCTCAACCACGGCATGTTCGACCTGGCCCGCGGCTACGCCGAGCACGGCATGACGGCCTATGTCGACCTGCAGGAGCGGGAGTTCGCGGCGCAGGAGCACGGCTTCACCGCGGTCCGGCACCAGCGCGAGGTCGGCACCGGCTACTTCGACATGGTCTCCACCGCCGTGAACCCGGCCTCCTCCACGACGGCGCTCTCCGGCTCCACGGAGGAGGAGCAGTTCCACTGAGCCGCTTCTTCGGCCAGTGACCGATCCGGTGAGGGCCGGACACCTCCGCTCCGTCCGGCCCTCACCCCCCTCCCTCCCTTCACGCCGAGGAGATTCCCATGAGTGCCATGAGTGCCACCAGGACCGCCGGCCGGGTGCGCGTCGCCGGCAGGCCGGGCGACCGCCACGACGAGATCCTCACCCCCGAGGCGCTCGACTTCCTCGCCCGCCTGGACGAGGCGTTCGCCGCACGCCGCTTCGACCTGCTCGCCGAGCGGCGCCGCCGCGCCGAACGCATCGCCTCCGGCGTGCCGTTGGGCTTCCCGCTCACCACGGCCGCGCTCCGCTCGGACCCCGACTGGCGGGTCGCGCCGCCCGCGCCCGGGCTGACCGACCGGCGCGTGGAGATCACCGGCCCGCCCGAGCGGCGCATGGCCGTCAACGCCCTCAACTCCGGCGCCCAGGTGTGGATGGCGGACTTCGAGGACGCGACCTCACCCACCTGGGACAACATCGTCGGCGGCCAGCTGACCCTGCTGGACGCCATCGAGCGGCGCATCGACTTCACCAGCCCCGAGGGCAAGGAGTACCGGCTCCGCGACCGCCACGAGCTCGCCACCATCGTGGTGCGCCCGCGCGGCTGGCACCTCGTCGAGAAGCACCTGGTCATCGACGAACGCCCGCTGCCCGCCGCCCTGGTGGACTTCGGCCTGTACTTCTTCCACTGCGCCCGCCGCCAGCTCGACGCGGGCCACGGACCGTACTTCTACCTGCCCAAGCTGGAGAACCACCACGAGGCCCGGCTCTGGAACGACGTCTTCGTCCTCGCCCAGGAGCTGCTCGGCATCCCGCGCGGCACCATCCGCGCCACCGTCCTCATCGAGACGGTCACCGCCGCCTTCGAGATGGAGGAGATCCTCCACCAGCTGCGCGAGCACAGCGCCGGGCTCAACGCGGGCCGCTGGGACTACCTGTTCAGCCTGATCAAGAACCTCGGGCACCGGCCCGACTTCGTGCTGCCCGACCGCGCGAAGGTCACCATGACCGCGCCCTTCATGCGCGCGTACACCGAACTGCTCGTGCGCACCTGTCACCGGCGGGGCGCCCACGCGATCGGCGGCATGGCCGCGCAGGTCCCCGGCCGGGACGCGGACGCGCACGCGGCGGCGCTCGCCACCGTGCGGCTCGACAAGGAACGCGAGGCCGAGGACGGCTTCGACGGCTCCTGGGTCGCCCACCCCGGGCTCGTCGCGGTGTGCCGGGACGTCTTCGACCAGGTCCTCGGGGAGCGCCCGCACCAGCTGGACCGCACCCGCGAGGACGTCGCGGTCACCCCCGCCGACCTCCTGGCGGTGCGTCGCACCGTCGGCCCGCCCACCCCGGAGGGCGTTCGCGCCAACGTCGCCGTCTCCCTGCGCTACTTCGACGCGTGGCTGCGCGGGCAGGGGGCCGTGGCACTGGGCGGCCTGATGGAGGACGCCGCGACGGCGGAGATCGCCCGCGTGCAGATCTGGCAGTGGCTCCGGCACCGCCTCGTGGACCGCGACACGGTCCTGCGCATCGTCGACGAGGAGGCGGCCGCCCTCGGCGCCGAGCATCCCTGGGCCCGGGTCGACGAGGTCCGCTCCCTCTTCGAACGCACCGCCCTGGGGCGGGAGTTGCCCGCCTTCTTCACCACCGACGCCTACGCCCGCCACCTCGCCGCGCGAACGGAGATCCCCGCATGAGCACCTCGGGAACGAACGCGGGCATCACCGGAGTCGGCATCACCAGAGTCGGCGTCGTCGGCGGCGGCCAGATGGGCGCGGGCATCGCGGAGGTCTGCGCCCGCGCCGGGCTCGACACCCTGGTCTGCGAGGCCGACGCGATCGCCGCCCACGCCGCCCGTGACCGCGTCACCGCCTCCCTCGAACGCGCCGTCCGGCGCGGCAAGTCGGACCGGGCGGCCGCCGAGGACGCCCTCGCCCGCACGGCCTTCACCGGCAGCCTCGACGACCTGGCCGACCGCCAGCTCGTCATCGAGGCGGTCGTGGAGAACACCGACGCCAAGACGGAGGTCTTCACCGCACTCGACAAGATCGTCGAGGACCCGGAGGCGATCCTCGCGACCAACACCTCCTCGATCCCCGTGATGCGCCTCGGCATGGCCACCGGGCGCGCCGACCACGTGGTCGGCCTGCACTTCTTCAACCCCGTGCCGGTGCTGCCGCTGGTCGAGGTCGTGAGCTCGCTGCACACCGCGCCCCAAGTCCTCGACAGGGTGCAGGAGTTCGTCACGCGCACGCTGGGCAAGACGGCCGTCCGCTCCCGGGACCGTGCGGGCTTCGTCGTCAACGCGCTCCTGATCCCGTACGTGCTGTCCGCGATCCGGATGGCCGAGTCGGGCTTCGCCACCGCCACCGACGTGGACGCCGGGATGGAGCTGGGCTGCGCGCACCCCATGGGACCGCTCAGACTGGCCGACCTCATCGGCCTCGACACCGTCGCGTCCATCGCGGAGTCCCTGTACGAGGAGTTCAAGGAACCCCTGTACGCCCCGCCGCCGCTGCTCCAGCGGATGGTGGAGGCGGGGCTGCTCGGGCGGAAGAGCGGGCGGGGGTTCCACGCCTACGAAGGGGCCTAGGGGCAGGGGCCGGGGAGAGAGCCTAGATTTACTAGGACGTCCAACTATATAGTCGCGACCAAGGCCCGCGGTGCAGGGAAGCCGGTGTGAATCCGGCACGGTCCCGCCACTGTGACCGGGGAGTGTGCCGTCGAGCGGTACGCCACCGACTCGCCCTGAAGGGGGAGTTGGGAAGGCGGGCGGCGCGCGCAGATCCGGGAGTCAGGATACCGGCCGCGGGATGTTCCGTGTTGTCCACGAGGATGGAGCTGACACGCATGGCACCGGTGTGCACACGCGTCCCCGGCAAAGCCGCGGCCCGACGGCCGCGGCCCCCGCACGGCGAGCGCCGATCGGCCGTCGCAACCCCCTGACGGCCCACCGACCTTCGCGGTCTCGCGCAGCCCCGCTCCCGCACGCCACCGCGTGCGCACGGCGCGGCGGCGCGCCATCCCGGATCACCTGACGAGAGCAGGCACACCCATGGTCCGCGACCAAGCCCCCGCCCCCGTACGCGAGTTGACCCACTTCATCGGAGGCAGGCACACCCCGGGAACCTCCGGCTCCCACGGCGACGTGTACGACCCCAACACCGGCCGGATCCAGGCCCGCGTGCCCCTCGCGAGCCGCGCCGAGACCGAGGCGGCGATCGCCGACGCCGCCCGCGCGCAGCCCGGCTGGGGCCAGTGGAACCCGCAGCGCCGCGCCCGCGTGCTGCTGCGGTTCCTCCAGCTCGTCGAGGACGAGAAGGACGCCCTGGCCCGGCTCCTGTCCGCCGAGCACGGCAAGACGATCGCCGACGCCCACGGCGACATCCAACGCGGCCTGGAGGTCGTGGAGTTCGCGGCCGGCATCCCGCATCTGCTCAAGGGCGAGTTCACCGACAACGCGGGCACCGGCATCGACGTCCACTCGCTGCGCGCGCCCCTCGGCGTCGTCGCGGGCATCACCCCCTTCAACTTCCCCGCGATGATCCCGCTGTGGAAGGCCGCCCCCGCCCTCGCCTGCGGCAACGCCTTCATCCTCAAGCCCTCCGAGCGGGACCCGTCGGTGCCGCTGCGGATCGCCGAGCTGTTCCTGGAGGCGGGCCTGCCGCCCGGTGTCCTCAACGTCCTGCACGGCGACCGGGAAGCTGTCGACACCCTCCTGGAGGACCCGCGCGTCGCCGCCCTCGGCTTCGTCGGCTCCACCCCCGTCGCCGCGCACGTCTACGCCACCGCCGCCGCCCACGGCAAGCGCGCCCAGTGCTTCGGCGGCGCCAAGAACCACATGATCGTGATGCCGGACGCCGACCTCGACCAGGCCGTGGACGCGCTGATCGGCGCGGGCTACGGCTCCGCGGGCGAACGCTGCATGGCGATCTCCGTCGCCGTCCCCGTCGGGGAGGAGACCGCCGACGCCCTCGTGGCCCGCCTCAAGGAGCGCATCGCCGCGCTGCGCATCGGCCGCAGCGACGACCCCGAGGCCGACTTCGGCCCGCTGGTCGGCCGGGACGCCGTCGACCGGGTCCGCTCCTACGTCGGCCTCGGCGTCGAGGAGGGCGCCGAACTCGTCGTCGACGGACGCGACTTCACCCTGCCCGGACACGAGGACGGCTTCTTCGCCGGAGCCTCCCTCTTCGACCGGGTCACTCCGGACATGCGGATCTACCGCGAGGAGATCTTCGGGCCCGTCCTGTGCGTCGTGCGCGCCGCCGACTACGAGGAGGCCCTCCGGCTGCCCAGCGAACACCTCTACGGCAACGGCGTGGCCCTCTTCACGCGCAACGGCGACACCGCCCGCGACTTCACCCGGCGCGTGGACACCGGCATGGTCGGCGTCAACGTGCCCATCCCGGTGCCCGTCGCCTACCACACCTTCGGCGGCTGGAAGCGCTCCGGCTTCGGCGACCTGAACCAGCACGGACCGGACGCCGTGCGCTTCTACACCCGCACCAAGACGGTGACGTCCCGCTGGCCCTCAGGACTGCGCGAGGGCGCCAGCTTCACCCTCCCGACGATGGGCTGACGCCGATGACCTCCACCCTCCTGACCGAGGACCAGCAGGCCCTCGTCGAGACCACCCTGGACTTCACCCAGGACCACATCGCCCCGCACGCCCTCGACTGGGACCGCGACAAGCACTTCCCCGTCGACGTGCTGCGCAAGGCCGCCGGGCTCGGCCTCGGCGGCGTCTACGTCCGCGAGGAGTCCGGCGGCAGCGGCCTCACCCGCTCCGACGGCGTGCTCGTCTTCGAGACCCTCGCCTCCGGCTGCCCGTCCCTCGCGGGCTACCTGTCCATCCACAACATGGTCGCCTGGATGATCGACCACTACGGCGACCCGGGCCAGCGGGAACGGTGGCTGCCCCGGCTGTGCGCCATGGAGGACCTCGCCGGCTACTGCCTGACCGAGCCCGGCGCGGGCTCCGACGCGGCGGCCCTCACCACCCGGGCCGTCCGCGACGGCGACGACTGGCTGCTCACCGGCGTCAAACAGTTCATCTCCGGCGCGGGCGCCGCCCAGCTGTACGTGGTGATGGCCCGCACCGGCGGCGCGGGACCCGACGGCGTCTCCGCCTTCGTCGTCGACAAGGACGACCCCGGCGTCTCCTTCGGCGCGAACGAACGCAAGATGGGCTGGAACGCCCAGCCCACCCGCCAAGTCGTCCTGGACGACGTCCGGGTGGCCGGAGACCGGCTCCTCGGCAGCGAGGGCCAGGGCTTCCGCATCGCCATGAACGGCCTGAACGGCGGCCGCCTCGGCATCGCCGCCTGCTCGCTGGGCGGCGCCCGCAGCGCCCTGGACCGCAGCCTCGCCCACCTCGCCGACCGCGAGGCGTTCGGCCGCCGCCTCCTGGACGCCGGGGCGCTGCGCTTCCGCCTCGCCGACATGGCCACCGAACTGGCCGCCGCCCGCGCCCTCGTACGCCAGGCCGCACAGGCCCTGGACGAGGGCGACCCGCAGGCGCCGTACCTGTGCGCGATGGCGAAGCGGTTCGCCACCGACACCGGCTACACGGTCGCCGACCGGGCGCTCCAACTGCACGGCGGCTACGGCTACTTGAGCGAGTACGGCATCGAGAAGCTCGTCCGGGACCTGCGGGTCCACCAGATCCTGGAAGGGACCAACGAGATCATGCGTGTCATCGTGGCCCGCGGCCTGACGGAGGCGATCGCATGAGCGCCGACGACGCGCGGACGACGGCCGACGACGTCCGTACGACCACCGACGTGGCGCAGTCCGTCCTGCTGCACACCACAGGGCGGGCCGCCCGCCTCACACTCAACCGCCCCCGCGCCCTCAACGCCCTCACCCACCCCATGGTCCGCCGCATTGACGCGGCGCTCACCGCGTGGGAGCACGACCCGTCCGTCGAGACCGTCGTCCTCACCGGCGCGGGGGAGCGCGGCCTGTGCGCGGGCGGCGACATCCGCGCCATCCACGACGACGCCCGCGCGGGCGACGGCAGCGCCACCGCGGCGTTCTGGCGCGACGAGTACCGCCTCAACGCGCACATCGCCCGCTACCCCAAGCCGTACGTCGCCGTCATGGACGGCATCGTCATGGGCGGCGGCGTCGGAGTCTCCGCGCACGGCAGCGTCCGCGTCGTCACCGAACGCTCCCGGATCGCGATGCCCGAGACCGGCATCGGCTTCGTCCCCGACGTCGGCGGCACCTACCTGCTCGCCCTCGCCCCGGGCGAACTGGGCACCCACCTCGCGCTGACGGGCACGCCCGTCGGCGCGGGCGACGCCCTGCTGTGCGGACTCGCCGACCACTACGTGCCGTCCGCCGCGCTGCCGGTACTCGTCGACGACCTCGCCGCGCTCCCCGTAAGGGAGGTCCTCGCCCGCCATGTGCAGGCGCCGCCCTCAGGGGTGCTGTCCGCGCAGCGCGACTGGATCGACTCCTGCTACGCGGCCGACACCGTAGAGGAGATCGTCCGAAGGCTGCTCGCCCACGGCGACCCCGACGCCAAGGAGGCCGCCGAGACGCTGCTCGCCAAGTCACCGACCGCACTGAAGGTCACCCTGGCGTCCCTGCGCGCCGCCCGCGGGCTCGGCCCGCTCGAACGGGTCCTCGACCAGGAGTACCGGGTCTCCTGCGCCGCCCTTTCCGGCCCCGACCTGGTGGAGGGCATCCGCGCCCAGGTCATCGACAAGGACCGCGCTCCGCGCTGGTCCCCGGCCGCACTCGCCGACGTCACCGACGCCGACGTACGGCGCCACTTCACCCCTCTCGGCGAGCGCGAACTCGGGCTCGAACGCGGCCTCGCCGGACCCGACACCACCGAGGAGGTGGCCTGGTGAACCGGACCGTCGCGTTCATCGGACTCGGACACATGGGCGGCCCGATGGCGGCCAACCTCGTCAAGGCCGGACACCGGGTGCTCGGCCACGACCTCCAAGCCGACGCCCTCGACGCCGCCGCGCGGGCCGGGGTGGAACCCGCCGCGTCGGCGGTCGGGGCGGCCGCCGACGCGGACGTGGTCCTCACCATGCTCCCCACCGGGCGCCACGTCCTCGCCCTCTACGACGACCTCCTCGCCGCCGCCCGCCCCGGCACCCTCTTCGTCGACTGCTCGACCATCGACGTCGCCGACGCCCGCACCGCCCACGAACGGGCCGTCGCCGCGGGAGCACGCGCCCTCGATGCCCCCGTCTCCGGCGGCGTGGTGGGCGCCGAGGCCGCCACCCTGACGTTCATGGCGGGCGGGGGAGAGGAGGAGTTCGCGCGGGCGCGCCCCCTGCTCGAGGCCATGGGCAAGAAGGCCGTCCACTGCGGCGGCGCGGGCGCGGGACAGGCCGCCAAGATCTGCAACAACATGATCCTCGGCGTCTCGATGATCGCCGTGAGCGAGGCGTTCGTGCTCGGCGAGCGCCTCGGCCTGTCCCACCAGGCCCTCTACGACGTGGCGTCCACGGCGTCCGGCCAGTGCTGGGCCCTCAGTGTCAACTGCCCCGTCCCCGGCCCCGTCCCCACCAGCCCCGCCAACCGCGACTACCGGCCCGGCTTCGCCGCGTCGCTCATGGCGAAGGACCTGGGCCTGGCCGCCAACGCGGTGCGCGCAGGCGGAGTGGACGCAGAACTCGGTCTGCGCGCCGCCGAGTTGTACGCCGCGTACGCCGAACGCGCCGGTGCCACGGAGGACTTCTCCGGCATCGTACGAACGATCAGGGACCAGAGCGGAGAGCGGACGTGACGAAGGAAGCGACAGCCGACCCCGCGTCGCACGCGTACGAGACCATCCGGGTCGAACGCACGGGCCGCACCGCCCTGCTCACCCTCGACCGGCCGAAGGCCCTCAACGCCCTCAACCTCCAGGTCATGAACGAGGTCGTGGCCGCCGCCGAGGCCCTCGACCGGGACCCCGGGTGCGGCTGTCTCGTCATCACCGGCTCGGCCAGGGCGTTCGCCGCCGGGGCCGACATCAAGGAGATGCAGCCGCAGACGTACATGGACATGTACCTCAGCGACTGGTTCGCCGCCTGGGACCGGCTCGGGCAGCTGCGCACCCCCACCGTCGCCGCCGTCGCCGGCTACGCGCTCGGCGGCGGCTGTGAACTCGCGATGCTCTGCGACATCCTGCTCGCTGCCGACACGGCCGTCTTCGGGCAGCCCGAGATCAAGCTGGGCGTCATCCCCGGCATCGGCGGCTCCCAGCGCCTGACCCGGGCGGTCGGCAAGGCCAAGGCCATGGAGCTGTGCCTGACCGGGCGCACCATGGACGCGGCCGAGGCCGAGCGCGCCGGACTCGTCTCCCGGGTCGTCCCGGCCGACGTGCTGCTCACCGAGGCGCTCGCCGTCGCCGAGACCGTCGCGGGCATGTCGCTGCCGGTCGCGATGATGGCCAAGGAGGCGGTGGGCCGGGCCTTCGAGACGACGCTCACCGAGGGCGTCCGCTTCGAACGCCGCCTGTTCCACGCGGTGTTCGCCACCGCGGACCAGAAGGAGGGGATGGGCGCCTTCGCCGACAAGCGGCCGCCGGAGTTCCGGCACCGCTGAAGCACTCCCTCACGGGTGGCCGCCGTTCTCCACCTGATACGGCACGTACGGGCGCCGGTCCGGGTCGACGGCGAGGCGGCCGCCCGCCGGGGGCCGGGCCCGCTGCGCGCAGTCGCGGCGCTCGCAGATCCGGCAGCCCAGACCGATCGGCGTCGCCGCGCGCGGATCGGTCAGGGCGACCCCCTCCGCGTACACGAGGCGGTGTGCGTGCCGCAGGTCGCAGCCGAGGGCGACGGCGAACTCGGCGCGCGGCGCGTGGTGGCCGAAGCCGCCCCGGGTGAGGGTCCGCGCCACCCAGAAGTACCGCTTGCCGTCCGGCATTTCGGCGACCTGGGTGAGGATCCTGCCCGGGGCGGAGAACGCCTCGTACACCGTCCACAGCGGGCAGGTGCCGCCGAGCCGGGAGAAGTGGAAGTCGGTCGCGGACTGCCGCTTGGAGATGTTGCCCGCCCGGTCGACCCGCAGGAAGGAGAACGGCACGCCCCGGCGGCCCGTGCGCTGCAGGGTGCTCAGGCGGTGGCAGACCGTCTCGAAGCCCACGCCGAAGCGCGCGGACAGCAGCTCGATGTCGTAGCGCACCTCCTCCGCGGCGGTGTGGAAGGCGGTGTACGGCAGGAGCAGGGCGCCCGCGAAGTAGTTGGCCAGGCCGATGCGGGCCAGTGTGCGCGACTCCGGGGAGGTCAGGGCGGCGGCGTTCGCGCAGAGCCCGGAGAGCAGCGGGCCGTGCTCCAACAGGGCCAGCTGTGTGGCCAGTTGGAAGGCGCGCTGGCCGTCGCTCAGCCAGGGGGAGAGGAACAGGAGTCCGGCGTCGGCGTCGAAGCGGCGGGCGTCGGGGGAGTGTCCCGTCGGTGCCTGGACCACGGTGACGCCGTGCCGTTCGGCGAGCCGTGCCGTGAGCGGGTCGGCGCAGCGGCCGGGCCGCAGCCGCCACTCCTCGGCCAGGTGCTCGGCCGCGGTGTCCAGCGGTTCGAAGTGGTTGTGGTGGGCGTAGAAGAAGTCCCGTACCTCGTCGTGGGGTTCGCCGGGCGGGAGGAGCGCGCCGTCGGCCCGGCCGGGTGCGGCGAGGGCGGCGGCCTGCTCGGCGGCGTCGCGGTAGCGGCGGTGCAGGGCGACCAGGGCGCGGGCCACCTCGGGGTGGTCGCGGGCGGCCTCCGTGACCTCCTCGGCGCCGGGCGGCTCGATTCCGCACGCCTCGTCGGCCAGCGCCGCCCGCAGATCGGTGGCGAGCCGGTCGCCCGCCGCCTCGGAGAAGAACTCCGCGTCCACTCCGAAGACCTCGGCGATCCGCAGCAACACCGAAGCGGTGAGCGGCCGTTGGCTCTGTTCGAGCTGATTGGCGTAACTCGTGGAGATGGCGAGCGCGCGGGCCATGTCGACCTGGTTCATGCCGTGCTCGCGGCGCAGCCTGCGCAGCTTGGCGTGGGCGTAGATCTTGCGGTCGGCGGGTCGCCGGGCCATCGCGGACCTCCTTGTGGGCGGCGGCCCTTGCGAACCTAACATCCGCACTCTTCGCAAGATTCGCGGATTCACCGTCAGAACATGGACCGAATCCGCAGGTTGGAGCGGTGGCCCGGAGGCCGTGGCGGGGGCAGCCTCGATACGTCAGCACCCACCAGGACCCCCGTACGAGGAGCCCCGTGATCGACCACCGCGTCCGCGTCCACCCCAGCGCCGACCGCCTCCCGCGCGAGGACCAGCTCGCCTGGAAACTCGCCGCCGTCGCCACCGCCACCGAGGAGCTGGACACCGACAGCGCCGCCATGGCCGTCAACCGCGTCATCGACAACGCCGCGGTCGCCGTCGCGTCCCTGCTCCGCCGCCCGGTCGCCGTCGCCCGCGCCCAGGCCACCGCCCACCGCGCGAACGGGACGACGCGTGGCGCCTCGGTCTTCGGCGCCCGTACCCGCGTCTCCCCGGAGTGGGCCGCCTGGGCCAACGGCACCGCCGTCCGCGAACTCGACTTCCACGACACCTACTTGGCGGCCGACTACTCCCACCCCGGCGACACCGTCCCGCCGCTCCTCGCCGTCGCCCAGCACACCGGCCGCACCGGCGCCGACCTGCTGCGCGGCATCATCACCGCGTACGAGATCCAGGTGGCCCTGGTCAAGGGCATCTGCCTGCACGAGCACCGCATCGACCACGTCGCCCACCTCGGCGCCGCCACCGCCTGCGGCCTCGGCGCCCTGCTGCGGCTGCCCACCGGGACGGTGTACCAGGCCGTGCAGCAGACCGTGCACACCACGACCGCGACCCGGCAGTCCCGCAAGGGCGAGATCTCCAGCTGGAAGGCGTACGCCCCCGCCCTCGCGGGCAAGGCGGCCGTCGAGGCGGTGGACCGGGCGATGCGCGGCGAGACCTCCCCCTCGCCGATCTACGAGGGCGAGGACGGCTTCCTCGCCTGGATGCTGGACGGACCCGGCGCCGACTACACCGTCCGGCTCCCCGGGCCCGGCGAGCCGCGCCGCGCGATCCTCGACACCTACACCAAGGAGCACTCCGCCGAGTACCAGGCCCAGGCCGTCATCGACCTCGCCCGGCGCCTGCGCGAGAAGACCGGCCCGCTCGACCGGGTCCGTTCCGTGGTCCTGCACACCAGCCACCACACCCACCACGTCATCGGCTCCGGTGCGAACGACCCGCAGAAGTACGACCCCACGGCCAGCCGCGAGACCCTCGACCACTCCGTGCCGTACATCTTCGCCGTCGCCCTGGAGGACGGGGTCTGGCACCACGAGCGGTCCTACGCCCCCGAGCGCGCCCGCCGCCCGGAGACCGTCGCGCTCTGGCGGAAGATCAGCACCGTCGAGGACCCGGAGTGGACCCGCCGCTACCACGACCCCGACCCGGCCCGGCGCGCCTTCGGCGGCCGCGCCGTCCTCACCCTCGACGACGGCTCGGTCATCGAGGACGAGCTCGCCGTCGCCGACGCCCACCCGGCCGGGGCCCGCCCCTTCCAACGTCCCGCCTACGAGGGCAAGTTCCGCACCCTCGCCGACGGCACGGTCGCCCCGGCCGACCAGGACCGCTTCCTGGCCGCCGCCGCGCACCTGGCCGACCTCGGCGCCGCCGACCTGGACGGCCTCTTCCCGGCCGTCGACGGCGAGGCCGTGACGGCGTACGACGCACGGCTGCCGAAGGGGCTGTTCTGATCCCGCAGGCCCTGCTGTGGAACCGCCATGAACCCTTGTGACGCCGAAGGGGCACTCCTGATGCTGCACACCCGCACCACCCCCGCCCAGCGCCGCCGCGCCCTGCGCGAACGGCTCGCCACCGGGGGCCTGTTGACCATGCCGGGCGCCCTCAACCCCCTCTCCGCCCGCCTCATCCAGGACACCGGCTTCGAGGCCGCCTACCTCTCCGGCGCCGTCCTCGCCGCCGACCTGGGCCTGCCCGACATCGGCCTGACCACCGCCGGCGAGGTCGCCGCCCGCGCCCAGCAGACCACCCGGGTCACCGACCTGCCCGTCCTCGTCGACGCCGACACCGGCTTCGGGGAACCCCTCAACGCCGCCCGCACCGTCCAGCTGATGGAGGACGCGGGCCTGGCCGGGCTGCACCTGGAGGACCAGGTGAACCCCAAGCGCTGCGGCCACCTCGACGGCAAGACGGTCGTGGCACGCGAGGAGATGTGCCGCCGCGTCCGCGCGGCCGCCGACGCCCGCCGCGACCCTGACTTCCTGCTCATGGCCCGCACCGACGCCCGCGCCGCCGAGGGACTGGCCGCCGCGATCGACCGGGCGAAGGCGTACGTCGACGCCGGTGCCGACGCGGTCTTCCCCGAAGCACTCGCGGGCGAGGCCGAGTTCGAGGCGTTCCGCAAGGCCGTGGACGTCCCCCTGCTCGCCAACATGACCGAGTTCGGCAAGAGCCCGCTGCTCGACGCGCGCACGCTGGACAACCTCGGCTACGACATCGCCCTCTACCCGGTGACCCTGCTCCGCCTGGCCATGGGCGCCGTCGAGGACGGCCTGCGCACGCTGGCCGCCGACGGCACCCAGGAGGCCCTGCTGCCGCGGATGCAGACCCGCTCCCGGCTGTACGGGCTCCTCGGCTACGAGGACTACGCGGCCTTCGACACGGCCGTCTTCGACTTCACGCTCCCGCCCGGCACCTGACGCACCCGCACCCCGCATCTGACGCCCCGCACCCGGCACCTGACGCTTCGGAGGCACCTCCATGCCCACCACCGCCCCCGCGATCCACCGCGGCCTCGCCGGTGTCGTCGTCGACACCACCGCGATCTCCACCGTCATCCAGGAGACCAACTCCCTGACCTACCGCGGCTATCCCGTGCAGGACCTCGCCGCCCACCGCTCCTTCGAGGAGGTCGCCCACCTCCTGTGGCACGGCGAACTCCCCGACGCCGCGCAGCTGCACGCCTTCCGGGCCCGCGAGCGCGCCCTGCGCCCCCTGGACCGCACCACGTCGGAGCTGCTTGCCCGGCTGCCCGAGACCTGCCACCCGATGGACGTCCTGCGCACCGCCGTCAGCCTGTTCGGCGCCGAGGACCCCACGGAGGAAGACGGCAGCCCCGCCGCCCAGCGCGCCAAGTCCCTCGCCCTCCTCGCGAAGCTGCCGACCGTGGTCGCCGCCGACCAGCGCCGCCGCCGGGGGCTCGCCCCGATCCCGCCGCACCCCGAACTCGGCTACGCCGAGAACTTCTTCCACATGTGCTTCGGCGGCGTGCCCGCCCCCGAGGTGGTGCGCTGCTTCGAGATCTCCCTGACGCTGTACGCCGAACACAGCTTCAACGCCTCGACGTTCACCGCCCGGGTCGTCACCTCCACCCTCTCCGACCTGCACAGCGCGGTCACCGCCGCGATCGGCGCCCTCAAGGGCCCCCTGCACGGCGGCGCCAACGAAGCCGTGATGCGCATGCTGGACGAGATCGGCGACCCCGCGCGCGCCGAGGAGTGGCTGGACGAGGCCCTCGCCGCCCGCCGCAGGATCATGGGCTTCGGCCACCGCGTCTACAAGGACGGCGACTCCCGCGTCCCGGTCATGCAGGACGCCCTGGACCGCCTGGTCGCCCGCGCCGCCGACCCGGAGACCACCCGCCTCGCCACTCTGCACACGGCCCTGCGCGACGCCATGCTCGCCCGCAAGTCCCTCCACCCGAACCTGGACTACCCGGCGGGCCTCGCCTACCACCTGATGGGCTTCGACACCCCGGCCTTCACACCGATCTTCGTGATGAGCCGCATCACCGGCTGGACGGCCCACATCACCGAGCAGCTCGCCCACAACGCGCTGATCCGGCCCCTCGCCTCGTACGCGGGGCCGGACCAGCGGACGCTGCCTGTCAGGACGGGGTGATGCCGGTCAGGACGGGGTGATCTCCTCGCGGACCGTACGGGCGGCGGCCACCAGGCTCTCCAGGGACGCCCGGGTCTCGGGCCAGCCGCGGGTCTTCAGGCCGCAGTCCGGGTTGACCCAGAGCCGCTGCGGCGGAATGGCCTCAAGTCCCTTGCGGAGCAGGGCCGCCGCCTCCTCCGCGCTGGGGATGCGCGGCGAGTGGATGTCGTAGACCCCTGGCCCGGCCTCGCGCGGATAGCCGTGCGCCGCGAGCTCGCGCGCCACCTGCATGTGGGAGCGGGCGGCCTCCAGGCTGATCACGTCGGCGTCGAGGTCGTCGATGGCCTGGACGATGTCGCCGAACTCCGCGTAGCACATGTGCGTGTGGATCTGCGTGGCCGCGCGCACGCCGCTCGTGGTCAGCCGGAACGCCTCCGTCGCCCACGCCAGGTAGGCCGGGTGGTCGGCGGCGCGCAGCGGCAGGGTCTCGCGCAGGGCGGGCTCGTCGACCTGGATGACCGACGTCCCGGCCGCTTCGAGGTCCTCGACCTCGTCCCGCAGCGCGAGGGCCACCTGGCGCGCGGTGTCGCCGAGCGGCTGGTCGTCGCGGACGAAGGACCAGGCGAGCATCGTCACCGGGCCGGTCAGCATGCCCTTGACCGGCCGGTCGGTGAGCGAGTTCGCGTACGCCGTCCAGCGCACCGTCATCGGCTCGGGCCGGGAGATGTCGCCCGCCAGGACCGGCGGGCGCACATAGCGGGTGCCGTAGGACTGGACCCAGCCGTGCTGCGTGGCGAGATAGCCGGTGAGCTGCTCGGCGAAGTACTGGACCATGTCGTTGCGTTCGGGCTCGCCGTGCACCAGGACGTCGATGCCCGCCTTCTCCTGGAAGGCGAGGACGTCGCGGATCTCGGCCTCGATGCGCTCCTCGTACGCGGCCGTGTCGATCCGTCCGGCGCGCAGGTCGGCGCGGGCGGTGCGCAACGCGCCGGTCTGCGGGAACGAGCCGATCGTGGTGGTCGGAAGGAGTGGCAGGCCGAGCTGGGCGCGCTGGGCCTCGGCCCGCCGCTCGTACGGCGCCGAGCGGCGGCCGTCCGCGTCCGTGACGGCGGCGGCGCGGGCGCGCACCGCCGGGTCGTGGGTGATCGCCGAGCCTGCGCGCGAGGCCAGGTCGGCGCGGTTCGCGGCGAGTTCGGCGGCGATGGTGTGGATGCCGCGGGCCAGGCCGCGGGCGAGCGTGACGACCTCCGCCGACTTCTGCTTCGCGAAGGCCAGCCAGCGCAGGATCTGCGGTTCGATGTCCCGCTCGGCGGCCGCGTCGAGCGGCACGTGCAGCAGTGAGCAGGAAGCCGCCACGTCGACCCGGCCGGCCAGACCCAGCAGGGTGCCGAGCGTCGCGAGGGACTTCTCGAAGTCGTTGATCCAGATGTTGCGGCCGTCGACGACGCCCGCGACGAGCCGCTTGCCAGGAAGACCGCCGACGGCCGCGAGGTCGTCGAGGTTGGCGGCGGCGGCCCCGGTGAAGTCCAGGGCAAGGCCGTCCACCGGCGCCTTGGCCAGGACGGGCAGCGCGTCGCCGAGCCGGTCGAAGTACGAGGCGACCAGGAGCTTCGGCCGGTCCGTGAGCGCGCCGAGGTCCCGGTAGGCGCGCTCGGCGGCGCCCAGTTCGGCCGGGGTGCGGTCCTGGACGAGGGCGGGCTCGTCCAGCTGCACCCAGTCGGCACCCGCCGCGCGCAGGTCGGCGAGGACCTCCGCGTACACCGGCAGGAGCCGGTCGAGCAGGGTCAGCGGCACGAAGTCGGCGGCGACGCCCGGCGCGGGCTTGGCGAGCAGCAGGTAGGTGACCGGGCCGACGAGGACCGGCCGCCCGTTGTGGCCGAGTGCCAGGGCCTCCTTGAGCTCGGCGACCTGCTTCGTGGAGTCGGCGGTGAAGACCGTGTCCGGTCCCAACTCCGGGACCAGATAGTGGTAGTTGGTGTCGAACCACTTGGTCATCTCCAGCGGCGCCACGTCCTGGGTGCCGCGCGCCATCGCGAAGTATCCGTCGAGGCTGTCGGCGGCGACGGGCGTGCGGTGGCGGTCGGGGACGGCGCCGACCATGACGCTGGTGTCCAGGACGTGGTCGTAGTACGAGAAGTCGCCGGTCGGCACCTCGTGGAGGCCGGCGTCGGCGAGCTGCCGCCAGGTGGCGCTGCGCAGTTCGGCGGCGGTGGCGCGGAGGGCGTCGGCGTCGACGCGGCCCTTCCAGTAGCCCTCGATCGCCTTCTTCAGTTCCCGGTTCTGGCCCTGGCGGGGGTAGCCGTACACGGTGGCCCGTGCTGCCGCGGCTGCGGGCTTGGTGGTCACGGAGATCTCCTTCGCGAGATGAATCCCTGAGATCCCGGGGACGGGACGAGAGCGCGAAGGGCGACGGACCCGGCGGGGCGAGCGTGCACGGCACGGCACGGTTCGTCCGCCTGGTATGTACGCCGACCCGCCCTCGAGGTCACCGGGATGTCCGTGCACGAGTGGTTCGTGCGCGGGCAGTTGGCAGGTCTTCGGACTCGCGGGCGCGTCCTCACGTGGAGGACATCTACTGGCCGTCGCTTCCCAGCCCCTTCCCGGGGCCAGTGCGTGTGACGGCGGTCGTTCCCGCTCACCGCTGCGGGGCAGTCCCGGATTCCCACCGGGTTCCCTCTTGCGACGCTCCCGCCTGGCGGGCGGGGCGAACCAGCTGCACGGGCCACCCTACCTAACGGTCGCGATCTCCTTCCGCCGCTGCGGGGGAGACGTCCGCCGTCGCAGGAGCGGCGTCCGCTGTCGTACGGGAGACCAGCCGCTCATAGCGCTGCCGGGCGGCCTGCGGGGTGCCGAGACCGAGGCCGAAGGCGATCTCCGGCCAGGTCATGCCGCGGCCGCGCGCCATCTGCAGGAGCCCGGCCTCCAGTTCGTCCATCTCGCCGCGCGCCAGCGGTATCAGGGTCAGCGCGGCGGTGAGGTCCGCGCGGTCCACCTCGGCCTCCCCGTCGGTGAGTTGGGCCGCGCCGCTGAGCAGGAACGACACCAGCCTGATCGCCTCGTGCGGCGCGAGCACCGCGGGGTGGACCTGGCGCCCGCGCTGCGCCGCGTCGGCCGCGTGCCGCTCGGCGATGCGGAAGAGGGCCGCGGGGGCCCGTCGGGCCCGCGCCTGGTCGGGGTCCGGGGGAGTGAACGCGGCGTCGGACGAGGCGAGTTCGGTGGATCCAACTGATGCGGCGGATTCGGCGGGTTCAGGGGCAGAAGTGGGTGCCATGCGTCCAGGGTGGTGGGCCACACAAGAACGCGTCAACGGATTATTGTGAACGGTTTGTTTGCAGGCGGAGGCGGGCCGCCGCGATCTCCGCGTAGGTGTGGTCGCGGTCCTCCCAGTGCGAGCCCTCCACGGACTTGCCGGGCTCCAGGTCCTTGTAGACCTCGAAGAAGTGCGTGATCTCGCGGCGGTCGAACTCGGGGATGTCGCTGATGTCCTGCACGTTCTCGTGCCGGGGGTCGTGCGCGGGCACGCACAGGACCTTCTCGTCGGGCCCCTTCTCGTCGCTCATCACGAACATCCCGATGGCCCGGCAGCGGATGGTGCAGCCGGGGAACGTCCGCTCGCCGGCGAGCACGAGGGCGTCCAGCGGGTCCTCGTCCCGGCCGAGGGTGCCGTCGATGTAGCCGTAGTCGGCGGGGTAGCGGGTGGCGGTGAACAGCATCCGGTCCAGGCGGATGCGCCCGGAGGCGTGGTCCATCTCGTACTTGTTCCTGGACCCTTGGGGAATCTCGATGGTCACGTCGAACTCGGGTCGGTCGGCTCTCTCCATGACGCGACCATCCACCAGCCGGGCGCCCCCGTCTACCCGGCTGCGGGCAGGACCTCGCCGGGCACGGCGCAGGCCCCGACCCACACCTGGGTGATGGCGCTGATGTAGCGCGCCCCGCAGCGGTCGGACGGCACCACGAGCTGGCTGCCCGCCCGGTCCAGGTCCGCGCCGTCCAGCGAGGTGGCGAGCAGGACCGGCACGTCGCCGAAGTCGGCGTCGAGCTCCGCCCAGGACAGCACCGTGTGGTGCCCGTCGCCGCCCCGGACCGCCAGGAGGAAGCGCGAGCGGTCCTTGCGGCGACGGGCGTCGAAGGCGGGACGCGCGTCGGCGACCACGTCCCGCAGCAACGGCCCCTCGAAGACGTGGTGCTGGGGGCCGTTCGTCGCACAGTCGAAGGTGACCTCGGCGCGGTGCGGGGGCCAGCCCCGGCGCAGGTCGGCGACGGACAGCGTCGCGGGGCGCAGCAGCTCGCCCCGGAGCGCGAACGTCCCTGTGCGCGTGCCGAGTTGGTCCATGTGCCCGCCCCCTGCCGCCGATCCGCCGGTCCATCAAGAAGAGGAGGATCTCAGAATCGAGCCGAATCCGATAGATTCCTCGCATACATGAAGTGATGATGAGAGCGCCCCTGGCAGATGCGCACTTCTCTCTACGGATATCCGGCTGCCCCGTGGCAGGGCAACTGGCGGATCGACCGAAGGGCGCGGAGCGGCTTCGAGGCATCGTCCGAGACGCCGACCGAGGGGCGCTGCAAGGGGTTTCGCCGACTGTTGATCTTGCATCTACGATGCATGCACTCGTGCTCGCCCGGCGAATGCGAGGTGCCGGGGCCGCTGCCCGTCCCCTCCCCGGCAGTCACACAAGGAGCCACCGCATGCACGTCGACCACCTCCTCCAGCTCGAAGAGCTCGGCCTGCGACTCCTGTGGGGCGAGCCGCCGCTGCTCGCCCGGGAGATCGGCGGAGTGACGACGACCGACCTGGAGGACCCGGTCCGCTTCCTGCAGTCCGGGGAGATCGTGCTGAGCGCCCTGGTGTGGTGGAACCGTGAGGAGGGCGCGGCGAGGACCGAGCGCTTCGTCTCGGCCCTGCGCACGGCCGGGGCCGTCGCGCTCCTGGCGGGCGAGGAGCACCACGGCACCGTCCCCGAGGACGTCGTGAAGGCGTGCCGCAAGCACGGCATTCCACTCCTCGCCGTGCCCGCGCACACCACCTTCCGGGCCATCACGGAGACCGTCTACCTGCGCCAGTGGGGCGACTTGAGCCGCCGCTCCACCGACCACTACGCCCTCCCCGAGAACGTCCGCACCGAACTGGGCCGCCTCCTCGACCGCGACGCCCCCACCGCCGAACTCCTCGACCGGGCCTTCGCCCCGCTCGGCCCGCTGCCCTGCTACCTCTTCACCGCGACCGGCCGCACCCTGGCCCGCACCCGGGCGGCGCCCCCGCTGTCCGCCCGCAAGGCCGCGGCACGCCTCGCGGGCGGCGACGGCTTCACGCTGCGCGTCGACAGCGACGCCACCCCGTACGACAGCTGGCACCTCCACCTGCCGGGCACGACCGAGGCCCCGCCGCGCGTCCTGCACGACATAGCCGAGGTCATCGCGCAGCACCGGGCCCAACGGGAACGCCACCGCACGGCCCGTCGCCGGGCGGCCGACCACCTCGCCGCCCTGGTCGACTCCCCGGCCGCCGACGCCATGGCCCTCGACTCCGCCCTGACGGCCTGCGCCCTCCCGCGCGCGCAGGGCCCCTACCGCGTCCTCTCCACGACCCTGACCGGCACCGACGGCCCGCACGACGCGGATGCTGCCGCGGCCCTCACCGAAGCGCTGGGCCACCTCCCGGGTGCGCGGTTCGCAGTGGGCCGACTCCCGCACGGCGAGGCGATAGCGGTGCTCCAGGAGCGGCCCGAGCCGACCGTGACCGAGAAGGAGCCCGCCGAGCCCGCCGAGACCGCCGAGCCCGCCGAGACCGACGGGACCGCCGGGCCCGAGGAAATGGCCGACCCCGACGCGACCACCCCCGCACGCCTCGCCGAAACCTGGCCCCTGCTCCACGCCTGCGCCCCCGACGCCCTCCCGCACGGCGGCCTCAGCACGCCGGCAACCGACCCCACCACCCTCAACTCCGCCCTCGCGCAAGCCCGTTACGCCCGCGTGGCGGCCACGGCCACCGACCCGCACGGCCCCCGCGTGACCGCGGTCCAGGACATCACCGCACTCGCCCCGCTCCTCGCAGGCATCCCCGAAGAGGTCCGCACGATCTACCGCACCACCGTCCTTGGCCCCCTCGTGAACGGCGAACAGGGCTCCCGCGACGTGCTGTTGGATACCCTGAAGGCATTCCTGGCCCACGACTGCTCCTGGGCCCGCACGGCCGAGGCCCTCCACGTGCACGTGAACACGGTCCACTACCGGGTCCAGCGCATCGAGGCACTCACGGGGCGGGATCTGTCGCGGCTCGACCACAGGCTGGACCTGTATGCGGCGCTGCTGAGCCGAGCCGACCCTCGGCCCGGCTCTGGGCCCGGCTCTGGGCCCGGCTCTGGGCCCGCCTCCCACGGCCCGATGTCAGTGCTCCCTGGCACGATCAAGGAATGAACGACTCGACAGCGCATCTGCTCGACCCTGGCAACGAATGGAGCGCGCGCACCCGGGACCGGCTGACCGGTCTGCCGTCCGACCTGACAGAGCTGGTCTGTCACCTCGGCACCGCACTGGATTTCTGGAACTGGCGATACAAGGTCGACACGGAATGGAAGCGCCGCACCAAGCAACTCCTCAAGGCGGACGGCGCCGAGGACCTGGTCCGGTACTTGGTCCGGGAACTCGCCGCGGGACACTCCTTCCACGGGGCCGCCGAACCCGACCACGTGATCAAGGAGTTGGGCCAGGACAAGCCGCCTTCTCCGGCGCGCGGGCCGGCGATCGGCTGCACGCTCGCTGCGGGGTGGATCCGTCAGGACCCGGGCTCGCTGGCCGCAGACCTCGCGCTGGTGGCCCGCAAGAACGTGCAGGCCATGGACACCTACTACCGGGTGGACGACGACCTGGCCGGAGCCGCCTTCGCCTCGCTGGGCGAACTGCGGGGCCAGGCCGTGCTGGAGGAGCTGTGGAACCTGCACTACTGGGTGTCGGACTCCCGGCACCCCCAGCGAGTGCTGGTGAAGTCCGTGAAGAAGGCCGCCGCCCGGCTGGGCGTCCCGCCCCATGAGCTGGCCGAGCGCACCGTGCCCCGGCTCGGGCTGGAGCAGGACGGGACGCTGACGGTCGGCTGGATCGGCCACGGCGCCCTGTGGTGGAACTCCGCCGCGGAGGCCGTCATCACCGTGCACGAGAGCGGGCAGGTCACCGTCGACTGGACCGACACGGACGGCACCACGACCCGCTCGACCGCGCCGTTCCGCTCGCCCACCGGTTACAAGGGCCGCACCTGGCCCGAGGACGTCGACGGAGTGCGGCGTCATGCCAAGCGCATCCAGGCCGCCCTGGCCGCGGAGCGGTCCCGCCTCGCCGCGCTGTCCGACGGCGACCGCACCTGGCCCTGGCCGGACTGGCAGCGCTTCTACCTCAACCACCCCATCACCGGGGTGGTCACACGCTCCCTGGAGTGGGAGTACGAGGCGGCGGACGGCGGCTTCCACCCGCTCGATCCGGCCACTCACGCGCCTGCGCTGCCGCCCACCGCGCGAGTTCGGCTCCGGCCCGCGCACAAGTGATCGGCAGCTCTCGTACGGGTTGTCAGGCGGACGCCCCGCTCGGATCCCCGTACACGGAGTCGAGCGCCAAGTACGCCCCGCCCCGCGCCGGCGCCGTGAACCCCAGTGTGGACGGCAGGAGCGCGCAGCCCCCGGCGTCGGGGGCGATCACCCGGGCGTGGAGGACCTCGCGGACGCGGTCGGTCAGGAGGTCGGCGAAGTAGGCGAAGTAGCCGCCGAGGACGATCGCGCGGGGGTTGAGGACGTCGGCGAGGAGGGCGAGGCCCACGCCGAGGCCCTCGGCGACCTCGTCGAACGCGGCCAGGGTGGCCGGGTCGGCGGCGTCGGCGCGACGGCGGAGCTCGGCGAGGCGGTGTTCGAGGTCGACGGTGGGGTCGAGCACGGGGTCGTCGTCGCGAGCCGCGCGGCGCAGCAGAGCAGCGAGGCCGACCATCGTCTCCCAGCAGCCGCGGCGCCCGCAGGCGCAGGGGTGGCCCGCCGGGTCGAGCGGCATGTGGCCGATCTCGCCCGCGAACCCGGCCGAGCCGCGCAGGAGTTGGCCGTCGCTGATGATGCCGCCGCCGACGCCGGTCTCGCCGGTGACGTAGATCAGGTCGTGGATGTCGGCCGCGGAGGCCACCAAGTACTCGGCGACCGCGCCGAGTTTGGCGTCGTTCTCCACGCGCAGGGGAGGGGAGGAACGGCCGAGGCGGTCGCGGAGGCCCGTGGCCACGTCCACGTCGCGCCAGCCGATGTTGGGTGCGTACGAGACGACGCCCGAGTCCCGCTCGATGACGCCGGGCGCGGCGACCGTGACCGCCACCGTGCGCACGCCCTGATCGCGCAGGCCGGTGACCGTCTCCTCGATCAGGCGCGCCGTCGCGTCCAGGACCGGGCCCGGGTCGGCGCCGCGGGCGTCCAGGGCCGTGCGGCGCTCCACGGTGACCTCGCCGCGCAGGTCGAGGGCGGCCAGTGCGACGTAATCGACGTTGATCTCGACGCCTATGCCGCAGATCGCGCGGCCGTCGAGCTCCACGGTGCGGCTCGGGCGGCCCACGGACCCGTCGCGCTCGGCCTCGCCCTCGCGCACCAGGCCGAGTTCGACGAGTTCGGTCACCAGGCTGGTGATCGTGGCCTTGGGCAGTCCGGTCTCGGCGGCGATCCGGGTCCGCGAGCGGGCGCCCGCGTCGCGCAGCAGGCGCAGCACGAGACCCAGGTTGGTCCTGCGCACCGACGCCCGGTCGGTGGCCCGCGGCGGCCCCGCCATGCCGAGGCTCCGCACACCCGCATCCCGTAGGTCCGCCTTCACGCGGCTGCTCCCTGTCCTCGTCCTTCGATGTAGCTCGGCTCGATCGTCACCGGCATCCCCTTCAGTACGCCAACTTAGTTCGTTGCCTCAACTCCCTTGACGGGCCCGAAGTTAGTTTGGATCCTACTCGAACTAATTGCCAGCGAGGGAGACGACGTTGAAGATGCGAGCGATACGAGCGGTGGCCCTGGCCGCCTCCGTGCTGGTCGCGGCCACCGCCGTGACGGCCTGTTCGTCGGACGACAGCGACTCGGCGGGGGCCGGCGGCAAGGTGACCCTCGACTTCTGGGGATGGGCGCCTGGCTACGAGGAGGCCGTCGCGCAGTTCAACGCGTCGCACCCCGACATCAAGGTCAACTACCAGAAGACGGCGTCCGGTTCGAAGGGCGGCTACACCAAGATGCTGACCGCCGCGAAGGCGGGCAACGCGCCCTGTCTCGCGATGGTCGGCTACGAGACCATGCCGAGCTTCGTCGCCGCGGGCGCCCTCCAGGACGTCACCGAGTACGCCGCGCCGAGCAAGAAGAAGTTCGCCGACTGGACCTGGAACCAGGTGACCGTCGCGGGCCACACCTACGGCGCCCCCGTCGACACGGCCCCCATGGCGCTCTTCTACCGCAAGGACCTGTTCGCCAAGTACGGCATCGACAAGCCCCCGGCGACCTGGGCCGAGTACGAGGCAGCCGCCAAGAAGGTGCACAAGGCCGACCCGGACGTCTCCCTCGGCTCCTTCGGCAACGACGCCTACAACTACGCGGGCCTCGCCTGGCAGGCGGGCGCCAAGTGGTTCGGCACCGGCGGCGACAAGTGGCACGTCACCCTCGACAGCACGGCGGGCCGCAAGGTCGCGGGCTACTGGCAGGGCCTCCTCGACAAGAAGCTCCTCGCCTCCCACCCGAGCTTCGACCCCTCGCTCTACAAGGACATGGCGGCCGGCAAGGTCATCGCCGACGTCAACGCCGTCTGGGCCGCGCCCATCCTCGCCTCCAGCGTCAAGTCGACCTCCGGCAAGTGGGCGGTGGCGCCCATGCCCGTCTGGGACGCCGGCAAGCCCGCGTACGGGAACGACGGCGGCTCCGCGACGGCCGTCATGAAGGGCTGTGAACACCCCGAGCAGGCCACGGAGTTCGCGACCTGGCTCAGCACGGACAAGGACAGCCTCTCCACGCTCATCAAGAAGACCGGCATCTACCCGGCCGCGACCGCGGGACTCGACCACCCCGCCCTGTCCAAGCCCGACCCCTTCTACGGCGGTCAGAAGATCTACGACGTCTTCAAGAAGGAGACCCCGCACATCGACACCAGCTGGCAGTGGGGCCCCACGATGACGCAGACCTCCACGGACGTCGCCGACGGCCTCGGCGCCGCGGGCAGCGGCAGCAAGAAGCTCCCCGACGTCCTCGCCGCCACGCAGAAGAAGACCGTCGGCGAGATGAAGCAGCAGGGCCTCGACGTCACCACCTCGCGCTGAGGCGTCACCACCTCGCACCGAGACATGAGCGCCACGCACTGAGTCACCACACGTACTGACCGGAGCACCCCGTGACCACCACCGCAGCACCCGGGAAGGCGGCGGCGCCCCCGCGCGGCCGCCCCTCGCGGCACGCGCGCCGCCGCACGCGGACCGCCCTTCTCTTCCTCGCCCCCTTCGCCGTCCTGTTCGTCGGCATGTACCTGGCGCCGATCGCGTACACCGTGTACCAGAGCCTCTTCGAGCAGCACCGCTCCGGACTCGGCCTCGGCGCGCCCACCAAGTCCTTCGCCGGGCTCGCCAATTACACCCGCGCCCTCGGCGACGAGGGCTTCCGCGCCTCACTGCTGCGCGTCCTGCTCATCGGCGTGGTCCAGGTGCCGCTGATGCTCGGCCTGTCGCTCGCCCTCGCGCTGCTGCTCGACGCCAAGCAGACCATGTTCAAGCGGTTCTTCCGGCTCGCCTACTTCCTGCCGTACGCGCTGCCCGGCGTCATCGGGGCGATCATGTGGTCGTTCCTGGTGGCGCCCGGCCTCAGCCCCATCACGGCCGCCGCCGAACACCTGGGCCTGCACCTCGACCTGACCTCCGACGGCCTGCTCGGCCCCGTCATCGGCAACATGCTGACCTGGGGCTGGACCGGCTACAACATGCTGATCATCTACTCCGCGCTGCAGTCCATCCCGCCCGAGATCAGCGAGGCCGCCACCATGGACGGCTGCTCCGCCCTCGGCATCGCCTGGCGCATCAAGATCCCGATGGTGCGGCCCGCCCTCGTCCTGACCACCGTGTTCTCCATCATCGGCACCGCGCAGCTCTACAACGAGCCGTCCATCCTGCACAACGTCGCCCCCAACCTGAGCAGCGACTACACCCCGATCTTCGCCGCCTACAACGCGGTCAACGCCGGGAACTTCCCCTACGCCGCCACCCAGTCGGTGATCCTCGCGCTGCTCGCCCTCGTCCTGTCCTTCGGCTTCCTCAAGCTGGTCCAGCGCAAGGGGGAGGCCCTGTGACCGCGACCCTCGAAACCCCTGAGCAGCGGCGGCGCGTCACCGGCTCCGCCCGCGCTGCCCGCCGCCCGGCGCACCCCGGCCGGGGCGCCTCCCGCTGGGTGGTCCTCGGCGTCATGGGCATCGCCGCCTGCTACTTCCTGCTGCCGGTCTGGTGGCTCCTCGTCTCCGCGACGAAGACCAGCTCGGGGCTGTTCACCGGAAACGGCTTCTGGTTCGGCGACTTCGCGTTCTTCGACAACGTGCAGTCCGTCTTCTCACAGCAGAACGGCGTGTTCTCGCGCTGGCTCCTCAACAGCGCCGTGTACGCGGTCGGGGGCGCCGCCGTGAGCACGGTCGTCTCCGCCGCGGCCGGGTACGCCCTCGCCAAGTACGCCTTCCGCGGGCGGGAGCTGGTCTTCAACGTGGTGCTCGCCGCCGTGCTCGTGCCGCAGCCGCTGCTCGCCATCCCGCTGTACCTGATGTTCTCGCCCGTCCACCTCGTCAACAGCTACTGGGGGGTGCTGCTGCCCAGCATGGTCAGCCCGTTCGGGGTGTATCTGGCGCGGATCTACGCCGCCGCGTCCGTGCCCGACGAGCTCATCGAGGCGGGCCGCGTCGACGGGGCGGGGGAGACCCGCATCTTCGCGACCATCGCGCTGCGCGTGATGTCTCCGGCCCTCGTCACGATCTTCCTCTTCCAGTTCGTGAGCATCTGGACCAACTACCTGCTGCCCGTCCTGATGCTCGCCGACGACAAGCTGCAGCCGGTCACCGTCGGCATCGTCGGCTGGCAGGCCCAGCGCGGCATCGGCACCGCCGTCCCGTACAACGTGGTCATCACCGCCGCCCTGATCTCCGTCGTGCCGCTCGTCGTCCTCTTCCTCTGTCTGCAGCGCTTCTGGCGCTCGGGCCTGGTCGCGGGGAGCGTCAAGTGACGGACAGATCGGGCCAGATGGCCCCCGGCCCGCGGGGGGCCCGCTACCACCTGCGGTTCCAGATCCGCCCCTCCGGGCACGTCGCCGAGGACGCCGCCGCGCTCGCCAAGGCGTGCGGCGCGGCCGGGGTCGACGAGGTCGTGCTGCTGCTCGCCGCCGAAGAGGCCCACCCCGGGCACCTCGCCGGGGCCGCCGAGGACCGCTGGTACGACACGGTCGCCGAGGCCCGCGACGTGCTCGCCGCCGAGGGCGTCGGCGTCAGCCTCAACCCCTGGGTCACCGTCGGGCATGCCGACCGGGGCCGCCGCGACCCGCACGGCTTCGCGCCGATGGTGTCGCCGACCGGCCAAGTGGCCGCCGCCCAGGCGTCGTTCGCCTGCCCGAGGTGGCGGGAGTGGCTGTACGCGCACTACGGGCGCTTCGCCGGGCTCGGTCTGCGCGTGCTGTGGATCGAGGACGACTTCCGCATCCACAACCACGCGCCCCTCGACTGGGGCGGCGGCTTCGAACCCCTCATGCTGGAGCGGCTCTCCGCGCTCGCCGGCGAGCCCGTCACCCGCGAGGCCGCGGCGCGCGCGTTCACCGCCCCCGGCCCGCCCCACCCCTGGCGCCGCCTCCTCCAACAGGTGTGGCGCACCGCCCAGTTGGAGGTGGCCGACACGCTGTCCCGCGTCGTCGCCGACCGCTCCGCCGGACGCTCCCGCCTCGGCCTGATGAGCTCGCGGCCCGACCTCTCCTCTGCGGAGGGCCGCGACTGGCCCGCCCTCTTCCAGGCCCTGGCCGCCGTCGACGGCCACGTGGTGCACCGGCCGCACTTCGCCCCGTACGCGGACGCGCCGGGCCGCGGACTCACCTCCGGGTTCTGGTCGCTGGAACTCCAGCGCACGCTGCGCCCGCCGGCCGCCACCACCGAGCCCGAGATCGAGAACTGGCCGCACACCTCCTGGGCGAAGTCCGACACCCAGACCTGGTCCGAACTGGTCACGGCCCAACTCCACGGCGCCGACGCCCTGTTGCTGAACCTCTACCCGACCCACGGCGCCCGCCCCGAGCGCTACCCCGAGGTCGAGTCCCTGCTGCGCCGCGCCCGACCGGCCCTCGACTGGACGGCCGCACGCACGGACCGCTCACCGCAGCCGCTCGGCGTCGGCCTGCCCTTCCGTCAGGACGCCGCGAGCCGTGTACGCGCCCCGGGGCCCCGCATCGCCGACCTCGCCGTCGACCCCGAACCGGCGGCGGACTTCCTGCTCGGCTACGGCGTTCCGGTCACCGCCGAACCGGCCCCGGTGCAGGCCCTGTTCGGGCGGCTCGCGGATGCCTTCGACGACGACGAGCTGCTCGCACTGCTCGGCGGCGGCCTGCTGCTGGACGGGACGGCCGCCGCGATTCTCGCCGCACGCGGCTTCGCGGATCTGCTCGGCGTACGGGTACGGGGCGTGGTCGGACGCGAGGAGGACGACCGGTCGGGGCCGTACGCGTCGGAACACGTCGGGGAGGTGCCCGAGGGCCATCTCCCCGACGCCGACGCAGTGTTGAGCGTCGACGTGCAGCCCGCCCTGGCCCGCCTCGACGCGGCGGAGGGCGCCACCGTGCTCACCGGGGTCCGCACGCCCGACGGCCGTCCGTGGGGGGTCGGCCGCAGCGCGTACGTCAACCGGCTCGGCGGCCGCGTGGTGGTCCTCGCCGGGACGGAGCCGCGCGCACTGGCGCGCAGCGACACCGGTCGCCGCCTCGTGCACGCGGCGATCCGCTTCCTGGAGGGCGAGCACCCCACGCTCCCGCTGGTCTCCGGCGGCCCCCACCTGATCCCCCGCCTGACCCGGAACGACGGCACACACCGCCTGGCCCTCGCCAACGGCAGCGCGGACCCGGTCCGCCCCCGCGTCGCGTGGCCCGACACCGCACCCGAGGCGGCCCGCGCGACGTTGCTGGCCCCGCTGGCGCCGCCGCGAGACGTCCCGCTCACACGGGACGGCAATAGCCTCCGACCGCAGGGGCACGTGCCGTACTACGGGTGGGTGTGGGTGGAGTGGTGAGCCCGTGAGGGGTGGGGCCGTCGGGGGAGCGGGGGAGCGGGTCACCGGTTGGCGGGTTGGCGGGTTGGCGGGTTGGCCGGTTGAAGGTCGACATCCGCCGCCCTTCTGCCCACCGCCGCCACCTGGCCGAATCCCCCTCATCAGCGCGGGAACAGCGCCCCCGCCTGCGTAGCATGACCAGGCGGGCGGCCGACGGGGAAGGGCGGGGAGGCGCGGGGCGGGGACCCATGGGACGGCGAGGCGTGAGCACGGACACGGACTATCGGTTACTGGGACCCGTCGAAGCGTGGCGCGCCGGGCGGCGGCTCTCTCTCGGAGGGCCCAAGCCCCGCGCCCTGCTCGCCGCGCTGCTCCTCGAACCCGGCCGGGTCGTCTCCGCCGACGCCCTCATCGACGCCCTGTGGGGCGAGCGGCCGCCGGGCACGGCGCGCGGTCTCATCCAGTCGTACGTCTCCACGCTGCGCCGGGCGCTGTCCGCCGACGCCATCGAGACCCGGCCGCCCGGCTACGTGATCCACGCGGACCACGCCCTGGTCGACCGGGTCGCCTTCGAACGGCTCACCGCCGAGGGGCGCCAGGCCGCCGCCGCGGGCGACCACCCGGCGGCCGCCCGCCTCCTCGGGCAGGCCCTCGCGCTCTGGCGCGGCCCCGCGCTCGGCGGCATCGGGGAGACCCTGCGGGCCATGGCCGACCAGCTGGAGGAGGCCCGCGAGGCCGCCCTGGAGGAGCGCATCGCCGCGGACCTCGCCCAGGCGGGCCGGGAGACGGACCTCGTTGCCGAGCTCACCGCCCTGGTCGCCACCCACCCCACGCGCGAGCGCCTGCGCGGCCAACTGATGGTGGCGCTCTACCGGTTGGACCGGCAGGCCGACGCGCTCTCCGTGTACATGGAGGGGCGCGAGGTGCTCGCCGAACAGCTGGGCATCGACCCCGGGCCCGCCCTGCGCCAGCTCCACGAAGCGATCCTGCGAGCCGACGACGGTCTGCTGCCCGCCGAGGAGCCGGGCCCCACAGGTGATCCGGCGAAGGCCGCACCCGTGGCCGCCCTCCTGCCGCCCGCCCCCGGTGACTTCACCGGCCGCGCCGAGCCCCTCGCCGACGTGCGGGCCGCCCTCACGGGAACCCGCGACGCCACCCCCGTGGTCGTCGTGTCCGGACCCGGTGGCGTCGGCAAGTCCGCCCTCGCCGTCACCGCCGCCCACCGCGTCACCGACGCCTACCCCGACGGCCAGCTCTACGCCGAACTCCGCGGCGCCACCGACCCCGTGGCCCCCGCCGACGTCCTCGGCCGCCTCCTGCGCGCCCTCGGCGCCGAGCCGCCCGAAGGCGACGCCGAGCGGCGCGACCTGTTCCGCAGCCTGGTCGCCGGGCGCCGCGTCCTGCTCGTCCTCGACGACGCGGGCAGCGAGTCCCAGGTGCGCCCCCTGCTGCCCGGCAGCCCCAGCTGCGGCGTCCTCATCACCGCCCGGGGCCGCCTCGCCGGACTGCCCTGCACCCACCGCGCCGAACTCGACGTGCTCGACACCGAACAGGGCACGGCACTGCTCGCCCGGGTCGCGGGGGAGGACCGGCTGCGCGGCGCACCCGACGCCGCCCGCGACATCGTCGAGCTCTGCGGCGGACTGCCGCTCGCCCTGCGCATCGCCGGGGCCCGCCTCGCCACCCGCCGCCACTGGACGGCCCGCACCCTCGCCGAGCGGCTCGGCGACGAACACCGCCGCCTGGACGAACTCGCCGTCGGCGACCTGGAGTTGCGCGCCGGACTCGGGCTGAGCTACCGGGCCCTGGACGGGCCCGCGCGCACCGCCCTGCGCCGCCTCGGCCTGCTCGGCGCGCCCGACGTCGCCGCCTGGGTGATCGCCGCGCTCCTCGACGCGACGGGAGACGAGGCCGAGCGCGTCGTCGACCAGCTCGTCGACGCCCAGCTCCTCCACTTCACCGCCGTCGACCGCGCGGGCCAGCCCCGCTTCCGCCTCCACGACCTCGTGCGCGTGTACGCGGCCGAACGCGCCGAGGCCGAGGACACCCCCGCCCTGCGCGCCGCCGCCGTCGGCCGCGCCCTCGGCGGCTGGCTCTGGCTCACCCGCCGCGTCGCCTCCGCCACCCCCTCGGGCGCCGTCGAACTCCACCGCGGCCCGGGCCGCGTCGGCAACGTCCCGCCCCAGACCGATACCACTGGCAACACCGAAAACACCGAGAACGCCGAAGACACCGAAAACGCTGGGAACACCGGCAAGACCGGGGAACCCGGCCCCTCCGCGCGCAACGCCCTCGACCACGTCATCAGGACCGTCGGCCCGGAAGCCGTCCGCAGCGCCCTCGCCGACCCTTCCGCCTGGTTCGACGCCGAGGCCGACGCGATCGCGGCCGCCGTCGAACGCGCCGCCGCGCTCGATCTGCACACCCTCGCCTGCGAGGCCGCGGCGCTGCTGTGCTCCTCCGCGTACGCCCTCGGCAACCGCTTCGAGGCGTGGTGGCGCACCCACGACGCCGCCCTGGCCGCCGCGCGCCGCGCCGAGGACCGGGCGGGCGAGGCGCTGCTGCTCATCGGACTCGGCCAACTCCGTTACGAACAGGACCGGTTCGACGAATCGCAGGACTACTTCCGGCAGGCGGTGCGGCTCTGCGACGAGTTGGGGGACGAGCGCGGCCGGGCCGCCGCCTTCGCCGGACTCGGCAGTGCCCTGCGGGAGTCGGGACGGCTGCGCGCCGCCCAGGACGCGCTGGTCCGCGCCGCCGACGGCTTCCGCGCCCTCGGCGACGACCCCGGCATCGGCCTGTCCTGCCGCTACGCCGGGTCCGTCCAGCTCGAACTCGGCGACCACGGCGCCGCCCGCGCCCTCCTCGACGAGTCCCTGCACGCGTACCGCAGGCTCGGCAGCCGCCGCGGCGAGGCCCTCACGCTGCGCTCCCTCGGCCTGGTCCACCGCGCCCTCGGCGACTACGAGACGGCCGAGCAACTCTCCGTACAGGCAGTGGAGTTGCTGCGCGGCGTCGGGGACCCGCTGATGTCGGCGTACGCGGTGCAGGCCCTCGCCAAGTGCCGGATCCGGCTCGGTCGCCATGAGGCGGCGGACCGGGACCTGCGCGGCGTCCTCGACGTGTGCCGCGCGCACCGCGACCGCTTCGGCGAGGCCCTCGCGCTGCGCACTCTCGGCGAGTGCGCGCTCGCCGGCGGCCGCCTCGGCACCGCCCTGGAGCAGCTGACCGCGGCGGCAGCGCTCTGGCAGGACCTCGGCCTGCCGCTGCCGCGCGCCCGCACCCTGCGCGACCTCGCCACGGCGCGGGAGGCCGCGGGGGACGGGGCGGCGGCGCGGGCCCTGCGCGCCGAGGCGTGCGAGGTCTTCGAGGCGTACGAGGCGCGTGAGCGGGGGGAGTTGCGCCCCTGAGGGCGGGGCTTGAGGCGGACTTGCAGAGAATTTGCAGCGCCGTGCGTCAGGATCCTGATGTCGGCGGCCACTGCGCCGACGGCCACGGGGGAGCCGTGGGACGCGGGACCACGGGGGAATGCAGGGAAATTACGGGGGACCTCGGAGAATTCAACGGGGGAGATTCACGGGGACAGGCCGCTGACGTCCCGTCCGGCCCACACGACGGCTCACCGTCGCGCGTGTGGGCCGGTCGTCGCGGAAGGACCACTGTCAGGGGGCTCCGGGGGCGGGCGGCAGTCCGCCCCCGGAGCCGTGGCCACCGTCGCCGCGAAAGGGCAGCATGCCGCCGATCATCCTCATGAGCGATCCCCGGATCGTCGACATCCCGGTCCGCGAGTGCGGCGAACCCCTCGTCGATCTGCGGCAGTTGCCGTTCGTGGATGTCGACGACCGGCTCGCCGACGCGGCCGGTGCCTACGCCCAGCTGCGCGAGGGCGTCGCCTGGCGCCTGGCCCGCGCGGCCCGGCTGCTGCCCGAGGGGCTGCGCCTCCTGGTCACCGAGGGCTATCGGCCCCTGCCCCTGCAGATCCAGTACTTCGACGCGTACGCCGCCGAGCTCAGACAGGCCCACCCCGACTGGACCGAGGACCACCTCCACCGGCAGGCCAGCCGCTCCCTGTCACCCCCCGGCGTCGGCCCGCACGTCGCGGGCGCCGCCGTCGACCTCACCCTGGCGACCACCTCGGGCACCGAACTCGACCTCGGCACCCCCGTGAACGCCAGCCCCGAGGAGAGCGACGGCGCCTGCTACACGCAGACCGACCGCATCTCCGACACCGCCCGCGCCCACCGCCGCACCCTCGCCGCCGCCCTCGCCACGGCCGGCCTGGTCAACTACCCCACCGAGTGGTGGCACTGGTCCTACGGCGACCGCTACTGGGCCCACACGACGGGCGCCGACGCGGCCCACTACGGGCCCGTCACGCACTGCTGACGCCAGGGTCCGACCCCACGACAGGCCCCGGCCGCCGTCCCGAACCGTGGTACCCGACTGTCCACGATGCGGAACAGAGTTGTCAGGCCGGGGCGGGCGCGGAAAGGATGCCGGACATGGCCCCCGTACTCGTATCCCGTCGTCACGTGGATCTGCTGCGTGTCGCGAGCATGCAGTGTCGGGCCATCTCCCGCCGTACGCCCGGCTGTTGACCCGGCCCGCCCGGCCGTCGACCGGGCGCTGAGCCGCCCCCGCGGGCGCTTTGTCCCGCGCCCCTGACGCCACTCCTCCCGTACGGCAGCTCCGCCGCTCCCACGCGTTCGACGCGACGCACGTCCCCGCTCGCTCTCCGCCGGGGACGCGCCACCCCCTGCCCGCCGCACCCTGACCGCGCGCCGCCGTGCGCGCCCCGCCGAGGTACCTCCATGCCCGAAAGCCCCCTGCTGCACTGGTTCCTGCCCACGGGCGGTGACGGCCGCGACCCGGGCGGCGTCACCGCCGTCCAGTCCAGGACCGCCGCCGCGACCCGGCGCCCCGCCGACATCGGCTATCTCGCCCAGGTCGCGCGCGCCGCCGAACAAGCCGGATTCCACTCGCTGTTGACGCCCGTCGGGCTCGGCTGCGCCGACCCGTGGATCCTCACCTCGGCGCTCGCCCAGCACACCGACCGCATCGGCTTCCTCGTCGCGTTCCGCGCGGGCCTGGCAAGCCCCACCCTCGTCGCCCAACAGGCCGACGCCTTCCGCCGGTTCGCGGGCGGACGCGTCGCGCTCAACGTGGTGACCGGCGGCGACCCGGCCGAACAGCGCGCCTACGGCGACCACTTGACGCACGACGACCGCTACGCCCGCACCGACGAGCTCATGGCAGTGCTCCGCGACCTGCTCGACGGCAAGCCCGTCACCCACGACGGCACCCACCTGCACATCGAAGGTGCCCGGCTCACCGACCCCGCCGTCCAGCACCCCGTCCCCCTCTACTTCGGCGGCGCTTCCCCCGCCGCCGAACAGGTCGCCGCCCGCCGCGCCGACGTCCAGCTGCTGTGGGGTGAACCGCCCGCCGCCGTCGGCGAGCGCATCACACGGCTGCGCGACCGGGCCGCCGCCGCGGGCCGCACGCTCCGCCACGGGCTCCGCCTCCACGTCATCAGCCGCGACACCGCCGACGAAGCCTGGGCGGAGGCCGACCGCATCCTGTCCCGCCTCGACCCCGAGGCCGTGCGCGCCAGCCAGGAACGGTTCGCCCGCATGGACTCCACCGGGCAGGCCCGCATGACCGCCCTGCACGGCGGCGCGCACTCCGCGCACTCCGCCCTCACCGTCGCGCCCAACCTCTGGGCGGGCATCGGCCTCGTCCGCGAGGGCGCGGGCACGGCGCTCGTCGGCTCCCACGACGAGGTCGCCGAGCGCCTCTACGAGTACCGGGCCCTGGGCGTCGACGAGTTCATCCTCTCCGGCTACCCGCACCTCGAAGAGGCGTACCGCGTCGGCGAAGAGGTCGCGCCCCGGCTGCGCGCGCTGGTCGACGCCGACGGGGGCCGGGCGTGAGCGTCACGGACGACACCACCGGCCTGTCGAAGAAGACGGACCGGACGGAGAAGTCGGCGGAAACCGTCGACCCGAGCCCGTCACCCGCCGCGCCGCCCCGCCGTCGCGGCCCCCGCCTCGCCGCCCTGCGCTGGCTCGCCCTGCGCGCCGTGGCCCTCGCCGTGCTGCTCGCCGCCTGGCAGCTGGTCGTCGTGGCCGAGGTGTGGCCGCGCGTCCTGGTGCCCGCGCCCGGCGACGTCTGGCACCAGTTCGTGCTGGCCTCCACGACGCACGACGGCGTCCGCGGCTACAGCGGCCACCTCCTGATCGAGCACCTCGGCGTGAGCCTGCGCCGCATCGGCATCGGCACCGGCTACGCGGTCCTCGTAGGCGTTCCGCTCGGCCTGCTCATCGGCGTGGTGCGCCCGCTCGCGGTGGTCCTCGAACCCGCCGTCACCTTCCTGCGCACCCTGCCCCCGCTCGCGTATCTCTCCCTCCTCGTCATCTGGTTCGGCATCGACGAGGCCCCCAAGATCTGGCTCCTGATCATCGCGGCGCTGCCGCCCATCGCCGCCGCCACGGCCGCCGCGGTGCGCACGGTGCCGGGCCAACTGGTCGAGGCGGCCCGCGCGTTGGGCTCCGGCCCGCTCTCACTGCTCCTGTCGGTGCGGCTGCCGGCCGCCCTGCCGGAGATCCTGACCGGCATACGGATCGCCGTCGGCGTCGCGTACACCTCGGTCGTCGCGGCCGAGACCGTCAACGGAGTCCCCGGCATCGGCGGCATGATCCGCGACGCCCAGCGCTACAACCAGACCGCCGTCGTCATCGTCGGCATCCTCGCCATCGGCCTCTCCGGCATCCTCCTCGACGCGCTGCTGAGGGCGGTCGAACGACTCACGGTGCCCTGGCGCGGCCGCACCTGACACGCCTCTTCTCCCTTCCCCGTACCCCCTCAACGTCCCTTCCCCTGGAGCCCGTTCATGCCGTCACTCACCCGCCGCACCGCACTCCTGGCCGCGGCCGCCTCTCTGACCGCCCTGTCCGCGACCGGCTGCGGATACGGCGGCTCCTCCGACAGCGCGGGCGGCGGCAAGACTCAGGTGCGGATCGCGTACCAGTCGATCCCCAACGCCGACCTGGTGGTCAAGAACCAGCGGCTGCTGGAGAAGGCGCTGCCCGACGCCGACGTGCGGTGGGTGAAGTTCGACTCGGGCGCCGATGTGAACACCGCCGTCATCGCGGGCTCCGTGGACATCGGCCTCGCGGGCTCCAGCCCCGTCACCAAGGGCCTCTCCAAACCCCTCGACATCCCCTACAAGGTGCTGTGGATCCACGACCTCATCGGCGAGAACGAGGCCCTGGTCGCGAAGAAGGGCATCGGCTCGGTCAAGGAGCTCAAGGGCAAGAAGATCGCCACGCCCTTCGGGTCGACCGCGCACTACTCGCTGCTCGCCGCGCTCGACGAGGCCGGGGTGAAGCCCGGGCAGGCGGACATCGTCGACCTGCAGCCGCAGGACGCGCTGAGCGCATGGCGGCGCGGCGACGTCGACGCCGCCTACGTGTGGACGCCGACGCTCGACGACCTCAAGAAGGACGGCTCGGTGCTGACATCCAGCCGCGAGCTGGCGGGGCGCGGCAAGCCCACCGCCGACCTGGGCTTCGTCACCGACGCGTTCGCGGCGAAGCACCCCGAGATCGTCACGGCCTGGCTGAAGGCGGAGGACCGGGCGGTCAAGCAGGCCAAGGCGGACCCGGACAGGGCGGCGGAGTCGATCGGCAAGGAGCTGAACCTGCCCGCGGCCGAGGCGAAGAAGCAGCTGGCCCAGCTGGTGCTCCTGACGGCCGAGGAGCAGACGTCGCCGAAGTACCTGGGCAGGCCGGGCGCGCCGGGCGCGTTCGCCGGACACCTGCGGGACGCGGCCGTGTTCCTCAAGGGGCAGAAGGCCGTGGACGCGGTGCCTGGCCGCCCCGTCTTCGAGAAGGCCCTCGCGGTGAAGGAGGTGTCCCGTGCCGCAGGCTGACACGTCCGTACGGAGCGCAGAGGCCATCGCCCTGGACGGGGTGACGGTCCGCTACGGAAGCGAGGCCCGAGGCGCGTTGCGCTGGGCCCGGGGAGAGGGACGGACACCCTCGCCCGCCGCGGTCGAGAACGTCTCCCTCACCGTGTCCGAGGGCGAGTTCGTGGTCCTGGTCGGGCCGTCGGGGTGCGGCAAGACGACACTGCTGCGGCTGGTCGCAGGGTTCGAGCGGGCGGCGTCGGGCACGGCACGCGTACGGGGCGGCGCGCCGGTGCCCGGCCGGGGCACGGGTGTGGTCTTCCAGCAGCCCCGGCTCTTCCCGTGGCGCACGGTCGGCGGCAACATCGCGTTCGCGCTGGCCCGCCACGGAGTGCCGGAGCGGCTGCGGCGCGCGCAGACCGAGGAACTCCTCGCCCGCGTCGGCCTCTCCGGCATGGCGCGCCGCCGCACCTGGGAGCTGTCGGGCGGCCAGCAACAGCGCGTGGCGATCGCCCGCGCGCTGGCCTCGGAACCCGGACTCCTCCTCATGGACGAGCCGTTCGCGGCCCTCGACGCCCTCACCCGCGAACGCCTCCAGGAAGAGGTCCGCACCCTCGCCGCCTCGACCGGCACCACGGTGCTGTTCGTGACCCACTCCGCGGAGGAGGCGGTCCTCCTCGGCTCCCGGGTCCTGGTGATGGCGGGCGGCCCGGGTCGCATCGTGACGGAACTCCCGATCGAGCTGGACCGTGCGCCGGACACCGACCCGGGGGCGCTGCGGGCGACGGCCGCGTTCGCGCGGCTGCGGGGAGAGGTGGTGGAGGCGGTGCGGGCGGCGGCCGCGGCGCCCGCCGCCTGAGGGCGCGGCACCCTCTCACGCACAGCCGTCCGGAGGCGCGGCCCCCTCACGCAAAGAGGCCGGCCTCCGCCCGTACGGGCAGAGGCCGGCCACGAGGACTGCGGCGCGACTACGCGTCGTTCCCGGACCGCTGCGCCTTCTTCTCGGCCTGCTCCGCGTGCTTCGCCTTGATGCGGACGGTCTCCTTGCGGACCTCGGCCTGGGTGGTGCGCTCCTTCTGGAGCCACTCCGGCGCCTCCTGCTTCAGCGCCTCGATCTGCTCGGTGGTGAGCGGCTCGGTGATCCCGCCGCGGGCGAGGCCCGAGATGGAGACGCCGAGCTTGGCCGCCACCACCGGGCGGGGGTGCGGACCGTTGGCCCGCAGTTCGCGCAGCCACTCCGGGGGGTCGGCCTGGAGGGCGTTGAGCTCGGTACGCGAGACGACACCCTCCTGGAACTCTGCGGGGGTGGCCTCGAGGTACACACCCAGCTTCTTCGCCGCGGTCGCGGGCTTCATGGTCTGGGCGGTCTGGTGCGACGTCATGCGTCAAGGGTAACGAGCGCGTGCGCCGCCGCTGACCAGGGCGGGTAGCCTGGCGAGGTGACAGGCTCGGACGTTCCCCCTCCCTCTTCCCCCGCTTCGCCCGCCCCCGGCGCCGGACCCGCGGTGCCGTCCTTCCGGCTCGCGTACGTCCCCGGGGTGACGCCCGCGAAGTGGGTGCGGATCTGGAAGGAGCGGCTGCCGGACATTCCCCTGGAGCTCGTCCAGGTGACCGCGGCCGCGTCGTACGGGCTGCTGCGCGAGGGCGGCGCCGACGCGGGATTCGTGCGCCTCCCGGTCGACCGGGACGACCTCAGCGCGATCCCGCTCTACACCGAGACGACCGTGGTCGTGGTCCCCAAGGACCACCTCTTCGCGGCGGCCGACGAACTGACCTCCGAAGAGCTGGCCGACGAGATCCTGCTGCACCCCCTGGACGACGTGCTCGACTGGGCGGGCCCTCCGGGCAAGCCCGCGTACGCCCGCCCCGACACGACCGCCGACGCCATCGAACTGGTGGCGGCGGGCATCGGCCTGCTCGTGGTCCCCCAGTCCCTGGCCCGCCTGCACCACCGCAAGGACCTCACCTACCGTCCGCTCCTGGACGCCCCCGAGTCACGTGTCGCCCTGTCGTGGCCCGCCGACGCCACCACCGACCAGGTGGAGGACTTCATCGGCATCGTCCGCGGCCGCACCGTGAACAGCAGCCGGGGCCGCGCCAAGGAGGAGCCCGCGGCCAAGAAGCCCGCCGCCCGGCAGTCCGGCGCCAAGGCGAAGGGCAAGCCCGCGCGCGGCGGTTCCGGACGCCCGAGCGGCGGCGGGTCCGGTGGGAGCGCCAAGGGTGGCAAGGGCGGGAAGAGCGGCAAGGCCGCAAAGAACAGCCGGAGCGGCAGGCCGCGGCGGCGTTCGTAAGCCAAGGCCCAAGGCTCGGAGCCCAAGGCTCAGGGCTCAGGCCCCGCTGCGGCCGGGGCGGGATCCACCGTCTGCCACTCCCGCCCCGGGAAGTACCCTCGACGATCATGAGCTCTGTGCCGATGATCCAGACGATCCACGACGTTCCCGTCCTGATCTGCGCCGCCGAGGGCGAGCCCCTCGCCGCCGAGCGCGACGCCCTGGATCTCATCGGCGACGCCGGCTACCAGGGTGCCGAGTGGGTCGTGGTCCCCGCCGGGCGTCTCGCGCCGGACTTCTTCGAGCTGAGCACCCGGATCGCGGGGGACATCATCCAGAAGTTCGTCCAGTACCGGGTGCGGCTCGCCGTCGTCGGCGACATCTCCCCGTACACCGAGGCGAGTTCGGCGCTGACGGACTTCGTGCGGGAGTGCAACCGGGGGCAGCAGACCTGGTTCCTGCCCGACACCGACGCGCTGGCGGAGCGGCTGAAGGGCGAGTAGGCGGCCGGTCAGCGCCCCGGCGCCCCCGCCCGCAGCCCGTCGATGACCAGGTCCATCAGCCGGCCCGCCCGAGCCTCCCAGTCGCCCTGCGGGTCGATCTGCCAGAGCCCGGCGATGGCCAGCATGAAGTCGTCGGCGCTCACCCCGGGACGAATCGTTCCGGCCTTCTCGTTGGCGTCCAGGAGCAGGGTGACGGCCGCGGTCAGCGGGCCGTGGCCGAGGCCCTTCAACGTGCCGTGTGCGCTGGTGACGTTGCGCAACGCGCCCAGCAGGCCCGCCTTCGCCATCGCGTACTGCGTGAGGCGGTCCATCCACTCGCGCAGAGCCTGGTCCGGCGGCCGGGTCCGCAGGAGCTGCTCGGCGGTCTCGGAGACCTGGTGGACCTCGTAGCGGTAGACCTCCAGGACGAGGGCCTCGCGGTTGGGGAAGTGGCGGTAGATCGTGCCCTGCCCGACCCCGGCCTTCTTCGCGATCGCGCTCAGCGGGGCGTCCGCCGAGCGCGTCAGCTCCGCGAGCGCCACCTCGAGGATGCGCTCGCGGTTGCGCTGCGCGTCCGAGCGCAGAGGTGCGTCGCTTTTCCGCCGCACGCGTCCTCCTCCGGGAATGTCGGCCGGGCCGCCCTTGATAAGCGGACAGTTGTCCGTTAGGTTCATGTAGCGGACAGCTGTCCGGTTGACTCCACCATAGCGGGACCCGCGGCTGGAAAGAGCCCCCAGCCGTCCCCTTCCCTGTTTCCTCTGTCGACTTCCCTGTTTCCTCTTTCGACGTTGCCCCCTTTGCCCCAGCCCTCGCCCGACATTCGCGAAAGAAGGCTGTTCATGGCCCCCTCGACGTCCAGTGCCATCACTTTGCAGGTGAACGGCGAGAAGCACACCCTGCCCGTCGACCACCGCACCACCCTGCTCGACGCACTGCGCGAGCGTCTCGATCTGACCGGTACCAAGAAGGGCTGCGACCAAGGCCAGTGCGGTGCCTGCACCGTGCTGGTCGACGGCCGTCGCACCGTCTCCTGTCTGCAGTTCGCGGTCGCGGCCGAGGGCCGCGAGATCACCACCATCGAAGGCGTGGCGGCAGACGGTCAACTCCACCCCGTCCAGCAGGCGTTCCTCGATCTGGACGGCTACCAGTGCGGCTACTGCACGCCCGGCCAGATCTGTTCGGCCCTCGGTGTCATCGAGGAGCACGCGGCGGGCTGGCCGAGTGCCGCCACCACCGACGTGCGGCCCGAGGCGGGTGTCCCGGCGCTGACCGCCGAGGAGATCCGCGAGCGCATGAGCGGCAACCTCTGCCGCTGCGGCGCCTACGTGTCCATCGTGCAGGCCGTCGCGCGGGCGGCCGAGGCCGCGGAGCAGGGCGAAGACGGCGAAGACGGCGAAAACAAGGCCAAGGAGGCCGCGGCATGAGGGAGTTCGACTATCAGCGGGCGCAGGACGTCTCCGGCGCGGTCGCGCTGCTCGGCGCCGACCCGGAGGCCCGCTTCCTCGGCGGCGGCACCAACCTCGTCGACCTGATGAAGAGCGGCGTCGAGCGGCCAGGGCGCCTCGTCGACGTCCGTGAACTGCCCCTGGACCGCATCGAGCCGACCGTGGCCGGCGGCCTGCGCATCGGCGCGACCGTCACCAACAGCGACCTGGCCGCCCACCCCGAAGTCCGGCGCCGCTACCCGGCGTTGACACAGGCCGTGCTCGCGGGTGCCTCCGGTCAGCTGCGCAACATGGCGACGGTCGGCGGGAACCTGCTCCAGCGCACCCGCTGCGGCTACTTCGCCGATGTCGCGGGGCCGTGCAACAAGCGCGTCCCCGGCAGCGGCTGCCCCGCCGTCGAGGGCGAGCACCGCAATCACGCCATCCTCGGCGCCTCCGCGCACTGCGTGGCCGTCCACCCCTCAGACATGGGCGTGGCCCTGGCCGCCTTCGACGCGGTCGTGGAGTACGAAACGGAGACCGGGCCGGGCGAGTTGGCGCTCACGGACTTCTACCTGCCCGTCGGCGACACCCCGCACCTGGAGACGGCGCTGCCGCCGGGCGCGCTCGTCACGGCCGTCACCCTGCCCCCGGCGCCCGCCGCCGCGTCCCGCTACCGCAAGGTGCGCGAACGCGCTTCGTACGCCTTCGCGATCGGCTCCGTGGCCGCCGCCCTCGACATCCAGGACGGTGTCGTACGGGAGGCCCGGCTCGCCCTCGGCGCCGTCGCCTCCCGGCCGTGGCGCGCCCACGCCGCCGAGGCGCTGCTCACCGGCGGCCCGGCGGACGCCACCGCGTACGCCGCCGCGGCGGACGCCGAACTGGCCGCCGCCGAGCCCCTGCCCGACAACGGCTACAAGGTGACGCTGCTGCGCAACCTCATCGTGGCCGTGCTGACCGAACTCACCGAGGAGGCGACCCGATGACAGAGCTGACAGCTCCGTCGGCACCGAGCAGCCCGACCGGCGCGACCGGCACGACGACCGCGGCCCGCCCCGCCGGCGTGACGGGAGCCGTCGGCACCGCCCGCACCCGCGTGGAGGGCGTCGAGAAGGTGACCGGCGCGGCCCGGTACGCGGGGGAGATCCCCTTCACCGAACTCGCCCACGGCTGGATGGTGTTGTCGACCGTCGCCCGCGGCCGGATCCGCGCGGTGCACACGGAGCCCGTCGAGGCGATGCCCGGCGTCCTCACCGTCCTGCACCACGGCGACGCGCCCCGCCTCGACGTCGACTACATCGGCGCGCTCGGCCGCCCCGACCCGATCGTGCGGATCTTCCAGGACGATCGCGTGCCGTTCGTGGGCTGGCCGGTGGCGCTCGTCGTCGCCGAGACCTCCGAGCAGGCCAGGGAGGCCGCCGAGGCGCTGGTCGTCGAGTACGAGGAGGAGCCGCACGACGTCTCCTTCTCCGCCGGACGGCCCGGCACCTACACCCCCGAGAACCCCGGCTTCGACGCGGACACCCTCAAGGGCGACCTGGAGGCCGAACTCGCCGCGTCCGCCCACGTCGTGGACGCCCGCTACACCACACCCGAAGAGCACCACAGCTCGATGGAGCCGCACGCGGCCACGGCCCGCTGGGACAACGGCCGCCTGGAGATCGTCGACTCGAACCAGGGCAGCCGCTGGGTGGCCGACGAACTCGCCAAGCTGTTCTCGCTCGACCCGGACTCGGTGCGGGTGCGCTCCGAACACGTCGGCGGCGCCTTCGGGTCGAAGGGCCCGCGCGCGCACCAGATCCTCGCCGCGATGGCCGCGACCGCGCTGCAGCGCCCGGTCCGGGTCGTCACGACGCGGCGGCAGATGTTCTCCCTCGTCGGCTACCGCAGCCCCACCGCACAGCGGGTCCGGCTCGGCGCCGACGCCGACGGACGGCTGCGCGCGCTCAGCCACGAGGCGCAGAACCTCACGTCGTCGATGCACGAGTTCATCGAGACGAGCGCCGCGCTCGGCCGTGTCCTGTACGACGCGGACGCCCACCACACGGCCCACCGCGTCGTCCGCCTCGACGTGCCGACGCCGACGTGGATGCGCGCACCGGGCGAGGCGCCGGGCTCGTTCGCCCTCGAGTCGGCGCTGGACGAGCTCGCCGAGAAGTGCGGTGTCGACCCGATCGCGCTGCGCGCACGCAACGAACCGGACGTGGGCCCCGTCTCGAGCCTCCCGTTCAACAGCCGCAACGTGCTGGCCTGTTTCGAGGAGGGCGCGCGCCGGTTCGGCTGGGCCGCGCGCGACCCGCGCCCCGGCATCCGCCGCGAGGGCCGCTGGCTGCTCGGCACCGGCACGGCCGCCGCCACCTACACCTCGGGCGTCGCCCCGTCCACGGCGTCGGTGACCGCCGAGGCGGACGGCGGCTTCACGGTGCGGATCACCGCGGCGGACGTCGGGACCGGCGCCCGCACCGCGCTCACCCAGATCGCGGCGGACGCCCTCGAAGTGGTGCCCGAGCGCGTCCATGTGCGCATCGCGGACAGCGACTTCGGGCCCGCCTGGGTCGCCGGCGGCTCCATGGGCACCCGCTCGTGGGGGTGGGCGGTCATGCACGCCGCCCGCGAGCTGCGCTCCCAGCTCGCGGTGAACGCGGAGATCCCGCCGCAGGGCCTCACCGTCCGCGCGGACAGCGCCGAGGCCATCGGCGCGCTGCCGCCGCAGGAGCGGCACTCGTTCGGCGCGCAGTTCGCCGAGGTCGCCGTCGACACCGCCACCGGCGAGGTCCGGGTCCGGCGCATGCTGGGCATCTTCGCGGCGGGCCGGATCGTCAACCCGCTGACCGCGCGCAGCCAGTTGATCGGCGGCATGACGTGGGGCCTGTCCATGGCGCTGCACGAGGAGGCGGTCCGCGACCAGCGGTCCGGCGCCCACGTCGGCCCGGACTTCGCCAACTACCACGTCGCGGCCAACGCCGACGTGCCGCTCATCGAGGCGGACTGGGTGGACGACCCGATCCCGGGCGACCCGGTCGGCGTGAAGGGCGTCGGCGAGATCGGCATCGTCGGGGCCGCCGCGGCCATCGCCAACGCGGTCTGGCACGCGACCGGCGTACGCCACCGCGACCTGCCGATCCGGCCGGACCGCGTCCTCGACGCAGCCCGCCCGCGGTCCGGGGCCGACGAGGACGGCGATGCTTGACATCGCCGCCGAGCTGCACCGATGGGCCGAGGAGGGGCGGGAGTTCGCCGTCGCCACCGTCGTGTCGGTGGGCGGCAGCGCACCCCGCCCGCCCGGCGCGGCCCTCGCCGTCGACGCCGAGGGCACGGTCATCGGCTCGGTGTCCGGCGGCTGCGTGGAAGGCGCGGTCTACGAGCTGTGCGAGCAGGCGCTGCGGGACGGCGAGACGGTCCGCGCGTCCTTCGGCTACAGCGACGAGGACGCTTTCGCGGTCGGCCTCACCTGCGGCGGCGTCATCGAGGTCGTGGTGACGCCGGTCGGCGCGGACGCCCCGGCCCGCTCCGTGTACGCGGCGGCCCTCGCGGCCGCCGCCCGGGGCGGGGCGGCCGCGCTCGCCCGCGTGGTGCGGGGCCCGGCCGAACTGCTCGGCACCGCGCTCCTCGTCCAGGAGGACGGCACGTACGAGGGCACGTTCAGCGGCAAGGCGGAACTCGACCTGGCGGCGGCGGCCGAGGCCCGCGACCTGCTCGCCGCGGGCCGCACCGGCACCGTCGACCTCTCGGAGAGCGGATCGCGGTGCGAGGACGCCGAGTTGACGGTCCTCGTCGAGGCCAGCGTGCCACCGCCGCGCATGATCGTGTTCGGCGCCGTCGACTTCGCCGCCGCCCTCGTCCGGGTCGGCAAGTTCCTCGGCTACCACGTCACGGTGTGCGACGCCCGGACCGTCTTCGCGACCCGGGCCCGCTTCCCCGACGCCGACGAGATCGTGGTCGACTGGCCGCACCGCTATCTGCGGCGCACCACGACCGACGTCCGCACGGTGCTGTGCGTGCTCACCCACGACGCCAAGTTCGACGTGCCCCTGCTGGCGGACGCCCTGCGCCTGCCCGTCGCGTTCGTCGGCGCCATGGGCTCCCGGCGCACGCACGAGGACCGCAACCGCAGGCTGCGCGAAGTCGGCGTCACCGAGGCCGAGTTGGCCCGGCTGCGGTCCCCGATCGGGCTCGACCTGGGGGCCCGTACGCCCGAGGAGACCGCCCTGTCGATCGCCGCGGAGATCGTCGCGGACCGGCAGGGCGGCACGGGCGCGCCGCTGACCGGCTCGGACAGGCCGATCCACCGCACGGGCACCGGGGGAGAGGGAGCGGTACGGGGCGTGGCCTGATTCAGGCCACGCCCCGTACCGCCTGTCCTCCAGCGCTCTCAGCGCCCGCCGGGCGTCACATGTGGACGACCGGCGCCGCGGCTGCATCGTCGGCGTCCTGCTGCACGCCTCGCCGGTAGAGCAGGAAGGCGATGACGGCACCGGCGGCGAAGAAGCCTGCCGACCACCAGAAGGCGGTCGTGTAGCTCTCGATCGTCGACTGGGCCCTGGCCAGCTTGTCGGCGGGGTTCTTGCCCGCCATGTAGCTCGTGGCTGCGCTGGCGGCCAGGGTGTTCAGGAGCGCGGTGCCGATCGAACCGCCCACCTGCTGCATGGTGTTGACCGTGGCGGAGGCCACGCCCGCGTCCGCTGCGGCGACACCGCTGGTGGCCATCGCCATCGCGGGCGGCATCACGACGCCGAGGCCCGCGCCGATGAGGATCAGCTGCGGCAGCACGGCCGTGGCGTAGCTGGAGCTCAGGCCGATGCCGGTGAGCCAGGCCATGCCGACGGTGGCGAGGGCGAAGCCCGCGGGGATGACGGCCTTGGGCCCGATGCGCGGCACCAGGATCGTCGTGGCGACCTGCGCCATCACCATCATCGCGGCGACCATCGGCAGGAAGGCGAGGCCCGTCCTGGTCGGGCTGAAGCCGAGGTTGAGCTGCAGGTAGTAGGTGAGGAACAGGAAGACGCCGAACATGCCCGCGCCGGTGATCAGGACGGCCACGAAGGAGGCCCCCCGGTTGCGGTCGAGCAGCACGCGCAGCGGCAGCAGCGGGTGCGCGGCGCGCGTCTGCCACCAGGTGAACGCGGCGAGCAGCAGCCCGCCTGCGATCAGGAAGCCCCAGGTCTGCGGCGAGCTCCAGTCGTGCGTCTCGGCGTTGGAGAAGCCGTAGACCAGCGAGAACAGTCCCGCCGAGACCAGGACGGTGCCGGGCAGGTCCAGCTTGGCGCCCGCCGCGTCCCGGTGGTTGCCGAGCAGAATCCAGGCACCGGCGAAGGCGACGACGGCGAAGACCAGGTTGACGTAGAGGGTCCAGCGCCAGTCGAGCGCGTCCGTGAGGATGCCGCCGAGCAGCAGGCCGACCGCGCCGCCGGCACCGGCGATCGCGCCGTAGACGCTGAACGCCTTGGCGCGCTCCTTGGCGTCGGTGAACGTCGTGTTGAGCAGGGAGAGCGCGGCGGGCGCGAGCAGTGCGCCGAAGACGCCCTGGAGCGCGCGGGCGGTCACCAGCATCCCGAAGCTGTTCGCGGCGCCGCCGAGCACCGAGGCCCCGGCGAACCCGGCGACGCCGACGAGGAAGGCGGGCTTGCGGCCGAAGAGGTCCGCTATGCGGCCGCCGAGCAGCAGCAGGGAGGCGAAGGCGAGGGCGTAGGCGGTGACGATCCACTGCCGGTTGCCGTCCGAGAAGCCGAGGTCGGCCTGGGCGGAGGGCAGCGCGATGTTCACGATGGTGGCGTCGAGGACCACCATCAGCTGCGCGATGCCGATGATGCCGAGGATCCACCAGCGCCTGCTCGACTGCTGTGCCGGGGACTGCTCCTGCCCCGGCGGGGCGGTGACGGTGCCCGCGGGGGCGCCGTCGGTCACGGACTGCGTCATGAAGCCACTCCAGGGAGGGTCGTCCACCGGGCGCCGCCTAGTGAACGAAACGGTTTCGTACCCGTCGAGCATAGCCCATCACCGAAACGACTTGGTTTCGATAAGGGGTGTGAGGTGGCCTACTCCGCGCGGGGCGCGCTCAGGCGCCCACGGTGCCGTCGACGCCCTCGCGCAGGAAGTCCGCGTGCCCGTTGTGGCGCCCGTACTCCAGGAGCACGTGCACCATCACCATCCGCAGCGACACGTCCTCGCCCCACCGGGGCTGGTGCCCGACCAGATCGAGGGAGGCGGCCTCCCGCTCGACACGGCGCGAGTTCTCCACCTCGGCCTCCCAGGCCGCGAACGCCTCCTGCCGGGTGGACGCCGACGCGTCGTACGCCGCCTGGAAGTCGATCGTGTCGGACCAGACCATGGGTGCGTCGTTGTCCTCGAACACGCGCCGGAACCAGGCGCGCTCCACCTCCGCCATGTGGCGCACCAGACCGAGCAGCGACAGCGTCGACGGTGGCATCGACCGCTGCCGCAGCTCCTCGTCGCCGAGCCCCTCGCACTTCATGGCGAGGGTCGCCCGGTGGTAGTCGAGGAAGGCCCGCAGCGTCTCGCGCTCGTCGCCCATGCTGGGTGGTCCCGTGCGGTGGTCCGTGGTCACTGGCGGAGCTCCTCGTTCGTGCGGTCGTTGAGGGTGAATGTAAGTGCGGCGCCCACGCCGTCCCTACGAGGGGTCCTTGGTGGCCCGCTCCAGCGCCGCCGCGATCCGCGCGACGTCGGACTCCTCGGTGCGCCAGTTGCTGAACGCGGCGCGCAGCGCGGGCACGCCCCCGTATTGCGTGGGTGTCAGGAAGACCTCGTCGGAGAGCTCGCGGGCGAGGGCGGCGAGGCGCTGCGGGGTGGGGTCGGCGGCCAGCGTGAAACAGACGACGTTCAGGCGGACCGGGGCGAGCAGTCGCAGGGCGGGCAGCTCCTCGATCGCCCGGCCGAGGGCACGGGCGCTCTCCGCGCAGCGCTCGACGATCTCCCCGTGGCCCTCCCTGCCGTACGCGCGCAGCGCGAACCAGGCCGCGAGTGCGCGCAGGCGGCGGGAGTTCTCCGGCGTCAGGTGGACCAGGTCGGGGCGTTCGCCCAGCGGGCCCAGATAGGCGGCGGCGTTCTGGAACACGCGGGCCTGCAGGTCGCGGCGGCGGGTGAACTGCACGGCGCTGTCGTAAGGGACGTTCAGCCACTTGTGCAGGTCCACGCAGACCGAGTCCGCGCGCCCGAGCCCGGCCACCAAATGCGCGTGGGCGGGGGAGAGGGCGGCGAAGGCGCCGAACGCGGCGTCCACGTGCAGCCAGCACCCGTACCGGTCGCGCAGGTCGGCGAGCGCCTGCAGGTCGTCGAAGTCGACGGTGTTGACGGTGCCCGCGTTCGCCACGATGACGCACGGCCCGCGCAGCGCGGCCTCCAGCGCCACCGGATCGACCGCCTCACGGCCCGGCAGGGTCGGCACCTGCACCAGCGAGGAGCGCCCCAGACCGAGGACCGCGAGGCTCTTGGTGATGCTGGAGTGCGGGCTGCCCGACACGACGCGCACCGGGCCGAGTGCCATCACCCCCTCCTCGGCGACCGAGACGCCGCGCCGCTCCCCGAGCCACTCCCGGGCGATGGCGAGGCCCACCGTGTTGGACAGCGTGGCGCCGCTGACGAAGGCGCCCTCGTGCGCGTCCGGCAGGCCGAAGAGGTCGCGCAGCCAGCCCACCGTCTCGCGTTCGAGCTGCGGGCCCGCGGGGTCGAGCGAGGACGTGGGGTTCTGATCGAGGGCGGCGGTCAGCCAGTCGCCGGCGAGGGCGGCCGGAGTGGCGCCCCCGGTGACGAACCCGAGGTAGCGAGGGCCCGCGCTGGCAGAGAGACCCGGCTGCCACCGCTCGGCGAACGCGTCGAGCGCGGCGGCGAGTCCGCCCGCACCCTCCGGGAGCGCGGCGGGCTCGGGGGCCTGCCACTCCGGCACGACGGGCCGCTCCGCGAGCGAGTCGAGCAGGGCGGTGGCATGCCGCCGCGTGGCGTCCAGGTGCTGCGGCAACTGGTCGAGGTCGGCGGCGAGTCGGGGGTGCACGCGGGCTCCGTTCGTCGGGCGCGGAGGAGGCTCCGGCCAGCGGGTACGGGGGCAGGCTAGGACGCGCGCACGGCGGGGCGCCTGGGCCAATCGGAGGCAGGTGGCCTCTTCGTCTCCTCTCCCGTGCCTAGGGTCGGGAGGGAGTTCCGGCGGTTCCGGCGGCGGGACTCGACGGAGAGCGAGGAGCCGAGCCGTGGCGCAGCAGGACGCGGAACAGGACAAGGAACAGATCCGGGCCCTGGTGGAGGAGTGGGCCCGTGCGGTGCACCGGGGCGATCTGCCGGGTGTGGTGGCCGACCACGCCGACGACATCGTGATGTTCGACGTGCCGCCGCCGCAGGACGGGATCCGGGGCCTGGACGCGTATCGCGCGGTGTGGCCGCCGTTCTTCGCGTGGCAGGCCCGGGGTGCCCGCTTCGACATCGTCGCGCTCGACGTCACCGCGGGCGCCGAAGTCGCCTATGCCCACGCCCTGTTGCGCTGCGGCACCCCCGAGGAGCTGGCCGCGCGCCCGGAGCAGCGGCTGCGGCTCACCCTCGGGCTGCGCAAGGAGGAGGGGCGCTGGGTCGTGGCCCATGAGCACCACTCGTTCCCGTACGAGTCCCCGGAGGGCTGAGCGCCGGTTCCGGAAGAGGCGAGCCGCTCACCCGGGCCGGCTCGCCCGCTACCCGGCCGAGCGGACGATGTCGTACGCGGTCATGGCGGCCGCGAGGCGGCGGGCGTCGTCGGGGACGGTCGGGTCGTAGCCGGTGAGGACCTGGATGCGGCCGAGGCGGTACGTGAGGGTGTTGCGGTGGACGGTGAGCGCTGCCGCCGCCTCGCCGCGCCGGTAGCCGCACTGGATGAACTCCCGCAGGGTGTCCACGAGATGGGTGTGCCGGGCGAGCGGCGCGAGGGTGTCGGCCAGGGCCGAGCGGGCGGGGCCCGGCCGGGCGAGCTGGTACTCGATGGCGAGGTCGGCGAGCCGGTAGCGGCCGGGCGGGCGCCGCAAGTGCTCGGCGAGGGAGAGGACTTCGGTGGCCTCCGCGTGGGCGGCGGGGATCGCGTCGTGGTCCGGGGCGAGGGCGGAGGCGGCGGTGCAGGGCGCGGCGGCGGCCTTCTCCAGGCGGGCGAGGAGCACGGCCACGGCGTCCCCTCGCGCCTCGCCTGCTTTCCTCGGGTCTGCTCGTCCCTCGTCCGCCGGGACGAGGAGGACGCCGCCGTCCCCCTTGAAGGTCGCCAACACCTCGGGGGAGTGGTCGAGTTCGGAGCGGATGGCACGCAGCCCGTCCGTGCCGACCCGTTCCCGTTCCCGGCCCCGGCTCCGGCCGCGGACCGGGCCCGGTCGCGTGGCCGTCGAGGGTTCGGGGATCCGCCAGACCACCACCTCGTAGCGGTCGGCGAGGGTGCGCCCGTACCGCTCGGCGGCCCGGCGCGCGGGCCGCCCCGCGAGCAGCGTCCCGGCGAGACCCTGCCGGTGCTCGCGCAACTCCCAGTCAAGATCGGCCCGTTCACGCAGATACGCCTCCGCGACGCGCGGCACCACCGCGCCGAGGAAGTCGAGGAGCCGCTCGGCCAGCAGGTCCGGGTCGATGCCCACGCCGGGTTCGGCCCGCACCAGCCGCCATGCCTCGCGGGCGCCCAGCGGATAGATCCGCAGGACGGCGTGGAGCGGCACCCCGTCCCTGGCCCGCTCCGCGCCCCAGGCGATGGGCGCGTCCAGCTCCTCCTGCGTGGGCGGGCGTCCCTCCCCGGCCGTGGTGACGAAGAGCCGCAGCACCGCCTCGGTGTTGGCCACCAGGTCGCCGTCGAGCACGTGCGCGGGCAGCTCCCGGTAGTCGGGGATCTCGGTGACGCAGCGGGCGACCGCGGCGGCGGCGATGGCGCCGACGCGGGGCAGCAACGCGGCCAGCCCGGCGGCGGGTTGGACCTCGGGGCCGCTCTCCGGCCCCCACGCTTGGCTCGAGGCAGTGTCCATCCCCGCATTGTCACCGTGCACAAACGCGGCAGGAAGCCTTCTGCGCGTACCGCCAAGGGACAGCGGGGCCGTGCGGGGGCCATTCTGTGCAGCCGGACAGTACCGGCAGGTCACCCACCCGCCGCCGTCTCCCTGTTCTCCCTGTTCCGCTTGTTCTCCCTGCCCTCCCTCAGGAAAGGACTCCCCCCATGGCGTGTACGCGCTGGCTCGCCCGCACGGGCCTCGCCCTGACCCTCGTGCTCGGCGCGGCCCTGCCCGCGACCGCGGCCGCGGTCGACGACCCGGGCAGAGCAACGACCAGAGCCACCGGCGGCATCAACGACTTCTCCTGCAAGCCCAGTTCGGCCCACCCCGAACCCGTCGTGCTGCTCCACGGCACGTTCGCCACCTGGTACGAGGACATCAACTTCCTCCAGGCGGACCTCGCCGCCCGCGGCTACTGCACCTTCGCCCTCACCTACGGCGCCTACCCCGAGTTCCCGCTGGTCGGCGGGCTCAAGCCGGTCGCCGAGTCGAACGTCGAGATCAAGGAGTACGTCGAGAAGGTGCGGGAGCGCACCGGGGCCGCCAAGGTCGACGTCGTCGGGCACTCCGAGGGCGGTCTGCAGTCGCTGTACCTGGCGAAGATGCAGGGAATCCAGAGCCACATCAAGCGCGTCGTGGCCATCGCCCCGCCCACGCACGGCACCGACGCGGCGGGCCTGGTGAAGCTCGGCGACAAGATTCTCGGGCGCGGCACCCTCGACACGATCGTGGCGAAGCTCGGCTTCCCTGTCCTGTCCGACGAGTTTCCCGGCGGCCCCGCCGTCAAGGCCCTCAACGACGGCCCGGTGGCCCAGCCCGACATCGCGTACACCATCATCACCTCGCGCTACGACGAGATCGTCACGCCGCCGGAGACCTCGTTCGTCCGCGAGCCCGGCGTCACCAACCAGTACGTGCAGGACTCCTGTCCCCTCGACCCGGTCGGCCACATCGGCGAGGCGTACGACCTGAACGTCTGGCACCTCGTCCGCAACGCGCTCGACCCCGAGCACGCGACGCCGATCAAGGTGTGCGCGGTCGGCTCACCGGGCTGAGCCCGCTCAGCCGGATGAGCCCGCCCCCTGCCGTCCCACCTGGCCGAAACGCGTCCGGGCCGCCCGGCCGTCCTGCCTATGCTCGCGGTATGTCAGAGCAGCGAGTTGTCATCGTGACCGGCGGGGGTACAGGGATCGGGGCGGCCACCGCGCGCCTCCTGCGGGCGGCCGGGGACCGGGTCGTGGTCTCGGGGCGGCGGCCCGAGCCGCTGCGCCGCATCGCCGAGGAGACCGGCGCCCTCGCGCACCCCTCCGACGCCGGTGACCCGGACGAGGTGGCGGGCCTGGTGGAGGCGGCCCTCTCCGCGTACGGGCGGATCGACGGACTGGTCCTCAACGCCGGTGTCGGGCGCAACGGTGCGGTCGGCGACCTGTCGGACGAGGACTGGGACCTGGTCCTGCGCACCAACCTGACCGGGCCGTTCCTGCTGCTGCGCGCCGCGCTGCCGCACCTCCTTGCGGCGCGCGGCTCCGTGGTGGGGGTGGCCTCGGTCGCGGCGCTGAGCAACGGCGTCGCCAACGCCGCGTACGCGACGTCCAAGGCGGCCCTGCTCCAGCTGTGCCGCTCGCTCGCCGTCGACTACGGACGACAGGGCCTGCGCGCCAACATCGTCTGCCCCGGCTGGGTGCGCACGGAGATGGCCGACGAGCGGATGGCGCGGTTCGCGCGGGAGGCCGGGCTCGGGGACGGCGGCGTCGACGCGGCGTACGAGGAGGCGACCCGGCTCACCCCGGCGGGCCGTCCCGGTGCGCCCGAGGAGGCCGCGGAGGCGATCGCCTGGCTCCTGTCGCCCGCCGCGTCCTACGTGAACGGCGCCACGCTCACCGTCGACGGCGGCGTCACGGCCGTGGGCTCCGGCACGGTCGCCTTCGAGTTCAGCGTGCGTCCGCGGGCGGAGGGCTGACACCACTTCAGAAGGCCCCGGAACCCCAGAAGGCCCGGACTTCAGAAGACCCCCGGGGACGGCCGGTTCAGACGGGCAGACGGTCGGCCACCGACACGGAGAGCTCGCGCAGCGCGTGCGTCGCGTGCTCGGCCGTCTCCGGGGCGAGGCGCCGGAACAGCTCCTGCTGGGCGGCGCTCGTATTGCGGACGACTTCTTCGGAGAAGGTCAGCCCGGCATCGGTGAGCTGCACCCAGGTGACCCGGCCGTCCCACTCGTCCGGGCGCCGCACCACCAGACCGCGCACCGACAGCTGCTTCAGGATCTTCGAGGTGCCGCCCGAGGTGATCGGCAGCTCATTGACGATCTGGCTCGGCCGCATCCGGAAGGGATTGCCGGCCCGGCGCAGGGCGACGAGCGTGTGGTACTCCGCGACGGTCAGTTTCAGCTTGTTCAGCTCACGGGTCGTCACGTCGTCCAGGGCGGCGGACAAGAGCATGATCCGGCTGGCCAGCTCCGTGGTCGGCCCGACCGCGTCCGGCAACTCGCGCCGCCACGCCCTGACCACGTCGTCGATCCGGTCCGTCCGCCGTTCCACTCGGCCTCCTTCTGCGCCGGCTCCCGCGGCTGCCGCCCCGGGGCTCTCGTCGCCGCATGCTAGCGCCGCAAGAAAGCTATCTGGACAGCTACTTGAGGGCGGTACGCCCAAGCTGGTGACAGTGCGCCGAAGCGCTTGACAGGCGGTGGGCGGAGCGTGACGGGGACGCGACGGTCCCGGGGCCGTGATGTGGCGTAGGTCATGGTCCGGCGCCACCGCGACCGGCAGGCCCTAGGGTGCGGGAGAACGATCAGGCGGCGAAGGGGAGTCGGGCCGATGAGCGGGCGTGCACAGCGGGTCGAAGCGGGGCCGGGGACCGGGTTTTTCACGTCCGTGGACGATGTCGCCGAGCGGCTCGCCGGGGCCGGGTACCTCGCCTCCACGGCCGTCGCCACCACCGTGTTCCTCGCCGACCGGCTCGGCAAGCCGCTCCTGGTGGAGGGCCCCGCGGGCGTCGGCAAGACCGAACTGGCCAAGGCCGTCGCCCAGGTGGGCGCCGCACGCCTGGTGCGGCTGCAGTGTTACGAGGGCATCGACGAGTCCCGCGCCCTGTACGAGTGGAACCACGCCAAGCAGCTGCTGCGCATCACCGCGGGCCGCGACGAGAGCTGGGACGAGACCCGTACCGACATCTTCAGCGACGAATTCCTGCTCACCCGGCCGCTGCTGACCGCCATCACCGGCGACGAGCCGACCGTGCTGCTGATCGACGAGACCGACAAGGCCGACGTCGAGGTCGAGGGCCTCCTCCTGGAGGTGCTCAGCGACTTCCAGGTGACCGTCCCCGAGCTCGGCACCATCGCCGCGACGCGGCGCCCCTTCACGGTCCTCACCTCCAACGCGACCCGCGAGCTCTCCGAGGCCCTGCGCCGCCGCTGCCTCTTCCTCCATCTGGACTTCCCCGACGCCGAGTTGGAGCAGCGCATCGTACGGATGAAGGTGCCGGGCCTGGACGACGTGCTCAGCGAGTCCCTGGTCCGCGTGGTCGGCGCGCTGCGCGCGATGGAGCTGCGCAAGGCGCCCTCGGTCGCCGAGACGATCGACTGGGCGCGGACGCTGCTCGCGCTGGGAGCGGACACCCTCGACGAGGCCGTGGTGCGCAGCAGCCTCGGCGTGATCCTCAAGCACCAGGAGGACGTCGTGAAGGCGAGTGCGAAGCTGACGCTCGCATGACCGAGGCCGAAGCCGGCGCTCCCGCGGCCGCCGAGGCCGAAGCCGGCGCTCCCGCGGCCGCCGCGGCAGAAGCCGGCGCTCCCGGGGCCGCCCGGGTCGAAGCCGACGTTCGCGCGGCCGCCGAGGCGCCGCTCACCGGGCGCCTGACCGGCCTCGTGCGGGCGCTGCGCGGGCACGGCATCCGGATCGGGCCCAGCGAGACCGTCGACGCGGCCGCCGTCCTGGAGGTCCTCGGCCTCGCCGACCGGGAGCGGATCCGTGAGGGCCTGGCCGCCGCCCTGCTGCGGGCCGACCGCCAGCGCGCCGTGTTCGACGCGACCTTCGAGCTGTACTTCCCGCTCGGCGTGGGCACTCCGGAGGGCGCGCGGACCGAGCCCGACGCCGACCGCGACACGATCCGCGACCGTCTCGCCGAGGCCCTGGCCGCGAACGACCAGGCCGCGCTGACCCGGCTCGCGGGCGAGGCCGTGAACGCGCTCGGCGGCTACGGCTCGACGCCCGGCACCGACGGCTGGTCCGCCCACCAGACGCTCAGCAGGCTGCGCCCGGAGACCCTCCTGGCCCGCGTCCTCGCGGCGCTGCGGGAGGGGGAAGGGCCGGATGACGCCGGGGCCGACGTCACGGAGCGGATCGAGGCCGACGAGATCCGCCGCCGCATCCAGGACTTCCGCGCCCGCGTCGGCGTCGAGGCCCGCAGGCGCGTCGCCGAGCGCCGCGGCACCGACCGCATCGCCCGGCTCGCCGTCGCGCCCAGCGCCGACCAGGTGGACTTCCTCGTGGCGGGCCGCGAGCAGGTCGCCGAACTGCGGCGCGCCGTCCAGCCGTTGGCCCGCAAGCTCGCCACCCGGCTCGCCGCCCGCCGCCGCAAGGCCGCCCGCGGCCGGATCGACGTCCGCCGCACCCTGCGCCGCTCCCTGTCCACCGGCGGCGTCCCCCTCCGCCCGGCCTACCGCAGACACCGCCCCGCACGCCCCGAGATCGTGCTGCTCTGCGACATGTCGGGCTCGGTGGCGGGCTTCGCGGGCTTCACGATGCTGCTGGTGCAGGCGATGCGGGACCAGTTCAGCAAGGTGCGGGTCTTCGCCTTCGTCAACCGCACCGACGAGGTGACCGGGCTGATCACCACGGGCGCCGCCGACCCCGCCGAACTCGGCCGCCGCATCCTCACCGAGGCCACCCTCTGCGGCTACCACGGCAGCAGCGACTACGGCGCCGCCCTCGGCGAGTTCACCGACCGCCACCTGGACGCGGTCGGCCCCCGCACCTCCGTGCTGATCCTCGGCGACGCCCGCACCAACGGCTTCGACCCCAACCTCCCGGCCCTGCGCGAGATCGCGGCCAGGGCCCGCCGCGTCCACTGGCTCAACCCGGAGCGCCCCGCCCTGTGGGGCACCGGCGACTCGGCCGCCCCCGCCTACGCCGAGGCCGTCGCCATGCACCCCTGCCGCAACGCCCGCCGCCTCAGCGAACTCGTCGCCCGGCTGCTGCCGGTCTGAGTCGCCCCCCGGGCGGCGAGCGTCACGCGGCGCCCGGGGCGCCTGCTTCGTAAGGCGCCTACTTCGTACCGAAGACGGCCGCGATCGGCTGCGGCGTCTTGTAGACCGTGGACGGCTCGCTCTCGTGGTCGGCGCCCAGGTAGAGGCGCTCGCCCGCGTACAGGACGCGCCGGTCCGTCTCGAAGCGGCTCTCCATCTCGTACGTGGACGAGGGGTTCTGCATCAGCTTCGTCTTCTTGTACGTGGCCGGGTCGATGCTCCACACGGCGCCGCCCTCCTCGGACGCCACGCTGCTCTCCTGATAGACGATGACCTTCCCGCCCTCGTCCACGCCGACGGGCGCCATGCGGCCGTTCTCACTGCCCTGGGTCATGCCGACGCGCTTGCCCGTCTTCAGGCTGATCGCGACGACGTCGTTGTCGGCGTCGGAGGAGGCGCTGACCGGGTCGGAGGTGCCCACGAACAAGGTGTTCGTCTTCTTGTCGACCGTGATCTGGGAGCAGCCGGAGACGTTGGTGGAGGGGCACTCCGCCTCGTACTTGCCGTGCTTGCCGCCCTTCGCACCGATCGTGCCGAGCAGCTTGCCCTGGGCCGCGCCGTCGTCGATCGACAGGAGGGAGGAGATGCCGGAGCCGCCCTGCGACTTGCCGTCGTCCACGGCCACCACGAGGGGGTCGGTGGACACGACGTGGGCGTACTTGGTGCCCTGCGGCAGCTTGTACGTGGAGGTCGCCGTGCGGTTCTTCGGGTTGACCGTCTGGACCTCGAGGGCCGGGCGGTCGGTGCTGCCGCAGTCGCGCACCGCGACGAGCTTCTCGCCCTCGCTCGCGTACCCCTGGTCGGGACACTTGGTGTCCGAGTCCTGCTTCCACTGCGGGGCGCCGCTCACGGACCAGGACGCGGCGCCGCTGGTGCCGGCCGCCGCCACGGTGCCGCCCCCGAGGCTCACCTCGTCGAAGCTCTGCGCGGAGCCGTAGCTGTCCTTGGCCTCCTTCTGCCAGAGCAGCTTGCCCTTGTTGATGTCGACGACGCCGACCTCGGTGCAGGTGGGCGTCGACTCCTTGTCGTTCTGGAAGAGGACCGCCACCTTTCCGTCCTTGCTGGGCCGCTCCGAAGACCAGCAGACCTCGCCCGCGAGCGGCACTTCCCACTGCTGCTTTCCACCGGCGAGCGGATAGCCGACGATCTTCTTCAGCTCGGTCTTCACGAAGTTCTTGTCGGTGGTCCACATGCCCATGGCGCCGGTCAGCTCGCTCACCTTGGCCATCGGCACCTTGGCGAGGACCTTCGCCTCGGGGGCGGTGGCCTCCGAACCACCGTCGCCCTGACCGCTGTCGCCCCCGTCGTCGGAACCACAGGCGCTGAGCACGAGCGCGGCGGAGAGTGCCGCCCCGATGGCGACCGCCGTGCGCGATATGGACATGTTTCGTCTCCTCATAAACGCGGGCGCCCGGCCTCGAATGGGCCGGGCTTTCCCCGTGCGGAGATCCTTCCCTTTCGGATTCGGAATTTCAACTCCGGATTCCTGATCGCCAGTTCAGTTCAAATGTTCCCAAGTGCATTCAGGGGAGCGTGAATTGAGGTCCCGCATTTCATGTCCGGGAATTCGGTGTCGTAAACCCGCTGATTCCGTCGATTGTGTCGGCCTTGTGGGCGGCGCCGTGCGGGGTGTCGTGGGTGGCGTCGTCCCGCTCCACGTCACGGACCAGATCGAGCGCCCGTCCCAGCGTGTCGAGGCGTTCGGCCAGGCTCTCGCCCGCCGGGTAGAGGCGCACGGTGTCGACCCCGGCCGCCCGCCACACCCGAAGCCGCTCGCGCACCATGTCCTCGGTGCCGATCAGCGTCGTGCCGAGCACCATCTCGTCGGTGACCAGGTCGGCGGCGCCCTCCCGGTCGCCCGCCCGCCAGCGCCGGTGCACCTCGGCCGCCGTGTCGGCCCAGCCCTGGCGGCTGTAGGCGGCGTTGTAGAAGTTCGTGGCCGCCGAGCCCATGCCGCCCAGGCTGAACGCCAGCTTCGCCCTCCGCTCGGCCATCATCGGGCGCAGCTCGTCCTCGTCCCGGGCGAACGCCACCTCGGCGCCCTGGCACACGTCGAGCTCCGTCCGGTCCCGCCCGGCCGCCGCGAGGCCCGCGTCCAGATGATCGAAGTACGCCTCCTTCGCGCCCTCCGGCACGAAGCTCGTGCCCAGCCAGCCGTCGGCGATCTCGCCGGTCAGGCGGAGCATCTTGGGGGAGAGGGTGGCGAGATAGACGGGCACGGTGTGCTCGGTGCGCAGCGAGAGCCGCATCGGCCGCGCCTCCCCGCCCGGCAGCGGGATGGTGAACTCCCGCCCCGAGTACGTGACCTTCTCCCCGGACGCGGCCGCGCGCACCACCTCCACGGTCTCCCGCATCCGCGACAGCGGCCGGGCGAACGGCACGCCGTGCAGCCCCTCGATCACCTGCGGCCCGGACGGACCGAGACCGAGCAGGAAGCGGCCCTCCGAGATCTCCGCGAGGGTGAGGGCGGCTCGCGCGATGGCCATCGGGGTGCGCGTGGCCAGCTGGATGATGCCCGAGCCGAGCAGCATCCGCTCGGTGCGCGCGGCGAGATAGCCGAGCGGCGAGGGCGCCTCCGCTCCCCATGCCTCCGCGACCCAGCAGATGTCCATGCCGAGCTTCTCCGCCTCGGTCACGAAGTCGACGGTCTCGCGCCAACTCCCGCCGGGCGCCTCGATGGTGGTCGACGTCCGCATCAGCTGTCCGCCCCCTGGTCGTCCGCGCCCTCGGCCAGCCGCTTCACCGCGTCGAGCGTGGCACCGATGCTCTGCTCGAACTCCCGCATCCGTACGAACACGATCTTCTGCTCCTTCTCTGGCATCCGGTCGATGGCGTACGAGAGTCCGGAGCGTCCGGGGCCGAGCCGCATCCACTGCCGCAGCAGCGCCCCGCCGCCTTGCGCCACGACGGTGAACTGCCACCGTGCCGACGGCAGTTCGGGGTCCCCTACCGCCCAGGCGAACACCCGCTCCGGCCCGTCCGGCTCGTACGCCACGACCTCGGAGACGGTGGACCACTCCCCGAGCGACGCATGGGCGCTGTGCCCCCGGAAGCGCGCCCCGAGCGCGGGCCCTGCCCTCCCCTCCAGCCACTCGACCGCCCGCAGCTCCGTGCTCAGCCGGGGCATCAGGTGGATGTCGCTGACGAGGTCCCACACCCGCCCGGGCGGAGCCCCGATCCAGATCTCGCTCTCGACGGTCGGTGTATCGGCGTAGCGTGCGCCTGTCCACTCCATGACCACCAAAGTTGCGTAGATAGACTTACCTGTCAAGGGTGAGCCCGGCCGCCGGGGCGGGGTCGGTCAGGCGCCGAACCGCTCGCGCACGTCCGGGCGTTGGGCGAGTCGCGCAGGGTAGCCAGGGCCGAGCCGGGCGCTGGTGTTGGCGGGCGTCATGGGGTCGCCGCAGTCCGCGCAGACGACCTCGGGCCGGCTGGTGTGCCCGCACGGCTCGTGCCGGAACACCACCGGCGGGCCCTGCTCGTCGGCGAGCCAGCGGTCGCCCCACGCGTTCATCGCCATGAGGACGCCGTAGAAGTCGCGGCCCTTCTCGGTGAGGACGTAGTCGTGGCGGACCGGCTCGGTCTGGTACGGGCGCTTCTCCAGGAGGCCCTCGTCGACCAGTCGGCGCAGCCGGTCCGCGAGGGTGTTGCGCGCGACGCCGAGGGACTGCTGGAACCCGTCGAAGCGCCGCACGCCGTAGAACGCCTCGCGCAGCACCAGCGGCGTCCACCAGTCCCCGAGCAGATCCATCGTGCGGGCGATCGAGCAGGGCCAGTGGGCAAAGGAAGTCCGCCTCATGAGAGCCAGCATAGGTCGGGCCGCGCCGCGGGCCTGTGGGGGAACCCCGCAGGCCGGGGACGGATGGCTGCGGGTCCGCCCCCGGCCGATGGGCCCCGTGGCTCCGGTGACGTCAACGGCCTTGCAGCGCCTTGACGTTGTCGCCGAAGGTCCAGTTCTTGGAGCCGTCCCAGTTGAGGGACCAGGTCATCAGCCCCTTGAGGCCGCCGCCGTAGTGGTTCCACGCCTGGGCCACGGAGCCAGGCGCCATGTAGCCGCCGCCCGCGCCCGGCTGGGCGGGCAGCCCCGGCACCTGCTTGTCGTAGGGCACCCGGATCGTGGTGCCCTGCACGACGAGCCCCTTGTTCAGGCAGTCGGTCTGAGCGGTGAAGCCCTGCACGGTCCCGGCCTGGTACGAGTCGCCGGCGCAGCCGTACATCGAGCCGTTGTAGTACTGCATGTTGAGCCACCACAGGCGGCCGTTGTCTGCGTACTTCTTCACGATCGGCAGATACGCGCCCCAGATGGAGCCGTACGTGACGCTGCCCCCGGTGACGTACGCGGTCTCCGGCGCCATCGTCAGGCCGAAGCCCGCGGGCATCCGGGCGAGGACCCCGTCGATGATGCGGATCAGGTTGGACTGGGACGGCGAGAGCTGGTTGATGTTGCCGCTGCCGACGAGGCCGGTCTCGATGTCGATGTCGATCCCGTCGAAGTTGTACTTCTGCAGGATCGGCACGATCGTGTCGACGAAGCGGTCCGCGACGGCGGTCGAGCTCAGGTCGATGCCCGCGGCGGCCCCGCCGATGGAGAGCAGGATGGTCTGCCCCGCGGCCTTGGCCTGGCACATCTCGGCCGGCGTGGGGACCTTCACGGTCGCGTCCATGCCGTCCTCCCACAGGGCCGTCCCGTCCGAACGGATCACGGGGAAGGCGGCGTTGAGGACGTTGTAGCCGTGCGCGGCGATGCGGCTGTCCGTGACGGGGGTCCAGCCGAAGGGCGGGTGCACGCCGTTGGCGGCGCCGTCCCAGTTCTCCCAGTAGCCCTGGAGGACCTTCCCGGCGGGCTTGGGTTTGACGGCGCAGGTGTCGTCGCGGGCGGCGGCCGGGGACGCGGCGGCGGTGAGGAACTGGGCGGCGAAGGCGAGGGTGAGACCGGCGCCGAGGAGACGCGCGACGGGTCTGGAACGCCTGGAAGAAGAGCGAGGGGTGCGAGGGGTGCGAGGGGAGCGGGGAGAGCGGGGGAACACGCCGACCTCCTGGACGGTGGGGGTTCGTTCCTGAAGAGGTGCTGGGGTGTGCGATGCCCCACAACGTAAGTTGGTCCAGACCTTTCGTCAACAGGTCTGGACCGTAAGGGTGTTGGAGTGCCGGGTGGTGCGTGCTCCCTGGCTAGCGGGCGGGGCGGGCCAGCCAGTCCAGGGCGCCCTCGGCGGTGAACTCGCCCTGGCCGCCGCGCAGCAGCAGGTCCGCCGTCGCGAACGCCGGGTCGTCCGCCTGTGCGGCGACGTACGGGATCGCGATGCACCGCATGCCCGCCGCGTGCGCGGCCGCCGAACCCGGAGCGGCGTCCTCCAGGACCACACACTCTGAGGGGTCCGTGTCCAGGAGACGGGCGGCGGCCAGGAAGACGTCGGGTGCGGGCTTGCCGCGGTCCACCTCGTCGGCCGAGATGTACGTGGTCAGCTGTGCGTCGAGCCCCGTGCCCGTGAGGATCGCCTCGATCGCGGCGCGGGAGGAGCCGGAGGCCACGGCCATCGGCACCCCGGCGCCGTGCAGGGCCTCGACGAACTTGCGCATCTGCGGGTAGACCTGCGTGTTCGCGCGGGCCAGCCGCAGATAGGCCGTGTTCGTCTCGTCGAGCAGCTCGGCCACGGGCGCGGTGAGCCCGTACCGCTCCTTCCAGATCTCCAGGGTCTCCAGGGTGCTGATGCCGACGTAGTGCTCGTGGTCCTGCCAGGTGAAGCCGGGGACCCCGTGCTCGGCGAGCACCAGGCGGCTCGCCTCGAAGTAGTTCGGCTCGCTGTCCACGAGGGTGCCGTCGAGATCGAAGATGACCGCTGTGCTGTCGAAGGTGCTCATGCCTTCCAGGATGCCAAGGACGCGATCATTCCGATTTCGCGGAGCCGGGGGAGCCGGGGGAGCCGGGGGAGCCGGGGGAGCCGGGGGAGCTGGGGGAGGTGGAGGAGCCGGAACCGGAGCCGGGGCTCTGGGCCGCCGCGCGGCCCACCGACTCGACCAGCGGCAGCAGCCGGTGCGGGACGCGTTCGCGCAGCGCCATCTCCGTGCGCGTGCGCACCACGCCCGGCAGCTGGATCAACTGCTGGATCACGTCCTCCAGATGGCCGTTGTCCCGCGCGGCCACGCGCGTCAGGAGGTCGCCGCCGCCCGTGATCGAGAAGGCTTCGATGATCTCCGGCACCGCCGCGAGCGCGTCCCCGACGTCGTCGAGATGGCCCTGCGTGACCTCGATGTGCACGAAGGCGAGGACGGGGTGGCCGAGCGCGGCGGGGGAGAGGGACGGGCCCGTGCCGGTGATCACGCCGTCCCGCTCCAGGCGGTCGAGGCGGGCCTGGAGCGTGCCGCGGGCGACGCCCAGGATGCGCGCGTACTCACGGACGCTGGTGCGCGGCTGTTCCAGGAGCAGTCGCAGGATGCGGGTGTCGAGTGCGTCGACGGCCATGGTCCGATGGTCTCCCTGGGGCGCCAAGTGATCTTGAGTAACTGTACCAATGGTGCAGTGAAGGTGACGTCAGTTGAACCAGTGCCCGCTTGATGCTTTCCTAACGCTCATCAATGGCGCCGCGATGCGCCGGAGCGACAAGGGCGCCGCTCCGGATTCCGCGGCGCCATTTGCCCATGTCCGGGCCCCTGTTCAGACCTTTGGCGGGCCCATGTTCGGATGCCGTCGGCGGGGGCACCCGGAGTGCGGGAGGGGCCGTGGGCGCCCCAGGCCCTCTGAGGAGGGGGATCTCGCATGAAGTGCTACGACTGCGCGCACGCCGGACAGTCCGTCGACGCCGTCGCCGTGTGCCGCCACTGCGGCAGCGGCATGTGCGTCGCCCACGTCGCCGTCACCGGCGAGGAGGTACGCCACCTCACCGGCATGGGGCTGAGCCATGGGCCGCGGGCCGCGCGCCGGATGACGTGCACGGTCTGCCACGAGGCGGAATCGCCGGCGACCGCCGCGCACCACGCCCCCACCGACCGCTGATCCGTTGGCCCCGTTCTGGCACTGCTGATCGCCGCCTGAATGCACCAATGGCACAGCACCATTCGATCGTGTTGAGCCAATGGGCCCGGCCATGCTCAAATATCCCCCGTCGATGGCGCTGCGGATCCCCGCGGCGCCCTTTTTCATGGGGCGCCACGGGCAGGGACGCGGGAACGGAAACGGAAGGGGCGGGAAGTAACTGTGCTGAAGGGGATGTTCGTCGCCGCGGATCCCGGGCGGCTGCGACTGCGCGCCGCCCTCCGGGCGGTACTCGGCATCGGCCTCGCGGTGACCGTGAGCGGTCTCGTCGGCCACTCGCTCGTCGCCGCCATCTCCGGTGGCCTCGCCGCTCTGCTCGCCCTCTTCACCGTCACCGACACCACCGTGCGTGGACAGGCCGTCACCACGGCCCTGCTCCCTGCCGTCGGCTTCCCGGTGCTCGCTCTCGCCGCCGGGCTCCACGACCATCCGCTCGTGCGCGACCTGGCCTTCCTCGCGGTCGTCGGGGGCGGCGTGTACGTGCGCCGGTTCGGCCCGCGCGGCCACGCGCTCGGCGTGTTCGCGTTCATGACCTTCTTCATCGCACAGTTCCTGCACACGGTCCCCGGCCAGCTCCCCGAGCTGTACGCCGCCGTCGCCCTGTCCCTGCTCGCCTCGTCCACCGTCCGCTTCGGCCTCTGGTGCTACGAGCGGCGCCTGCCGGTCGCCGCGCCGCCCGCCGCTCCCGGCGGCACCGGACTGCTGCGCACGACCACCCGGCAGGCCGTGCAGGCCACGGTCGGCGGCGGCGCCGCGCTCCTCGTGGGCCAGCTCCTGTCCGAGCAGCGCTGGTACTGGGCGGTCGGCGCCACCTGGTGGGTGTTCGTGAACACCGCCTCGCGCGGCGAGACCATGGTGCGCGGCTTCCGCCGGGTCCTCGGCACCCTCATCGGCATCGCCGTGGGCTTCGTCCTCGTCGTGCCGCTCCAGGGCGCACCTGTGCCCACGGCCGTCCTGGTCGCCGCCGGAGTCTTCGGGATCTTCTACACGGCCGCCGTCTCGTACACCTGGATGATGTTCGCCGTCACGGTCATGGCCGGGGCGCTCTACGGCCTGCTCGGTGTCCTGGACCCGCCGCTGCTCGCGCTGCGCCTGCTGGAGACGGCCGTCGGCGCGCTCGGGGCGGTGGCGGCGGTGCTCTTCGTCCTGCCCGTCACCACTCACGCCACGACCAACGCCTGGATCGAGCGCGCCCTGCGCAGCGTCCGCGCCTGCGCCGCCGAGTCCGCCGCCCGCCTCTCCGGCACCCCCGACGCCGACCCGGCCCCGCACGTCGCCGAGCTCGAGGCGCTCCTCGGCCGGGTCCGGCTCTCGCTGGCCCCGCTGGTCCACCCGCTCAGCCCGATGCGCGCCCGCAAGGCCCGCGCCCGCCAGGTCCTCGCCCTGCTCGACGACTGCGCCCGCGAGGCCCGCGGCCTGGCCTCGGTCGCGGCGGATCCGGAGGCGTCCCACGACGCCCGGCTCGCCGCCGCCTGCCGCCGCGTGGAGGCCGCCGTCGAGGCGCTGATGGCGGGTGAACAGGCCCTGGAGGCGACGGTGCCGCCCGCCGTCCACGCCGCCGCCGAACCCGCCCTCGCCCACCTTCACGGCCTCGAAAGGGCGCTCGCCGAACTGGCCGCGCCCCTGCGGACCTCCCCGCGCTCCCCGCTGCTCGGCGCCTGACCGCACCGGGTGCGGGCGTCAACTCGCCCGTGCCATGGGCAGGTTCGCCCGACATGTACAGGGTGGATCAGGCCATCGCAGGGGTAGTCCCGTCGCCAACGGACGCGCGGGCCGCGCGGGAGCGGCCCGCCCCGGACCCCCTGGGGGAGCGCGATGCACCCACGCCTGCGCCGGACCGAGAGCACCGGGAATCCAGCCCCGGAGCCAAGTCTCAACCTCAACTCTAGGGTGATGGTTTGCCCCTCGCCCCGTGCCGCCCTCGCCCGGGCCGCCGCCGAGTTCCTCACCCTGCACCACGCGGAGAACGGCCTGGGAGACCCGGCTCCCCGCGTTACCGAGGCCCTCGCCGAGATCGGCGCCACCGGCACCTACCGCCACACGCCCGACGAGCTCTCCTTCGGCGCCCGCGTGGCCTGGCGCAACGCGAGCCGCTGCATCGGGCGCCTGTACTGGCGCTCCCTGCGCGTCCTCGACCGCCGCTCCCTGCGCCGCGCCGAGGACCTCGCCGCCGCCTGCGCCACACACCTGCGCGAGGCCACTCACGGTGGCCGGATCCGGCCCCTCGTCACGGTCTTCGCCCCGGACGCCCCCGGCCGCCCGGGACCGCGCATCTGGAACGAGCAGCTCATCCGCTACGCCGGATACGCCCGCCCCGACGGCGGCGTCACCGGCGACCCGCGCACCACCGGCTTCACTGCCCTGGCCCGGCGCCTGGGCTGGCCCGGCGGCCCCGGCACGCCCTTCGACGTGCTGCCGCTGGTGATCCAGGGCGCGGGCGGCGCACCCCGCTGGTTCGAGCTCCCCTCCGACGCTGTCCTCGAAGTCCCCATCGAGCACCCGGAGTACGCCTGGTGGGCGGAGCTCGGGCTGCGCTGGCACGCCGTCCCCGCGCTCTCCTGCATGTGCCTGGAGATCGGCGGCGTCTGCTACCCGGCGGCGCCCTTCAACGGCTGGTACATGGGCTCCGAGATCGGCGCCCGCAACTTCGGCGACACCGACCGCTACGACCTGCTGCCCCGCATCGCGCGCCGCCTCGGCCTCGACACCGCCAGCGACCGCTCCCTGTGGAAGGACCGCGCCCTCGTCGAGGTGAACCGCGCGGTCCTGCACTCCTTCGACCGCGCGGGCGTCACCATCAGCGACCACCACACCGAGTCCCGCCGCTTCCTGGCCCACCTCGACCGCGAGGAGCGCAAGGGCCGCACCGTCGGCGCCGACTGGTCCTGGATCGTGCCGCCCCTGTCCGGCTCCGCGACACCGGTCTTCCACCGCACCTACGACACGGTCGAGCAGCGCCCCGCCTTCGTGCACCACCCGGAGGCCCTGGCCCGGGCGCGCGGAGAAGCCGACACCTCGGTGGTCCAGACCTGCTGCTAGCGTCGTCGCCGCACGATCACGGGTGCCGCGGGCGGCCGGGTCGCGATTCAGGGCGAGAGGGGAATGCAGTGGTCGGCAGCAGCCATGGCGTACGGGCGTACATCGGGTCCTTCACCGCGGCGGGAGGGCCCGGCGTGCTCGTCGCGGACCTCGACGGGCAGAGCGGCGCCCTGACCGTCGTGGGGGCGACGGACGTGGTCGCCGACCCGTCGTACCTCGCGCTCGCGCCCGACGGGCGGACCCTCTACGCGGTCAGCGAGACCGCCCGGGGAGCCGTCGCCGCCTTCGACGTCACGGGCGGCAAGCCGGAACTCCGCCGCGCCCCCGTGCCCGTGCGCGCGGACGCGCCCACCCACCTCGCCCTGCACGCGGGCCATGTGCTCACCGCCAACTACGGCTCGGGCAGCGTCTCCGCCGTCCCGCTGCACCCCGACGGCACCCTGGCCCCCGCCCCGTCCGGCGTCCTGCCGCACACCGGCTCCGGCCCGCACCCGCAGCGCCAGCAGGGCCCGCACGCCCACCAGGTGCTCCCGGACCCGAGCGGCCGCTGGGTGCTCAGCGTCGACCTCGGCACGGACTCGGTGCGCGTGTGCGCGCTCACCGACGGTGGCCCCGAACTGCACCGCGAGGTCGCCCTGCGCCCCGGCTCCGGCCCGCGCCACCTCGCCTTCCACCCGGGCGGCAGGCACGCCTACGTCCTGAACGAGCTGACGCCCACCCTCACCACCTGCGCCTGGGACCCCGCCGAAGGCAGCCTGAAGCCGCTCGCAGAGATCTCCGTGCTGCCGGGGGCACCGGAGGGCGACGCCTACCCCTCGGAGGTCGTGGTCGCGTCCGACGGCCGCTTCCTGTGGACCGCGACGCGCGGCGAGGACCTCATCTCCGTCTTCGCGCTCGACGAGGCGGGGGAGCGGCCGCGGCTCACCGCCTCGGTGGAGTGCGGCGGCGACTGGCCGCGCGACCTGGCCCTGGACCCCTCCGGCCGGTACCTGTACGCCGCCAACGAGCGCTCCGGCGACGTCACCTGGTTCGCCCTCGACGAGGCCACGGGCATCCCGGTCCGCGCCGGGTCCGTCCCGGTGCCCGCGGCCTCCTGCGTGCTCTTCGGCTGACGCCGGGGCCGCTCACGGACACACGGGCATACGGCGATGGGCCCGCCCCCTGCTTCGGGGGCGGGCCCATCGCCGTATGTCTGGAGCGCCTCAGCGCACCGGCGCGCCCGAGGGCTGCTGCGGTGTGATGCCGAGGGCCGTCGTGTACTTCGACAGGGCCAGCTTGCCGATCGCCGGGTAGGCGCCGAGCGACTCGGCCACGGAGCAGCCCGCCTCCTTCGCCGCCGCGTCGAGCAGACCCGCGTCGACCTCCGGGCCGATCAGGTACGGGGCGAGCGCCAGCTGGCCGGAGCCGGAGCCGCGCAGCTGCTCGGCGGTGGCCGCGATCGCGCCCTCCTGGTCCAGGGCCGCCGCCATCACGGGCACCGCGAGGCGCGCCGCGAGCAGCATGCCGGTGATCCCGGCCGCCTGCACGGCCTCCTCGCCGCCGACCGTGGCCAGGACGATGCCGTCCGCCGCGGTCGCCACGGTGAACAGGCGGGCGCGGTCGGCGCGGGCCAGACCGGCCTCGGAGAGGCGCACGTGCAGGGCCTCCGCGAGCAGCGGGTGCGGGCCGAGCACATCGGTCAGCTCGGCGGCGGCGCGGCTCTCCATGACGGACTGGCGGACGCGGCGCATCAGCGCGTTGTCGGGGCCCGCGAGCAGCGGCACCACGACGGCGACGGGCCCTTCCGGGTCCGCCACCTCGGCGCCCGCGGCACGGGCCTGCTCGATGCGGGCGGCGCGCTGGGCGGCGGCGTGCGCGAGCACGGAGTGCAGTGAGGGGAACTCGGGGAACGAGGTGGTGGTGGCGTCCTCCTCCCCGTCCAGGTAACCGATACGGGCGTCGAGGCCGGGCAGCTCGGAGCGGGCGATGCTCACGACTTCCTCGGCGATGGAACGGGTCGTGCTGCTGGGGGCACCCGGCACGGCGAGGACGAGCGCGGGTGCTCCCTCAGGAGCCGCCACGGGCTCCGGGCGGCGGTGCCGACCGGGCTGGCGGGGTCGCGGCATTCGTACGGGCAGGCCGGAAGCGGGCCCAGTGGGGGAGCTCATGGCGCCGCATGCTACTGGCTTGTCGGGTCCTCCCGTTGAGGGAGGGTGCAGGTGGGCGGTATACGTCCGGTTTTGTCGGTTCAGGTGCAAAGCGTTGCGTAGTTGGTCAACTGCCGCTTTCCGTGCGGGCGTCACCGGTGCCTGCCGCATGGACCGTCAGCAGCCGGGCGTCCCGGGGGAGTGCCAGGCGGCCCCCGGCGAGGTCCGTGGCGATGCGCACCGCCCCGTCCAGCGGGTCGCCCGCGGCCGGGACCCGCCGTGCGTGCGGCAGGCGCCGCGCCAACTCCTCGTCCAGTGGCCCGAGGAGCGGCTCGCCCAGCTTGAACAGGCCGCCGGTGAGGGCAATTTCACACGCAGGAGTGCCCGGGCCCGTCGCCGGGCAGGCGGCGGCCGCGGACTCCGCGATGTGCCGGGCCGCGGTGCGCAGGATCCCGGCCGCGACCGCGTCGTCCGCCGCGCAGGAGCCCACGTCGGGCGCGAAGGAGGCGAGGAACGCCGGGCGGTCGGTGCGCGGATAGAGCTGTCCCGGCAGGTCGGGCAGCGGCCCGAAGCGTTTCTCGGCGCTGGTGCGCAGCAGCGCCGATCCGCCGTCCCTGCCGTCGTAGGCGCGCATCGCCGCCTCGAGGCCCGCCCGCCCGATCCACGCGCCACCGCCGCAGTCGCCCAGCAGATGGCCCCAGCCGTCGGTGCGGCGCCACGCGCTGAGGTCGGTGCCCAGTGCGATCAGGCCGGTGCCCGCCGCGACCATCGCGCCCGGCCGGGTGCCGAGCGCGCCCGCGTACGCGGTGACGGCGTCCGCGGCGAGGGCGAGGCGGCGCACGCCGAGCTCCCGCGCCAGGGCGGCGGGCAGTTCGGCGCGCAGGTCGTCGCCGAGCGTCGCCATCCCGGCGGCGCCGATCGCCACGGCGGTGAGCTGCCCCGCACCGGATCGCCGCAGCAACTCCCGCGCCATGGGCAGGAGTTGGGTGAGGAGGTGTGCCGCGTCGATGCCGCGCGGCCCGGTCCGTACCGGCTCCGTCGAGCTCAACGGCGCGACGGGGGGCGCCCCTTCGGGCAGCCCCAGGCCGACCCGCAACCCGGAGCCGCCGGAGTCGACTCCCAGGACGGTCACGGGCGCCACGGACGTCACGGACGTCACGGACGTCACGGACGTCACGGAAGGCGCCAGTCGACCGGCTGCGCCCCCTGGCGTTCGAGAAGTTCATTGGCCCGGCTGAACGGGCGCGACCCGAAGAAGCCGCGGTCCGCCGACATCGGGGAGGGGTGCGAGGACTCCACCGACGGCAACTGGCCTAGGAGCGGCCGCAGATTGCGCGCGTCCCGCCCCCACAGGATCGACACCATCGGCCGGCCGCGCGCGGCGAGCGCCCTGATGGCCTGCTCGGTCACTTCCTCCCAGCCCTTGCCGCGGTGTGCGGCAGGTTTGCGCGGGGCCGTGGTGAGCGCCCTGTTGAGCAGCAGGACGCCCTGGCGGGTCCACGGCGTGAGGTCGCCGTTGGCCGGCTGGGGCAGGCCGAGGTCGGTGTTGAGCTCGCGGAAGATGTTGATGAGGCTGCCCGGCAGCGGCCGCACCTCGGGCGCGACCGAGAACGAGAGGCCCACCGCGTGCCCCGGTGTCGGGTAGGGGTCCTGGCCGACGATCAGGACGCGGACGTCGTCGAAGGGCTGTTGGAAGGCGCGCAGAACGTTCGCCCCCGACGGGAGGTAGGTGCGTCCCGCGGCGATCTCCGAGCGCAGGAAGTCGCCCATGGAAGCGATCTGTTGGGCGACCGGCTCCAGGGCCTTCGCCCAGCCCGGTTCGACGATTTCATGCAAGGGTCGTGGTGCCACGGGGCGTCACTCTACTGCCGTAACGGGGGGCGCCATCAACCGACGGCCACGCCCCCCGTCCACGCGCCACGTCGCCCGCGTCAGCCGATGGCAGCCGCCCGCACGCACAGCACGTCCGGCAGGTGTGCGGCGAGCTGCTGCCAGCTGTCGCCGTCGTCCGCCGAGGCGTACACCTCCCCGTTCCGGTTGCCGAAGTAGATGCCTGCCGGGTCCGTGCCGTCCGTGCACATGGCGTCGCGCAGCACCGTCCCGTAGTGGTCCTCCTCGGGGAGGCCGGCGGAGAGCGGCTGCCAGCTCTTGCCCGCGTCCGGAGTGCGGTAGACGCGGCAGCGGTGGTCGGCAGGGACCCGGTCCGCGTCCGCGGTGATCGGGAACACGTACGCCGTGTCGGCGCGGTGCGGGTGGGCGACCGCGGCGAAGCCGAAGTCCGAGGGGAGGCCCTCGCCGATGTCGGTCCAGTGGGCGCCCGCGTCGTCGCTGCGGTACACCCCCCAGTGGTTCTGCAGATACAGCCGGTCCGGGTCGGCGGCGTCACGGGCGACCTTGTGGACGCACTGCCCGAACTCCGGGTTCGGGTCCGGCAGGAACACCGCCGCGACACCCGAGTTGGACGGCGCCCAGCTCGCCCCGCCGTCCGTCGTGCGGAACACCCCGGCCGTGGACACCGCGACGGTCACGGCGCGCGGGTCCCGCTCGTCCGTGAGGATCGTGTGCAGCCCCTCGCCGCCGCCCCCGGGCACCCACTTCGAGCGCGTCGGGTGCTCCCAGAGCGGTCGCACCAGGTCGAAGGTCTCGCCACGGTCCTCGGAGCGGTAGAGCGCGGCCGGCTCCGTGCCCGCGTACACCACGTCCGGCTCGGCGGCGGCCGGGTGCAGCTGCCACACCCGCTCCAGGGACGCCTCCGTGTCCTTGGGGAACTTCACGGCGGGCTTGGCGGGCTCCGTCCAGGTCCGGCCCAGGTCGTCGGAGTGGAAGACGGACGGGCCCCAGTGCGCGCTGTCGCCGCCGACGAGGAGGCGGGGCACGGAGGCGCGGGTGTCGATCGCGACCGAGTACACGGCCTGGGCGTTGAAGTACGGGCTGTCGTCGAAGGTCCAGGTGCCGCCGGTGCGGCGGCCGATGAACAGGCCCTTGCGGGTTCCCACGGTGAGAAGTACGTCGGCCATCGCCGACCACCTCCAGGACGTCGTTGTCTGAGGTACTGCCGCCAGTCTGGCCCCCGCCACTGACAATCTCCCCCGGAGCCGCTCCTTCCGCAGGTCAGAGCCTTGTTCGAGGGATCAGCCCGGCGCGGGCCCCGCAAGGCTCCCCGCCACCTCGGCGATCGCCTCCGGCCCCACCCGGCAGCAACCCCCGACGAGCCGTGCGCCCGCCGCCACCCACCCCTCGACCTGCCCGGCCGTGAAGCGCGAGGGGCCGCTCCAGGACCGGGCGGCCGCGTCCCAGGTCTCCCCGCTGTTGGGGTAGACCACCACCGGCTTGCCCGTGATCCGTGCGGCGAGTGCCACCGCGGCCGCCGCGTCGCGCGGATCGCAGCAGTTGACGCCCACCGCCCGCACCTCGTCGGCCTCCGCCGCCAGCGCGAACGCCTCGGTCAGCGGCTGCCCGGCCCGCGTCCGGTCCCCGGCGACGCTGTACGACAGCCACGCCGGGACCCCGAGGCCGCGCACCGCGCGCAGCAGCGCCCGCGCCTCATCGGTGTCGGGCACGGTCTCCAGGGCCAGCGCGTCGGGGCCCGCGTCCGCGAGGACCTCCAGGCGCGGCCGGTGAAAGCGCTCCAGCTCGGCGACGCTCAGCCCGTACCGGCCCCGGTACTCGGACCCGTCGGCCAGCATCGCCCCGTACGGGCCCGCCGACGCCGCCACCCACACGGTGCGCCCGGCCGCCGCGTCCGCCGCCTCCCGCGCCAACTCCACGCTGCGGCGCAGGAGTTGCCCGGTGCGGGCGGCGCCGATGCCGTGCCGGGCGAAGCCCTCGTACGTCGCCTGGTAGCTGGCCGTGATGGCGACCTCGGCGCCCGCCGCGTAGTACGTGCGGTGGGCTGCCGTGATCGCCTCGGGTTCGTCGGCGAGCAGTCGCGCCGACCACAGGGCGTCGGACAGGTCGTGCCCGGCGGCCTCCAGCTGGTTGGAGAGGCCGCCGTCCAGGACGACGGGCCGCCGCGTCAGGGTGTCCCAGAGAGAGCCGCCGGTCGCTTGCGAGCCGGTCACGAGAGAGTCGTTCACGGCGTCGACGCTAGCTCAGCCGCTCCCCGTGCGGATCTCCCCCGGCGGCCGCCCCCACCCGCTCCGTCAGCGGGAAGTGGCACGCCACCCGGTGCCCCGACCCGTCCGGCGTGCGCACCGGCGGCTCCGTGGTCGCGCAGACCTCCTGGGCGACGGGGCAGCGCGTGCGGAAGCGGCAGCCCGTGGGCGGTGCGGCCGCCGACGGAGCCTCCCCGCGCAGCGGCGCCCGGTCCGCCGCGCGAGCGAGAGCCGCCTGCGGGTCCGGCACGTTGACCGTGTCGAGCAGCCCCCGCGTGTACGGGTGCAGCGGACGCGCGTACACCCGTTCCGCGGGCCCCGTCTCGACGAGCTTGCCCAGGTACATCACGCCGACCGTGTCCGCGAGGTGCCGCACCACGGCCAGGTCGTGCGAGATGAACAGGTACGTCAGGCCGCGCTCGCGCTGCAGCTCCCGCATCAGGTTGAGGATCTGCGCCTGCACGGACACGTCGAGCGCGGAGACCGGTTCGTCGGCGACCACCAGGTCGGGGGAGAGCGTCAACGCGCGGGCCAGGCCCAGGCGTTGGCGCTGGCCGCCGGAGAACTCGTGCGGATAGCGCTGCACGGCGCCGCGCGGCAGCCCCACCGCGTCGAGCAGCTCGCCGACGCGCCGGTCCTGTTCGCCGCGGGAGCCGACGCCCTGGATGACGAGGGGCTCGCGGAGGATCTCGCCGACCCGCATCCGGGGGTCCATCGCGGCTGACGAGTCCTGGAACATCAGCTGCACCCGCCTCCGGTGCGCCCGCCGCTCGGCCCGCGAGAGCTCCGCCGGGTCCCGGCCCTCGAAGCGGACGGCGCCCCCGGTCGGCCGCTCCAGGCCCGCCACGATCCGCCCCAGCGTCGTCTTGCCGCAGCCCGACTCGCCGACCATCCCGAACGTCTCGCCCCTGCGGATCTCCAGGGACACCCCGCCGACCGCGCTGACCGTGCCCCTGCCGCGCGAGAAGGGGCCGCCCTTGAGGGGGAACTCCTTGACCAGGGCGTCGAGTTCGAGGAGGACGCCGCCGGGTGCGTCGCCCGCGGGGGCCGTCTCCGGCACCACGACCTCGGCCTCTGACGTGGCCTCTCCCGGCAGGGGCACCGGGTGGAAGCACGCGAACACATGCTCCTCGTCGCGCCCGTCGCGCTCGTCGCCCCCTTCGCTCACGCCATCCGCGCCCAGCTCGGGCTCCGCCGTCCGGCACTCCTGCGTCGCGAATCCGCAGCGCGGCGCGAACCGGCAGCCCGTGGGCCGCACCGTGAGCGCGGGCGGCAGGCCCGGGATGGTGTGCAGTGCGGTGCCGCTCCCGGCGGCCCGCTCCGGCAGCGCCGCGAACAGGGCCTCCGTGTAGCGGTGGCGCGGGCGCGCGAACAGGCCGTGCACGCCGGCCTGTTCGGCGATCCGGCCCGCGTACATCACGGCGACGCGGTCGACGCGGTGCGCGATGACGCCGAGGTCGTGCGTGACGAGGATCAGCGCCATGCCGAGGCGCTCGCGCAGCTCGTCGACGAGTTCCAGGATCTGGTGCTGCGTCGTCACGTCGAGGGCGGTCGTCGGCTCGTCCGCGATCAGCAGCTTCGGCTCGCAGACCAGCGCCATGGCGATCGCCACGCGCTGGCGCATGCCGCCGGACAGCTGGTGCGGATACGCCTTCATCCGCTCGGCGGGCCGGGGCATCCCGACGAGGCCCAGCATCTCCTCGGCGCGCGCCCAGGCGGCCCTGCGGCCGATGCCGGGGCGGTGCAGCAGCAGCGGTTCGGCGACCTGCGCCCCGATCGTCATGGTCGGGTTGAGGGAGGTCAGCGGGTCCTGGAAGACCATGCCGATCGTGTTGCCGCGGACGTCCTGGAGGACGGGGGCGGGCGCGGCCGCCAGGTCCGTGCCGTCGAAGAGGACGCGGCCGCCGGTGACCTTGCCGCCGGGCGGCAGCAGCCCCAGGACGCTGAGCGCCGTCATCGTCTTGCCGGAGCCGGATTCGCCGACGATGCCGAGGGCCTCGCCGGGTGCGAGCGACAGGGAGACGCCGTCGAGGGCGTGCACGGTGCGGTCGCGGGCGACGATGTCGACGCTCAACTCGTCGAGGGTGAGCAGGGGTTGTGTCATGGGGTGCGCTCCTTCACTTCCGCAGCCGTACGTCGAACGCGTCCCGCAGCCCGTCGCCGATGAAGTTGAACGCGGCGACGACCAGCACGATCGCGATGCCCGGCGGGAAGATCAGCCACCAGTAGCCGTTCTGCGTGTAGGTGATCCCGGCCGACAGCATGGAGCCCCAGTCCGCGGCGGGCGGCGGGATGCTGAGCCCCAGGAAGGCGAGGTAGCTGACGTACAGGATGGCGTCGGCTATCTGGAACGTGCAGTTGACGATGACCGTGCCGATCGCGTTGGGCACGATGTGCTTGGCGACGGCGCGCGCCCCGCCGCCGCCCATCATCCGCATGGCCTGCACGTACTCGCGGTCGCGCAGCGACAGGGCCTCGCCGCGTACCAGGCGCGCGGGGGAGAGCCAGGCCACGGCGGCGATGATGAGGACGAGGACGCCCTTGCTCGGGGTGATGATCGCGGCGACGACCACCAGCAGGAACATCGCAGGGATGGCGAGCGCCGCGTCCGTGACGCGCATCATCACGGCGTCAAGCCAGCCCCCGAAGTAGCCCGATATCGCGCCGTACACGGTGCCGAAGAGCGTCGCCAACAACCCTGCCGCCAGGCCGATCTCGAGCGAGGTCTGCCCGGCCACCATGAGCCGCCCCACCATGTCGTAGCCGAGGTCGGTGGTGCCGAGGAGGTGGCCGGAGCTGCCCGGGGACAGGTTGGCCTGAGCCAGGTCGGTGTGCACCTGCTCGGTGTCGTACACCAGCGGCCCGAGGTAGCTGAAGGCGAGCAGCAGCACCAGGACGACCACGCCCGTCAGGGCCAGCTTGTTGCCGGTGAAGACGCGAAGGGTGCGGCGGGCCAGCGAGGGTGTGGCGAGGGCGGCCTCCTCGTGGCCCGGCGCGGTGAGGGGGACAGCGGGGGACGTCATGCCACGCTCCGGATCCGGGGGTCGAGGACGGCGTAGAGGATGTCGGTGAGCAGTGAGCCGAGGACAGTGGCGACGCCGACGACGAGGGTCACGCCGAGCAGCACAGGGAAGTCGGAGCCCTGCGCGGCGTTCCAGAACAGCAGCCCCATGCCCGGGTAGTTGAACATCGACTCGACGACGAGGGCGCCGCTGAAGAGGGTCGGCAGATAGAGGCCCAGCAGTGTCGCGAGGGGGATCAGGGCGTTGCGCAGGACGTGCCGGACCATGATGCGGCGGCTCGACTGGCCCTTGGCCATCGCCGTGCGGACGTACTCCTCGGAGAGGTTGTCGAGCACCGCCGAGCGCATGTAGCGGCTGAACATCGCGATGATGCCGAACGCCATGGTGACGACGGGCAGCACCAACCCCGTGAGATCACCCAGGAGTTCGCCGACCGTCTCGCCCTGCGGCGCCTCCGCCGGGAAGATCGGGAGGACCTGCGCGAACAGGATGATCATGATGAGGCCGAGGAAGAAGACCGGCGTCGCGTACATCAGGAAGGCGAGCCCCGTCAGCGCGTAGTCCGCGAGCCGGCCGCGCCGCACCGCCTGGAGCAGGCCGAGCGGCACCGCGATCACGACGGCGAGCGCCGTGGACAGGCCGGTCAGGAGCAGCGTCTTGGGCAGCCGCTGCTTCAGCAGGTCGAAGACGGGCGAGTTGAGCTTGAAGGACTCGCCGAGGTCGCCGGTGACCAGGCGCTTGAGATACAGCACGTACTGCTCGGGCAGCGAACGGTCGAAGCCCTGCTGGTGGTTGAAGTGCTCGATCTGCTGCGGGGTGCCCTTGGGGCCGAGGATCGCGCGGGCCGGTCCGCCGGGCAGCAGGTGCAGCAGCACGAAGACGATGACCGAGACGAGGAAGAGCACCACGAGTGCCTGCAGGAGGCGCTTGACCAGAAAGCCGGTGAAGCCGGTCACTTCGCGGCTCCCTTCTTCTTGACGTAGTACCAGTGCTGCGGGGCGAAGGTGACGGTCGGGTTCTGCTCGATGCCGCGCAGGTCGTTGCGGATCACGGAGACCTGGTACGCGGGGTTGGGCAGCCACATCACCGGCAGCTGCGCGGAGAGGTAGGAGCCGTAGGCGTGCACGGCCTTCATGTCGGGGGAGTACTGCACGGCCCGGATGATCTGGTCGGCCTTCTTGTCGCTGTAGTTGCCGAAGTTGGCCGAGGCGCCGGTGGAGAAGAGCTGCTCGCCGCTGGGGTTGAGCGGGTAGTACCAGCTGCCTGCCGTCCCGAAGAACGACATGTCCCAGTCGCACCCGGGGTCCTCGGCCTTGCACGGAACGGAGTTGCCGAGCACCGAGTTGAGCGGCTGCTGCCGCACGGTCAGGTCGATCCCGGCCTTGGACAGCGACGACTTCAGCTCCTGCATCGTGTTCGTCGTCTCCGTCGAGCCGGACTGCGACAGGAGGGTCAGCTCCAGCGGGTCGCCCCGGCCGATGCCCTTGCCGCACCGGTCCGCGCCGGTCCCCGGGCGTGTGCAGCGCGCGGTGCCGCCGTCCGTCGTGGCCTCCCAGCCGTGTGCGGACAGCAGCTCCTTCGCCTTGCGTACGGAGAAGGGGTACGGGTTGTGCTCCATGTCCCTCGACAGGTACTGGCTCTTCGGCGTGACCGGCACCGGGCCGAGCGTCGGGGTGGCGCTGCCCTGCCAGACGACGTCGCTCATCGCCTTCTGGTCGACGAGGTGCTGCATGGCCTGGCGGATGTAGAGCTGGGACATCATCGGCCCGGCGTGCGTGGAGTTGAAGTTGTAGACGATGTACGTGACCGCCCAGCCCTCCCACGGGTCGACGCGGTACCCCTTGTCCTCGAACTTCTCCTTCTGCGCCATCACCGAGGGCGGGATGTAGCCGTAGTCGACGCCTCCCGAACGCAGCACGTTGTACTCGGAGTCGGCGGTCGTGAAGGGTTTGAAGACCACCTTGTCCAGGCGCGGCCGCTCCGACTCCGGGCCGGTGAACTTCTCGTTCGGGACGATGGTGACCTGGCCGCTGTCGCGCCAACCCGCCAGCTTCCAGGGCCCGTTGACGGTCTTCCACAGCGGGTCGGAGGCGTAGGAGCCGAGGCGCTTGGCGTGTTGGGTGAGGCGGGCGAAGACCTCCTTCGCGCCTGCCGGGGTGCGGTCCCAGTCGCCGATCTTCCCGCCGTCGGTCTTCGCGTCCCAGGCGTGCCGGGGCAGCGCCCGCATCAGCGTGAGCTGGTTGGCGCTGAACCAGTCCGGGTTGTACGCGCGGCTCAGGTGCAGCCGCACGGTGTGGTCGTCGACGGTCTCGAAGCGCTTGACGTTGTCGGGCATCGTGCCGACCGAGTAGTTGCCCCACTCCGCCTTGTTCGCCTTGAGCAGGTTGAACCAGAACTCCAGGTCGCGGGCGGTCACCGGCGTCCCGTCCGACCACTTGACGCCCTCGCGCAGCGGCACGGTCACGGTCTTGTTCCCGTGCGAGTACCGGGGCTTCAGGCCGAGGGTGCTCGGCCCGTGCGTGGTCAACTCGCCCTTCGCCCGGTCCTGCACGGCGTCGTACACCGGCAGGAACAGCAGCGTCTGGATGGCGTAGTTGTACGAGGCGCCGTAGCCCGGCGGGCCGATCGGGAAGATCCAGTTGGGGCTGGCGGCCGGGGGCAGGGCCATCGTCGCGGTGCCGCCGCGCACCGGGGTGCCGCCGGTCGGTCCCATGTCGATGCGGCCGCCCTCGCGGGTGCAGCCCGCGAGGGCGAGCATCGTGAGGGCGATCGCCGCGGCGGCTGTTCTGAGGGAGCGCAGGGTCAAGGGGTCTCCCTGGGTTCGTCGGAGGGGCGCCCGAACGCTAGGACGAGGGAGAAAAGCAAGTCAATAGCTTCGTTCGAGTTCGATGGCACCTCTGGTCAACTTCATTCGTATCGACCTAGAGTTGGCGCTGGCATCGAAACAAGTGCGCAATATGCACAGACCAAGTATGGATCGCAGTGCGGCAATTGGGGGCGGCAGCGTGGCCGGAACGGCAGTCGGCGAACAAGGATTGGCCCAGCACATCCTGCATCTGGTCTCGACGGGCGCCGCGTCCTCCAGGACCGAGCTCGTACGGGAGCTGGGGCTCGCTCCGTCGACGGTGTCGGCGCGTGTCCAGGAGCTCGTCGCGGCCGGGCTGCTCACCGAGTCCGGTGAGGGCGCCTCCCGCGGGGGCCGCAGACCACGCCTGCTGCGGGTCCGGGCACAGGGCGGCGTCGCCCTCGCCGCCGACCTCGGCAGCCACCACGCCCGGCTCGGCGCCGTCGACGTCGGCGGCGGGGTCGGCGACGCCGTCGACCTGCCGCACGACATCACCGCGGGTCCCGAGTCCGCCGTCGACTGGCTCTGCGAACGGGTCACCGAACTCGCCGCCGCACAACGGGAGTCCGGGCATGCCGTGCGCGCCCTCGGCGTCGCCTTCCCCGGCCCCGTCCAGCCCGCCGACGGCCGCGTCCTCAGCCCGTCGCGGATGCCCGGCTGGCACCGCTACCCGCTGCGCGACGTCCTCGCCGAGCGCCTCGGCATGCCCGTCACCGTCGCCAACGACGCCACGATGATGGCCGTCGGCGAGCACCGCGCGGCCCGCCCCGAGCTCGACCACCTCGTCGTGGTGAAGGCCGGGCGCGGCATCGGCAGCGGCGTCATCGCGGCCGGCCGCCCGCACGACGGCGCGGCGGGCTGCGCGGGCGACATCAGCCACGTCCGGGTGGAGGCGGCGGGGGAGCGGCCGTGCAGCTGCGGCAACATCGGCTGCCTGGAGACCGTCGCCAGCGGCGCCGCCCTCATCCGCGAACTCGCCGCCCAGGGCGTCGAGGTGGCCGACACCAACGAGCTGCTGCGCCTCGTCGCGGACGGCGACCCGCAGGCCACCACCCTCGTCCGCGCCGCCGGACGCCACATCGGCACCGTCCTGTCCGTCGTCGTGAACTTCTTCAACCCGCAGGCCGTCGCGCTCGGCGGTGTCCTCGCGACCGCCGAGCCGCTCGTGGCCGCCGTCCGCGGGGTCCTGTACGAGCGCTGCCTGCCGCTCGCCACCGCCGACCTGGAGATCACCACCACGGTGACCGGCCGTGACGCGGGCCTGCTCGGCGCGGGCCTCACCGCCCTGCGCGAGAACCTTCCGACCACCGCCCCGTCCCCCCAGGAAGAGAGCGTCCACGCATGACCCGCACCACCCCCGCGCCCGGCGCCGCGGGCGCCCCGGGCCGCCGTCTGCGGATCGGCATCGGCGGCATCGGCATCGAGTCGTCGACCTTCTGCCCGCACCGCTCCACCACGGACGACTTCCGCCAGACCCGCGGGCAGGACCTCCTGGACCGCTATACGTGGACCAGGGCGGACTGCGACCTCGCGGACAGCGTCGAGTGGGTGCCCCTGCTGCACGCGACGTCGCTGCCCGGCGGCCCCGTGGAGGCGGAGTCGTATCTGAGGCTCAAGGACGAACTGGTCACCCGCATCCGGGAGTCGGGACCGCTCGACGGCCTCGTCTACGACATCCACGGCGCCATGAGCGTCGTCGGCCTCACCGACGCCGAGGCCGACCTGACCGAGGCCGTGCGCGCCGCCCTCGACCACGTCGGCACCCCGGACGGCACCGGACGCCCCATGATCTCCACCGCGATGGACCTGCACGGCAACGTCTCGCACCGCTTCGCCGCGCCCCTCGACCTGCTCACCGCGCACCGGCTCGCCCCGCACGAGGACGCCTGGGACACCCGCGAGCGCGCCGCCCGCAACCTGGTGCGCTGCCTCCTGGACGGCACCCGGCCGCACCGCGCCTGGGTCCAGGTGCCCGTCCTGCTGCCCGGCGAGAAGACCAGCACCCGACTGGAGCCCGCCAAGTCCCTGTACGCCTCCCTCGCCGACATCGAGAGGCTGCCCGGCATCCTCGACGCCGCGCTGTGGGTCGGCTACGCCTGGGCGGACGAACCGCGCTGCCAGGCCGCGATCGTCGTCACCGGCCAGGATGGCGAACTCGCCGCCGCCGAGGCCGAGAAGCTCGCCCGCCGCTACTGGGAGGCCCGCCGCGACTTCGTCTTCGTCGGGCCCACGGGCACCGCCGACGCGTGCATCGCCCAGGCGGTGGCCTCCGACAAGCGGCCCTTCCTCATCAGCGACTCGGGCGACAACCCGACCGCGGGCGGCGCCGGCGACCTCGCGTACATGCTGCGCAGGCTCCTCGCCCACGAGGCCATCCGCTCCGGCGACGTGACCGCCGTCCACCCGGGCATCACCGACCCGGCCGCCGTCGCCCACTGCTTCGCGGCGGGCGTGGGCGCCGAGGTCACCCTCTCCGTCGGCGGCAAGGTCGACACCGGCCACGGCGGCCCCTGCGAACTCACCGGCACGGTACGGGCGTTGCAGCGCGCCACCGACCAGAAGGACCGGGCCGAGGGCGGCGCCTACGACCGGGGCGTCGACATGGCCGCCGTCCAGGTGGGCGGACTGACCGTGATCCTCGTCGGGCGCCGCAAGCCCTTCCACACCCTCGCCGACTTCATGGGCCCGGCCGAGGGCGGCCTCGGCATCGACCCGCGCACCTACGACCTGGTCGTGGTCAAGATCGGCTACCTGGAGCCGGAGCTCCACGCCATGGCCGCCGACTGGCTGCTCGCCCTCACCCCCGGCGGCGTCGACCAGGACCTGGTGCGCCTCGGCCACCACCGGGTGGGGCGCCCCCTGTACCCCTTCGACGAGGACGCGTACGAGAATGCGGCGCCCGATCTGACCCCTGTCCAGCTTCCCCCGCCGACCCGTTGAGGAGCCCCCGCATGAAGCGCGCCGCCACCCTGTCCGCCCTGGTCTGCGTCCTCGCCGTCACGGCCGCGGCCCCCGCCGCACCCCAAGGTACCGGGCACCACCAACGGCCCGGCACGACCAGCCTGTTGGACTCCGTCCCCAAGAAGGGCGTCCTGCGCGTCTGCACGACCGGCGACTACGCCCCCTTCACCCGGCTCGACGCCGACGGCGGCCACAGCGGCATCGACATCAAGATGGCGGGCGACCTCGCCAAGAGCCTCGACGCGAAGCCGAAGTTCGTCGCCACCAAGTGGGCGGACCTGGTGAACGACCTGAAGGCGGGGCGCTGCGACATCGCGATGGGCGGTGTCTCCGTCACGCTGCCGCGCGCCCGCTCCGTGTACTTCAGCGAACCGACCCGCACCGACGGCAAGACGCCCATCGTGCGCTGCGCCGACAAGGAGAAGTACGGCGCCGGGGCGCTGGCGGACATCGACAGGCCCGGCACCACCGTGATCGTCAACCCCGGTGGCACCAACGAGCAGTTCGCCCGCGAGCACATCAAACAGGCCACCATCAAGGTCCACCCGGAGAACACCACGATCTTCCAGGAGATCATCGGCAAGCGGGCCGACGTGATGATGACCGATGCCAGTGAGACCCGCTACCAGGCGAAGCTCCACCCGGAACTGTGCTCGCTCCACCCCGACAAGCCGTTCACCTTCTCCGAGAAGGCGTACGCGCTGCCGCGGGGCGACGAGCCGTTCAAGGAGTACGTCGACCAGTTCGTGCACCTGGCCACGCACGACGGCACGTACAAGGCGTACGAGGCGGAGTGGATGAGCTGAGCCTCTTCTCCGGCACGCTCAGGCGCGCAGCCACGCCGCCGTGTCGCCCGGCAGCCGCCCCCGCCCGTCCAGCGGGCCGCTGGTCAGCAACACCGCCGTGTGGGGCGGGAGTTCGGCCGGTTCCCGGCCGATGTTGACCACGCAGAGCAGGCCGCCGTCCCGTACGAACGCGAGGACCTCCGGCGCGGTCTCCAGCCAGGCGAGGGGACCGTCGCCGAACCCGGGCTCCGTGCGCCGCAGCCGCAGCGCCTCGCGGTAGAGGCCGAGCATCGAGTCCGGGTCCGCTGCCTGCCGGTCCACGGCGTACGAGGGCCAGTCGGCGGGCTGCGGCAGCCAGGGCTCCTCGTACGGCCAGGTGCCGAACCCGGCGTGCGGGGAGTCGGCCTCCCAGGGCAGCGGCACCCGGCAGCCGTCCCGGCCCGGATCCGTGCCGCCCGAGCGGAAGTGCATCGGGTCCTGGACCCGGCCCTCGGGGATCTCCGCCTCCGGAAGCCCCAGCTCCTCGCCCTGGTAGAGGTAGACGGAGCCGGGCAGGGCGAGCGTGAGCAGGGCGGCGGCGCGGGCGCGCCGGGTGCCGAGGGCGAGGTCCGTCGGGGTGCCGTGGCGCTTGGTGGCGAAGGCGAAGCCGGTGTCGGCGCGGCCGTAGCGGGTCACCGTGCGCGTCACGTCGTGGTTGCACAGGACCCAGGTGGCGGGTGCCCGGACCGGGGCGTGGTGGGCGAGCGTCTCCTCGATGGACGCCCGCAGCTCGGCCGGGTCCCAACGGCGGGCCAGGAAGTCGAAGTTGAAGGCGGTGTGCAGCTCGTCGGGGCGCAGATAGCGGGCGAAGCGCTCCGGCTCGGGCAGCCACAGCTCGCCGATCAGGACGCCCTCGTAGGCGTCGGCGACGGCCCGCCAGGACCGGTAGATGTCGTGCAGTTCGTTGCGGTCGATGTACGGGTTGGGGGCGCCGGAGTCCTCGTCGTGGTCGGGCAGGAGCGGGTCCTTGGCCAGCAGGGCCGCGGAGTCGATGCGCACCCCGGCCACGCCCCGGTCGAACCAGAAGCGCAGCACGGACTCGTGCTCGGCGCGCACCTCGGGATGGGCCCAGTTGAGGTCGGGCTGCTCGGGCGTGAAGAGGTGGAGGTACCAGTCGCCGTCGGGCAGGCGGGTCCAGGTGGAGCCGGCGAACTGGGAGGGCCAGTTGTTGGGCGGGAGTTCGCCGTGCGCGCCGCGGCCCGGCCGGAAGTGGAAGCGCTCCCGCTCGGGGCTGCCGGGGCCCGCCGCGAGGGCCTCCTGGAACCAGCGGTGCTGGTCGGACACGTGGTTGGGAACGATGTCGACGATGGTGCGCAGACCGAGTTCGCGCGCCTCGGAGATGAGCTTCTCGGCCTCCTCCACGGTGCCGAACGCGGGGTCGATCGCGCGGTAGTCGGCCACGTCGTAGCCGCCGTCGACCAGGGGTGAGACGTACCAGGGCGTGAACCACAGGGCGTCGACGCCGAGTTCGGCGAGCTGGGGGAGGCGGGCGCGGACGCCGGCGAGGTCTCCGGTGCCGTCGCCGTCGCCGTCGGCGAAGCTGCGGACGTACACCTGGTAGATCACGGCGGAGCGCCACCAGGCAGGGGAGGGCTGTCCCACGGTGAGTGCCTTTCACGGGGGATGGGGAAGGTGTGAGGGGTGGTGCGGCGGGGAGGGGGCGTCAGCCCTTCGTGCTGCCCGCGCTGATCCCGGCGATGATGTGGCGCTGGAACACCAGGAACATCGCGACCATCGGGATGCTGGAGATCACCATCGCGGCGATCAGTACCGTCAGCGGGATGTTCTGCGAGAGCTGCACGAGAGCCACGCTGATGGGCTGCTTGCCGGTGTCGGAGAAGACCATCAGGGGCCAGAGGAAGTCCTGCCAGACGGCGACGAGCGCGAAGATCGAGACGACGCCGAGGACGGGGCGCGACAGGGGCAGCACGATGGAGACGAGGGTGCGGATGCGGCCCGCCCCGTCGATCTCCGCGGCCTCCAGGACGTCGCGCGGGATCTGGTCGAAGAACCGCTTGAGCAGATAGAGGTTGAAGGCGTTGGCGACGGCGGGCAGCCAGATCGCCAGGGGGTCGTTGAGCAGGTTGGTGTGCGTGAACGGCAGGTCGGCGACCGTGAGGTACTTCGGTACGACGAGGGCCTGCGCGGGCACCATCAGCGTCGCCAGGATGCCGCCGAGGATGATGTTGCCGAACGCGGGCCTCAGCTTGGACAGCGCGTACGCGGCGGCCGTGCAGAACACGATCTGCAGCAGCCAGGCCCCGGCCGCCTGCACCACCGTGTTCCACAGGTGGGTCGGCAGGTCCATCAGGTCCCAGGCGTCGGTGTAGCCGCTGGTGTGCCACTTCTCCGGGACGACGGTCGGCGGGGTGCGGGTCACCTCGTCCGGGGACTTCATGGCGCCCGTGACCATCCAGTACACCGGGAACAGGAAGGCGAGGGCGAAGAGCAGGACGACGCCGGTGAAGACGGCCCAGTAGAGGGCCTTGCCGCGCGGCCTGGACAGGGTGAGCGGCGAGACGAGGGTGCGGACGTTCGGTGCCATGGCGGGGCTCCTCTCAGTCGTCGGCGCGCGTCAGGCGCAGATAGAGCGCGGAGAAGGCGCTGAGGACGATGAGCAGCAGCACGCTGAGCGCACAGGCGCCGCCGAAGTCGTTGTAGAGGAAGGCGTACTTGTAGATGAGGTAGAGGACGGTGACGGTCGAACTCTCCGGTCCGCCACCGGTGATGACGAACGGCTCCGTGAACACCTGCATCGTCGCGATGATCTGAAGGAGCATCAGCATCAGGATGATGAAGCGGGTCTGCGGGATCGTGACGTGCCGGATCCGCTGCCACAGGTTCGCGCCGTCCAGCTCGGCCGCCTCGTACAGCTCGCCCGGGATCGACTGGAGCGCGGCCAGGTAGATCAGGACGGTGCCGCCCATGTTCGCCCAGGTCGCCACGATGACGAGGGAGACGAGCGCGGTGTCCGAGCCGTTGGACCAGTTGGACGTCGGCAGGTGCACGAAGCGCAGGACCTCGTTGGCGAGGCCCGCGCCGGGGTCGTAGAACCACTTCCACAGCAGGGCGCTGACCACCGGCGGGATCATCACCGGCAGATAGACGACGACCCTGAAGAAGGCTTTGGCGTGCCGGAGTTCATTGAGGACGAGCGCCATCAGGAAGGGCACCGCGAAGCCGATCGCGAGCGCGAGCAGCGTGAAGGTGAGCGTGTTGCGCCAGGCGGCGCCGAACTCGGGGTCCTCGAAGACCCGGGTGAAGTTCGCGGTGCCCACCCACTCCGGCTCCGCTCCCGGCGTGTACTTCTGGAAGGCGATCACGACGGAGCGGATCGCCGGGTACCAGGAGAACAGCGCGAAGCAGAGCAGGCCGCCGATCAGGAAGCCGTAGGCCCGGGCCTGGTCGGTGAGTCTGCGGCGCAGCGGGCTGGGGCGGCGCGGTGCGGGGCGGTGGCGCGCGGCCGGGAAGGCGCGCGCCGGGCGGTCCGGGGGTGCTGCTGTCTTCACCGCCGGCTCAGCCCCGCGCCAGGATGCCGTCGATCTTGCTCTGGGCGTCCCCCAGGAGCTGGTCGATGTCCGCGTCCTTCTTGGTGAGGACCGCCGAGACCGCGCCGTCGAGGACCGCGTAGATCTGCTGGCCCTTCGGCGGCTCCAGCTTCAGGTCGAGCTTGCGGTTGCCGTCGATGAACGACTGGTAGTTCTCGACGGGGACGTTGGCGGACTTCTTCTTGAGCTCCTGGTCCTTGGCGTCGGTGACGCCGGTGAACAGCCGGGGCTCGGGCAGGCCGACGGGCGAGCCGTCCCCCGCGAGGCGCTGGTAGTTGTTCTGGAAGCCGTTGCCGGGCGTGAGGAAGGTCCACTCCAGCCACTTGAGGCCCGCCTTGATCTGTGCGGGGCTCGCCTTCTTGTTGAACATGTAGCCGTCGCCGCCGATGAGCGTGCCCTTGCCGCCGGGCATCGGGGCGAACGCGAGGTCCTTGTAGTCGCCGCCCGCCTCCTTGACGATGCGCGGCACGTTGTCCGGGGCCGCCAGGTACATGCCGAGCTTGCCGCCGCCCATCATCTGGAGCGCGTCATTGATGATCAACAGCTGCTTGGAGCCCATGGAGTTGTCGGTCCAGCGCATGTCATGCAGGTTTTGCAGAACGGCGCGGCCCTCTGACGTGTCCACGGTCGCCTTCTTGCCGTCCTCGCTCACGACGCTGCCGCCCTGCGAGTACAGCTCGGCGGTGAAGTGCCAGCCGCCCTGGTTCTGCGCGCTGTAGTCGGCGTAGCCCACGGTGCCGCCGCCGAGCCCGGCTATCTTCTTGGCGGCCGTGCGGACCTCGGCCCAGGTGGCGGGCGGCTTGTCCGGGTCCAGCCCGGCCTTCTTGAACAGCTTCTTGCTGTAGAGCAGGCCCATCGAGTAGTTGGTGCGCGGCACCCCGTACACCTTGCCGTCCACGGTGTAGGCGTCGCGCAGCGGCTTCGAGATCGCCTGATAGCCCTTCAGGTCCTTGACGTACTCGGTGATGTCGGCGGCCTGGTTGATGTTGACGACGTGCTGGGTGTCCGTGAAGTACGTGTAGAACACGTCCTCCATCTGCCCGCCCGCCAGCTTGGCGTCGAACGTCTTCGGGTCCTGGCAGGGGAAGGCGTCGTGGGCCTCGACGTCGATGTCGGGGTTGTTCGCCTCGAACGTCTTGAGGTCCTCGGCGAAGCGCTTGTGGTCGATCTTCGCGCTGGGCTGCGGCCAGCAGTTGACCGAGATGTGCGTCTTGCCGTCCGCGGAGTCACTGCCGCCGCCCCCGCAGGCGGTCAGCGGCGTGAGGACGAGTGCCGTGGTGAGGAAGGCGGTGCGGGTGCGGCGGAACCCGGTGGTGCGTGTGCGCTGGAACCCTGAACTGCTCATCAGCGAACCCCTCTTGGGCAGAAGCGTGGGAACGCCCACAGCGGCGCGCTGTGTGGCGGCCCACACTCAACCACCGCCCACAGCGGTTCGCAAGATGTCGCGCAGTTTTCGTAATTCCTTGACAGGTAGCGGCAGTTACCGGGCGGAGGAGGCGGAGGAGGGTGCCGGGCCCGTGGAGCCGCGCACCACCAGCTCGGGCTCGAAGAGCAGTTCCTCCGTGGGTGCGTTGCCGCCCTCGATCTGCGCGGCGAGCAGGGCGACCGCCGCCCGGCCCATGGACTCGATGGGCTGGCGCACCGTCGTCAGCGGCGGCTCGGTGCAGTTCATGAACGCCGAGTCGTCGTAGCCCACCACGGAGATGTCGCCCGGCACGCTCAGCCCCCGGCGGCGCGCGGCCCGCACGGCGCCGAGCGCTATCGGGTCGCTCGCGCAGATGAACGCGGTCACGCCCTCGTCCATCAGGCGCGCGGCCGCCGCCTGCCCGCCCTCCAGGGAGAACATGGTGCGCGCCACCCGCCCGTCGGGCAGCTCGCCGCCGCCCGCCCGCGCGGCCGCCCGGGCCGCGGCCAGCTTGCGCTGCGAGGGCATGTGGTCGGGCGGGCCGAGCAGCAGCCCGATCCGCTCGTGGCCGAGCGAGCGCAGATGGCGCCACGCCTGCTCCACCGCGACCGCGTCGTCGCAGGAGACCGCGGGGAAGCCCAGGTCCTCGACGGCCGCGTTGATGAGGACCACCGGAATCTTCCGGTCCGCGAGCAGGCGGTAGTGCTCGTGCGGGGCGTCCGCCTGCGCGAACAGGCCGCCCGCGAAGACGACGCCCGAGACCTGCTGCTGCAGCAGCAGCTCCACATAGTCGGCCTCCGAGACACCGCCCTTGGTCTGGGTGCACAGCACGGGCGTCAGCCCCTGCCCGGCGAGGGCGCCCCCGATCACCTCGGCGAACGCGGGGAAGATCGGGTTCTGCAACTCGGGCAGGACCAGGCCGACCAGGCGGGCCCGCTCCCCGCGCAGCTGCGTCGGCCGCTCGTATCCGAGCACGTCGAGCGCGCTGAGCACGGACTGCCGGGTCGCCTCCGAAACCCCCGGCTTGCCGTTGAGTACCCGGCTGACCGTGGCCTCGCTGACCCCGACCTTCTTGGCCACTTGAGCAAGTCGTCGCGTCATGAACGCAAGGCTAGCGCAAGCCTTGCAAGTGGCTTGCTGGAGTGGGGATATGGCCCGCTTCGCCCGGCCCGCCGACCAGGGGCACCGTACCCCGGCCCCGCTCACCAGGGACATCCCCGAGCCGGTCCCCGAGGTGTGCGCGGACGGCCCGGTCCTACGCTGCCCTGCGCCGGGAGCCGTCACCCGGTCCGCAGGCCGGGAGGTTTCGGAGATGGACACACGCCGCAGCAACTGCATCCACACCCGGGAGAACGGCCGGCTCGCCACGACCACGACCGCCGACATCGACGCGCTCGTCGCCGGGCTCAAGGACCGGCCGCGGGTCGTCCTGCACTTCCACGGCGGACTCGTCGACGACGCCCTCGGCTTCGCCACCGCCGCCCGCCTCACCCCGGTCTACGAGGCCGCCGGTGTCACGCCCGTCTTCTTCGTGTGGAGCAGCGGCCTCCTGGAGACGGTCCGCGGCAACCTCCCGAAGATCCTCTCCGAGAGCGTCTTCCGCACCCTGCTCCACCGCGTCACGCGCTACGCGGCCGGGCTCGTCTTCGCCCAGCCGGGCCGCCGCTCGCTCGGCACCGTGCCCACCCCGCCGGCCCGCGCCGTCGCCGCCGAACTGTCCCTGGCCGAGCGCGGCCAGGAGCCGTACGGGCAGCTCGTCGCCCCGCCCGAGGTGGAGCAGCTGAGCGAGGCCGAGCGCGAGCGCATCACCGCCGAGCTCGACGCGGACACCGAACTCGCCCTGCGCAACCGAGAGATCGTCAACTCGGCCTACCAGGACCCCGTCGAGGCGGCACCCGAAGGACCGACCGAGCAGGCGGCGGCGCGCGGTGTCACGGGGGGACGCGCGGCCGCCGCCACCCTGATGTCGCCCGCGACCGTCGACGAACTCACCGTCGCCACGGTCGCGGCCGACGTCGAGCGGGCCGTCGTCACCTCGGCGCTCCTGGTGCGCAAGACCGTCCGCGTGGTCGGCGCCGTCGTGGGCCGCTTCCGCGCGCACAGCGACCACGGTCTGTACCCGACCGTCGTCGAGGAGATCCTGCGCGAGTTCTACGTCGCCAACGTCGGCGCCGCCATCTGGGACGCCATGAAGCAGCAGACCGCCGCCACCTTCGCCGCGCCCGCGCTGCCCGGCGAGGTGCGCGCCGGACGCTACTTCATGGACCGCTTCGGCGAACTCCTCGCCGCCGGACCCCGGCCCCGGCTCTCCGTCGTCGGACACAGTGCGGGCGCCGTCTTCATCGACAACCTCCTCACCGACCTCGACCGCCGCCGCACCGCCGCCGAGGAGCCCGTCCCGGCCGACTTCCGCATCCGCGACGTCGTACTGCTCGCCCCCGCCTGCACCGTCGCGCACCTCGCGCCCGTCGTGCGCCGCAGGGCCGAACTCTTCGACCGCTTCCGCATGTTCACCATGACCGACACCGCGGAGCGCGCCGACCACCTGGTGCCGCACCTGTACCCCAGGTCGCTCCTGTACTTCGTCTCCGGCGTCCTGGAGCGCGACCCGGACGGGCGCTCCGCCGTCCTCCCGCTGGCCGGGATGCAGCGCGCCTACAGCGACGGGGCGGGCGGCGCGGGCCAGGACATCGCCGCCGTACGGGACTTCCTGGACGCCGACGCGACCCGCACCGTGTGGTCGCCGCACGACGGCGGCCCGGGCCTGCGCTCCGGCGCCCACAGCCACTCCGGGTTCGACGACGACCCGGAGGTCCTGGCGAGCGTGGCCGCCATGCTCGCCGAGTGAGAGAGCGAACGCAGGGGGACGCCCGATGAACAGCCTGCACTACGCGGTGGTGGTCGGCATCAACCGCTACCCGGCGATCAGCGATCTACGCGGGCCGCGAGGAGACGCGCAGCGCTTCGCCGAGTGGCTCGTCGACCCGGCCGGAGGTGATGTGCCCGCGGCGAACGTCACGCTCGTCGCGGCCACGGAGGAGGACGAACAGGTCACCGACTACACGTGCGCCAAGCCCACGACGGCCAACGTCGTCCGCGCCCTGATCCGGGCCCACGACGCCGTCCGCCAGGCCCTCGAGGAGCGGCCCGAGTCCTGGGCCGAGACCCGCCTGTACGTGTTCCTCGCGGGCCACGGCATCGCGCCGTTCGGGGGCGACGCGGCGCTGCTCATGGCGGACGCGGCGATGCACATGCTCGGCAACCACATCGCCGTGGGCAAGTACGTGGAGTGGTACGAGTCCGCCTCGCCCTTCCACGAGGTCGTCTTCTTCGCCGACTGCTGCCGCACCAGGTTCGGCACCGTGGCGCCCTTCGCCCCGCCGTTCACGGAGACCAACGAGACGCCGGACAAGGTCAACTGGCTGATCGGGTACGCCGCTTCGCTCGGCGACCCCGCCTACGAATCCCTGCCGGCCGACCCCGACCAGGCGCGCGGCTACTTCACCACCGCGCTCCTGGAAGGGCTGCGCGGTGCGGGCGGCGCCACCGTCACCGACGGCGCGGTCACCTCGGACAAGCTGCGCAACTACGTGCAGCAGCACGTCCTGGAGCGCGCCAGGGGAGTGGTCTCCCAGCGCGCGACGTTCCGCACCCAGCTCAGCGAGCCGCTCGTCCTCGCCCGACTCCAGGGGAACGGGGCCTACCCGGTGACGCTGCGCTTCCCGGCCGGGTTCCGCGGCTGGGTCGAACTCCGCGGCCGCCTCGACGAGCCGCGCCGGGTCTTCGTCGAGAAGGACGAGAGCGTCGAGTCCCTCGTCCCCGGGCTCTACCGGATGATCCCGGACAGCGACATGGCCCCCGACTTCCGCAACGACGGCTTCTTCGAGGTAGTGACAGGCGGTGGCAACGGTGTCCAGTTCTGACCGGCGCCGCGAACGGGCCGAGTACGGCGTGCCGTTCGTGGTCATCCCCGACACGCCCTCCGTGATGGTCACCGTCACGGACGCGGCCTTCGAAGAGGTCATCCACCGGATGGGCACCGTCGAGACGACGCTCACGCCGGGCATCTACCGCATCGAGCAGCGCTTCGGCGGCGCGGTCGACAGCAAGCTCGTCGAGGTCGGCGGCGAACCCTTCGTCGAACGGCTGCCGCTGCCCCGCATCCCCACGCCCGCGCCCCTGGTGGGCACGTCCTCCACCCGCGAGGACCACCAGGAGGCGGCCGTGCGCTTCAGCCGCGCCTCCACCCATGGCACCGGCGTGCCCAGCCTCATGGTCCTGCTCCGCAATCTGCGCCGCGGCCGCCGGCTCGCGCCCTACGCCCTGGAGGTCGCCGCCGAGGACGGCACGCCCGTGGACGGCGGCGAGGACGGCTGGACGAGCTCCGGCGACCAGGAGTGGTCGGCGTTCAGCGCCCCGCTCGCGCCCGGCGGCTACCGGCTGCGCACCCGCGTCCCGAACGGCGGCGGTTACCCGCTGGCGCAGGCGCTGTGGGTGCAGGAGGGCTGGACCACGATGGTCTTCGTGCCCAACGGCAGCCAGGGCCCGGAACCCCAGTACGCCTCGGTGCACATGGCGCGCGAGGGAGACGGCTGGAGCGACGCCGACCCGGCCCGCTCGCTCGCCCTGGAGGCAGCCCTCTCCGGGCTCCGGCAGGGCCTCGAACTGGTCTCGGACGAGCAGATCTCGCTCATGCTGCACTCCAAGAAGATGGCGCCGTTCCTCGGCATCGTCGGCGCACACGCGATGCTCCTGGGCAAGGGGGCCGCCCTCGACCGGGAGTGGCAGCGCGACATGATCCACCGGCTGCTCGCGAGCGTCCCCGGCCACCCGGACGCCCTGGCGCTCGCCACCCTGCTGCCCGCGGACCAGCGCGCGGACCTGGAGCTGCCGTCCGTCACGGCGCCGCCCCAACTCGTCTCCTCCTGCCGCCTCCTGGTCGCCGCCGACGCCGTCGACCCGGGCGTCATCGAGGACGGCTCCGTCGCCGAGTCGGCCGCCGCGCACCTGGTGGGCCGCGGCGTGTGGACGACCTGGCTGGAGCAGGAGCCGCGCCGCGCCGACGAGGCCAGGGGCGGCCTGCCCGGGGCGCCCCCGCAGGCGCCCGCGGGGCCGCGCCCGGACGCCGCCGACCCGGTCGACCGCGTACGCGGCTACGTCCAGCAGATCGCCGCCATCGAGGGCAAGGACGTCGACACGGTCCTGCGCGAACTGTCGGCCAAGGAGCTCTGCCGCCGAACGGGCCTGCCCCACAAGGCCGTCGAGCGGGCGGTGGCGGGACTGCGGGCCGCCGAATGAGCCACTGAGAAGGGGGCCCGGGGGAGCCCCAGGGGGAAGAGAAAGGGGGCGGGGCGCCGAGCTCACGGCGCCCCGCCCCTGCCGCGTCCACACGCACCCCCGTCCGTGCGTCCGCGCATCTCCCCGTACGCATGGCCCCGTGATCCACACGTACGGCGGTCTCAGTTGTCCTTCTCCGCCCCGTTGCCGTTCGGGCGTGCGGCCACCCGGCCGGTGAGCGCCTCGCCCAGGGCCGAGCGGTCCCGTCCCGGCGGCTGCGCGGACAGCCGCCGGGGCGTCGCTCCGGACGGGCGGCCCCCCATAGTCCGGCCCGTCTCCCCCGTCTCCCGGACGAGGCGCGTCCATCGTGGCGGGGCTCGCGTCACCGGCCCGTCACACCCGCGTACGCGCCGGGCGCGCCCTCACACCAGCACGCGCCGCACCATCACCGAGAACTGCCGCGAGGGCTCGACCCCCAACTCCCGCAGCAGCAGGGCCCGGAAGCCCTCGTAGTGGCGCACCGCCTCGGCGACGTTGTGCTCGGCGAGGTGCACCGAGACGACCGCGCGGTGGGCGCTCTCGCGCAGCGGATCGATGCGGGTGCTCTCCAGCGCGGCCTCCAGAGCGGTCGCGTACGCGCCCTGGTCGACCAGGCGCGCGGACAGGGCCTCCAGGGCGTGCAGCCGCAGCTGGTGCAGCCGCTCGCGCTCGAAGACCACCCACTCCTGGTCCCAGCCCGGCAGCAGTTCGCCCCGGCCGAGCAGGACGGCCGACTCGCCGCGGACCCGGGACCCGTCGGCCGCCGACAGCGCCTCGTGGGCGGTGGCCGTCAGGTCGTCGATGTCCATGCGGACCAGCGGGCTGAGCGACAGGACGCCGGTGCGCGCGTCGGCGATCGCCGAACCCGCCCCGTTCAGCCGCCACATGGCGGTGCGCAGGCTGGCCCGGGCCCGGTGCTCGGGCACCTCCGGCCAGAGTGTGCCCGCGAGGACCGAGCGGGTGGCGGGCCCGCGCAGGCCGAGCAGGGCGAGCAGCTGCTGACCGCTCGCCGTGACGTCGATCTCGTTGCCGCCGTCGCCCCCGTGGCTCAGGCGGAAACCCCCCAGCAGACCCAGACGCAGCGCGGCCGGTGTGTCGCCGCACGCGGTCAGGGATGTCGAGGAAGCCATCCGAACACCTCCAGTGCTTCCCGTGTACGGCCCCGACGGTAGGGGCGGGCCGTACCGGGTCGCCTCGGGGAGTGAACCAGGGATTACCCCGGTGTCCCCCTGGGGGCGGCCACTAGGAGGGGTGCGGGTGCGGCGCGAGCCGGGCGACCAGACCGATCCTGGAGGTGATGCCGAGCTTCGCGTACGTGTGCCCCAGGTGGTACTCGATCGTCTTCACGCTCAGCGCCAGGGCCGTGGCGATCTGCCGGTTCGTCAGGCCCTGGGAGGCGAGGCGGGCGACGGCCAGCTCCTGCGGGGTGAGCGCGCCGTCCGCGCCGTCGCCCGCCGACCCGTTCTGGGCCGGATCGCTGTCCGTGCGCGGGGGCGCCGCCCGGCCGCAGGCGTCGAGTTCGCGGGCGCAGCGGGCCCGGTAGGGCAGCGCGCCGAGCGCCGACATCGTGTCGTACGCCGACTGCAGGCGTGCCACCGCCGCGGCCCTGCGCCCCACCCGCCGCAGGAAGGCGCCGTGGTCCAGGTCGACCCGGGCCCGGACGAAGGGCATGGGCACCTGGGCCGCGTGGTCGTGGGCGCGCCGGAACGCGGCCTCCGCGCCGGACTTGTCGCGCCGCGCCGCGAGCAGCGCCGCCCGCACCCGGGCCGCCCCCGCCATCGCCGAGTGCCGGCACCGGTCCGCGGCCCGCGACTCGAAGGGCGCGAGCACCGCCTCGGCCTCGTCCAGCTCGCCGAGCTGGACCAGCGCCTCGACGAGGAGCTCGTGCCAGTCGACCACGCCCGGTTCGTTGACGCCGTCGTGGTCGGCGTAGCGCAGCAGCGGGCGCAGCGCGTCCACGACGCGCTCCGGCTCCGCGCGGGCGTCCGCGAAGTGGCCGTGCGCGGAGGCCGCGTACGCGAAGGCGACCGCCGTCTCTGCGCTGCCCGGCGCGTCCAGGGCGATCCGCAGATGCCCCTCCGCCCGGTCCCAGGCGCCGCGCGCCGCGAGGATCTGCGCGGCCACGCCGTGCGTCACCGGCTTCAGCCACGACTGGTCGGTGTCGTCCGCGATCGAGGCGGACGTCTCCGCGTGGATCAGCGCCTCGTCCCAGTCGCCGAGCCGGTGCAGGGCCTGAGCGAGGGCCGACGAGGACAGCAGCCGCAGCGGCACCGTGGTGTTGCGGCAGTTGGCGACGGCGCTGAGCAGGTCCTGGCGCGCCCCGTCGAGATCGTCCGACCACAGCCTCAACTGCCCCCGCGCGAGCAGCAGATCGATGCTGCCCAGCGGCACCAGCAGCGGATCGGGCAGATCGGCGGCGAGCGCGATGCCCTGCTTCGCGGCGCCGCTCAGACCGAGCGCGATCAGATGGTTGAAGCGCAGCATCCGGCTCGGCCCCTGCAGCGTGGAGAGCCGCTGCGCCCGCTCCGCCCAGCGCGCCGCGTCGGCGGCCCGCCCGCGCATCACCGCGGCGTAGCTCAACTGCTCGGCGGTGCGCGCCGCGAGCGAAGGCTCGGCGTCCTGGTCGCACTGCTCCCAGGAGTCGAGGAGCAGTGTCTGCGCCTGTTCGGTGCGCCCCTCCACCCGGGCCACATAGCCGCGCACATAGCCGCGCAGCGCCGGGGCCGTGCTGTCCGGGAGCGCGGCCGCGAGCTCCGCCGACTCGTGCACCCGCCCGTCCAGGAGCAGCGCCTCGACAGCCTCCACTGCGAGCCGGTCCCGCTCCAGGGCGGTCGTGGCGACGCGCGAGGCGTGCCGCAGATGCGTGCCCGCGACCGCCCACTGACCGGTGGCCGCCTCCCGGCGCGCACAGGCGGCGAGCGCGGCGGCCAGGTGCTCGTCGGGCCCGGTCGCGGCGAGCACCCGATGGCGCAGGCTCGCGTACTCGTCCTCGACCAGGGCGGCGGCCCGGGTGTGCAGGGCGGCGCGCTGGGCGGGCCCGATGTCCTGGTAGACGGCCGCGTGCACCAGCGGGTGCGGGAAGGACACCTCGGGTGCGGAGCCGGGCGGCGAGGAGTGCAGCAGGCCCGCGGTGATGGCCCGCTCCAGGGCGGGCAGCGGCTGCGGCAGCCGGGCGAGCGAAGCGGCCCTGTGCAGCGGGCAGGTGAGGCCGAGGACGCTCACCGCCTGCACGAGGCGACGGGCCTGGGAGCCGCAGTCGGCGAGATTGGCGAGGACGAGCATCGCGTACGAGCGCGGCGCGGGCAGCGGCGTGCCGACGTCCATGAGTACGGGGGCGGGCACCTGGTCCAGGAGCGCGCGGGCGTGCAGCGGGTTGCCGCGGGTGTGCGCGTGCAGCCGCACGGAAGCCGAGTGCGGCAGCCGCAGCGCCGCCAACTCGGCGCCCAGCGAGGTGAGTTCGAAGGGGGTGAGCCCCTCCAGCGGCAGATGCCGGGTGCGCACGTCCGTGAGGAGCCGGCGGATCCCGTCGGGCAGCGCCGGGTTGTTCAGGTCGCGCAGGGTCACGATGGCCAGAACCCGCTCACCGCGCAGCCGTCGCAGCGCGAACGTCAGGGCGTTCATGGACGGCGCGTCCGCCCAGTGGGCGTCGTCGAGCACCAGCACCACGGGCCCCTTGGCCTGTACCTCGCCGAGCAGGTCGAGCAGTCCGAAACCCGCCGCCATCGGCGCCAGGTTCGGCGGCAGCGACTTCGGTACGGAGGCCAGGGCGGCCAGCGCGTCGGGCGGCGGGAGTGGGCTCTGGCCCACGAACTGGGCGAGCACCCCGCAGGGCAGCGCGCTCTCGTTCTCCTCGCCGCTGGCGTGCAGCAGACAGGGGCGGCCCGGCGCGGTGTCGAGGAAGCGGCGCACCAGGGCGGTCTTGCCGATGCCACCGGGCCCCTCCACCAGGACGAGGCGCGGCTCGCCCGCGCTCGCACGCCGGAACTCCTCGTGCAGCGCGGTGAGTTCCTGTGCGCGACCGGAGAACACGTCGTCGGCCATACCGCCCCCGGACCCCTGCATGGGATGCCTGCCCCTAAAGGTCCACGATGGGGGCGCGACCACCCCGCGCACAAGCGGGAATCCCGAGGAATGTCCTTCGGGCGTCTCAGGACAGATCCTCCGCCGGCGGAGACACGACAAGCCCCGCTCCCTGCGGCTCCGGCGGCGGCTCCAGGAGCGCGAGCAGTTCGAGCCAGCCGTGAAACGGCCGGGCACCGGCCGTCTCCTCACCGCTCTCCGTCACGACACTCCCGTACACCCCACCGGGCGAGCGGTACACCTCGATCACATAGCGCACAGCGCCCTCCCGGAGTCAGGCTCAGGCCCATGAGCCGTGACACTTGGCGACGGAATCCAGACTAGGAGCCGCCCCCCGGCTCCGCTTCGGTGCGCCACCCAGGGATGTCCCCAGGGTGCGGGGGGACCAACTCCGCAAACGGGACGTCCTGGTGAAGATTCCTCCGGGGCACCCCTGGGACACCTCTGGGATTCCGCTGAGAACTTCTCTCGAGTCGCCCTACGCGGGCAGCGCCGCCCAGGCCCGCTCCCGCTGCACCCGCAGCAGCGGGAGCGGGCTGTCGTCCGTCCCGTACAGCCGCTCGGCGAGGCGGATCAGCGTGTCGCAGCGGGCGAGCGCCACACCGCGGGCGGCGGTCGCGGGGGAGTGCCCGGCGAGCGCGGCCACCCGGACGGCGGCGGGTGCGCCGACGGAGAGGGCGAGCCCCGCGACGTCCTCGGCCGGGTCGGCGACGGCCGCGTCGGTCCAGTCGAGCACGCCCGCGACCCGGCCCGCCGACGTGACCAGCAGGTGCTCGCCCTTGAGGTCGTAGTGGCTGAGGACGAGGGCCGGAGCGGCCACCGCCTCGAACTCCGCCGCTGGTCCGGTGAGCCGCCCGAGCAGCTCACGCTCCACCTCCCCGCTGTCGGCCAACTGCCGCGCCGCGTCCGTGGCTTGCTTCCGTACGTCGTCCAGGGCCCGCGGCCGCTCGACGGGCACCCCGAGGGCGTCGGCCTCCGCTCCCGGGAAGGAGGCGAGGCCCGAGAGCAGCGCGGCCAGATCCCGCTCGTCCGCGGCGCAGACGCCCCGCACCTCGGCGGAGGTCCCGGGGAGCAGCGTGTCGAGGGTGTACGTCAGTCCGGTCGCCCAGGTCCCGGACGCGACGCTCGCGGGCACACCGACCTCTCCGACGCGACCCCGGACGGCGTCCCGCAGCGCGAGCTCGCGCCGCTGCCGCACCGACCCGTCGGCGTCCAACGCGAGCCGCAGCACGTGCCGTTCGCCCACCCACCAGGTGGAGTGCTCGCCGCCCTCGTCGACGGGGCGCACGTCGGGGCCGGGCTCCCGGGGGAGGGCGGCGGCGACGATGCTGCGGGCGAGGGCGGCGGACGGGTGCGGCATCCCGCGATCATGGCACGGAAGCGGCGGGGGCCGGGTCGGGCAGGTGTCAGAGGGGACGGGTCACAGGGGCGGGTCCGTGAGCCCGACGATGACGAGGTCGGCGAGCCGGACGGTGTACCAGACGGTGGTGGTCGAGCCGTCTCCCCAGTGCTCGGTGAGGACCACCGTCTCGGTGTCCTCGTCGCTCGTGAGCGTGGCCACGGACCAGGAGTCCGGGATGTTCTGCGCGCGGAAGACGGGGTCGGCGTCGTGCTCGGCGGCCCAGTCGGTGAGCCGGACGTCGAGTTCCGGGTCCAGATACAGGTGGCGCACCTCCTCGGGGGTCTCCTCGACCCCGCCGAGCGAGGCGCGACGGTAGGCGCCGAAGAAGGCGTCGACCTGCGTCGCGGCGGGGCTCTCGGCGCGGAAGGAGGCCCCGGACCCCGGGAGTTGAGGCAGAGGGGCGGCGGTCGCGGTGGCGGCGAGCGGGCCCGCCACCACCAGGGCGACGGCGGAGACGGCCAGGGCGAGGTGCTGGAGATTCCTGAGCTGCTTGGTCATGATCCCGACCCAATCAGGCGGCGGCGATCACCGTTATCGCTCACGGGAGTGACGCGGGTGCGCGGGGCGTGGGGGGTGGTGAACCCTCACGCACCGGGCAGGCCCGCGCGCGCCGTTCGACGGTGTGGCGGCAGGGGGCGGTAGCCGGGGAGCCGCCAGTCGCCGCCGCGGTCCGCCGTCGCGAAGCGGGCGGTGAGGTCGGGAATGCGCAGGAGGCACGCCAGGGCCGTGGCGGCCTGGAGGGCGCTGATCGCGTGCTTGCTCATGGGCATGCCGAGGCGGAGCAGGCGGGGGTTCACTTCGGCCTGGATCTCGTCGATGAAGGGCTGCAGCACGCCGTCGTGGTTCGCCAGGGCGGTGGGCCGGTCGTCGGCGTGCCGGTTGATCTCGTCGGCCAGGACGTAGGCGCCGACCAGGCCGCCGGAGACGCCCATGCCGCTGTAGGGAGCCGACACGGACTCCGGTGACGTCATAGAGCGGCCGGCCGACGTACCGGAGATCGATCACGAACCGGCGTTCGAGGCGGGCCTCGCCCTCATTCTGGGAGGGCTCGTGCAGCGCACCGAGGCGGCTGGATCCCAGGCCGCAAGCCCGCGCGGGCCGTCACGGCGATGAGTCGGTCCAGTGCTTCGGGGGCGGTCCGGGCCGGTGGGCGGCTGTAGCCCACGATCACGCCCTGGGGGCGACGCGGGCCGGTGCGCGGGTCCGGGTGCGGGCCGGGGCGTGATGGGTCCGGCTCGTGCCAGAAGGGTCCCAGCCCGAACAGGGCGACCGAAGCGGCCCGCGCCTCGGTGAGCAGCTCCTCCTCGTCCCGCACCGAGAGCACCGCGTGCAGCCCGGCCGCGATGCCGGTCAGCGGCAGCCCCGCCGCGATCAGCCGGTCCCGGCGGCGCCGGTACTCGCCCCGGGTGCGCCGCACCTGGCGGTCGTACCGCCCGCCCCGGATCAGCTCCGCGAGGGCCAACTGGTCCAGCGGCGGCGCCTGTTGGCACACCACCCGGTCCACCACCGGTCGGCAGAGCCGGTCCGGCAGCACCAGCCAGCCGAGCCGCATCGCCGGGGCGAGGGTCTTCGACGTCGTGCCGCCGTAGACGACGCGCGCCGGGTCGAGGGCCTGCAGGGCGCTCACCGGGCGCCGGTCGAAGCGGTACTCCCCGTCGTAGTCGTCCTCGATCACATACCCGTCGACCCGCCGCGCCCACTCGACGAGCCGGCGCCGCCGCAGCGGGCTCAGCGTCACGCCGAGCGGGAACTGATGGGCCGGTGTGGCGAGCACCGCCCGGGCGGGTGTGGCGGCGAGCGCGCCGACGTCGAGGCCGCGCGTGTCCACCGGTACCGGGTGCACGGTGAGCCCGGCCCGCGCGACGATCTGCCGGTGCACGGGAAGGCAGGGGTCCTCCATCGCGATGTCCCGCACCCCGAGCGCCCGCAACGCCCCCGCCACCAGGGCGAGTCCATCGGCGAACCCGCCGGTCACCAGGGTCTGCCCCGGCGTCCCGGCCACGCCGCGGGTGCGGCTCAGATAGCCGGTGAGGGCGGACCGGAGTTCGAGGCGGCCGCGCGGATCACCGTAGGCGTACGCGTCCGGGCCGTGCCGGGTGGCCTCCCGGACGGCGGCCGCCCAGGAAGGTCCCGGGAAGAGGGAGACGTCGGGGACGCCGGGCCGGAGGTCCCACCGTACGGGCTCCGTGGCGCTCAACTCCGGCTGCACGGCGGCCGGTTCGGGTGCCTGTCCGGCGTCGCGGGCGACCCGGGCGGGCGCACCCCGCCGCGTGCGCAGCCAGCCGTCGGCCGCGAGCTGCGCGTACGCCTCGACCACGGTCCCGCGCGCCACGCCGAGCTGCGCCGCGAGGGCCCGGGTGGACGGCAGCGGATCCGGGACCCGCAGCCGTCCGGTCCGTATCGCAGCCCGAATCGCCTCCTCCACCGCCGACTTCAGCGGCAGTGAGGCATCCAGCTCCAGATGAAGATCCATGACTGGTCCAGGCTAACCGCACCGAACTGGTCCACCTTCTTGGACCAGTTGGACCGGCCGAACCTACGGTCCCGGCATGACCTCACAGCAAGCGGATGCGACGCTTTCGACGACTTCACGGCGAAGGAACTCCACCGTGCGCACCCTGCGCACGCTGCACCACTGGATACAGACGGCGGGCGAGAGCCCGGTCCCCTGGCGGATCGCCACCGTCGTCGCGCGCCTGGCGCTCGCCGCCGCGTTCCTCTCCGCGGTCGCCGACCGGTTCGGCCTGTGGGGCGAGTTCGGCACCGGCTCCGTGGCCTGGGGCACCTTCGACGCCTTCGAGACCAACACCGCAGCCCTCGCCCCGTACCTGTCCGGCTGGGCGGTCGACGCCGTCGCGGTGGCCGCGACGGTCGCCGAACTCGCCCTCGGGATCGCCCTGTTGATCGGTGTGGCGCTGCGCTGGACGGCCTGGCTGTGCGTGGGCCTGCTGCTCTTCTTCGGCCTTTCGATGGCCGTCTTCGTCGATGTGCAGGCCCCGCTCAAGTTCGCCGTGTTCAGCGGGCTCGCGGCGGCGCTGATGCTCGCGCTGGCGCCGCGCGGCTCGCTGGTGCTGGTCGTGGACCGTCGCCTGTCGGTGTAGGACCCGGCCGCGCGGGTGTCGTCCGCGGGTGACGGGTTCAGGCCGACCGCAGCGCCGCCGCCCCCTCGGCCGCCTGCTTCCCGGCCCGCGCCCGCGCCGTCGCCGCCAGGGCCGCGTCCCCGACCCGGTCGGCCAGGCGGGCCCAGGCCAGCCAGTTGTACGGGCAGACCGGGCGGAGGTGGGCGCGCTCGCTCAGGAGGGTGCGGGCGAGGTCGTGGCGGCCCGCCCGCAGAGCGGCTTCGACCAGGGTGCGCTGCACGGCGTCGCGCTGTGCGTGGCTGCCGCCGAACTCGTTCAGGCGGTAGCGGAGGGGGGCCAGGAGCTCGACCACGCGCGCGTACCGCTCCTGGCGGAAGGCGATCAGCGCCCGGCACACCGGCAGGCCGATGTCCCGGGTCATCGCGTGGTTGCTGACGCCGGGACGGTCGCCGTCCGCGAGCCAGCGCTCCCGGTCGGCGACGAGCCGCTCCGCGTCGGAGATCCGCCCGGCACCGGCGTACGCCATCACGGCGTGCGCGTCGTTGAAGGCGTAGTAGCTGCCGTCCGCCCGCCCGGCCCAGGCACCGGCGAGCGCCGCCCAACGCTCCCCGGTGTCGTGGCCCGCGAGCAGGAGGCGCCACAACAGGGCGGAGGCGTCGAGGAGTTCCATGGCCAGGCCCTCGGAGCCGTCGTGGTGCAGGGCGCTGTCGTAGACGCCGAGTACCCGGTCGAGGTCGCCCGTCTCCAGGGCGTACAGGGCGTAGTGCCACCAGTTGTGCACGTTCAGATAGTTGCCGGAGGACCAGTCGTCGGCGCGGGCGTCGAGGAAGCGGATGCCGTCCGCGAACCGGCCCCGCATCTCGAGGGTGTGCACCACCGCGTGGATGCCCCACACGTCCCGGGAGTGCTGTTCGACGGCCTGGCGGCCGACCTCCTCGGCCTGCTCGTAGTGCCCGGACTCCTCGAGCCCGAAGGCGTACATGCCGAGCAGCGGACCGCGCCACGGGTCGTCGAGGTCGTCCCAGGAGCCGAGCGCGCCCCCGATCCGGTCGCGCAGGCGCTGCGCGTCGCCGGTGAAGAAGTCGATCTGGTGGCCGACGGCGAGCGCCAGCACGTCGTGCGGGAAGGCGGTGCTGAGCTCGCCCAACCGCTGCCCCGCGCCGTGCAGATCACCGGCGAGCCACGCCTCGGCGGCCGCGACGTGCAGCCGCTCCCGGGAGCTGATCCCGGCGAGGTCGAGGCCCGTGCGGAACGCCCCGAAGGCGTCCGTCGCCGATGCCGCCTCCTTCTCCTCCGTGCCGAGCAGCCCGAGGTAGGCGCAGAGGACGCGGCCCATCACCGAATCGGGTGAGGCCGCGACGACGGCCTGCGCCTCGTCCGCCACCTCTCCGCGGAAGAAGAGCAGGGCGTCCAGGGCCCGCTCGAAGTGGCGGGCCCCCTCCACACCGGTGCCGCTCATGGCGAGTCCCTGCCGCTGTGCGCTCATGGTCGCTGTGCCCCTGTCCTGGTCGTCCGCGCGGGCCGTTCCGGCTGCCCCGATCCTGTCCCGCCGGGCGGAGGGGGATGCGCGGTCGCCGACCAGGTTCCTACCGCACGACCGTGCCCTCGTTCACCCCGAGGAGGCTCAACTCGGCCCGCGTCGGCGCCCCTTCCCAGTCGCCCCGGGACGCGACCGCGAACGCGCCCGTCGTCACCGCCCGGTCCAGGCGGCCGGCGGCGTCCGCGCCGTCCAGCAGGGCGGACAGATAGCCCGCCACGAAGGCGTCACCGGCACCCACCGCGTCCACCGCCCGCACGGGGCGGGCCGGGCGGTGCAGCTCGCCGTCGGCGGTGTGCACGGTGGCGCCGTCCGCGCCCAGCTTGACGACGACCTCGCCCACGCCGAGGTCCAGGAGCAACTTGGCCTGTTCGGGTGCCTCGCGCGGAGCGTCGTACGGCAGGCACAGGGGCAGCTCGTCGTCGGAGGCGATGAGCACGTCGACATACGGCATCCACTCCCGCAGGGCCACCGAGGCGTCCTCGTAACTCCACAGCCGGGAGCGGAAGTTGACGTCGAGGCAGACGAGCGTCGAGTGCTCGCGGGCCAGGCGCAGGGCGCGCCGGGCCGCGCACAGGGCGGACGGGCCGAGCGCCGGGGTGATGCCCGTGAGGTGCAGCACCCTCGGCGGTCCGGCCGTGAACGCCTCCTCGACCGCGCACGCCTTGATCCGCGAACCGGCCGAGCCCGCCCGGTAGTAGTGGACCCGTGTGACCTCGGGAAGGCGCGGCTCGAACAGGATCAGTCCGGTGGGTGCCGCCGCGTCGCGGGTGGCGCCCGACACGTCGACGCCCTCGGCGCGCAGCGTGCGCAGGACCAGCTCGCCCGCCTCGTCGTCGCCCACCGCACCGGCCCAGCGCACCGGGTGCCCGAGCCGGGCGAGGCCGATCGCGACGTTCGACTCGGCGCCCGCGACGGAGACCTCCATGGAGCCGCCGAGCTTCAGCGGCCCGCTGCCGCGCAGCGCGACCATGGTCTCGCCGAAGGTGAACACCGCGCCGGTGTCCGTGCGTTCGCGGCTCATGCGCGTGCCTCCTTTCCCGTGACCGCGAGGAAGGCCGCCGCGCGCGAGCGGAGCCCCGCCAGGTCGCCGCCGTCCGCCGCGTCCCCGACCAGCGGCGAGCCGACGCCCACCGCGACCGCCCCGAGCCGCAGATACTCGGCCGCCTCGGTGACGCCGACGCCGCCGACCGGCACGAACGGCACGTCCGGGAACGGCGCCCGCAGCGCCTTGAGGTAGGACGGGCCGCCGAGCGCCGACGCCGGGAAGATCTTCAGGGCGGTGGCCCGTGTGTCGAGGGCCTCGCAGACCTCGCTGGGGGTGAGCACCCCGGCGAGCGTGGGCAGGCCCTGGCGCGCCGCGGCGCGGAAGCCGGGGCCGAGCCCGGGCGTGACGATGAGGTTGGCGCCCGCCCCGGCGGCCCGGCGGGCGTCGTCCTCGGTGACGACGGTGCCCGCGCCGAGCCAGGCCGCGTCGCCCAGTTCGGCGCGCGCCCGCTCGATGACCTCGAGGGCGTCGGCGCCGCTGAGGGACACCTCGACCAGGGGTATGCCCGCCTCGACGAGGGCGATGACGGTACGGAAGGACGCCTCGGGATCCGTGCCGCGGATGATGGCGACGAGCCGCTCCGCGCGCAGGGCGGTGCTGAAGTCCATGGCTGCTGCTCTTTCTGGGGTTGGTGGATCGTGCGGTACGGGAGTTGCGCTCACCACTCGGCGAACGAGCCGTCCTCGTACCGCCACACCGGGTTGCGCCAGGCGTGCCCGGACTTGTCGGCGGCGCGCACCGCCGCCTCGTCGACGTCCACGCCGAGCCCGGGCCGCTCGGTGCGGATCAGGGAGCCGTGGTGGAAGCGGAACGGCTCCGGGTCGGCGACGTAGTCGAGCAGCTCGGCGCCCTGGTTGTAGTGGATGCCGATCGACTGTTCCTGGATGAGGAAGTTCGGCGTGGTGAAGGCGACTTGGAGGCTCGCGGCGAGCGCGACCGGGCCGAGCGGGCAGTGCGGTGCGATCTGCGCCCCGTACACCTCGGCGAGGGAGGCGATGCGGCGCAGCTCCGAGATGCCGCCCGCGTGCGAGATGTCGGGCTGCAGGATCGCCACGCCCGCCTGGAGCGGGGCGAGGAACTCCCGCCGGGTGAAGAGGCGTTCGCCGAGCGCGAGGGGGATGTTGGAGGCGTTCACCAGGTCGGGCACGGCGTGCATGTGGTCGGAGAGCACCGGCTCCTCGACGAACAGCGGGTCGTACTCGGCGAGCAGCGGCAGGATGCGGCGGGCGTTGGCGGGGGAGACCCGGCCGTGGAAGTCGAGGCCGAAGTCCCGCTCGTCGCCGAGGACTTCACGGGCGGTCTCGGCGCGGCGCAGGCACGCGCGGACCTCCTCGCGGGTGGCCAGCGGTGTCATGCGGCCGCTGCCGTTCATCTTCACCGCCGTGAAGCCCGCCTCCACCTGGGCGGTGAGCGCGTCCCGTATCTCGTGCGGCTCGTCGCCGCCCACCCAGGCGTACGCGCGGATCTTGGCGCGCACCGGGCCGCCGAGCAGCTGGTGCACGGGCTGCCCGTACGCCTTGCCCTTGATGTCCCACAGCGCCTGGTCGAGGCCGGCGACCGCGGAGGAGAGCACCGGGCCGCCCCGGTAGAAGCCACCCTTCGTCATGACCTGCCAGTGGTCCTCGATCCGCATCGGGTCCTCGCCGACCAGGTACTCGGAGAGCACCTCGACGGCGGCGCGCACCGGCTCGGCCCGCCCCTCGACGACGGGCTCGCCCCAGCCGACCACTCCGTCGTCGGTCTCCACGCGGACGAACATCCAGCGCGGCGGCGCGAGGAACGTCTCGATGCGGCTGATCCTCATGGGGGCTTCCTTTCCGGCGGTGTGGCGTGGCGGCGGCAGGAGGTGGTGGTGCGGGTTGCCCCGGGGGGCAGGGTCAGGGGTGGTCGCGCATGGCCATGTCGAGGAGTTCGAGCATGGCGTGGTAGGCGCCCTCGGCGTCCCCCGCGCGCACGCGCTCGGCGACGGCGGCGTGCACCGGCAGCGGGTCCTCGTACGGGTGGGAGTGCACGCGGCGGTCCCGCTCGACGAGCGCGGGGATGATGACGCGGCGCATCTGCGCGAAGAACTGGTTGCCGGAGGCGGTGAGCAGCGCGGTGTGGAAGGACGCGTCGGCCCGCACGGCGAGCACCGGGTCGTCGTCGCAGGCGGCCATCGCGGCGAGCGCCGCGTCCAGGGCGGCCAGGTCGTCGTCGGTGCGCCGGTCGGCGGCGAGGGCCGCGGCGGCGGGCTCGATGGAGCGGCGCAGCTCCAGGAGGTCGGCGAAGAAGTCGGTCGGCGCCCCGGCCCGCAGCTGCCAGCGCAGCACGTCGGAGTCGAGGACGTTCCAGTCGTCGCGCGGGCGCACGAACGTGCCGCGCTTCTGCCGGGCGTCGACCAGGCCCTTGACGGTGAGGACCTTGATGGCCTCGCGCAGCACGGTCTGGCTGACGTCGAGGTCCGCCATCAGCTGCGGCAGGTCGAGGGTGTCGCCCTCGTCGTAGGTGCCGTCGAAGATCCTGAGCGCGAGTGCCTCCACCGCGACCTTGTGCACGCCGCGTCCCACGTACGAGGCGTCGGGGGCGGCCGCCTTGGCGGGCGGGGCGCCGGCCCTCGTCTTCGGTGACATCGCGCGGGCTCCTTCGGTGGGGTCTGCGTGCACCTCAGGCTTGCATAAGTCCTCGTTAATTAGCAATTATTGTGTCGTGTCGCCGACGGGCCCTCTCCCGTTGCCTTTTGGTTCGCCCTCCCCCGGAGGACACCCATGTCCCTCAGCCGGCGCCCGGTCACTTCCCCGGCACCGGTCCACGCCCAAGACCTCCCGCACCCGCCCCGGGCAGGCGGAGCCGGGTGGGCTGCTTCCGCTTCGCGATCCTCGCCGTCCCCTCTTCGGTACCCGCCTCGGTGTCGGTCTCTTCGAGGCGCCCGCCTTCCCCTGCAACGACGGCCGGGTCGCCGCCCCCTGGTTCCCGCGCACCGAGCGCGGCCGCGCCGCCGCCGTCTACACCTCGGGCCAGTTCATCGGCCTCGGCGTGGCCTTCCCGCTGATCGCGCCGCAACCGCCCGGCCGAGCACCCGAAGGTCGGCGACGCCGAGCTCGACCACATCGTCCGCGACGAGACCGAGGGCGCCCAACAGGTCAGCGCGGCCGCCGCCAGCGACAAGGGCGCCTTCCTGCGGGACATGAAGTTCCTGCTGCGCAGGCGCCGCATCTGGGGCGTCTTTCTCGGCCAGTTCGCGATCGCCTCGACGCTCTACTTCTTCCTGCCTGGTTCCCCACCTACCTCACCAACGAGCGCGGGCTCTCCCTCGACAAGGGCGGCCTCACCGGCGCGCTGCCGTTCGTCGCGGCCCTCGTCGGCGTGGTCTGTGGCGGCAGCTGGTCGGACTGGATGGTCAAGCGGGGGATGTCGGCGTCCTTCGCCCGCAAGACCCCGATCGTCGTCGGACTCGGCTTCGCGGGCATCGTCTTCCCGGTCGTCATCGGCTACACGGTCGGCGGCGCGGGCGGCCCTTTCACCCTCCCGCTGCTCCTGATCGCGGGCATCACGGTGGGCGGCGCGCTGTCCTTCCTGTTCCTGGTGGACAAGGTGGAGCGCATCGAGGCGTGAGGGGTGCAGGGGGCGAGGGCCCGGCCGGAGGGGACCGGCCGGGCCCTGGGTCCTGTCGTCAAAGGGGGAGTTGACGACAGGGCCCGGACGGCGTCGGGGCGGACGCCGTGGGTCAGGGTGCCTCTGCGACCGCCGTGACCGCGGTCAGCAGGATCGCCGCGTCCTCCAGGGCGACCAGTCCGTGCCGGACCTTCGGGATCTGTCCGAGCTGCCCGGCCGCCAGCTCCGTGCCGCCCCCGTCCTGCGTGGTCAGCCGGACCCGGCCGCGCAGGACGGCCACGCTCGCGGCGGGCGGGGTGTTGTGCTCGTCGAGTGCCGCACCCGAGGCGAGAGCGATGACGCTCTGGCGCAACGGGCCGTCGTGCACGATGAGTTGGGCGCTGCGGCCGTGCACGGCGTCGCGCGCCTTGGTCAGGTGGTCCTCGGCGATGGCCGTGAGATCGGCGGCCGCGTCCTCCATGGCTGAGCCCTCCATGTCCGCTCCCGGTTCTGCTGTGAGCCCCTGCGGCCCCCGGTCGGGTCGCCAGGCGCGTCACCGTCCACCCTTCCGGCTGCGGCGCCGGACGCAACTCGGGCCCGGGTGAGTCGTCACCCGGGCGAGGTCGCGGTCATCGGTGGATCAGGACGTCTGGAGTCGTCGGGTATCCCCTCGGCCACGGGGAACTCCCCTTCGAGGCCGGTGATGTGCACCACCCGCCACACGCGCGGTGCGGCGGGGAGCACTCTGAGCACGCCCTGCCGCGCCGCCACCCGGTCCCTGACGGTCAGCAGCAGTCGCAGCCCCCCGGCGTCCAGGAAGGTCACGCGGCGCAGGTCCATGATGACGTCGGGCCGTGGACGCGCGATCAACACCGCAACCTGTGGCGAGAGTTGGAGCGCGGCCCAGGCGTCCAGCTCGCCGCTGAACGCGAGGACAAGTGCTCCGCCCACGGTGCGGGGGAGCACTTCGAAAGAGGTGTCAGACGTGCCCATGGTCTATCCGACCTCTTCTCCTCGGTGACAGAGAGTAATTGAAAATGGGCGCCGCGGCGGGAGGGAAGCCGGGGCTGCGCACCGCCGGGTCCAGGGCGGCATCGAGGGTGACAGGTACATTCTGCCCGCTCAGCAGGGTTTACTACCCCTGTTTGTCGGCCACAGTCTGAAGCGTCATGCAGGGGGATCGCAGATGAATGGAGCCCTCATTTAGTGACTGTGTGTGACTGAACTCGGTGTTTCCAGCGAATGCCGGGGCGCACGCGCGAATCTGCGGCCCCGACGACTGTGCGGAAGTGGCCGGTTCACGCCGGTGACACGCGTGCGGTGACTGTCGAAATGCCCTCCCGAGGGCGCACGAGGGGCCCGGGCCCCGCTCTTCGGCGGGACCCGGGCCCGGTGCGCGCGTGAGGCGCGAGCGACGCGTGCGTGCGTCAGACGGAGCGCAGGTACTGGTCCGGCACGCGCACCTCGGCGCCCGACTCCCGCGCCGCGAGGCGCGCGAACGACGGATTGCGCAGCAACTCGCGGCCGAACAGGACCGCGTCGGCCTCGCCGTTGTCGAGGACCTTCTGCGCCTGGGCGGCGTCGGTGATGAGGCCGACCGCCGCGACGGGAAGGCCCGCCTCGGCCTTCACGCGGGCGGCGAAGGGCACTTGGTAGCCGGGCTCGACCGGGATGCGCACCCCGGCCGCGTTGCCTCCGGTGGAGACGTCGAGGAGGTCCACGCCGTGCTCCTGGAGCAGCGGCGCGAGGCGCACCGTGTCGTCCGCCGTCCAGCCGGGCACGCCCTCGTCCAGCCAGTCCGTCGCGGAGATCCGGAAGAAGAGCGGCTTGTCCTCGGGCCACACCGCCCGGATGGCGTCGACGACTTCGAGGGCGAAGCGGGACCGGTTCTCGAACGAGCCGCCGTACGCGTCCGTACGCCGGTTGGAGTGCGCCGAGAGGAACTCGCCGATCAAGTACCCGTGCGCGCCGTGCACTTCGGCGACCTCGAACCCGGCGTCCAGGGCGCGCCGCGCCGCGTCCGCGAACTGGCCCACGACCTCCTGGATCTGATCGACGGTCAGCTCCGTGGGCACGGTGTGCCGCCCGTCGAAGGCGACCGGGCTCGGTCCGAGGGGCTGCCAGCCCAGCTCGCTGTCGGGCGCCAGCGGGGTGCCGCGCCGCCACGGGACGTCGGTCGACGCCTTGCGCCCGGCGTGTGCCAGCTGGATGCCGGGGACGGTGCCCTGCGCCTTGAGGAAGCCGGTGATCCGGCGCAGCCCCTCGACCTGCCGGTCGTTCCAGATGCCGAGGTCGGCGGGGGAGATGCGGCCCTCGGGGGAGACGGCCGTGGCCTCCAGCAGGATCAGTCCGGTGCCGCCCGTCGCCCGCGCCCCGTAGTGGGCCAGGTGCCAGTCGCCCGCGACGCCGGTGTCGGGCCCGCTGGTCTCGGCCGAGTACTGACACATCGGGGCCATCCATATGCGGTTGGGGATGGTCAGCGATCGCAGGGTGTACGGCTCGAACAGCGCGCTCACGGCGGGCTCCATTCGTCTGGGACGGGATGTGCTCCACGTACGATAGGCATCGTAGTACGGCGACTGTCAAACTACGAGAGGTCTCGTACAATGAGGGTGACGACGGACCGGGACCGCAACGAAGTGGAGCCGCCATGACCCCGACAGCCGCACCGCCGCCCACGCCCGCGGCCCCCGCGCCGGGCGGCGGCAGGACCCTCGCCCACCCCGAGCGCGCGGAGATCCGCCTCGAAGGCGTTCTGCACGCGCTGTCCGACCCGATGCGGCTGCGCGTCGTGCGCGAACTGGCCCGCCAGGGCGAGCTCTCCTGTTCCGACATCGAGCTGCCCGTGACCAAGTCGACCTGCACGCACCACTACCGCGTGCTGCGCGAGAGCGGCGTCATCCAGCAGATCTACCGCGGTACCGCCAAGCGCAACGGCCTGCGCCGCGACGACCTGGAGGCGCTCTTCCCCGGCCTGCTCGACAGCGTCCTGACGGCGGCGGACCAGCAGGCGGAGCGCCTGGGGGACGCCTGACGACGCGCCGGCCACGGCAAGACCGAGAAGTGGTGCCCCAACTCGCCCTTCCTGTGGTGCGCGTGGCGTTCCGGGGCGCAGAATCGGCCCTCCGCGACACGACGACGAGAGAGGGCCTCCATGGCTGACCCGGCTGCGGCTCCCTGGTGGCGCGGCGCCGCCATCTACCAGATCTATCCGCGCAGCTACGCCGACGGGAACGGCGACGGCGTCGGTGACATCGCCGGGATCCGCGCCCGCCTCGCCCACATCCGCGACCTCGGCGCCGACGCCGTGTGGATCTCCCCGTGGTACGTGTCCCCGATGGCGGACGCCGGGTACGACGTGGCGGACTACCGCGCTGTCGACCCGCTGTTCGGCACCCTGGCGGAGGCCGAGGCTCTGATCGGCGAGGCGCACGGCCTCGGTCTTCGCCTCCTCGTCGACCTGGTGCCCAACCACTGCTCGGAACGCCACCCGTGGTTCCAGGAGGCGCTCGCCGCGGCGCCGGGCACGGCACCGCGCGACTTGTTCCACTTCCGTCCCGGCAGGGGCGAGCACGGTGAACTGCCGCCCAACGACTGGCAGTCCTTCTTCGGCGGCCCCGCCTGGCGCCGGCTCGACGACGGCGAGTGGTACCTGCACATGTTCGCCCCGCAGCAGCCCGACTGGAACTGGGACCACCCGCGGGTGCGCGCCGAGTTCGAGGACATCCTGCGGTTCTGGCTGGACCGCGGCGTCGACGGCTTCCGCATCGACGTCGCCTCGCTCCTCGTCAAGCAGGACGGCCTGCCCGACAAGGCGTCCCTGCCCGAGGGCGCCCCGCCGCCCGAGGCGGACCGGCCCGAGGTGCATGAGATCTACCGCTCCTGGCGCCGCATCGCCGACTCCTACGACGGCGAGCGGATCTTCGTCGGCGAACTGTGGGTGCCCGCCGACTCCCTGCCCCGCTATCTGCGCCCCGACGAACTCCACACCGGCTTCAACTTCCCCTTCCTGCAAGCCCCGTGGGATGCCGCGGCGCTGCGCACGGTCATCGACGAGACCCTCGCCCAGCACGCCCCCGTCGGCGCCCCGGCCACCTGGGTCCTCGGCAACCACGACACCACCCGGCCTGTGACCCGCTACGGCCGCGCCGACACCTCGTACGGGGAGCGGCGGCACGGCCTCCCCGTCGACCTGGCCCTCGGCACCCGCAGGGCCCGCGCCGCCGCCCTGCTCAGCCTCGCCCTGCCCGGCAGCGTCTACCTCTACCAGGGCGAGGAGCTGGGCCTGTGGGAGGTCGAGGACATCCCGCCGCACCTGCGCCAGGACCCCACCGCCACCCAGTCCGGCGGCACGGACCTGGGCCGCGACGGCTGCCGCGTGCCCCTGCCCTGGGAAGGCGACGAACCCCCCTTCGGCTTCACCCCGGAAGCCCCGGAAGCCCCGGAAGCCCCGGAAGCCCCGGAAGCCCCGGAAGCCCCGGAAGCCCCGGAAGCCCCGGAAGCCCCGGAAGCCCCCGATGCCTCCGTAGCCCTAGAAGCCCCCACAACCTCCGAAGCCCAGGACGCCCCCGGCCACCACACGGACGGCACCCCCTGGCTGCCCCAGCCCCCGGCCTGGAAGGACCACACCGTGGCCGCGCAGACCGGCGACCCTGCCTCGACCCTGGAGCTCTACCGCACGGCCCTCCACCTCCGCCGCGCCACCCCCGCCCTCGGCGACGGCCCCCTGACCTGGCTGCCCGCCCCCGACGGAGTCCTGTCCTTCGCCCGCACAGACGGCTTCACCTGCACGGTCAACTTCACCACGGCACCGGTCGAACTCTCGCTGTCCGCCCGCCCGTTGCTCTCCAGCGGCCCGCTCGACAACGGGAAGCTGCCGCCGGACACGGCGGTCTGGCAGATGTCGACCTCTGCGTAGCGCCACCCTGGGCAGCCTGGCCTGGCCTGGCCTGGCCTGGCCTGGCCTGGGTGGCGTGGCCGTCCTGGCGCGTCAGTGCGCCCCCGCCGTCCCCCGGGCCGCCCCGAGCAGCCCCTCCCAGTCCGGGATCTTCACCGGCCCGCGCCCCATCGAACGCCCCAGCTCGGCCTCGGCCCGCTCGATCGCCTGCCATCCCGTCCACTCGACGGGGCGCAGCCCGGCCCGGCGCAGCGCGGCGAGCGGGTCGTCGGCCGCCGTCCGGCGCTGCAGCGCGGGCGCGTCGTCGAGGAGGGAGCGCACGGTCTCCTTGGCGCACGGCCGGTTCGTGCCGATCACGCCGGTCGGGCCGCGCTTGATCCAGCCCGCCACGTACGCGCCGGGCACGGCCACGCCGCCGCGCACGACCCGCCCCGCCACATGGGGCACAGTGCCGCGGTCCGGGTCGAACGGCAGCCCGTCCAGCGGGAGTCCGCGGTAGCCGACCGAGCGCAGCACCAGCTGGGCCGGCAGGTCCTCGTACCGCCCGGTCCCGCTCACTCCGCCCCGCCCGTCCGGCACCGTCCGCTCGAAGCGGACCCCCGCCACCCGCCCCGCGGCGCCCGCCACCTCCACCGGCCGCAGGAAGAACCGCAGCCTGATCCGCCGGGGCAGGCCCCGCTCCGGGCGCTCGGCCCAGCCGCGCATGACCTCGATGTTGCGGCGGACGGGGCCGGGGAGCCCGGAGGGGTCGGCGTAGGCGGGGTCGAGCGCCAACTCGGCCGGGTCGACGAGCACTTCGGTGTCCGGCAGCGAGCCGAGCTCGCGCAGCTCCTTCGTGGTGAACCGGGCCTGCGAGGGGCCGCGCCGCCCCACCATGTGGACCTCCCGCACCCGGCTGTCGGCGAGCACGCCGAGGGCCGACTGGGGCATGTCGGTGGGCCGCAGCTCGGCCTGGCCGCGCGCCAGCATCCGCGCGACGTCCACCGCCACGTTGCCGACGCCGATGACGACGGCGGACTCCACGCCGTCGATGAAGCCGGTCTCCACGGCGTCCGGATGGGCGCTGTACCAGGAGACGAAGTCGGTGGCGGAGTGGCTCCCGGCGAGGTCCTCGCCGGGCACTCCGAGCCTGCGGTCGGCGGCCGCGCCGACGCAGTAGACGACGGCGTGGTACAGCTCGCGCAGCCGGGCGGCGGGCAGCCCGGCGGGTCCGACCTCCACGCCGCCGAGGAAGCGCACGCGCTCGTGCTCCAGGACCGTACGGAGGTTGTTCTGCAGCGATTTGATCTTCTCGTGGTCCGGTGCGACGCCGTAGCGGACCAGACCGTAGGGGCACGGCAGCCGGTCGAGGACGTCCACCCGGACGTCGGGCACCTCGTCCTGCTGCACCAGGGACTGCGCGGCGTACACCCCGCTGGGACCCGATCCGACGACGGCGATGTGCAGCACGGTGGAGCTCCTTCCGCGAGGTGACTCCAGAGGGCGCCTGGGAGATGTCCTCAGCATCGCACTCAGGTGCGGTGATGGGGAGTCATCTGTGCGGTACGGGCGAGGCGCAGGCTGCGCGTGCGCTGACAGGGTGCCTCGGCACGCCTCCCCGTGCGCGCCGTTGACGGCCGAGTGTGACTGTACGGCTACCTTTCGGCTGTGCTCGATAGCTCATTTCTTGGTGTTACTGATCACTACCGACCGAATGCGGCCGTTTCCGTCTGGCCCACCTGGGAGTTGCGGGGCCACGGCACCGCGTCGGGCGGGCCGTCGGCTGCGCCCGCGGGGGAGTGGGGCACCGGCGCGCGCGACCCCTTCCTGCCGCCCTGGTTCCACGTCCGGCTCACCTTCGGCGACGGCTGCGCCATCGACGTCCTCGCCGTGGTCAGCGACGGGCAGATCTCCATCGAGGACTTCCGCTCCCAACCCCCGCTCTCCCTGGACGAGTTCGCGGCACTCGCCGACTGGATCGAGGGTCCCCTCGAGGACGCCTGCCGGGTGGTGGCAGAGCAGCACGCGGCCGCGTACGGGGAGGGCGGTGCCTTCGGCGCGACCGGGGCGGGAGCGGGGGCGCCGTGGCCCTGGCGGGACGACCGCTGCCCGCAGCCCCAGGCCGTGCCGCGCCGGGCCCGCCCCGCCTGGCCGCGCGGCAGCGCGGGCCGGCGCATCGTGGCGGAGGCGTACCGCGCCGCGCAGGAGGAGGGGCGCGACCCCGTGCTCGCGGTGATGTGCGCGACGGGACGCAGCCGCCGCAAGGCGCTGCGGCTGATCGCGGGTGCGCGCGACGCGGGCTTCCTCGCCCCGCGCCACAACCGCAGATGAGTCACCCCATCACTGGTGAGTCACCCCATCTTGCGCATCCGCTCGATCTCGGCCGACTGCTGGACGACGACCTCGTTGGCCATCTCCTCGATCTGGACGTTGTTGCCCTGGGCGAGCGCGTCCGTCGCCATCGTGACCGCGCCCTGGTGATGGGTGGTCATCAGCGTCAGGAAGAGCTGGTCGAACTCCTTGCCCCGCGCGGCCCGCAACTCCGCCAGCTGGGCGTCCGTCGCCATGCCCGGCATCGTGTCGTGATGGTGCCCCGATGAGCTCCCGCGCGGCCCGCCGTGGTGCTTGAGCCATGCCTTCATCGCGTCGATCTCCGGCCGCTGCGCGGCCGTGATGCGCTCGGCGAGCCCGCGCACCTTCGCCGACGCGGCCCGCTTCGGGGCGAGCCGGGTCATCTCCAGGGCCTGCGCGTGATGGACGACCATCATCTGCGCGTAGGTGAAGTCCGCTGCGTTCGGCCGGTCGTCGTCCGCCCGCTTCTCCGCCGCGTCCTCGGCGGACATCGTCCGCGCGCCCTCGCCGGGCTTGCCCGGCACGATCACTGAAGGCCCGTCAGAGGGCTTGCCGCCACGGTCGGAACCCGCGTCGGACGACGATCCGGAGTCGCAGCCGCCCAGGGCCAGAACGGCGGCGGCCAGGAGCGCGCTCACGGCGGACACTCCGGTCGTACGGCGATGGGCCACGGTGACCTCCTGTGCGGCGAGGGGCAGTTGGGGACCGTCCTAGCACGACTGTGAACGTCTGTGATCGGAAAGTCTTGTTACAAGCGCGTTGACATCTGTTGATCTGTGCATGATGAGCACGATACTGCGGGGGTCCATGCATCGTTCACCTATGAACGGTGTCCTCGGCGACGACGCTGCCAAGGGAGACCGCAGTGACCCTGTTGCACAAACCCCGAACCCGGCGCAGACGCCTGGGTGTTGCCGCCACCGCGGCCGGACTGCTCGCCGCGCTGCTCACCGCGGGACCCGCGGGCGCCACCCCGGATCCCGGTGACCACCCCGCCGCCCCCAAGAGCGTGTCGAAGGGTGACGCCGCAGACACCAGGGCGGCCGTCAGGAGCGGCGACATACCGGCCCCGGACGAGATCGTCCACTCCGACAACATCGAGCACCTCGCGAACATCCCCAAGGACGCGCTGCCCGGCCTCAACACGGACCTGGCCTTCCAGGGGAAGTACGCCTTCGCGGGCAACTACGACGGCTTCCGGATCTACGACATCCGCGACCCGAAGAAGCCGCGCACCGTCTCCCAGGTCCTCTGCCCCGGCTCGCAGAACGACGTCTCCGTCTCCGGGAACCTGCTCTTCCTCTCCACCGACTCCTCGCGCAGCGACAGCTCCTGCAACAGCACCACGCAGCCCGCGACCGAGAAGTCCTCCTGGGAGGGCATGAAGGTCTTCGACATCAGCGACAAGGCCAACCCGAAGTACGTCGCCGCCGTCGAGACCGCCTGCGGCTCGCACACGCACACCCTCGTGCCGAAGAAGCGCGACGTGTACGTCTACGTGTCTTCTTACGGGCCCAACGCCACGTATCCCGACTGCCAGCCGCCGCACGACGGGATCTCCGTCATCAAGGTGCCCCGCAAGGCCCCGCAGCAGGCCGCGGTCGTGGACTTCCCCGTGCTCTTCCCGGGTGAGGGCCCCGACGGCGGCGGCAACCCGGGCGGGCCCACCAACCCCGGCGTCTCCAAGACCACCGGCTGCCACGACCTGACCGTGCTGCCCTCCAAGGACCTCGCGGCGGGCGCCTGCATGGGCGACGGAATCCTCTTCTCCATCAAGGACCCCGAGCGCCCGAAGGTCATCGACCGGGTCCAGGACAACGTGAACTTCGCGTTCTGGCACTCCGCGACCTTCAGCCAGAAGGCCGACAAGGTCGTGTTCACCGATGAGCTGGGCGGTGGCTCCGGCGCGACCTGCAACGCGGCCACCGGACCCAACCGCGGCGCCGACGGCATCTACGCCGTCACCGGCAAGGGCGAGCACCGCAAGCTGGTCTTCAAGAGCTACTTCAAGATCCCCCGCCATCAGGCCGACACGGAGAACTGCGTCGCCCACAACGGCTCGCTGATCCCCGTGAAGGGCAAGGACCTCATGGTCCAGGCGTGGTACCAGGGCGGCGTCTCCGTCTGGGACTTCACCGACGCCACCCGCCCCAAGGAGATCGGCTACTTCGAGCGCGGCCCCCTGTCCACCGACACCATCACCGTCGGCGGCTCCTGGTCGGCGTACTACTACAACGGCTACATCTACTCGAACGACATCGCCAAGGGCCTCGACGTCCTGAAGATCGACGACCGGCGCACCGACCCGGCGCGGCACGTCCGCGTCGGCGAGCTCAACGTCCAGACGCAGCCCGAGTACTTCAGGCGCTGACGTCGCGCGTCCCGCCGGGCGGCTCCTCGTCCGGCGGGAGGCCGAACTCCCAGTCCAGACCGAAGCGTTGGAAGAGCTCCGCGCGCAGTGTGGCAGCCGGCATCGGCGCACCCGGGATGAGCAGCGCGAAGACCGCGCCCATCAGCAGCGCGCGCAGCAGCTTGTAGTCCCGGTCGACGTCTTCGGAGCCGTACTTCTCGACCGACCAGCTCAGCAGCTCCTGCAGACGCTGCTGCTCCGGGCAGCGTACGAACCCCTCGGCCTGCAGGATCCCCGCCATGTGCGTCCGCATCAGCAGGGGCTGGTCCCGGGCGAGCCCCAGGATCGCGTCGACGGCCCGCGCGAGGTACTCCCGGCCGTCGGCGGGCAGCGGCTCCTGCTCCAGGGCCGCCGAGAGCGTGCGGTGCATGAGCCGGTGCACCGCGGACTGCAGGAGCTGGCGCTTGCCCGGGAAGTAGTAGGAGACCAGGCCCCGGGCCGAACCGGCGCGGTCGGCGATGTCGCCGAGCGTCGTGGCCTCGTAACCCCGCTCCCCGACCAGGTCCACCGTCGCCTGGAGGAGCCGGTCGCGGGAACGCCGACGCAACTCTTCATTGACCGATGGGCTACGGGGCGACATTCTGTAACTCCTGCGTTGACTGGCTCCCAGCCAATATACTCAGCGCGTGCCGGGCCACGCCCTTCCGGGGGCTGGTCCTTGGGGGAAGCGCCTTGGGGCAGGCAACACCGCGGGGGAGTGTTGCCTGCTCACAGGCGCGCGCCCGCGAACCGCTGTCCCCGTGCATCCCGACCTCTCTCCGCGCGCATCCCCGGCTGCCTCCTTACAGTAGGCCGGGGGGTACGAGGAGGCGTACCGGCATGGACCAACAGCAGATTCTGGCCCGTATCACGGCGATGGTCGACGACGAGAAGAAGCTCAGGGCGGCCCTCGCGGCCGGGGCCATCGACGTCGCGACGGAGCGCGAGCGGCTGAGCGTCCTGGAGCGCGAACTCGACCAGTGCTGGGACCTGTTGCGCCAGCGCCGGGCCAAGGCCGAGTACGGCGGGAACCCGGACGAGGCGCGGGTCCGGCCCGCGGCCGAGGTCGAGAGCTACGAGTCATGACGGACCCGGACCCGGCCCCGGACCTGCATCCGAGCCCGGATGCCGCGGATCCGGCCCCGGCGTCGGCCCCGCGAGCTCCCCGGGGCAAGCCGTACCCGGGCAACGTCATCACCGTCACCTTCGACTCCGCGCGCTGTCTGCACGCCGCGGAGTGCGTGCGCGGCCTGCCCCAGGTCTTCGACACCGCGCGCCGCCCCTGGATCACCCCCGACGCCGCCCCCGCCGACGAGGTCGCCGAGGTGATCCGCCGCTGCCCCTCCGGCGCCCTCCAGTACGTCCTCGTCGACGGCGCCACGGAGCGCCCGGAGTCACCCACGACCGCGCACCGGGACGGGCGGGGGAGGCTGGTGCTCCGCGGCGACCTGCTCATCACCCCCGCCGACGGCGGCGAGCCCGTGCCGGAGACCCGCGCCATGCTGTGCGGCTGCGCGGCCAGCGCCCATCAGCCGTACTGCGACCGCTCGGGCAGGTGCGGCGCCGAGGACGCTTCCTAGGCCAGGGGGCAGGGGGCAGGGGGCCTATTCCTCGCCGACGCGGTCGAGGACCGGTCGGAGGCCGTCGGGGCGCCGGTCCGCCGGCAGGTGGTCCACGAAGTGCACCGCGCAGCCCAGCGCCGCCGCTCCGCCGTCCGCACGCCGGTCGTCGCCGACCATCAGGGCGTCCGCCGGAGCAACGCCGAGCGCCTCGCAGGCGAGCGCGAAAAGGCGCGGGTCCGGCTTCTGGATGCCGTGCTCGTACGAGAGGACGTACGCGTCCACGTACGGGTCGAGGCCGTGGGCGCGGAAGACGGGCCGCAGGTCCCAGCCGATGTTGCTGACCACGGCGGTGCGCACACCACGGTCGTGGAGCGCGGCGAGGACCTCGCCGGTGTCCGGGTAGGGCCGCCAGGCGGCGGGGGTCATGTGGCGGGCGTAGAGGGCGTCGTGGAGGGCGGGGTCGGGCAGGGCGACCTGCCGGGACAGGCCCGTGAACGCGGCCCGGTGCTGTTCGGCGCTGCGGTCGCGCTGGGCCCACAACTCGGCCAGGGGCGCGGGCACTTCGGTGGGATGGGCCCCGCCGGGCAGCGCCCCGGCCCGCTCCAGTTGCCCGGCGAGTCGGACCAACTCCCCCTCGGGGAGCACGAGTCCGGCGTCGTCGAGCACCGCGCGCAGCCAGCTCTCGCCGGACTCGATGCGCAGCAGGGTCCCGGAGAAGTCGAAGAGCACGCCCTTGATCGCCATGCTCGCGATCCTCCGCGAGCGTCCGCCGGGCGGTCAAGTACGGCCGGTCTCCCGCCGTCCCGGCCCGTACGCGTACGTGGTCACGGCCACCGCCACGACCAGGGCGCCGAGCAGCCAGCCCTCGACGACGTCCGACATCCAGTGCACCCCGAGCCAGACGCGGGTCAGGCCGACCCCCGCGACGCTCAGCACGGCGAGGCCGACCGCCGTCCGCCAGAGCAGCGGCCCGGCCCCGTGGCGCCGGAGCAGCCACAGCAGCAGGCCCAGCACCACGGTTGCGGTCATCGCGTGCCCCGAGGGGAAGGCCGCGTAGTGCGCCGAGTCCACCGGGTCCGGCCAGACGGGGCGCGGCCGGTCCACCGCTGCCTTCAGCCCCTGCTGGAGCCCCGTCCCCACGGCGCACGTCCCCGCCACCCACAGGGCGGGCCACCCGTCCCTGCGCACCGCGAGCCACACCACCGCCACCGCGCACAGGGCGCGCATCGTCCAGGGGTCCCACACCCAGTCGGTGAGGACGCGGCTGGTCCGGGTGAGGCCGTCGTGCGTGACGGCCCAGCGGTGCGTGGTGCGGGCGATGTCGCCGTCCAGGGAGAGCAGCGGGCCCCACTCGTACGCGACGAGGAGCAGCAGGACGACCGAGGGGACCAGGAGGGCGAGCCAGACACGGGAGCCGCGGGAGTCCGGCCGGGGAGGGGAGTGGGGGGAGGCGGGCGACATGGGCGACATGGGGTGCATGGGGCGATCTTCGCCGATGTGCGCTGCCGCGGGCTATCCGAGGGCGCGCAGGCCCGGCACGAAGGTCACCAGGAACGGCACGACGGGCACCAGGGCTGCGGCCGCGGTCAGCCGCAGCCTGCGCCCCGCCGTGAGCCGGGGGTGGGCCGTGAGGAGGCGGTGTACGCGCTGGGGGACATGGGCGTGGGGGGTGGGGCAGGGGCCGAACGCGCCCCGGTCCTCGTTGAGTTCGACGAGCGCGAGGGCGACCGTGAGGCGTCCGTAGCGCCGCGAGGCGGTGTCGTCGGCGGCCAGCTCGACCAGGCGGTGCATCTCGTTGCGGAACGCCGCGAACACCGGGACCTGCGGGAACCCGGTGGCCAGGGCGTCCGAGCAGTGCAGCAGCCAGTCGTGCCGGGCCTGTGCGTGGCCCTGCTCATGGGCGAGCACCGCATCGAGCTGACGCCCCTTCAGGCGGCGCAACGCGGCGGTGGTGACGACCAGTTGGGGCGTCGTCCCGGGCAGCCACCAGGCGTCGGGACGCTCGCCCTCGAGGACCACGAGCCGCTCGGGCCCCGGCTCCTCGCAGGGCAACAGCGGGGCGCGGACGACGAGTTCGCGGCGGCTGCGCAGGCGCCGGGCCCGCGCCCGGACGATCTCGCGGGTGAGCATCGCCGCGGTCCAGACGCCCCCGAGCGCGAGCGCCACGGCGGTGGCCGCGGCCCAGGGCCCGGTGGCGCTCAGCGCGTACGCCTCGACGACGTCGTGCGGCGCGGGCGCGAAGACATGGCCCCGGACCGCCTGCCAGGCCGCGGCCGCGCTCAGCGTCATCGACAGGACACAGCACAGCAGGACACCGGCGACGACGCACTGCCACACCCAAAGCGCGACCACCGGTTCGCGCTCCACCCAGTCGGCCCGGGCGAGCAGCTTCGGTGCGAGGACAGCGGTCAGCGCGCCCAGCAGCAACAGCGCGACGGGGACCATCATGTCCCCAGCCTATGAGGCGCCCGCTGCCCGGGGATATGGCCGCCCGCCGCAAGTGACGCACGCCACGTGACGCGACTGCCGGGACGACGACACCTCCTCTGCTCGACGATGACACCTCCTCGCCCCGCCCGCGCGACGAACTCCACCACCGAACGGGGGAGTTGCCGTCACCGGAAACCCGCACCCCGACCGGCGGCCGGGAAGTGCCGGGCGCCTGAGGCAGGATGGACGCATGAGCGTAGTGAAGATCAACGTCCTGACCGTCCCGGCCGAGCAGCGGGAGACCCTCGAGCAGCGCTTCGCCTCGCGCGCGGGCGTCGTGGAGAACGCCGACGGCTTCGAGTGGTTCGAGCTGCTGCGTCCCGTCGACGGCACCGACAAGTACATGGTGTACACGCGCTGGCGCGACGAGGAGTCGTACCAGGCGTGGATGGAGGGCTCCATGAAGCAGGCCCACCAGGGCGGCGGCGACCGCCCCAAGCCGGCCGCGACCGGCGCTGAGGTGTGGTCCTTCGAGGTGGCTCAGCACGCGGCCCCGAAGAACGCCTGATGAGCGTCCGTCGCGTCATGCCCATCGTGCAGTCGCAGGCTGCGGGGGAGAGCCGCGCGTTCTACGGCCTCCTCGGCCTCGAGGTGGTCATGGACCACGGCTGGATCACCACGCTGGCCGCGCCGTCGAACCCGATGGCCCAGGTCAGCGTGATGACCGAGGACAAGACGGCGCCCGTCACCCCGGACCTGAGCATCGAGGTGGACGACGTCGACGCGGCGTACGAGACGGTGCGCGCCAGTGGCGCGGAGATCGTGCACCCGCTCCAGGACGAGGAGTGGGGCGTCCGCCGCTTCTTCGTCCGCGACCCCGACGGCAAGGTGGTCAACGTGCTCTCGCACCGCTGACCCGAGCGGAGCCGAGGGGGTCGGCCTGTGCCAGGACTCAGGCCCCCTCGGCCTCCGGCTCCGGATGTCGTACGAGCTTCTTCAGCCCCGTCTCCACGTCGAGCCGTGACAGCTCGGCCTCGCGGGCGAATTCCGTGATGCGTGCCTGGACCGCCTGCGCGGTGTCCAGGGTGAGTGCGCCCCGCTGGATCTCGGTCCAGGCGGAACGTTCCAGCTCGATCAAGTCATCGGGAAAGTCGATATCGGCCACGTCGTTGAATGTTAAGCGACTCCCGCGAGTGCGGCACGCACCGTCGCCGCGGGGCGTGGTGCGTCAGCCGTCAGCCGTCAGCCGAAGACCAGCTCGACGTCCTTCTCGACGCAGCGTCGCAGGACGACCACCAACTGCCGGACGTCGTCGGCGCGGCGCTTCCGGCCCGGCCCGGACGGGTGCTCCTCCGGTCGCCCGGCGATCTCCTGGAGGCGGGGCAGGATCGCTGCACACTCCTGAGCGGTGAGCTCGCCGTGGTCGTCCGGGTGGTCGAGGAGCGGTGCCAGCGGGGTGGCGACCTCGCTCCAGGGGCGCTCGCCGCCGAAGCCCGCCATCTCGGCGAGCGTGAACCCCTCGATCCCGGCCAGCCAGGACCGGAACATGCTGAAGCCCGTGTACGACCAGGAGATGTCCGGGCTGTCGTCGTCGCCGTCCCCCGGGAACAGCATGAGCCCCATCGTTTCCTCCCCCGTCGGCCGAGCGCACAGCATCGGCCGGGAGGGGGCGAAGCCGCAACTGAAATGATCCCTTGCGGGACGAGCGCGTGCCGCTCCGACGGGCGGCGGCTACAGCGTCAACAGCATCGCCACCATCCCGATCCCCATCGACAGCCGGCACGCGAGCGCCAGTTCGGCCCGGTCCCCCCAGCCGAGCGCCACGGTGCTGCCGCCACCGCCGCCGCCCGCCGTCCCCCTCCCCGCGGGGGCGAGCCGCGTGCCCGACCACAGCACGAACCCCGTGAAGTACAGCAGGAGCGCGCCCGTCAGGGCCGGGACGCCCGCGCCGCCGTGGTGGGCGTGGGCGGCCGGGGTCGCGGACATCGCCACGGACATGTAGGCCATGGCGAAGGAGCCGAGCACGTGGTGGACGTGGTGGGTGCTGCGCAGGGACGCCCATAGCGCGTGCAGCAGTGCTGCGGTGAAGACCGCGGCGTAGGCGAGCCACAGCCAGCGCGGTGGTGTGACGACGGCCGCGGGCAGCGCCATCACCGCCATTCCGAAGCCCATGAGCGCCTCGCCACCCGCCGTGCGGCGCTGTTCCTCGACGGTGCTGCGCATCCTCAGCAGGCAGTAGGCCCCGGTCGCCGCGCAGAGCGCCACGAGCAGCCACCCGGCCTGCGCCGGTCCGTGCACCGCACACCTCCCCCTGATCGACGGCGTCGTCGGGTCGATGCCCGTGCACACGGAGTCGTACGCGAGCGCACGGGTGTACACGGGGAGCACACCGGGGGAGTGGGGGTAGATTATTCACGGGTAAAACACTTGCTAATCTTCTCTTCATGAGCAGCCCGACCCTCCCCTCTCGCCCCCGTGGTCCCCTCGCCCGCCCTCTCCCGCTCGCCGGTGTGCTGCGGCCGGTGAAGCCCTCGGACATCTGGTTCAAGTCCGCGCTGAGCGTCGTCGTCGCGACCGCGATACCCAACGTGACGCTGCTCGTCATCGGCCGGCTCGACCTGGTGATGTACACGATGGCCGGGTCGTTCTGCGCGCTGTACGCGCACAACCTCCCCTACGCCGCGCGGGGGCGGGCCCTCGCGTGGGTCGCGGCCGGGATGCTGGGAAGCATGGCCGTCGCGCTCGTCGCGGCCTCGCTCGCCGGGTCCGCCGCAGTACTCGTCGCCGTCGGCGCGCTGCTCGCCGCCGCGCAGAAGGCCCTGTGCGACGGGACCCGCATCGGGCCGCCCGGCCACCTGATCTTCACCTTCGTCAGCTCCGCCAGTCTCTTCGCGCCACAGACCATCGGGCAGGTGCCCGGCCACCTCGCGCTGACCCTCGGCGCGGCGGCCGTGGCCTGGGTGGTCGGCATGGCGCCCGCCGTGCTGCGCCCGCACGGGCCCGAGCGGCGCGCCACCGCCCGCGCCCTGCTGGCCGCGGCCGCCCACGCCGACAGCGCCGCGGCGGGCGACACCTCCGCCGTCGTACGGACCCGGGGCGCCGCGGCCGCCGCCGTGCACGCCGCCTGGCAGGCCCTCCTCGCCGCCGGCGAGCGCACCGCCGCCCGCCGCGCCCTGGAGCGGCTCGTCGTCCGCGCCGAGGACGCGCTCGCCGACCCGGGCGCCGCAGATCCCGGGCAGCTGCGGGCGTGGGCCGCCGGGCTGCGGGGGACCGGGGCCGTGCCGCGCCCCCGTGACGTACGCCGTGGGGAGGAGGACGAACTGCTCGGCCTCGACATGGAGTTGAGCGGAGCGCGGTCGTCGCTGTGGCGGCGTGTCGGGCCCGGCTCGCCGGTCCTGCCCATCGCGCTGCGCACCGCCGTCGGCTGCGCGCTCGCCGGGTACGCCTCGCTCGCCCTCGGCATCGGGCGTCCCTACTGGGCCCTCGTCACCGCCGCCTCGCTCTACCAGGCCAACGTAACGCTCACCTGGAACCGGGGCGTGCAGCGCGTCGTCGGGAACCTGGTCGGCGTCCTCGCCTTCGCCGCGATCGTGCCGCTCGCCCACCTCAACCACGCGCTGCTCATCGCCTGTTGCCTCGCGCTCGCCTTCGGCGCGGAGGCGCTGATCACCCGCAACTACTGGCTCGGCACCGTCTGTGTGACCCCGATGGCGCTCCTCGTGACGGAGTTCGCGCGCTTCCAGGAGCCCGGTGCGCTCATCCTCGACCGGGTCGTGGACACCCTTCTCGGCGCGCTCCTCGGCGTCGTGGCGGCCATCGCCGTCACCAACCGGCGCGCCACCGACCGCATCGAGCAGGCCATCGACGCCACGGAGCGGGCCCGGGCGCGGGTGGACAGCCACGGAGCCTCCGCGCACGCGCGCCGCGGACTCGCCGCCGCCCTCGTCGATCTGCGCGCCGCCGCCGCCGACGCCGCCGCCGGGGAGTGGTGGCAGCGCGCCCTGCCCGAGCACCGGGTGCTCGTCGCCGAGCAGGCCGGACACCGTACGCTCGCGGCGGCGGCAACAGCGACGGCACAGCGCAGTGGAGGCATACGAGGATGACGACAGGCAACGGCCGGGGGACGGGCGCGAGCGGCGCGGACCGGCGCGACACCGTGGCCGCCGTGGTGCGGCAGTGGCAGGCGGTGCGCCCCGACATCGACACCGCGCCCATGGAGATCATCGGCCGCATCAACCGCTGCGCCGCCCTTCTCCAGCAGGCCGAGGACGCCCCGCTGCGCCGCGCCGGGCTCACCCGCCCCGAGTTCGACCTCCTCGGCGCCCTGCGCCGCACCGGCCACGAGCTGACCCCCGGCGAGCTCGCCCGCGAGACGTTCTCCTCCGGAGCCGCCGTCACCAAACGGCTCAAGCAGCTCCAGGAGCGCGGCCTCGTCGACCGCCGCGTCGACACCCGCGACCGCCGCGTCGCCCACCTCAGCCTCACCGACGCGGGCCGGGAGCTCGTCGACGCGCTCATGCCCGACCAGCTCGCGTACGAGACCGACGCCCTGTCCGGGCTCGACGGTCCCCAACAAGGGCAGCTGGCCACCCTGTTGGGCGCGTTGCTGGGGCAGCTGGAGGGACAGTTGGGCGGGGTGAGGGCCTGAGCCGGCGGCCGCTCAGCCCACCGTCACCTTCAGGATCCGCCCGGATGCCTCGACCACGAACAGCTCACGCCGCCCGTCGTGGTCCCCGAACCCGCGCGGGACGCGGACGCTCGTGGGCGTGCGCAGCCCGGACACCAGGACACAGGACCGGCCCGTCGCCGGGTCGACCCGGATCAGCTCACCGCTGCCGAACGTCGCGACCACCAGGTCGCCCTCGAACTCCGTGAGGTCGTCGAGGAGTTTGACGTCCAGGGGGTGCGCGCTGAGCCGCGTGACGACGGAGTGGCGGGCCGGGTCGGCGAGGGGGATGCGGACGACGGGGGACTCGGTGCTGGTGATGACGCTCGCGTAGAGCTGGTCGCCGACGATCTGCAGGCCGTTCGTGCCGAAGACGTCCGCCTTCTTCGTCCACTCCGCGTCCGGGGTGCCGTCCGGGCCGAACTTCAGGACACCGGTAGCCAGTTCACGGCTCACGTAGAAGTTGCCGCGCCCGTCGACGGCGAGGCCGTTGACGCCGGAGAGGCCGTCCACGACCGTCTCCGGCTCCGGGTGCGCGGAGGCCGGGTCGAAGCGGGCGATGCCGCCGCTCGGGGACAGCGGATTCACGCCGAAGTTGACGTACATCATCCCGTCGGGCCCGCGCCGGATCCCGCCTGGTCCGCTCAGCGGGAAGCTCGCCCGCAGCGACCCGTCGGGCGCGTACCCCTCCACCCGGTTCTGCGTCACATGCGCCACCCACAGCGTGCCCCGGCCGTCGAACTCCAGGTTCTCCCGCCAGTCGACGAGCGGAATGCCACCCTCGTGGAACACCGCCACCCGCCCGCGCTCCGCACACGGCCCGAGCCCCGCCGGGGCCGCGGCGGCCGCCCCCGCACCCTCGACTCCGCACAGCGACAGCAGACTTACCGCGACAGCCAGCGAGCGCACCCGCATCCGTATGCCCATGCGGGTCGTTGTACCGCCCCCGTTCCACGGCCCACCAGTGCCTCATCCGCCAACCCGCGCCTCGCCAACCGGCCATCCGTAGAGGCGAGTTGAGGCATGCAGGTGTGAGGACGTCCGCCGGGTGCCAAGTATGAGGCCATGGACGACGTCGCATCCGGCATCGCACCCGACATCGAAGCCGCCGTCTCCTTCGCGCGGGCCCTGGTCCGGCTGCGCACCGTCAACGCCGCGGGCGCCACGGAGGTCGAGCGGCCCGCCGTCGCGCTCGTCCGGCGGCTCTTCGACGGCTTCGGCTGGCCGTACGAAGTGACCGAGGTCGCCCCGGGACGCCCGAACGCCGTGGCCGTCGTCGAGGGCGGCGGCGGTCCCGGGCCGACCCTGATGTTCGAGGGGCACGTCGACGTCGTCACCGAAGGGGACCCGGCGGACTGGGGCGTGGACCCCTACGGCGGGGAGATCCGCGACGGGCGGCTGTGGGGGAGGGGCGCGGCCGACATGAAGTCCGGTGTGGCGGCCATGATCTACGGGGTGCGGGCGCTGCAGTGCGCCGGGCCGTTCCCCGGGCGGATCGTGGTCGGCGTGCTCTGCGACGAGGAAGGGCTGATGCTCGGCGCGAAGGCGTTCGCGGCCTCCGCGCTCGCCCGGCGCGTCGACGCGGTGATCGTGTGCGAGCCCGAGGGGTACGAGGTGTGCGCCTGTGCGCGCGGCGGGATCCGGCTCCGCCTCGACCTGGACGGGGCGATGGCGCACGGCGCGATGCCGCAGCAGGCCCGCAACCCCCTCGTCGCGGCCGCTGGCGTCGTCGCTGCGCTGGCCCGCGCCCAGGAGTGGGCGCGCGACCGCTACGGCACCCATGCGCGCGCAGGCAGCGTCACCGTCACGCCGACGGTGGTGCGCGGCGGCGACCCCGATCAGCTCAACGTCATCCCGGCACACGCCGTCGTCGGCGTCGACGTCCGCACCATGCCCGGCGCCGAGCACGACGAACTCATCAAGACCGTACGGGAGTTCAGCGCCGAGGCCGCGGCCGAAGCGGGCGTCTCGGTGCGGCTCACCGTCGTCGACGACCGCCCCGCGATCGAACTCCCCGAGCCCCATCCCGTCGTCACCGCCCTCGTCGAAGCCCACCGCCGCGTCCACGGCACACCGCCCCCGTTCGGCACCGTGCCCGGCACCACCGACGGCACCGTCCTCACCCGCGACGCGGGCCTGCCGACCGTCGTGTACGGCCCCGGCGGGAAGTGGATCGCGCACCAGAAGGACGAGTACGTCGAGGTGCGCGAGATCGGCGAGTACGCGCGCGTCTACGCCCACGCCGCGCGGGAGTACCTGACCCGCACGGCCGCGAACCCATCCGTATCACCGTGAAGGCAAAGGGAGTCGAGATGTCGTACGCCGATCTGTTCCGGCTCGACGGGCGGCGCGTCGCCGTCGTGGGCGGGGGCAACGGGATCGGCCGCGAGGCCGCCCGCGCCCTGGTCGCCCTCGGTGCGCAGGTGATCGTGGCGGACCGGGACGGGCCGGGCGCGGTCGAGACGGCAGACCTCGCGAACGAGGTGGAGGGGAAGGCCAAGGAGCCGGGGGAGAGGGAGGGGGCGGGCAGCGCCACCCCCTACACCCTCGACGTCCTCGAACCCGACGCCGTGCTCGCGGCCGTGGACGCGTGGGGCCCCCTGGACGGCCTCGTCGTCACCGTCGGCGTCAACGTCCGCAAGCGCATCGCCGACTACACCCTCGCCGACTTCGACCGTGTCCTCTCCCTCAACCTGCGCGCCTACGTCACCCTCATCCAGGCGGTCGCCCCGGGCATGGCCGAGCGCGGCCTGGGGAGCGTCGTCGGGTTCGCGTCGATGCGGGCCTTCCAGGTCGAGCCGGGGCAGGGGGCGTACGCGGCGTCCAAGGCGGGGCTCGTCCAGCTGCTGCGGACGGCGGCCGCCGAGTGGGGGCCGCGCGGCGTGCGGTTCAACGCGGTCGCGCCCGGCGTGGTGCGCACCGCGCTCACCGACCAGATCGCCGCCGACCCCGCCTGGTACGACGCCTACGCGCAGGCGTCCGCGCTCGGCCGCTGGGCGCGGCCCGACGAGATCGCCGGGGCCGTCGCCTATCTCGTCTCGGACGCCTCGACGTTCGTCACCGGGAGCGTGCTGACGGTCGACGGCGGCTGGACCGCCGTCGACGGCCGGTTCGACCCCTCGGTGTGAGGCGGTCGGGGGCGCGGGTCAGAGCTCGGGGCGCGTCGGCGCGTAGTGGTACGTCGACACCGTCTCGGCGATCTCCTCGGGCGTCATGTACGCATCGGTCCGCTCGAACGACGCGAGCGAGGCGGGCCGCCCGGCCTGGAAGCCGGTGCGGACGTAGTCGTCGCCCGCCACCGCGTTCAGGCCCCAGTTGGCGGCGGTGCGGAACCGTGCCGTGCCGCTGCGCAGCGCCGCCAAGTGGTAGCCCCGCGCGACGAGTTGGGCGGGCAGACCGGAGAGCTGGACGCCCAGCGGCTTCGAGACCGCCTGGATGCCGCCGAGGTCCACGACCAGGCCCATGTCCTTGTGGCGGTAGGGCGCGAGGGGCTCGCCGTGCAGCGCCGCGGCGACGTTCGACGCGGCGGCCCAGCCCTGGCGCATGGCGTGCTGGGCGGTGGGCGGGCAGACGGCGTCGCTGCCCTTGACCACGTCCGGCACCGCCGCCGCGTCGCCGAGCGCGAACACGCCGTCGAGGCCCGGCACCGTCAGGTCGGGCCGGACCACCAGGCGGCCCCGGTTCGTCTCGGCGGCGAGGGTCGCCACGAGCGGGCTGGGTGCGACGCCCGCCGTCCAGATCAGGGTGCGGCAGGGCAGGGAGCGGCCGTCGGTGAGCGTGACCGTGTCCTCGGTGCACTTCTCGACGCTCACCCCGAGGGAGACCTTCACTCCGCGCCGCTGGAGGATGCGCATCGCCTTGTCGCCGAGCCGCTCGCCCAGCTCGGGCATGAGGCGGGGCGCGAGGTCGACGAGGTGCCAGGTGATGAGGGTCGGGTCGAGGCCCGGGTAGCGCTTCACCGCCGCGGCGGTCAGGCGCTGCAGATAGGCGGCCGTCTCCGTGCCCGCGTAGCCGCCGCCGACCACCACGAACTGCAGCCGCGACTCCCGCTCCGCCCGGTCCGAGGTGGCCGCCGCGAGGTCGAGCTGGGCGATGACGTGGTCGCGGATCCAGGCGGCCTCGGCGAGCGTCTTGACGCCCACCGCATGGGTCTCGACGCCGGGGATGTCGAACTGCCGCGTGACGCTGCCGGGGGTGAGGACCAGGTAGTCGTAGCGCTCCACCACGGTCTCGCCGTTGATCTTCCGGACGACCACGGCCTTCGCCTTCGGATCCACCCCGACCGCGCCGCCGGGCACGATCGCCGTGCGGTGCAGCATGCGGCGCAGCGGCACGGCCACCGACTGCGGGGTGAGCACACCGGAGGCGACATGCGGGAGCAGCGGCAGATACAGCTGGTGGGCCTGCGGGCTGATCAAGCGCAGCTCGGCCTCGTGGGGCTTGAGGATCCGCTCGAGCTTGTGCGCGCATTCCATGCCGGCGAAACCACCGCCGACGACCAGGATCCGAGGAGCAGCCATGAGAAGTCTCTCCAGGTATTGAGGCGGACGACTGGCGCCAGGTGCGACGCGGACGGGCCTTTGGATCAACGTAGGCGATCCGTTCGCCGCTCACGACCGGAACGGTCAGGTCCTGAACAGAGATGACCTTCTCTTGGCGACTTTCTTCGTAATTCGGAACGAAGAATGAAGAAACGCACTCTCTCCCTGCGTACGACAGAACGGAACATTTCACGTGGGGCGGAGCATGGCGGAGGAACTGACCAAGGAACACCGCCGCGTCGCGGCCCGGCACCGCCGCCGCATGGAAGCGCTGCTGCTCTGCTTCGTCGCGGCGATCACGATCGGCGGGCAGATCTACACGGGCCTGTCCATGACGGGCCGGCTGCCGAACGGGATCTCCGGGTTCGCGGCGAGCGTGGTGCTGTTCCTCTTCGTCGCCCACGTGGCGGTCCGCCGCTTCGCCCCGTACGCGGACCCGCTGATCCTGCCCCTGGGCGCCCTCCTGTCCGGCCTCGGCCTGGTCCTCCTCTACCGGCTCGACGTCACGTACGCGAAGAAGTTCAAGGACGCGGTCGAGACGGCTCCCGGCCAGCTGATGTGGACGGTCATCGGGGTCGCGGTGTGTGCGGGGACGCTCGCGCTGATCCGCGACCACCGGGTGCTGCGGCGCTACATGTACCTGATGATGGCGGTCGCCCTCGTCCTGCTGATGGCCCCGGCGTTCTTCCCGGGCGACACCTACGGCGCCAAGCGGTGGATCTACCTGGGGCCCCTGTCGATGCAGCCCGGCGAGTTCGTGAAGATCATGCTGGCGGTGTTCTTCGCGGGCTACCTCGCCACCCAGCGCGACGCCCTCGCGCTCACCGGGCGCAAGGTGCTCGGCATGCGGCTGCCGCCCGCCCGCCAGTTCGCGCCGATCGTCGTGATCTGGGTCCTGAGCCTGCTCGTGCTGATCTTCGAGCGGGACCTGGGCACCTCGCTGATCTTCTTCGGCCTGTTCGTGATGCTCTTGTACGTGGCCACGTCCCGGACCAGCTGGATCGTCTGCGGTCTCGCGATGGCGGTCGTGGGCGCCGCCGTCGTCGGCACCACCCAGCCCCACGTCCGGGGCCGGGTCGCGGCGTGGCTGGAGCCGATGGCGGTGTTCCTGCCCCCGGACCAGCGGCCCCCCGGCCTCGTCTCCGACCAGGCGGCCCAGGCCCTCTTCTCCTTCGGCAGCGGCGGCCTGACCGGCTCCGGAATCGGCCAGGGCCACCCCGAGCTGATCGGCTTCGCGGGGCGCAGCGACTTCATCCTCACCACGGTCGGGGAGGAGCTCGGCCTGGCCGGCATGCTGGCGGTGCTCCTCGTGTACGCACTCCTCGTCCAGCGCGGCTTCGCCGCCTCCGTCCGCCTCAACGACCCCTTCGGCAAGCTCCTGGGCTGCGGCCTCGCGGGTGCGCTCGCCCTCCAGGTCTTCGTCGTCGCGGGCGGTGTCACGGGCCTGGTCCCGCTGACCGGCAAGGCCATCCCGTTCCTCGCCAAGGGCGGCTCGTCGCTGATCGCCAACTGGCTGATGATCGCGCTGTTGTTGAGGCTCAGCGACCGGGCGGAGCGGGGGCGGCTCGACGGGGTGGCCGACTGATCGGGCTGACCGGGGCTGATCCGGGCTACTCGGGCTGATCCGGTCCGCCCCGGGGGATCGGGCCGACCCGGGCGGCCTCGCACGCCTACGGCCGATACCGCAGCGGATGGTCCTCCGGCACCTCCACCACCGCGATCCGCACCCCGTCCGGATCCTCCAGCCACATCTCCACCAGCCCCCACGGCTCCTTCACCGGCTCCCGCACCACTGGCACCCCGCGCCCCACCAGTTCCGCGTGCGCCGCCGCCACATCGGCCACCTGGAGCCAGAGGCGGAGCCCGGGGGCGGGCGGTGCGGTGGCGCGGCCCGAGAGTTCGAGGAAGCCGCCGCCGAGGAAGTAGACCGTGCCGCGGTCGGGGCCCGTGCCGAACTCGCGGTACACCGCGAGACCGAGGCCCTCGCCGTAGAAGGCCCGTGAACGCTCGGGGTCGGTGGGGGTGAGGAGGGTCCTGCTGCTCAGTACGTGCACCATGCGCCCGCAGCCTAGTGGCGGGGTTAGGCTCGACGGTGCCCTGCCGTGCCGTGGACCGCGCACCGGCGGGGTCCGCCATGCCCGCCGAGAGACCGGAGTACCGCCCCATGGACACCGCCCCGACCCCCGCCACCGGCGCCCTGACCTACCGGGACGCCACCGACGCCGATGTGGACGCCCTGGTCGCGCTCATCGAGTCGGCGTACCGCGGGGACTCGAGCCGGGCGGGCTGGACCACCGAGGCGGACATCCTGGAGGGGCAGCGCACCGATCCGCAGGGCGTCCTCGACGTCATCAAGTCGCCCGACAGCAAGCTCCTCACGGTCGAGCGGGACGGCGCCGTCGTCGCCTGCTGCCAGCTCGAACACCGGGGCACGCACGCCTACTTCGGGATGTTCGCGGTCAGCCCCGCGCTGCAGGGGGCGGGCCTCGGCAAGGAGATCATCGCCGAGGCCGAGCGGACCGCCCGCACCGCGTGGGGCGTGACCGAGATGCACATGACCGTGATCTCGGTGCGGGACGAACTCATCGCCTGGTACGAGCGGCGCGGCTATCGCCGTACGGGACGGATGACCCCGTTCCCGTACGGCGATGAGCGCTTCGGCATCCCGCAGCGCGACGACCTGCAGTTCGAGCTGCTGGTCAAGCCGCTCGCGTAGCGGCGCCCGGCGTCACGCGGTGAAGCGGCCCGTGCGCTTGATCTCCGGGTAGTCCGTCGTCGCGCCGTCGAGCTGCAGGGCGCGGACCAGGCGCAGGTCGTCCTGGGTGTTCACCACCCAGCCGATGATGCGCAGGTCGGCCTTGCGGGCGTGCTCGACGATCTCCAGGGTGAGGCGCCGGATGTTCAGGACGAGCGTCGTGGCGCCGACCGCGGTGGCCCGCTCCACGACGTCCGTGCCGTAGCGGCTGGCCACGAGCGCCGTGCGCACGCCCGGCACCAGGAGGGCGATCTCCGCGATCGCCTCGTCGTGGAAGGAGATCACCTCGACCCGGGAGACCAGGTCGCGCCGGTGCATCACCTCGGCGAGCGCACGGGCCGCCGCCACGTCCTTGATCTCGGCCTGGAGCGGCGCCCGCACCGCGTCCAGGACCTCCTCGAAGACGGGGATGCGCTCGCCCCGCCCGGCGTCCAGCTCACGGAGCTCGGCGAGGGTCTTCTCGGCGATCGGGCCCTTGCCGTCCGTCGTCCGGTCCACCAGGGCGTCGTGCATGACGACGAGGGCGCCGTCCTTGCTCAGGTGCAGGTCGAGTTCGATGAGGTCGAGGCCCGCGGCTTGCGCGGCGATGAAGGAACGCAGGGTGTTCTCGGGCTCCACACCCATGATTCCGCGATGACCGATGGTGAGGAAGTTCAAAGGTCCACTCGCTTCCGTCGACGGCGGCTCGGCTGCCGGGTGGCGGGGACGGATGCCACGCGGCAAGCCCGCAGCCTAATGGCCCGACTCGGCGAAAGAACCACTGTGACGTGGTGGACCGGCCGATCCGGAGCCCTCCGCTCTGGTTCCCACGATCCCCAGAAGGATCCCGGTGATGACGGCGGCGACCAGAACTGCGCGGGTACTCACGGGTGTGCGGCTCCTCGACGGGGCGACCGGCTGACCCGCCCCGTCCTACCGGCCGGGCACCCGCCGCCGCGAGCCCTGTCACCCTGGCGTGGGCGATTCGTATGAGGGTTGACCGGTGAGTGGTGACCGGTCAGGCGAGGGGCGTCGTCTGGGCCACGGCGATCCGCCAGTCGTCCGCCTCCCGCGTCATCACGAAGGTCAGGACGCCCTGCGCCGGAGGTGCGGACGTCCGCTGGGCGGCGGGGCGCTCGTCGTGGACCGTCTTGGTCAGGCTCACGACGGCGGCGTCCGGGGTCGCGAACCGGATGTCGTCGATCTCCAGCACGGTCCGGATGTCCTTGAGCGGGGAGGCGACCGCTTCGGTCATCGCCGCCACGAAGGCCGCACGTCCGAAGAGGCGCCGCCCGACGAGGTTGACGATCACCACGTCGGAGGTGTGCAGCGCGGGAAGGACCGCGGGGTCGAGCTGCGCCTCTTGGGCGCGCTCGACGACGGCGCGTATCCGCTGCTCGTCGGCGGCGCGGGTGGGCGGGGTGGAGGCGGTGGTGGTCAGGTCGGGAGAGGTCATGCCGGAAAAGCTAGAACCTCAAGGCGAGTTGAGGTCAACAGCCGTCGGCGGGGCCGGACTTCACGCGCCGTCGCGCCCTGCCGCGTAGCTGTGCACCACGACGGTCCGGCCCGGGGCCCACCGCTGCTCGGTCGTGGCGAGGAGCTCCCAGCCCTGCCGCTCGTACAGCGCGGTCGCCGCCGTGTCCGTGGCCACGACGTCGAGCACCGGGTGCAGGCCGAGGCCGTGCGCCTCCCGTACGGCGTGTTCGAGGAGCAGGGCGCCGATCCGGTGGCCGCGGGCGTCCGGGGACACGAACAGCCTGCTCACCACGGCGGTCTCGGCCGTGCTCACCCCTGCGTGGCTGCTGAACAGGCCGGGCGCCGCGTCGCCGTCGCCGGCCCGCGCGAGCCCGATGTGCCCGACCACCGCACCGTCGAGCTCCGCCACCCACGCACCGCTCTGCGCCGTCCCGGCGAGCCACTGCCGGGGCTGCCGGGGCCAGTTCACCGGATAGCCGTCGTGGGCGTGCACGGCGGCGAGGACCCGGACGCAGGCGTCGAGGTCGGCGGTGGCGCGCGGGCGGATGCGGGGAACCGGCGGGGTGGCGATGGGGGAAGCGGGGTCGGTCTGGGGCGTCATGGTGTGAGGCTATGGTCTGGACAGGTGTCGGCCCCACGTGGTCTCCTCGCGTTCGCATCGGGGCGGACCGGCAGCGGGAGGCGGCGGCCATGGCGGCGGGGGAGAAGCCCGGGCGCGGGGGAGTCTCGGAGTCGGCGGAAGCAACCCCCGGGGGCCCGGCCGGGGGGCTGCGCGCGGTTCTCTGTGGCGCAACCCCAACTACCGTGTCTTTCTTGGCGTTCAGACCCTGTCCGCTCTCGGTGACTCCTTCTCCGCGGTGGCCGTGCCGCTCCTGGTGCTGCACAGCACGGGCTCCGTGCTGCAGATGGGACTTGTCACCGCGCTCACCGGGGTCGCCTCGATCGTGACGGGGATCTTCGCCGGGGTGGTGGCCGACCGCGTGGACCGGCGGCGGCTGCTCATGGCCGCCGACGCGGTGCGCTGTGTGCTGTACGCGCTGATCCCGCTGGTCTGGCTCTTCGCGAGCCCGGTGTGGCTGCTGTACGCCGTCGTCCCGGTCGCCGGGGTCTTCTCGATGCTCTTCCAGGTCACGTACGTCACCGTGGTGCCCGGCATCGTGGAGCCCGGCCAGATCACCCGCGCCAACGGCCACCTGTACGCCTCGTACGCCGTGGTGAGCGTGGCCGGTCCCGCGCTCGCGGGGCTGGTCGCCGCCGCGTTCGGGGCGGCGGCCGCCATCGGGGTCGACGCGGTGACGTTCGCGGTCTCGGCCCTCGGCATCCTCTCCGTGAAGGTCCGGGCGGCGGGGCGGCCCGAGGGGCAACAGGACGGTGTGAAGGGGGAGTTCCTGGCGGGTGCCCGGTTCCTGTGGCGGCATCCGGTGCTGCGGCCCCTCACCGTCCTGCTGTCCGGGATCACCTTTCTCACGTACGGGATCACCGACGTGCTCATCTTCCGGGTGAAAGAGGATCTCGGGCATGCGGAGAGCACCGTCGGCTACGTCCTGGCCGCGGGCACACTCGGCACCCTGCTCGGTTCGCTGGCGGTCGCCCGGCTGCGCGAGCGGGTCGGGTTCGGGGCCGTGTGGATCGGGGCGACCACGGTGACGGGCGCATGTGTGAGCGTGCTCGGGCTCTCGTCGAGCGTCGTGGTGCTCGGTGTGCTGGCCGCCGGGATGCTGTGCGGCACCGGCATCGCGGGCATCAGCTCGATGTCGCTGCGCCAGGAGGTCACGCCGGGGCATCTGCTAGGCCGGGTCACCGCCGCGTTCTGGACCCTGCACTCCGCCCTCGGGCCGCTCGGCGCCGCGGCCGTCACCGCGGCGACCGCCGGGTTCGGGGTCGCCGCGGTGTGTCTGGCCGTGGGCGGCTGTGTGACGGCGATCGCGCTGCTCGGCGCGTTCACCGGGGTGGGGCGCTCCCGTCGGACGGCCCCGGCCCCGTAGCCGGTGCGGGCGGCGTCGGGCCCGAACTCGGTGTGTCCGTCGACCCGTTGCGCTTCTGGTCCCCGTGCCCCGGCCACCATGCCGCGTGGCCGATGAGGGCCGTGAGCGAGGGGGTGAAGAGCATCGCCATGATGAATGCCGCGATCGCGATGCCGAACGAGAGCGAGAAGCCCATCTGGGAGAGCGTGGAGTTGCCCGCCAGCATCAGCGTCGCGAAGGTGCCCGCCAGGATGACGCCCGCGGAGCCGATGGTCGGCCCGGAGTGGCGTACCGCAGTGCCCGCCGCGTCGTGCGGGCTGCGCCCCTCGCGGGCCTCCTCGCGCAGGCGGGAGACCATCAGGATGTTGTAGTCCGTGCCGAGCGCGACCACGAACAAGTACATGATCACGGGCAGCATGAACATCAGGCCCGGCTGGCTGCCGATCTTCGTGAACAGGAGCGAGGTCGCACCCAGCGTCGCGCCGAACCCGAGGGCCACGGACAGCATCAGGTACCAGGGCGCCACCAGGCTGCGCAGGAGCAGGCCGAGGATGACCATGATGCAGATCGCCGCCACCGGGAAGACCACCGAATAGTCGCGGTCCACGGCCTTGTTGATGTCGACGTACACCGCGGTGATGCCGCCGACGAGGGCCTTCGTCCCCGGTGGCGCGTCGGCGTGCGCGGCGGGGCGCAGCTGGTCCTTGACCGTCGCGAGCGCCTGGTCGGAGGCGGGCGGATCGGACAGGATCACGGAGTACGAGGCGGTGGACCTGTCCGGGCTCATGACCGGCTTGGCCACCTGGCCCACGCCCTTGACGTTCGCGAGCTTCGTGCGGAAGGCGTCGGCCTCGGCGTCCGGGACCGGCTTGTCGGTGGTGGAGGTCAGATAGACGGAGGTCGGGTCGGTGGTGCCCGCGGGGAAGCCCTTCTGGAGGTTCTTCAGGGCGACCATCGACTCCTTGGTCTTGGGCAGCGAGGACCCGGCCAGGTCGAAGTTGGCCTTGTAGCCGAGCGCGCCGAGCGCCAGTGCGCCCATGAACAGGGCGGAGACGACGGCCCATACGGCGGGCTTGCGGGCGATCGAGCCGCCGAGCTTGGCGAAGCCCGTGCCGTGCGGTTCGCGCTGCCAGGACTTCGAGGGCCAGAAGACCTTCGTGCCGAGCTTGGAGACCACCGCGGGTACCAGCGTGAGCCCGGCCAGCAGCGTCAGGAACACGGCGATGGCCAGGGCGGGGCCCATCGAGCGGAGCATGCCGAGCGAGGAGAGCGTGAGTGCGGCGAAGGCGACGATGACGGCGCCCGCCGCCGAGGTGATGGCCTCGCCGACCCGCTCGACGGCGTGCACCATCGCGCCCTTGGGGTCCTCGCCCGCGCGCAGCGCCTCCCGGTAGCGGAAGAGCAGGAACAGGATGTAGTCCGTGCCGACGCCGAACAGGACGACGGTCAGCAGCTCCTGGATCGAGGAGTCCGCCTTCATGTCGAACGCCTTGTTGGCGGCGGCGATCAGGCCGGTTGCCATCGGCGAGATCAGGCCGATCAGGACGACGGGCAGGAACGCGATGATCGGGCTCCGGAAGATCACGAGGAGCAGCACGATGATGATGACGATCGTGCCGACGCCGACGAGCATGCCCGCCTTCTTCGACGCGTCGCTCTCGTCCAGGGCCTGGGCTGCGGAGCCGGTGATCCCGGCCGACAGGTCCGTGCCCTTCAACTCCGGTTTCAGGTCGGCGCGCAGGTCCTTGACCGCGTCCTGCTGCTTGGTGTCCTCGGGGTTGGTGACCTTCGGCATCGCCACCATGGCCGTCTGCACCAGCTTGTTGGGCGAGACCTCGCCCGGCACGATCTGCTGGACGTCAGGGATCTGCTTGGCCTGCAGGTCCTTGGAGATGCGCACCACGTTCGCGGAGTCGGCCTCGGTGAGCTTCCCGCCGTCGGAGCGCTGGAAGACGATGATCGCCCCGACGTTCTCCTGCTGGGGGAAGTCCTTCTCCTGGACGTCGGCGGCGCGGATCGACTCGTAGTGGTCGGGAAGGAAGCTCGCCTCGTCGGAGCTGGAGGTGAGCTTCGGCGCCAGCGAGATCACGGCACCGGCCGCCACCACCCACGCAATGATGATCCACCAGGCACGGCGGACGACGAATCGGCCCAGGCCAGCAAACATGCGGAACTGCCTCTCCTCGCCCCCGAGGCGTTCAGTCGCGTTCCGCCATGATCTTCCGGACCGGTCGGCCCCGCCACTCGGAGGAGTGACGGGGCCGGTGGGCGGGGCGGGCGCCGGTCAGGGACCGGTCCCGCGCCCGGTCGGAAGCCGATCAGGAGTCGATCAGAAGTTGATCATGTGCCCGGCCAGGCCGTGCACCGCTTCCTTGACGGCCTCGCCGAGCGTCGGGTGCGCGTGCACGTTGCGCGCGACCTCGTGCACGGTCAGGTCCCACTGCTGGGCCAGGGTCAGCTCGGGCAGCAGCTCCGTGACGTCCGGGCCGATCAGGTGGGCGCCGATGATCTCGCCGTGCGTGGCGTCCGCGATGACCTTCACGAAGCCGACGTAGTCGCCGAGGCCGTGCGCCTTGCCGTTCGCGGTGAAGGGGAACTTCGCGACCTTGACGTCGAAGCCCTTCTCCTTGGCCTGCGCCTCGGTCCAGCCGAAGCTGGCGATCTGCGGCTGCGAGTAGGTCGCGCGCGGGATCATCGGGTAGTCGAGCTCCATGGTCTCGGCGCCCGCGATGGTCTCGGCGGCCACGATGCCCATGGACTCGGCGGTGTGCGCGAGCATCAGCTTCGCGGTCACGTCGCCGATGGCGTAGATGTTCGGCACGTTCGTCCGGCCGCGGCCGTCGATGTCGATCGCGCCGCGCTCGGTCAGCGCCACGCCCGTGGCCTCCAGGCCGTAGCCCGTCACGTTCGGCGCGAAGCCGATGGCCTGCAGGACCTTGTCGGCCTCCAGGACCTGCTGCGCGCCGTCCTTGGCGGTGACCGTCACGCGCACCTGCGGGCCCGACTCGTCGATGGACTCGACGCGCGTCGAGGTCAGCACGTCGATGCCGAGCTTGCGGTACTGCTTGGCGAGCTCCTTGGAGACGTCGGCGTCCTCCAGCGGCGCGATCCGGTCGAGGAACTCGACGATGGTGACCTTCACGCCGTAGTTGTGCAGGACGTAGGCGAACTCGATGCCGATGGCGCCGGCGCCCGCGATCACGATGGACTGCGGCACGTCCTGGCTGAGGATCTGCTCCTCGTACGTGACGACGCGGTCGCTGCGGCTGGTGCCGGGCAGCAGCTTCGGGGTGGCGCCGGTCGCGATGATGCAGTTCTCGAAGGAGATCGTCGCCGTGGTGCCGTCGGACTTGGCGACCTGGAGGGTGTTGGCGTCCAGGAAGGTGCCCCGGCCGTCGTACTCCGTGATCTTGTTCTTCTTCATCAGGAAGTGGACGCCCTTGACCCGGCCGTCCGCGACCTCGCGGCTGCGGCTGTACGCCTGGCCGTAGTCGAAGGAGACCTGGCCGTCCACCTTGATGCCGAAGGTCTTCGCCTCGTGGTTGAAGATGTGCGCCAGCTCGGCGTTGCGCAGGAGGGCCTTGGTCGGGATGCAGCCCACGTTGAGACAGACACCGCCCCAGTACTTCTCCTCGACGACCGCTACGCGCTTGCCCAGCTGGGCGGCGCGGATCGCGGCCACGTAGCCGCCCGGTCCTGCTCCGAGCACGACGACGTCGAAGCGCTCTTCCATGGGGAGGTCCTCTCTGGTGATTCGGTTGGCCCTATGCGTAGATCATCCGTCATCGGGCGGCCCGGATGGCGGCCGGGTGGCGTACGCCACGGTGCTGAGTTCGGGAGTACGGCACTCCGTATGTCCGGGACACCGTGCGACGGTACCGCCGGGCGCCCCAACCCCCGTTCCCCGCCCTGGTGTTGGCGACTCCGGGACGGGTTCACCCGAACGTGGATCACGGGATAGTGTCGCGCCATGGTCAGTGACAGCGCCGCCGAGAAGCCGTCCATTCCCTACGACATACCGACGTCGGCGCGCGCCTACGGCTGGATGCTCGGCGGCAAGGACAACTACGAGGTCGACCGGAACTTCCTGCTCTCCACGCTCCCGCACTTCCCCGAGTGCGTCGACATCGCCCGGCAGAACCGTGAGTTCCTCTACCGCGTGGTGCGCCATCTGACCCGCGAGGCGGGCATCCGCCAGTTCCTCGACATGGGCTGCGGACTGCCCACCGACGACAACGTCCACCAGGTCGCCCAGCGCTTCGCGCCCGACACCCGCGTCGTCTACGTGGACATCGACCCCATCGTCCTCGCCCACGGCCGCGCCCTGCTGTCCGACGACGCGAGCACCGCCGTGATCACCGCCGACATGCGCGACCAGGACGCCGTCCTCGCCCACCCGGACGTGGCCCGCCTGATCGACTTCGACGAGCCCGTCGCGGTGCTGTTCCTGTCCGTGGTGCACCACCTCACCGACGCCGACGACCCCCGGCGCGTGCTGCGCACCGTCCTCGACCGCGCGGCGCCCGGCAGTCTGCTCGGACTCTCCCAGGTGGTCGCCGACGACCCGGTCAGGGGCGCCGCGATGACGGCGCACATCTCCGGCGGCGGCGTCCCCTGGCAGACCCGCACGCCCGCCGAGGTCGACGCCCTCCTCGACGGCCTGGAACCCCTCGACCCGGGCCTGGTCGACCTCGTCGACTGGCGCCCCGACCCCGGACAGCCCGCCCTCGCCCCGGTCCACGACGACCTGCGCCCCTACCTGGGGGCCACCGACGCGAAGACCGGGATCTACGAGTACGGGGGAGTGCTCCGCAAGCCGTGAGGCCCGTAAGGGCGCGGAGCGGGACTACACCCGGGCCAGCACGGCGGGCCGGGACCGGCTCATGACCACCCCGGCGAGCACCGCGCCCCAGCAGACAAGGACCAGGAGCGGACGCACCCACGACGTGCCCGCGTCTCCGGGGGTGACGAGCGTGGCGAGCTGGTCGAGGGCGCGCGTCGGCAAGTAGTCGGCGGCGCGGCGCAGTCCGGCCGGGAAGTCGTCGAGCGGGAACCAGAGTCCGCCGAGCAGCGCCAGCGGGAAGAAGACGCCGAGGCAGGTGAACTGGGCGGCCTCGCCGACCGCGACCAGTCCCACCGCGAGCCCCGCCACCACGAACACCAGGCTCGCGCCCCAGATCACGCCGAGCGCGGCGAGCCAGTCGCCCGCGGGCATCGACACGTCGTTGACCAGCGCGCCGAGCGCGAAGACCACGACGGTCGCGGGCAGGGTGGCCAGCCACGCCGTGAGGGCCTTCGCGCCGAGGTAGGCGGGGCCGGTCAGCGGGGTGAGGAGCACCTGGCGGGCCCAGCCCTCGCCGCGCTCGGCGCCGAGGCGGATGCCCGCGCCGTTCAGCGCCCCGAAGAAGGCGCCCGACACCGACATGGAGAGCATGTAGTCGCGGGCGAACTGCGGGCTGTCGGAGAGTGCGTCGGACGCCACCACGGTGAACATGAGGTAGAAGCCCGCCGAGAACAGCACGGAGAAGGTGAGGAAGTAGACGCTGCGGATGAGGCACAGCGTGTCCAGCTTTGCGTAGCGCAGCATGTCAGGCCGCCCCCTTCGGCGTCGGTGCGCCCTCTTCGTCCTGGGGCGGCGTGAGCAGTTCGGACACCGCGTCCTCCAGCGACGCGGAGGTCAGTGCGACGCCGCGCAGGGCGATCCCGCCCGTGCCGGCGACCTTCGCGTAGAGCGCGGCGAGGGTCGCGTCGCTGTCGTTGGTCGTCAACACGTGGGTGGCCGCGCGCTGTTCGGTGGCGGGGTGCTGTTCAACTGTCCGAACTCCGGGCAGTCCGCGCAGCATTCCCTCGGAGAGCGGTTCGTCCGCACGGAAGGAGATCCGGCTCTCGGTGAAGGCCGAGCGCAGCTCGTCGACCGTGCCGTCCGCGACGATCCGGCCCGCCCGCAGCACCACGACGCGGTCGGCGAACTGCTCCGCCTCGTGCAGGTAGTGCGTGGTGAACAGGACCGTGGCGCCGCCCTGCGCACGCTCGTTGAGGATGTCCCAGAAGCGGGCCCGGGCGGCGACGTCCAGGGCGACGGTGGGCTCGTCGAGGAAGAGCAGCCGGGGCAGCCCCGCGAGGGCGAGACCGAGGCGCAGCCGCTGCCGCTCGCCCCCGGAGAGCTGTTCCACCGGCCGCTTGCGCAACTCCCGTAACCCGGTCTCGGCGAGGACGTCGGCGCTGTCGCGGCGCCCGTACAACTCGGTGACCAGGGTGAGGAGTTCGCCGACGCGCACATTGCGCATCAGTCCGGCCTCCTGGAGCATCGCGCCGAGTTCGCCGGCCGCGAGCGCCGGGGCGGGGGAGCCGCCGAGCACCTCGACGGTGCCGGTCTGCGGCGGCAGCAGCCCCAGCAGGACGTGGGTGAGCGTGGTCTTGCCCGCGCCGTTGGCGCCCAGCAGCGCCACGCGTTCGCCGCGCCGCACGTCGAGGCTGACCCCGGACAGGGCCCGCACCCGGGTGGAGCCGCGCCGCCGGACGACGTCGACCTCCCGAATGCGCACCAGGATCTCCGCCGCTGCCGCTGTCATCCCCGCCCCCACCCCGTCCCATTCGACGCTTGTAAACCGCGCCAGCGTAGCAGGAGATCATTTTTGAAAACAGGTGTGTAATCCCTTACCGGTGACATTTGTAATCGTTTATTGATGACGCCCGTTCGAGAATCCAGACATTGACAGTCGGCGTTCTCGCTTCCCATACTTTGGCACTTGTGCGGGGCATTCTGAATTCGAGCTCCGTACGTCCATCGATAAATGATCCAGGAGGTGAATTCTGATGAAGATCGAGAGTGTGATCGTCGTCGAGCACCGTAGTTCGGCTCTCCAGCCCGGCCTGGTGTCGGCCGCGGACAGCGGCGCCTTCGGCGTCGTCGTGCCGGGTGCGTCGTCCTGTTGCGCGGGGTGCACGTCCACGTCCTGCGGCGCCGTTGTGCGGCCGCTGAGCTGAGCTAAGGGGTGCCGGGCGCAGCGCTGCGCCCGGCACCTCCCTGGGCACCCCGCCGCCGTGAGGAGAAGAGATGATTCCCAAACCAGTCATCATCAATGTGCCCGTCGATGACGTCGACGCCGGAATTGAGTTCTACGAGGACTTTCTCGGTCTTCGGCTCGCCCGTTCGCTCGCGCCCGGACAGATTTCTTTCCATGCGCCGGTGTCGAGCGACGGGATCCTGCTCACCGTGAACAAGCGGCATTTCCCGGGCGAGGGTGTGACCGTGATGTTCGCCGTCGACGACATAGACGCGGCGCTCGCCGCGTGGAAGGCGGCGGGCGGAACCGTGGTGGCCGGCCCCTATGACCTTCCGCTGCCCAAGAAGATCCGCGAGGAGTTCCGTGATCAATTCCGGGACAGCCCCTTCTACCGGGGCGAGGCGGGCGACTCCATGGGCCGCGGCGCGAGCCTGAACGACGCCGAGGGCAACCGCATGGGGATCGTCGAGCTCAGCGAGTGGGCGCACGCCACCTTCGCGCTCGGCACGTACGCGAACCCGGTCAGCGAGGAGCAGTTGAAGGACCAGTCGATCGCGCTCGCCCGGCGCGTGCCCGCCACCACCGAGATGTTCGACGGACCCGACGCCTCCGGCGACGCCGCGGCATCCGACGACGACCGAGCGGACCCGTCAGGAGGGCCCACCGCATGAACGAGGATTCCGGTCTCACCCAGTTCAGCCTCGGCATCAACGCCTACCGCGTCCTTGCACCGGAGGCGCGTGCCGTGGGCGTGCGCACGCACCAGCTGCGCTTCGACAACCTGGGCGCCGAGCCGCCCGGCGCCACCGGCAGCCGCGTCGCCGAGGAGTTCCTGACCGCCAGCAGGCTGCGCGCCCACGACCGCGAGGGCGTCCTGTCGGCCACCGACTACTTCGGCGACCCCATGGTCACCACCCTCGCCCAGCTCGACGACGACCCGGTGGCGAGCCATCAGCGCACCGAGCTGCCCGCTTCGGTGCCCGCCGCCATGGAGCTCGGTGAGGCCCTGATGCGCCGCCGCAGCGTCCGCCGCTACAGCGGAGACCCCATCGCCGCCGCCGAGTTGGCGACCGTCCTGCGGCTCGCCGACGGACTGACGGCGGAGGCCGACGTGGAGCTGCTGCGCGGCGGCCACGAGACGTTCCGCTTCCGCACCGCGCCCAGCGGCGGCGGCCTCTTCCCGATCGCGCTGCACGTCGTGGCCCTCGACGTGACCGGGCTCGACGTCGGCGTGTACCGCTACCAGCCGGTGCGCGACGTCCTGGTCAAGGAGGACGGCCAGGCCGGGGTCGACCGGGTCCTCGACGCCTTCACCACGCCGGGCACCTCCATCGCCTTCGACACCGCGGCCGCGCTCGTCGTGCTGGTCGCGAGCCCCTGGCGGAGCATGCGCAAGTACGGGCCGCGCGGCCTGCGTTTCGTCCTGCACGAGTCCGGCAGCATCGCCCAGAACATGCACCTGGCCGTCACCTCGCTCGGCCTCGGCTCCACCGACTGCGCCAGCTTCGTCGACGACGACCTGCACGCGGCGCTCGGCGTCGACGGGGTGCTGCGGGCCGCGGTGCACACGGTGGTGCTCGGGAGGCTGGAGTGAACAGCAGCCCGTACGAGGGGACGGAGCGCGCAGGGACGGGGCGCGCAGAGACGGAGCGCGCAGGGGCGGACCGCGAGCTCCTGGTCTATCTGCACATCCCGTTCTGCCGCTCCAAGTGCCACTTCTGCGACTGGGTCACCGAGGTCCCCACCGCCGAGCTCCTGCTCAAGGAGACCGACCAGCCGCGCCTGCGCTACATCGACGCCCTCTGCCACGAAATCACCGCACGCGGCGCCGAGTTGACGGCCTCCGGCTACCGGCCGACCATCCTGTACTGGGGCGGCGGCACCGCCTCCATCCTCACCCTCGACGAGATCGCCAAGGTGAGCGCGGCCCTGCACGAGGCGTTCCCGCTCCGGGACGGGCTGCGCGAGGCGACCATCGAGTGCAGCCCCGAGACGCTCGACCCGCAGAAGCTCGCCGCGTTCCGCGAGGTCGGCTTCGAGCGGCTGAGCAGCGGCGTGCAGTCCTTCGACGACCGGCGCCTGCGCACCCTGGGCCGCAGCCACGACGCCGCCCAGGCCCAGCGCATCGTCCGGGCCGCGGCCGACGCCGGGTTCGACGACATCAGCATCGACCTGATCTGCGGCTTTCCCGGACAACCGCCCGAGGAGACCGCCGACGCCGTGCGCACCGCCCTTGGTCTGCCCCTCACCCACGTCGCGCTCTACCCCTACCGGCCCGCCCACGGCACCGTGATGCGCCGCCAACTCGGCCGCGGCAACCGGCACATCGACCGCGACGAACAGAAACGCGGCTACGCCGTGGGCGCCGAGCTCCTCGTCGACGCGGGCTTCCCCGAGTACGCGATGAGCCACTTCGGCACCGACCGGCACCTCTGCCACAGCGACCTCACCTACTTCCAACTCCGCTCCGACTGGGCCGGGTTCGGCTCCGGCGCCACCTCCGTGCTCGGCGGCCGCTACCTCTCGCACGCCCGCGGCCGCCTCCTCGACTACAACCGCGACCCGCTCGCCTTCGAGGAGGACTACGCCCTCGGCTCCGCGGCCATCGCGCCCCGCATGCTCTACCAGTCCCTGACGACGTACGAGGGCGCGCGCCGCGACTGGTGGCAGGAGCGCACCGGGCTCCCCTTCGACGAGGTGCTCGACCAGCGGGCCTGCCGCACCCTCCTGGAGTTCTTCGCGTCCGTCACGACCGTGGTGCGCGACGACGACGGGGTGCGCCTGCCGCCCGACGCCGTCGCCGACGCCTTCATCGAGCTGCAGTACCTCAACGCACCCCGCCAGGGGCGCACCGACCTGTCCGTGACTGCCGCCGCACTCATGGGCTGAACCGCAACCGGGAGGAGAAGTCCGTGTCCACGCGACGCACCAGCCGCACCGTGCGCATCAAGTCCGTCTACTCGGTGGTCCCGCACGACCGCAACACCGTGGAGCTGCGCTCGGGGGTCTGGAACCCCCAGTCCATCACGCTCGTCGACCACAGCGGCGCCGGCCGCCTCAGCACCCTGGTGAGCGGCCTCGACGGCACCCGGGACCGGTCCCAGCTCGCCAAGGAGGCCGGGGTCACCCGCACCGAACTCGAAGCGCTCATCGACCACTTGGACCAGCTCGCCGTCCTCGAACACGGCCCGTCCACGGCGCTCGACGCCTACCTCGACCGCACCGCGACCGGCCGCGTCGAGCGCGCCGCGACCGAGTCCGTGCGCATCCTCGGCGGCGGCAGCTCCGCGGCCCAGGTGGCCGCGCTCCTCGGCGCCCACGAACAGCTCACCGTCAGCGGCCCCGAGGACAGCGCCGACCAGCTGCGCCTGCTCGACCAGTGCCCGCTCGACACCCTGGAGGACGGGCTCGCCTTCGAGCGGTTCGCGGAGCAGTTCGAGGACTGGCGCGGCTGCCTCCTCGTGCACATCGGCGACGCCGTGCACCCGCTGCGCCTCGCCACCCTCAACCGCGTCGCCCTCGCCCTCGGCACCTCCTGGATCCAGGCGGCCCTCGACGGACCGCTGCTCCTGGTCGGCCCGACCTTCGTCCCGGACAGCACGGCCTGCTTCACCTGCTTCGAGACCCGCGTGGTGATGAACCTCCGCGAGGGCGCCGCCTACCAGCGCTACAAGAAGGCCCTCGCGGGCGCCGAAGGATCCCTGCCCGAACACGGCGACGGCGGCACCGGCGTGCTGTCCTCGCTGCTCGCCTCGCACACCGCCCTCGAAGCCCTCAACATGGCGGTCACCGGCGCCACCAGCACCGTCGGCAAGGTCCTCGGCATCTACCTGCCGTCGATGGAGATGGTCTACTCCGAGGTGCTCCGCCTGCCCGGCTGCCCCTCCTGCGGCACCGTGCCCGAACGCGACGGCACCGAGGTCTACTTCGACGTGCGGCGGTGGATCGATGCCTGAGCTGCGCACCGACTCCGGGCTCCGCCTGGTCGAGCCGCCCGACGTGCAGACCCGCCGGCTGCGCCGCCGCATGCACGCCCCGTTGTGCGGCCTCATGCCTCAACTCGGGTTCCTCACCCGCCCCCGCTACGCGCCCCGCCTCATGGTGTCCGGCGGCGACCTCACCGGCGTCCACGTCCTGCGCGACCAGCCCCGCCCCAAACTCGGCAGCTACCACATCGGCGGCTACGGCGTGCGCCCCTACGAGTCCCACATCCGCACCCTCGGCGAGGTCGTCGAGCGCTACGCCGGATACGTCGCCGCCGTCAGCGGGGCGTTTCCCGTCCGGTTCGCCCCCGAGGCCGACCTCGGCGACGAGCCGCACTTCCCGGTCGGCGCCTATGCCCCGTACACCGAGGAGCAGTTGACGAGCGTCGGCTTCCCCTTCCGTCGCCCGCGAGCGGAGGACCCGATCGGCTGGAGCCGTTTCACCTGCCTGCGCGACGGCCGACAGACGTGGCTGCCCGCCCAGTTGACGACCGTCGGCTACGTGGTGCGCGACACCGAGGGCGAGCCCTGGGTGCAGCCCGCCGTCACCACCGGCACCGCCGCGCACACCGACCCGCACAAGGCGGCGCTCGGCGCCCTCCAGGAGATGGTGCAGATCGACGCGGCCGTCGGGCACTGGTACGGCGGCACCCGGTCGGTGCGGATCCGGCCCGGCGCGCGCTGCGCCGCACTCCTGCGCCTCATCGACCGGCACTGCCACCCGCTGGGCGGGCAGCCCGAGTTCCACGTGCTGCCCAGCGCCGACCTGCCCGGCTTCACCGTCGCCTGCCTGATCCGCGAGCCCGGCGGCCAGATACCCGCCGTCGCCGTGGGCCTCGGCGTCGACGAACGCCTGGAGTCCGCCATGTACAAGGCGTTCCTCGAAGGCGTCGGCGTCCGTGCCCTCGCCACCTGGACCAGCGTCCAGGACCACGCCACCGGAGCCGCGGGGGACAGCGACGAGGCCATCTTCGACCTGGAGAGCAACGTCGTCCTCGCCGCGTCCCCCAAGGGCGCCCGCGTCGTCGAGGACCGCTACGGAGACTGCGACGAGGCGAGCGCCGACGACCTGCCGCCGGACCCGCGAGACCCGGACCCGGAGCGCTCCGTACGGTCCTTGATCCGAGCCTTCCACGACACCGGCAAACGCCTCTACGGCGCCGACCTCACCACCGTCGACACCGCCGAACTCGGCTTCGTCGTCCCCCGGTTCTGGAGCCCCGACCTGCTCACGCTGCCGCTGCCCAGCGCACCCACGGCGGCCCATCCCCGGTTCGCGGCGTACGGAGGGTTCAGGCGGCATGCCCCTCATCCGTTCCCCTGAACTCACCGGCGCGGTCCCGGCCGACACCCGGCCGCTGCTCGCCGCCACCGTCGTCATGCTCGGCCTCGCCTCCATGACCCTCGCCTCCCACCTGCACACCCGCTGGCCCGCCGCGCGCCGCCTGCCGATGCTCGGCCTGCACCTCGGGGTCTGCGCCCTCACGGTGCTCGGCGGCGCCGCGCTGCTCGGCGCCGGGGTGCTGCGGCCGGTGCGGGACGCCGGGGCCGCGGGCCTGGCCGCCGGGCTGCTGCTCGGCCCGCTCGTCGGGTACGCGGCCACGCGCGCCGACCGGTCCGTCACCCGGTGGTGGGGGCGGCGGGCCGGACACTCCGTGCGCGACGACCGGCCCGTGGCGCTGCGGTCGGGCGCCGCACGTCCGGCCGGGGTCGCCATCGCCGCCGCGGCCCCCGCCGAGCGGCGCACCGGGCTCATCGAGGCCTGCAACGACTTCGCGCCGACCTCCGCCGACCTGCGGGTACACCTGCCGCTCCTGGTCGCCGTCGCGGCCGCCGAGGAACTCGTCTACCGGGGTGTCCTGTTGGGCCTCGCCCTGCGCGCCGGCACCGTCGGACTCGCCGTCGTTGCGGTCCTCGGAGCGCAGCTCGTCTTCGCCGTGTCGCACGTGTTCTTCGGCTGGGGACAGGTGCTCTCCAAACTGCCCCTGGCTGCGCTGTGCACGGCCGCCGTGCTGCTCACCGGGACGGTGCTGCCCGCCGTCGTCGGGCACGCCCTGTTCAACACCGGGGTGTGGCGCTACCACCGGGCGCGCCCCGCCGCGTCGACCCGGCGGAGGCTGCCATGAACACCACGACGCGCGTCCTGGTCCTCGTCTCCGTCGTGCTCCTCTACTACTGGCTCGGCAAGGCCGCGCTGTTCCGCGCCGCCCGGTACCTGGCGGCGGTGACGCGGATCGGCCCGGCCCGCTGGGGCACCGCACAGCGCGCTGACGTGTTGGAACTCGCCGTCGCCGGGGCCAGCCACGTCGTCGTGGTGGCCGTGCTCCTCGCGGTGACCGGTATCAGCCCCGGCGTGCTGGTGAGCGGCCTGGCGAGCCCGCAGCTGCTCGGCCTCGGCGTGCTGCTCGGCATCGGCGAACTGGCGCTCGGCTCGCTGCTGTGCCGGGCCCTGATCGAGATGACCCTCGCACGCGGGAAGCCGACCCAGCGGGCGGCCGCGCCCCCGCCCTCCCGCCTCCCCAATTCCGCACGCCTGCAAGCGCGTTCACGCACCGCCGTCCGCACCCGCCCGGCGGCGCCCGGCGGTGGCGGCCGCGAGGACCAGGGCGTGGCGCTGCGCTCCTGGCTCGGCCGCTCGCGCGGCGGCTGGATCCGCCACCACCTGACCGCCCTGAAGGTGCTGCCGCTGTGGGCGGCGCTCGGCCTCACCGGCGTCCAAGTGGCCTCCGAGGAACTGGTGTTCCGGGGCGTGGCGATCACCTGGTTGCGCGACGCGGGCCCCGTCGTCGCCCTCACCACCTCGATCGTGCTGTTCATCGTGATGCAGGCGTTCTTCATGTCGTCCTGGCAGGGCGCCATGTTCCCCGTGGTGGGCGGCGTGGTCATGGGGATCGTGCACGGACTCGTCTTCTGGGCGGTCCCGGACGTGGCGCCGCTGGTCGTGGCGCACGTCGTGTTCTTCGTGTTCGCCGTGCTCTGAGCCCGACCAACCGGGCTTCGGTGCGCGGCAGTTGGAGTGCTGGAGAAGCAGAAGAAGGAGTGCGTACGTCATGGAGCACGGTCTGTCGTTCCTGCCCGATGCCGAACCCCACGGCCTGTCCGCGCCGGAGTACTTCCGCACGGTCCTCGACCTCAGCCGGTACGCCGACCAGGCCGGGCTCAGCCACGTCAAGATCACCGAGCACTATCTGCGCGCCTACGGCGGCTACTGTCCGAGCCCGCTCGCCTTCCTCTCGGCGGTCGCCGCGGTCACCACCCGGGTGCGGCTCATGACGGGGTGCGTGCTCCCGGTCTTCCACCACCCGGTCCAGCTCGCCTCCGAGACCGCGATGGTGGACGCGCTCAGCGGCGGGCGGCTCGACGTCGGCTTCGCGCGCGCCTATCTCCCGTACGAGTTCGAGGCGTTCGGCGTCCCGATGGACGGCAGCCGGGAGCGCTTCACCGCCACCCTGGACGCGGTGCGCCGCCTGTGGACCGAGGAGAAGGTCTCCGTCGACACCCCCTTCTTCCGGTTCGCCGACGCCACCACGCTGCCCCGCCCCGTGCAGTCACCGCACCCGCCGACCTGGATCGCCGCCGTCCGCTCCCGCACCAGCTTCGCGTGGGCGGGCGAGCAGGGCCACGGGCTCCTGGTGACCCCGGCGCTGACCCCGCTGGAGGAGATGGCCGACCACATCGCGGTGTACCGCGAGAGCTTCGAGCAGGCGGGGCATGCGGGCCGTGCCCCCCGCGTCCTGGCCAGCCTGCCCCTGTACGTCGGCTCGGACGACCGCGAGGCGGGCGCCACGGCCGACCCGCTCCTCTCCCACTACCTGCGGGTGTGGGCGGAGTCGGCGGACGCGTGGACGTCGACGGTCTCCACCGACTACCGAGGCTATACGGGGATGAGCCGGGCCATCCGCGCGATGACCCCCGAGTCGTTCCGCACCCTCGGCGGCGCCGTCGTCGGCGACGCCCGCCGCGTCACCGACCGGATCCGCCACATCGCCGAGATCCTCGACGTCGACGGCTTCCTGTGGCAGGTGGACTTCGGCGCGGTCGGCGGTGCGGTGGCCCGGGCGAGCGTGGAGCGGTTCTGCGCGGATGTGCTGCCGGAGTTGCCGGGCCGGACGGGGTGAGGTCCGGGCCCGGCAGTTCCGGGCGGACGACGGGACTGTACGGGCACGACCTAAATCCACCCGTGCCGCGTGGCCGACTCCGCCGCCTCCTTGCGGTTGCGGGCGCCCGTCTTCGTGATGGCCCGGGACAGGTAGTTGCGCACCGTGCCGGGAGACAAGGAGACGGCGGCCGCTATCTCGGCCACCGTCGCAAGCTCCCGGGAGACGCGGAGGATCTCGCACTCGCGCGGAGTGAGCGGACATCGCTCGGCGAGCAGGGCGCGCACCGAGAGCTCGGGGTCGAGGACGCGCTCCCCGGCGAGGACCCGCCGGATCACCTCCCGCAGACCCGCCACCGAGACCGTCTTGCGGACGAACCCGCAGGTCCCGGCCGCGACCGCGGCCCGCAGTTGGGCCACGTCGCCCGCCGTGGTCAGGACGATGCACCGGGCGCGCGGGCAGTGCCTGCGGAGTGCGGCCACCGTCTCCAGGGCCCGTTCGGTGCGCTCCAGGTCGACCAGGACGACGTCGGGTGTGAGCCGCACGGCCTCCCGCACCACGTCGGACGGTGCCTCCACGGCGCCGACCGGACGCAGTCCCGGTTCGTCCTGCAGCAGCCGGGTGAAGGCTCTGCGGTCGAGTGTGTCGTCCTCCGTCACCAGGACGGTGATCTCGCGTTGCCGGGTCCGTAATACGTCACTGATCTCCACCGCTGCCTCCCCCGAAAGACATCCTTGTCAAGGCTGCCATGCGCCGTGTGAGGGCGCCCGTGCGAATCCGGCCAACACCGGACAGGGCACCTGTTTCGGATGTCGCGCTCAGCCGGACAGGCCCTCGTCGTCCGACGGCTCGGGGTGCGGGGTGCGGGGGGTGGTCGACGGGGGCCGCCGCCAGCGGACTTCGCCGTCCTGCCAGTCGTCCGTGGGCGTGAGCCCGGCGGCCCGGGCGACGGCGGCGGACGCGGCGTGGTCGGGGTGGATGTGCGCGACGACGAGGGGCACCCCTTGCCGGTCGAGCCAGTCGACGAGGGACCGCGCGGCCTGCGACGCGATGCCGCGCCCCTGCCAGTCCGTGCCCACGACCCACGCGATCTCCGCGACGGTGCCGGGGCCGAGGCCGAGGTGGGCGGCCGGACCGACCGTGGCCTGCACGGTGCCGACCAACTGGCCTGCCTCGTCGGGGAGGTGGATGACCCAGTTGCACCACGAGATGTCGGGGTCGGGGCACCCGGCGAGCATCCGCGTGTAGCGGGCGCGCAGCGCGGGGGCGGTATCCGGGGCGCCCCCGATGAAGGTGTGCAGGGCCGGGTCGGCGAGGACGACGGCCATGTCCTCGGCGTGCTCGGTGCGCAGCGGCTCGAGGTACAGCCGCCCGGTACGGATCGGGGCGGGCCGTATGCGGGCGGGGGAGCGGGATGCCATGCCCGGCATCGTAGGCCGGGCACGGGGGTGAACCGCGCGGGCCCCGTCGCACGGGGAACGGGGCCCGCGGGTCCATGGCCCGGCTGCCTCCCCCCACGAGAGGTGGCCGGGGCTCCCGGGTCGGCCGGAGCCGCGTGGGCGGCGCCGTTCGGCGTCGGCCCGCGTCGGCTCGTACCAGTCAGTCAGTGCCGCTCGGTCCGCATCGCCCGCTGCGTACCGCTCGGTGCGTACCGCTCACTGCGTGCCGCCCGGTGAGTACCGCTCACTGCGTGCCGCTCAGAAGGAGAGCGCCACCCCGTTCGCGAGCGCGTTCCGCATCTCGCACCCGTTGCCGAACGTGGTGGTCCAGGAGACGCGTCTGCCCTCCCAGACCCCGTCGACGGTCACCATCTGCGGCTTCCACTCCTTGGTGCAGGCGCCTGTCGGGGCGGCGTTCACGAGCTGGCCGAACTCGCCGCTCACGCCCCTGAGTTCGGCGCAGGCGGCGCTGGGCGCGGGGTGGCTCCCCGATGCCTTGGGCGTGCACGTCAGGGTCACGGCGCGGCTGACGGGGGCCGTGGCCTGGTCACCCTGGCTGAGGGTGAGGACGAGGGCCGAGGGCGCGTACAGGCTGGTGGGCTTCGCGGGCTCGGCCTGTGCCGTGCCCGCCGCCGTGGCCAGGGCACCGACCGCGAGGGTGGCGGCCGCGGTCAGCGTGGTGAGGACGCAACGCACGAGGAACTCCTCTTCAACTGCTCCGAAGGATGCGGGTGTTGCCCGCAGTGGTGTGCTCGCAGCGATGTGTTGTTCGCTGCGGACAGGAGTCTTGCCTGTGCGGAGAGTGAAGGCCAAACGGATGGTCGATTTCCGGATGCCTGTGTTCGGTAAACGGGTAACGACCGAACATTCGGCCAGCTCGCGACGGGTGCGGCGGGCCCGCGGGAGGTGTCCAGGATGTGGACGTGATCCATTGGTATAAGCGCGAACAACGCGCTGAGCTGGGGTGATGGTGAATTGGTTCAGCGCTTGAGGAGTGGGCTTCGACCGGAAAGTGTTGCCCGGGAGCCCCAAATCCCGTGGCTCATTGCGCTGTTCCGGCACCCACGCCTCAAAGTTAGGCTTACCTAACTTATGAATCGGGCGGTGGCGGGCGCGCACACCGCGGCGAACGGAAGAGGTGTGATCGTGGCGTACGAGGAAGCGGAGACGGCTGCGCAAAGCGCGGACACGGCGGCGGCCGGGAACGGCGGGGAGCGCGGCGGGAGCGGCGCGGGGTGGCAGCAGCTCGCCCCGATCCTGTTCGGGGGCCTGGCGGCCCAGACCGTGCGCGCCGCGGTCCAGTTGGGCATCGTCGAACGGTTCGGCGGCAAGGAGCGGACGGCCGCCGAGCTGGCCGCGGAGGCCGGCGCGCAGCCGCAGGGTATGACCCGGCTGCTGCGTGCCCTCGCGGGCCTCGGTCTGCTGCGTGAGCGGGAGCCCGGCACCTTCGCGGTCACCGAGGCCGGGGCCTATCTCGACCCCGGCCATCCCGAGTCGGTCACGGCCCTCGTGGGCATCTTCGCCGACCCCACGATGACGCGCGCCTGGGAGCACTTGGCGGACAGCGTGCGGACCGGCGAGACCGCCTTCGACACCGTCTACGGCACCGACTTCTTCAGCCACCTCAAGGAACACCCGGAGCTGTCCGCGCAGTTCAACACCGCGATGAGCCAGGCCACCCGGTCGACGGCCGACGTGCTGCCCCAGGCGTACGACTTCGGCCGCTTCACCACGGTCACCGACATCGGGGGCGGCGACGGCACGCTGCTCGCCGCCGTGCTCCAGCAGAACCCGGGGCTCACCGGCGTCGTGTACGACACCGAGGAAGGGCTCGCCCAGGCGCCGGAGACGCTGCGCCGCCACGGGCTCGCCGACCGCTGCACGCTCGTCGCCGGGGACTTCTTCGCTTCGGTCCCCGAGGGCGCCGACGCGTATCTGATCAAGAGTATCCTGCACGACTGGCCGGACGACCGCGCGGTGGCGATCCTCCGCCACTGCAGTGCGGCGCTGCCGCCCGACGGGCGGGTGCTGATCGTGGAGCCCGTCCTGCCGGAGGTCGTCGCACCCGACCGCCCGGGCTTCAGCTACCTCAGCGACCTCAACATGCTGGCGAACGTGAGCGGCCGGGAGCGCACCCGCGCCGACTTCGACGAGGTGTGCCGCCAGGCGGGCCTGACCATCGTGTCGGTGACGCCGATGCCGGGCCCCAGCACGTTCTGCCTGATCGAGGCCGCCCTGGCCTGACGTACCGTCAAGACGCGAGTGTTCCCTGCGGGTTCGCCGCGGCGCCCTCCGTGCTCAGCAGCACGACCGTCGCGGCGGGCCCCACGGCGAGGGCGGTACGGCGGTCCGCGCCGTCGTCGCCGGTGAGGGCGGCCCGCGCCCCCGCCAGCGTGGCCGCCCCGCAGGGCCCCGAGGAGACCCCGAGCCCGGCGAGCGTCCGGGCCGCCGCCGCGCTCGCCGCGTCGGTGATCGCGACCGCGGCGTCGAGCCCGGCGTGCAGGACGGGCCAGGCGAGTGCGGACGGCGTACCGCAGTTGAGGCCCGCCATCGTCGTCGCCCCGGTCGCCACGCTGACCCGCTCACCCTGGCGCAGGCTCGCAAGCACACAGGCGGCCGCCTCCGGCTCCACCGCGAGCAGCGCCGGAGCCGGCCCCTCGGCGCCCCGGCTCCGGTAGTGGGTGACGGCGGCCTGCGCCAGCGAACCCACACCCACCGGCACCGCGACCAGGTCGGGCAACGGCGCGCCCAGGGCGGCCAGTTGCTCGTCGACCTCCGCGAACAGCGTCGCGTACCCCGCCACGATCCACCGGGGAATCTCCTCGTAGCCCTCCCATGAACTGTCCTGCACCAGTACGGCGTCCGGCGCCCCGGCGGCCCGCGCCGCCACCTCCACCGCCGCGTCGTAGGAGCCCGCGACCGCCGTGACCGCGGCGCCCTCCGCCGCGATCGCCGCCACCGCGTCCGGGTGCACCCCGTCCGGCACGAACACCCGCGCCCGCTGCCCGAAGAGCCGCGCCATGCGGGCCACCGCCCGCCCGTGGTTCCCGTCCGTCGCGGTCACCAGACACACCGGCGGCGCACCCTCGCCACGCTCCGCCAGAACCCGGTGCACCGCCCACGAGGCGCCCAGCGCCTTGAAGGCGGGCAGCCCGAGCCGAGCCGACTCGTCCTTCACGAAGACCCGGCCGACCCCCAGTTCGGCGGCCAGCGACGGCAGTTCGGTCAGTGGGGTGGGGGAGTAGCCGGGCAGCGACGCGTGGAAGGCGCGCGCCTCGTCCGGTGCGGTCGCACCGGTCCAGGCACGGGCGGCGGGACGGGCGTACCAAGAGGCAGGAGTGGTCCGTGAGGTCGTCATGGGACAAGCGTGCGGGTCGGCCGTACGTTTGGTCCAGCTCATGTTTCCGACGGATACTCATCGAAGAACCTGATGAATCGACCTCACGGGAGCGGGCCCATGTTCGACCTCCACCGGCTGCGCCTCCTGCGCGAGCTCAAGCACCGCGGCACCCTGGCCGCCGTCGCCGCCGCCCTCTCGTACAGCCCGTCCTCCGTCTCGCAGCAGCTCTCGCAACTGGAGTCCGAGGCCGGCGTCCCGCTCCTGGAACCCGTGGGGCGGCGCGTGCGGCTCACCCCGCAGGCGGAGATCCTCGTCGCGCACACCGAAGCGGTCCTCGCCCGCCTCGAGCGGGCCGAGGCCGACATCGCGGAGTCTCTCAGCGAGGTGACCGGGACGCTGCGCGTCGCCGCCTTCCAGACCGCCGCCCTCGCCCTGCTGCCCACCGCGCTGACGCTGCTGCGCACGGCCCACCCCGCGCTGCGCGTCCATGTCGTCGAGGCCGAGCCGGAGCAGTCGCTGCCCGCCCTGCTCGCCCGCGACGTCGACGTGGTCGTGACCGAGGAGTACCCGGGCCTGCCCCAGCCCCGACCGGCCGGGACCGAGTGCGAAGAGCTCGCCGAGGACGCTCTGCACCTCGCCCGCCCCGATCGCCCCGACCGCCCCCGCGCCCGCCAACCCCTCGCGGCGCTCCAGGAGTTGGCGCACCACCCGTGGGTCATGGAGCCCGCGGGCAGTGCGGCCCGGCGCTGGGCCACCGCGCTGTGCCGCAGCGCCGGATTCGAACCCGACGTCCGCTTCGAGTCCAGCGATCTGCTGCTCCATCTGCGCCTCGTCGAGGGCGGCCACGCCGCGGCGTTCCTGCCCGACCTGGTGTGGAGCGGCACCACCGCCCGCACCGTCGGCCTGACCCCGCTGCCCCGGGGCCACCGCGCCCGCCGCCTGAGCACGGCCGTCCGCGAGGGGCACGGCACCCACCCCGCGATCAGGGCCTGCCGCGAGGCGCTGCGAGAGGCGGCGGGCGCCGGCACCGCCCAGGGTTAACCGGCCACGTCCCCGTACGACGTGCCCACCTTCAGCCCGTCGATCCAGTTGATGACCCGCTTGTCCTTGACCTCCGCTCCGTAGCTGCCCCACCGGGTGTCGTTGCCGCGGTCGTCCCAGGTGCGGCCGGAGAACGACGCCACCTTCGCGCCGTTGTAGTACGCCTCCACCCAGCCGCCCGAAGCCGAGCTCGACGTGTGGATGCCGAGCACGATCCTCTTGTACGTGCTGGTGGTGACCGGTGTGGACCACTTGAGGGTCCAGTTCTCGCCGGGGGAGATGTAGAAGAGCTTCAGCGAACCGCCCTCGACCTTCATCAGGACCGGGTAGTTCTGCTGTTGCTGGTCGCCGGTGCCGTACGACTTCCACTGGAAGATCGTCGCCGCGTCCGGGGTGTTGGTGGAGGTGTCCCAGCCCAGGTAGTAGGTGTGGTCGTTCTGGAACGTGTAGCGCGAGCCGCCCACGTTCAGACCGTGCGCCTCGCACCGTTGAAGGCCCAGCGGCTTGTTGAACTTGAAGACCGGGCCGCGCCCGTCGTGGTTGTCCTGCGCGGTCACCGAGCCCGGCGCGTCACACAGGATGCTGCTGAAGACGGCGGTCCCGCCGGACGCGTCGCCGTTCCAGATGACCGACGCCTGCGCGGGCGCGGCCACGACCAGGCCCCAGGCGGCGGCGCCCGCCGCCGTGGCGATCAGGGGTGTGCGTTTCATGTGGGCCTCCCGTGTCAGCCGAGCCGGACAGTGATCTTCTGGGTGCCGCCCGCAGCGGCGCTCAGATCGCCGAAGGTGAGTTTCAGGGACGATCCGGTCTGCGATGCCGTGACGGTGTCCGGCGCCGAGGTCACCGCCCGGACCGGTCGCCGCCACGTGAGCGTGAGCCCGTTGCGCGCACGCGTGGGGTCGCTGACGCAGAGCGTGGCCGTGCCGTCGGACCGCTCGGTGACCAGGACCGAGCAGGGCGCGTCCGCGGTGAGGGCTCCGACGGTGCCGCCCGCCCAGAAGTTGACCCCGGTGAGACCGATCGGCGGCACCCAAATGCCCTGCTGCCCGGCTGAGTTGGCGAGGATCCGCAGGCGTCCGCGCCCCGCCGCCGCACGGGCCGCCGTCCGCGCCGCGCTCGCGCCCGGCAGCAGCACATACGCGTAGCCGGCCTCCTTCGGGTCACTGCCGTGGTCGACGTACATCGTGAGGTAGGCGCGGGTCAGCTCGGTCGTCGTGCCGCCCTTGTTGATGTCGCGCCAGGCGCCGGTGCGCTGCTCGCGCAGCGCCCGCACGGTGGCGCCACCGGGGAAGACATAGCCGCCGTGGCCGTCGAGGTGCGCCCACCGGGCGTCGGGGAGCGTCGCGGACCAGGGGGCGTCGACGGGCTTGGCGGCGCCGTCGACGGTGAACGGCGCGGTGCCCGTGGACCCGAGGTTGCGGTTGTCGACGACCGACTCGACGGCCGCCCCGTCCGCGGAACTGATGCCCGCGCCGAGACAGACGATCTCGTCGTCGAGGCAGAACCACGACTTGCGCGCCGACAGCGTCGACTGCAGGCCCTTCAGGTGCTGGCCGAGCGCTGCCCGCTTCCCGTCCGTGCTGCCGCCGACCCACTCCACGTCCGGCAGGGCCACGCCCCAGTCGCCGCCCGCCCCGTCCGCGAGGACCTTGCGGGAGGTGGTGGTGCCGGGCAGCCGGTACGGGTCGACGGTGGGCCAGAAAGCATCGCTGTACTGCCCGTTGGCGAACGTGTCGCCCCACCAGTAGAGCATCCCGTTGCCGGTGTGCCATCCGCGCAGATTCTCGCCGTTGCCGGTCTCGTAGTACGTGATGCGCCGGTCCGCCATGCTGATCGCGGCCGCCCAGCCGGGGCGGCGGTGCGTGGCCCGCGCCATGCTCGGGAACAGCCGGTGCCCGGTCGGCTCCGGAACGGCGGCCACGGACGCGTCGTCCTCGACGGCCTTGAGACGGGCGAGACTCGTCAGCCCGAGCGAGAGGTCCTGCATCGGCGGGCTGTAGTGGTCGCGCCGCATCCAGCCCTTCACCAGGCCCCGCCAGCGCGCGTTCTCGGCGTCCGAGGCGCCCTGGCCGAGGAGGGCGATGGCGGCCAGGATCGGATGGCCGCGCCGGTGGTCGTCGGCCTGGATCTTCTTCACGTCGGCGACGGCGAGCCCCCGGCTGATGGCCCGCCCCGCGACGCCGTCCATGATGAGCCCGTTGAAGAGGAAGGGCGCCCACGCCTTCTCGACCGCGTCGAAGACGATCTGCTTCTTCGGGTCCTTCACCTCCCACTCGGAGCCGGCGAGCAGCGCGAAGAGCATGCCGAGCCCACCGAGCAGCACCGAGCCGTAGGAGCCGGTGTAGGGGACGGTGGTGTGCTGGATGAACGAGCCGTCGACGTACAGCCCGTCGCCGCTGCTCACATACGGGAAGACGGGCGACAGGGCGTCACGCGCCAGGGCGATCTTCGCAGCCTTGCCCCCGACGACGCCGCGCAGCGCCAGCACCCGGCACAGGTCCACGCGGTTCGCCCCGGTACTGGTACCGGTGTAGCTGCCGACCGCGGAGTCCGGCACGAAGTGGTCGACGGCCGCGCAGTAGGCGGCGATCTGCTCGGCGGACAGCGCGTCGTACATCAGCACACACAGGTCGAGCAGGGCCTGCGGGGCGCCGATCTGCCAGCTCCACCAGTTCCCGAACCGGGCCTGCTTCTCGTTGTAGATCTGCGTGTGGAGGTGATCGAGCCCGGCGAGGACATCGGCCTTGACCCCGGCGTCACCGGTGAGCCCCGTGCCGGGCTGCGCGTACGCCTGCGCCAGCGTGAGCAGCCGGGTGTAGCCGGTGACCATGTTGGCCGAGTAGCCGTACGACTCCTGGTCGGTGTCCGGTTCCGGGTCGTGGTACGGGGCATCGGGCCACAGCGAGCCCTCGGCCGGAGCCATGGACGCGCGCAACTCCTCTGCCAGCGAGCCGAGTTCGGCGAGGCGGCTCTTGAAGGGCTCGGCGGTGGGGCTGAATCCCTCGCCGAGTATGAGGGTGCGCCAGGTCGCCCGGAGGGCGGCATACGGGTCCTCGGCCTCCGGCGCCTCCTGTGCGACGGCCGGGGCCTCCCCGGAGAGCAGCAGCCCGGTGGCGGCGAGCGCGGCGGCGCTGCCGCCGGAGGTCAGGAGGAAGGCGCGGCGGGACCAGGGATGGCGTTTACGCATGAGGGAGATCCCTTTCTGCGGTGATCAGTGAGGGGGAGGGGGAGTGATCAGTGAGGGAGGGGTATCGCCTGGTGTGCGTCTGTAGCGTCCGGCCGGCCGGGACGGCAAGCGCTTTCTAGCATGGGGTCACTTCAACGCTCAATGGCCCCAACAGAATTGGTGTGATCCAGTGGCGGAGGCGGAGGCGGAGGCGGAGGCGGAGGTGACGGTTGCGGTTCTGGCGGTGATGGCGATGTCGATGGCGGCGGCTGTGGCGGTGGCCGCCCCCGGGCTGCGCCCCACTCGGCCTCGATGGCAGGCACGACCGTCGCCGCCGGGTACGGTCGGGGCCATGGACGATCAATCAGTGGTGGACGTCGGCGACGTGCGGCTCGCCTACCGGACGTGGGGCGACGACGACGGCGCGCCGGTCGTGCTGCTGCACGCGCTCGGCGAGTCCGCGGCCGACTGGGAGCGCGTCGGCGAGCTGCTCGGCGAGGAGTGGCGGGTCTTCGCGCTCGACCTGCGCGGACACGGGGAGAGCGACTGGCCGGGGGAGTACACCTTCGAGCTCATGCGCGACGACGTGCTCGGCTTCCTCGACGAACTGGGCCTGGACCGCGTGGGGTTGGTCGGCCACTCCATGGGCGGCGTCGTCGGGTACCTGCTCGCCGAGGAGCACCCCGACAGGGTGGAGCGCCTGGTCCTGGAGGAGGCGCCCCCGCCCTGGCCGCGCGCCCCGCGCCCGGCGGTCCGCCCCGAGGGCCCGCTCTCCTTCGACTGGCCGGTGGTCCCCGCGATCAAGGGCCAGCTCAGCGAGCCCGACCCCGAGTGGGCGGCCCGCCTCGGCGAGATCGTCGCCCCCACCCTGTACGTGGCGGGCGGCCCCGAGAGCACCATGCCCCAGGACCGCATCCCCGACCTGACGTCCGCGATCCCCGACTGCCGTGCGATCACGGTGCCGGTGGGGCACTTGGTGCACGCGCGGCGGCCGGAGGGGTTCGCGCAGGTGGTGAGCCGGTTCTTCAGCAGCTGAGCGGCGCGCCGGTCGGGGCGACGGCGGCCTTGGCGCTGCAGCAGTGTGGCGGGGGCGTCAGCCCGCCGCCCCGCGCGGCCGCGACTGATACAGCCGTGTGTGGTACCGGCCTTCGGCCTCGAGCCCGGCCGGGTCCTCGCCCGCGAGCAGCACCTGTTCGACGGCGCCGCGCTGCTCGGCCATGCTGGTGAACAGCCGCTGGGGATAGGTGCGTCGACGGTCGGTCCGGGTCGTCAGGCCGTGGCCGTCCAGGCAGGCGGCGACCTCCTCGTACGGGACGGTGCGCAGCACGAAGGCGCTGACCCAGAGCGGTTCGCGGGCGCAGCGCAGCAGGGCGTCGAACGTGCGGTGGGAGATGTAGCCGATGCCGCCGGTGACGGTGATGAGTCCGGTCTCGGCGACCGCGTCGCGCAACTCGTCGCTGGGCGGGTGGTGTTCCAGGTTCTCGGCGTACGCGGCGTCGAGCAGCCCCACGTCCAGGGCGTAGCGCAGCGCGTTCGGTGCGGTGTCGAGCCCGATGGCGGGGGTGGCGTCGGGCAGCCGCCGCGCGGCGTAGAACTCCCTGTCGCGGTCGACCAGTTGGGCCCGCGACAGGGCGAGCGCCGCGGGGCTGGTGTAGTGCGCGAAGAGCTCGGCGAGGGTCACCCGGTGGTTGAGGAGTGCCGCGTTGATCCCGTACGAGCAGCAGAGGTCGAGCACGGTGACGGGACCGGTGGCCCCCGGCAGCGCGCCGCGCTCGGCACGGTCGCGCCGGAAGACCCGCTGTCCGTGGTGCGGGATCTCGTACTGGAACGGGGCGAGCCTGCGGAAGTACGCGCGCGGGTCGGGCTGGTCGTAGATGTCGTCGAACCGGGTCTTGCCCGACGCGGGCGCGCGTCGGGGCCCTGTGGGGGCGTTGGCGATCTGGCTCTGCATCGTGCCGGTCCGGCCTGCGGTCATCGGGCGAGCCTCCTGGAGGGCAGGTCTGTGCGCTGGGGGAGCGCGCAGGGGTGGCGGATGGGTAGCTGCACGTCTACCCGAGGCCCCCCACCCCCGACAGCCCGCCCCACCCCGACCGGCCGGGATCCACACCCACGCACAAACCCTGGCTGAAGCGGCCCTTTCCAGGCGCAGGGGACATCAACGTCCTTACGGGCGGGGGAGGGTGAGCGGGGGCGGGGGTGGGGGAGATGGCTGGAACGGGGTGGGTTGGGGTGTGCCGGGGTGTGCCGGGGCGCGTCCCGGAGTCGGCGCGTCGGCCCACTGCGTAACCTGGGCCCGGTGTTCACCAGCCAGGGACCCACGCTCCGCGAGCTCACCGTGCAGGCGCTCTCCTCCATCGAGCACGGCTACGACCTGCTCGCCCCCAAGTTCGACCACACTCCGTTCCGCACGCCCGACCGGATGCTCGACGCGGTCGCGGAAACCCTGCGCCCGCTCGGCCCGTTCGGCTCCGGCCTGGACGTGTGCTGCGGCACGGGCGCGGGCACGCGGGTGCTGCGGCCGCTGTGCCGGGAGCGGGTCACCGGCGTCGACTTCAGCGCGGGCATGCTGGCCGCCGCGCGTGAGGCGGCGGTCGGCGAACCCGTACGCGGGGATTCGGAACGCGGTGAGTCGGCAGACGGTGAACCGGCAGACGAGGAACCGGGAGACGGCGAACCGGGAGACGGCGAACCGGCAGACGGTGCGTCGGCAGACAGTGAGCGGGGCCGCGGTGAGTCTCAGGGGCCGGTGACGCCCACCGCGTACGCCCCAGCCATGTCCTGGGTGCGCGCCGACGCCCGCGCCCTCCCCTTCGCCCCGGCCTTCGACCTGGCCGTCAGCTTCGGCGCGTTCGGCCACTACCTGCCCGCCGAACGGCCCGCCCTCTTCGCCGGAGTCCACCGCGCTCTGCGCCCCGGCGGCCTCTTCGCCTTCCCGGTCGGCGCACCCCCGCTGCGCCGCCACCCGCTCTACTGGACGCTCCTCGGCTTCGACGCGGCCATGCGCGTGCGCAATCTGCTGTGGCGCCCGACCTTCGTCATGTACTACCGGACGTTCCCGCTCGGCGGTGTGCGCGAGGACCTGGCGCGGGCGGGCTTCACGGTGGCCCTCCACCCCCTGGAGGAGTTCGGCCGCCGCCCCGACGGCAGCCCCAACTGGCGCCTCGTGGTGGCCCGCAAACCGGTTTAGTACCGCCCAAAGCTTCCCGCACGGCCCCACACCTGCCATTCTCCGACCCACGGAGCGCAGCAACTGCCGTACAGGGGGTGCGAGATGGGCGATCCGCAGGCTACGGAGCCCGGCGCCGCGGAACGGGACGTGGCGCCACGGGGAGCGATCGGGGACAAACCCGTCGGCCGGCCGGTCGAGGACAGCCCGGTCAGGTCCGGCCGCCGCCACGGCGAGGCGTGGTACTCGCCGGGCATCGTCGACGACGGCCCGGAGGACGAGGGAGCCGCGCAGTCAGGCGACCCGCAGGAGGGGGCGGGCGACCCGCGGAGTGGAGCCGATGAGCCGAAGGGCGGAGTCGATGGCCCGCAGGGCGGGGCCGACCATCCGCGGGACGGGGGCGACGCGTGATGGGCCTGACCATCTGCAACCGCTACTCCGCCCGCGTCTACGTCGCCATCGGCTTCTACGACGACACCTGCCTCGGCGACACCGGCCCGCACATCATGGGCTGGTGGGGCCTGGACCCGGGCCGGTGCGCGCTCGTCTACGCCAACCGCGTCAACAAGTACGGTCCCCAGTGGTTCTTCGTCGGCGAGGCCGTGAACGGCCCGGTCTGGGCGGGCCAGTACGTCACCCAGGTCCCGGACCAGGCGTTCAACCGGTGCTGGAAGCCGTCGGTCTCGGGCGGCAGCCCCCGTGGCTTCCGCGGCTTCGACGTCGGGGACCACGAGGACTTCACCCTCAACCTCACCGGGTAGCCCGTCCGCCGTCCACTGCTTACCTCTCGCCGCTCAGCGCTCCACGGGTCCGTAGAGCGCGGCGGGGGCGCCCGTGTGCCGTGCCCAGTAGCGGTCGCCGAACGACCAATGCCACCATTCCGTGGGGTAGTTGACGAGCCCCGCGGTCTCCAGGGCGGCCCCGAGGATCCCGCGGTGTCGCCGGGCGGCCGCACTCACGCCCGGCGCCCCCGTGTAGCAGGTGCCGGAGCTCTCCTCCGGACTGGCGTTCATGGGGGTGCCCAGGTCGAGTTCGCGCCCGTCGGCGTCGGCCAGCGTCAGATCGACCGCGGCCCCCGCGCTGTGCGGCGCGATGTCGGGCGGTGACACATAGCGACTCGCGGCGGCGTGCACCCGCGTGCCGTCCCAGTCGGGGTGCGCGGACCGCAACTCCGCCCCGTACTCCTCGAAGTAGCGTCGCTGGAGCGCGGGCGGCCGGTATCCCTCGACGAACAACAGGCGCAGCCCGTCCGGCAGTTGTGCCTGCGCCTTGAGGAGCCGCTCCAGCACCCCCGCCCGCAGGTGCGCGAAGTCCCCGGTGCCGTCCTCCTGCCGTACGTCGACCAGCAGTTGGCCCTCCTGCCGCACGTCGACGAGGCGTTCGCCGCACTCCTGCACCGGGACGGCCGCGACCCTGGGGTCGGACATCAGCATGATCTCGTTCATCCGGGCAACGTAGCCGAGTTCTCGGGCCCGGGGCGGCCCGGCGACGGGCGGGGTCGCCCGGGGGCAGGGGCTCGGCGGCTCACTCCTCGCCGCGCTGATGTCCCCGCCGGGCGTCCCGGTCGAAGATGCCCATGATCTCGCACGGGCCGCCCGCGGTGCCGATCGCGTGCGGAAGCATGGTGGGGAACTCCGCCGCCTGGTTGGTCTCGACCCGGAAGCGCCGGTTGCCGAGCAGCAGGATGGCCGTGCCGGACAGGACGACGAGCCATTCGCGGCCGGGGTGGGCGCGCAGCCGCGAGGGGTTGTCCGGGGGTGGCTCGGTGATGCGCTGGCGGACCACGCTCATGCCCGGGTCGGCCCTGATGGACCAGCGCATCTGTCCGTGGGCGCTGTCGATGGTCGGGCTGGAGATCACGTCGTCCGTGGCGTTCTCGACCAGCTGGTCCAAGGTGGTGTCCAGGGCGCGGGCGAGCGTGACCAGCTGGTCCAGGGCCAGGCGCCGCTGTCCGTTCTCGATGCGGCTCAGGGTCGACTGGCTGACGTTGGCGCGGGTCGCGAGCTCCTCGAGGGACCAGCCCTGGGCGACGCGGAGCGCGCGGATGCGTTTGCGGACCAGGCCGTCCAGGTCTCCGTCTTCTTGCGTCATGGGCAAGAGTGTATGTCCCCGCCGCAAGAAGTGCTTAGCGTGGGCTCCGTACCGATCCGGCACCGAGAACGCCGGAGTCACGAAAAAGGGGACGACGTCATGGCTGTCACCGCCGCTTCGCACGCGACCAGCGCTCCGCGCACGACCACCGCTCCGCAGACGACCGACGCGCTGCCGGACGAGACCGTGGACGCCGTGGTGATCGGTGGCGGGGCCGCCGGTCTGAACGGGGCCCTGATGCTGGTCCGCTCCCGCCGCTCGGTCGTCGTCATCGACAGCGGCACCCCGCGCAACGCGCCCGCGGAGGGCGTGCACGGCCTGCTCGGCCTGGACGGCACGCCGCCCGCCGAGCTCCTGGCCACGGGCTGCGAGGAGGTCCGCCGCTACGGCGGCCTGGTCGTGTCCGGACAGGTGACCGCCACGGCCCCGGCCGCCTCTGTCGACGGCGACCTGCGCTTCACCGTCGCGCTGGCCGACGGCCGGACCGTGCGGGCGCGGCGCCTCCTGGTGGCGACCGGACTGCGCGACGAGCTGCCCGGCATCCCCGGTCTCGCCGAGCACTGGGGGCACGGCGTGGTGCACTGCCCGTACTGCCACGGCTGGGAGGTGCGGGACGAACCCATCGGCGTCCTCGCGGTGAGCCCGGCCTCGGTCCACCACGCGCTGCTGTTCCGCCAACTCACCGACGACCTGGTCTACTTCACCCGCGACACCGAACTGGACCAGGACACCCGGGCACGCTTCGCCGCACGCGGCATCCGCGTCGTCGACACCCCGGTGACCGAGGTCGAAGCCGCCGCCGACGGCACCGTCGCGGGCGTGCGCCTGGCCGACGGGAACCGCGTCGCCCGCCGCGTCCTCGCGGTCGCCACGCGCATGCAGGCCCGCACCGAAGGGCTGGAGGAACTGAAGCTGCCGACGCAGGACCTGCCGGGCGGCATGGGCCACCACTTCGCCACCGGCATGGCGGGCAGCACCGAGATCCCCGGCGTGTGGGTCGCCGGGAACGCCACCGACCTGATGGCCCAGGTCGGTGCCTCCGCGGCGGCGGGCGCCCTGGCCGGCGCCCACATGAACGCCGACCTCGCCACGGCCGACACCGACGCCGCTCTCCGCGCAGCGCACCGCGCCGCCTGAGCCGCCCGGGCCCCGCCGCGCCCCCGGCGCCGCGGGGCCCGTCTCGTCCGTCTAGTCCGTCTCACCCGTCCCGCTTCCCCGTCCCGACGCCGTTCCAGCGCCGCCTTCCCGACCGGACCGGCGCCGATCCCCCCTGCCCTGCTGAGGGCTTGATGCCTTGGCGAGAGGAACCCATGAGCGTGAACCAGTCCCCCCAGGCGGCCACCGGCCCAGCCGGTGCCGCCGCCGCGAGCGGGTCGGACGCGCGGCAGCGCCGTACGATCCTGATCGCCGTGTGCGTGGCGCTGATGGCCGTCATCGCCTCGGTCTCGGGCCTGAACGTCGCCCAGCCCGACCTGGCCGTCGAGTTCGGCGCCACCCAGAGCACCATCCTGTGGATCATCAACATCTACACGCTGAGCCTGGCCGCGCTGCTGCTGCCGCTCGGCGCCGTCGGCGACCGCTTCGGCCGCAAGCCCATGCTCCTCGCCGGGCTGCTCCTCTTCGGTGTCGCCAGCGCCGTCGCGGGACTCGCCCCGTCGTCCGAAGTCATGATCGCCGCACGGCTGTTGAGCGGTGTCGGGGCGGCGATGATCATGCCGATCACCCTCGCCGTCATCACCTCCACGTTCCCCGAGGAGGAGCGCGGCCGGGCGATCGGCGTGTGGACCGGAGTCGCCGGTGGCGGCGGCATCCTGGGCATGTTCCTCTCTGCCGCCCTCGTCGACGTGGCGAACTGGCGCTGGCTGTTCGTGCTGCCCGTCGTCCTGGTCGTCGTCGCCCTCGTCATGGCGCTGCGCTCGGTCCCCAACTCCCGTGAGAACGCCCGGCACAGGTACGACACCGTGGGCGCCCTGACCTCCGTCGTCGCCGTGGTCGGGCTGATCTTCTTCCTCCAGGAGGGCCCCGAGCGCGGGTGGGCCGCGCCCGTCACGCTCGTCAGCCTCGCGGCCGGAGCCGTCGCCGGAGTCGGCTTCGTGGCCTGGGAGCTGCGCCGCCGGGGCGCCGCACTCCTGGACGTGCGCCTGTTCCGCGAGCGCGGTCTCGCCGGGGGTTCCATCACGCTGCTGGCCGTCTTCGGCGTCCAGGCGGGGATCTTCGTCGTCCTCTTCCCCTTCTTCCAGGCCGTCCTGGGCTGGTCGGGGCTGCTGTCCACCGTGGCCCTCATGCCCATGGCCGTCCTGATGATGCTGGCCTCAGGACTCGCCCCCAAGCTGGCCCGGCGCGTCGGCCCCCGGGCGACGATGGCCACGGGAATCGCCCTGGCCGGAGCCGGTCTCGCCCTGATGGCCGCCACCGTCTCCGTCGACGGCGGCTACCTCTCCGTCCTGCCCGGCATGCTCGCCATGGGCCTCGGCATGGGCCTGGCGATGACCCCCTCCACCGAGGCCATCACCAGTGCGCTGCCGCAGGAACGTCAGGGCGTGGCCTCGGCCCTGAACGACGTCACCCGGGAGTTCGGCACCGCGCTCGGCGTCGCGCTGCTCGGCGCACTCCTGTCCGCCGGATACCGCAGTGCCATCGACACCCGCCTCGACGGCGTCCCCCGGCACAGCGCCGACACCGCACGCGAGGGCGTCGCCAACGCCATCGAAGCCTCCCGCACGGCGGGCCCCCACGCACCGGACCTGGTCCACGCCGCCCAGCAGTCGTTCGTCGACGGCTGGCAGCAGGCGATGTGGGCGGGCGTGATCGTCATGGGCGCCCTCTTCCTGCACATCGTCACCCGCGGCCCCAAGCGCCCGGCCCGCGCGGCCGACCAGCCGGGGGCGGAGGTCTGCGACCAGGGCCTTTGAGATAGTGTCCCCCTCGCTTCGGACAAGTGAGGGGGACGTGGCGCAGGTGCAGACACGAAGGCGCGGCAAGGGCCGGTGGATCGCTTATGGAGGGATCGCGTTCGGCTCGCTGTTCCTCGTCATCGGGCTGATCCTGGCGGGAGTGTCGATCTCGTTCCTGCGCAGCGCGGAGCGTGCCCAGGGCACCGTGGTGGCGCTCGACTGGAGCGCAGGCCACAGCAGTTCCTCACGCAAGAGCCGGGGCAGCGACGAGCCCACGGCGTACCCGGTGGTGAAGTTCGAGTCGGCGGACGGCCGGCTGCGCACGTTCCGCAGCTCGACGGGCTCCAATCCGCCGTCGTACGAGAGGGGGGACCGGGTCGAGGTGCTGTACCGCGCCGATTCCCCCGATGACGCGCGCATCAACGGCTTCGCCTCGCTGTGGCTGCTGCCGCTGATCTTCGGCGGGATCGGTCTGGTGATCGCGGGGATCGCGACGGGCGTCGCGGTGGCGATGCGGCGGAGCTCCTAGGCACCCGCGGCAGTTGCTGGGCTTCCGAGCCGAGGGAAGAAAGATGCAGGTCGCATGGGTGGCCTGCACACAGACCACCCATGCGAACCCGGTTCAGGCGGTTGTCACTTCTTGGCGTCCTCGACCATCGGTTTGATGCGGAAGCGGCGCATCACGGGCCGCTCGACGAACGTGTACGACGCCCAGCCCGCGGCGATGGACAGCACGAGCACGAACGGCAGCAGGACGAAGTACGCCCCGGTGCCCAGCTGGGCGAAGTGACCGCCCATGAGGTGGCGCACCGCCACCTGCAGGACGATCAGGTGCCAGAGGAACACCCCGCACGAATGGCGTCCGAGCCAGAGCGGCAGCGGCTTGGACAGGAGCTGTTCGGGACCGCGGCCCCGGGCCAGGATCAGGGGCGCCGCGAGCCCGACCGCGATCACCAGATGGCAGACGTACTTGATGGTGACCTCGCTCTGGGTGAGCGTGATGGAGGCGATGCTTCCGGCGTGGTCGGTGTTGGCCACGGCGAAGGCGAGCAGGGCGAGCGCCCAGCAGGCCCACGGGTAACGGCCCACCAGCCGCGCGAAGCCGGACGCCCGGCCGGTCGCGGCCTGCCCGGCGAGGATGGCCAGGGCCATGCCCGCCGCGAGGAAGCCCAGGTAGCCGCGCAGCCACCACAGGTGGGGCGGGGCGATCGGGCTCGACGGGGTGGTCACGAACAGCCAGGTGAAGTCGGCCACCACGATGCCGCCGAGCAGGACGAGGGCGGCGCGCACCCCGTGCCGCAGCTTCAGGATCCGATGCAGGACGAACGCCACGACGGGCAGGGCCAGATAGAAGTGGACCTCGGTGGCCAGGCTCCAGGTCTGCGCCCAGTTGCTGAGCTCGCCGGGGTCGGAGCGCAGGTCCGCCCAGTGCTGCACGTGCTGCACGGTGAGCAGCCGCACCGTGCGCCAGGTGTCGCTCATGCCGTCGCGGTCGAAGACGAAGAGCGCGGTCAGGATGAACAGCCAGTAGGCGGGGAATATGCGCAGCACGCGATGCCAGTAGTAGTGCGTCGCCTTGGGGCGGCTGCGGCCGCCAAGGGCCGCGTCGGCCCAGGGCCGGTAGAGCAGATAGCCGCTGACGATCAGAAAGATCGGTATGGCCGCGAGGAAGCCGGTCATGACCGGCGCGAACGGGCCTTCCTTTCCAGTGCTGTCGACCAGGCTGCCCGTCCACTGGGCCGTGTGCGCGAACACGACCATGAACGTCGCGAGCGCGCGCAGGCCGTCGATGGCCGGCTCGAAATTCCGTTGGGAGCGGACCAGAACCGCTGCGCCGCTCTGTGGTCTTGCCGTCGTGTCGGCCATGGGCCTTTCGGCGACGACGGGCTTGGCGATCGAACTCGTCATGACGATGAACCCCCGTTCATCAGTTGGGGAAACGAAAAGGGCATGACTCGGTGACGGCTGGGCCGTCATTGGGTTCGGGAAGTGCACGAAACAGCAGGGGCATGACGGTGGCACAGTTCCGGGATTGCGGCGAGAGCAGCACATCGACGGAGTCGCCGAATTGTCGATTCCGAATCTGGAATTCCGAATAACTCGGCGGTGCCACGCGTCAGTTCAACTGTTCGTTCCGAGCAGTGGAACGCGGGGAGACCGAACGATTCGTGGAATCGGTCCGCCACCTGCCAAGAAACATACCAACATCCAGCCTTTCGAGGCTGATTGGCCAGTGCGCGCGGATTTCTCTTATTGCCAACCGTGTGCAATAGGGCGCTTTGCGAGATCCACGTCCGGGCGCCTCGTCGTGATCCCTCAAGAATGGTTCGCAATTGGACGAGAATCCGTGTTCATTGCAGCTTTCTCGTCCGGCTGACGGAGCGTCATGACTTGTATGTGACACGCAGAATGGGAATGCCGTCTCGATGACCAGGTCGGCGAGGTCCAGGTCGTCCGGCAGCGGGCCCTCGTCCTCGGTGCCGGCGTTGCTGTAGCCCCCATGCCGCCGACGGCGACGAGAATGTGCACGGCCCGCGCGGAGTACGCCGCCGGTGGCCTTGAACTCCCCTGCGCCGCTCTCGAATTCGCCCGCGCCGATCAGCGCGGTCAGCGCATCGCGGGTCACCGTCTCCTGGGCCCCGACGGCCTGCCGCAGCGGCGCCTTGAACCGGCTGAGACGGCGGGCGTTCAGCCACAGCCGGCTGAGGTCGGTGCGGGTGCCGCCGGTGAGCCGCACCAGGAAGAGCGCCAGCCGGTCGACCGGTGCCAGCCCTTGTTCGTCCTCGGGCAGCACCGCGTCCCGCTCCGCCGTCGCGGCGTGCGCGAACGCCTCGGAGCCACCGTCCTGCCCGGCCTCGTCGGCACCCACGTACACCCCGTAGGGGGATCGATCGAGATCGGACGGGGTCTCGCCACCGTCACTCTGCTGACCGGCCACGCCGTAGCTGTATTGCCCTGCCGGTCACGTCCCGCCGCCCGTCAGCGATCAGTGGTCCTCTTCGAAGAGGGCGGCGAGACGGACGGGCCGGGCGGCCGGCAGGCCGGTCGCCGCCTCGGCGATGGCTTCGGCGTCCGTCACGTCATCCGCCTGCCGCCGGGCGTGCTCGACCAGGTTCCAGAACTCACCTTTGTCCATGGGCGAGAGCCCGCCGGGCGGATATGACAGCCGGTCGTCGGCGGGTACGGAAGACGGTCGCCCCGCAGACCCCATGGGGTGGGGAATCCGCTGGTGGCACCCCCCTTGCTACCGTTCCCGACCATGGAGACGGCTCTGCACGTGAACGGCCAGGACCGGCCTCCGGCGCTCCGCGTGGAAGCCGCCGAGGGCCGCCGCCTCGTGCTGCGGCAGGGCGGGACGCCGGTGCTGTTCGCCGTGCAGCGAGCAAGCCACCGCGGCGTGCACTACGCCCGCACGGACGCCTACACCTCGCCCGTGCCGTCCCCGCGCGCCACGACCGCCCGCGCGCTGCGCGAGGCGAGCCCCACACAGGAGGACTGGTACGAACGCTGGGCCCACCACACGGCGCAGGCGCTCCGTGACGCCGCGAACGGCCCCCTCCACGCGGGCAGTTGGCAGCTGACGTCCGGCATGCCCCCGTGGTCGGTGGACACGCACTGGGACGACTTCCTCTCGTACGACCCGCCCCGAGGCCACCTGACGTGGTTCGGCTACGGCGACCCGGACGAGGAGGCCCGCGATGTCCTCCCACTGCGCACACTGTCGCCGACCGGCTCGGCGCGCGTGCGGGCGTATCGCAGACAGCTCCACGAAGGCGTCCTGCCACCGGCGGTGCTGTGGTGGATCAGCGGCCTCAACACCCTGGTCGTGCTGGACGGCCACGACCGCATCACGGCAGCATTGGCGGAAGGGGCGCGCCCCGACGTCCTCGTCCTGAGCCGGGCGAGCCCCGAGGGCTGGGCGGAGTGGGCGGCGGGCCCGCGTGTGACAGCGTACGAACACCGCATGCGCGTCCTCGAGCAACAGCGCGCCGCGGGCGACCCGTTGGCGGCCCACCGCATGTCCGTGGAGAGCCGACGTCTGGCCACGGACCTGCGCGACCTGACCGCGTCCCCGGAGCTGACCCTGGCCTGGCCCCTCGACGGCGGCCCGCGGGTATGGCAGCAGCTGGCGTCGTCCCATGTGCCGAACTGGCAGCCGGACGACCGGGATTGAGTGTCCGCAGCCCGCAGCCCGCAGCCCGCAGCCCGCAGCCCGCAGCCGACGCCGTGCGGGCTGTGCGGGCCGTGCGCGGTCGTGGCCGGTCGCGCCGGACCGACGCGGTACCGGGCCTTCCCGACTGGCGCCGCCCTGCAGACAGGTCACCCTGCCTGCAGGGCGTGCCGGCCTCACACGACGGCGCCCGTGTCCCGCTGCCTCTTGCGCTCCAGCGGACTGACCCCGGCGGGCCGCACCTCGCCGCGGATCCGCCGCGGCGGCGCGGGCCACCGCTCTTCCAGGCTCGCCGCCAGTGGCACCGCCACGCTCACCGTCGAGGCCATGCCGACCAGGACGCCCGCGATCAGGGCGACGGAGAAGTCCGCGAGCGAGTCGCCGCCCAGCACCGCCAGGGCGGCCAGGACGAACAGCGCGCCCATGCCCGTGTTCACGGTCCGCGGCAGGGTCTGGATCACGGCCTTGTTGGCGGTGGCGACCAAGGGGGAGCGCGGGTCGCGGCGGCGGCTCTCCCGCACCCGGTCGAAGACCACCACGGTGTCGTTGACCGAGTACCCGATCACCGTGAGCAGGGCGGCCAGGAACACGCTGTCGACGGGCCTGCCGAGCCAGGCGAACAGGCCCACCACCAGCACGACGTCGTGGACCATCGCGGTGACGGCGCCAGTGGCGAACGTCCAGCGGAACCGCACGCTGAGATAGATCAGTTGAGCGGCGACGGCCACCCCGAGGGCGATGAGGGCCTTGTGCCGCATCTCGTCACCGAGGCTCGGGCCGATCGACTCGTCGCGCTCCACCGTCACCTCGCCGCCGGGTTTCGCGAGGGCCGCCTTGATGGTCTGCTGCTCGTCGTCGCTGAGCCGCTCCGTCCGTACGGAGATGTCGCCGTCCCCCGATTCCTGGACGACGGCACGCGGGAACCCGGCGTCCGCTACCGCCTCGCGTGCGGTGTCGACCTGGACGGGCCTGCTGGTGCTGTACTCGACCAGGCGCCCACCCGTGAACTCCACCCCGAAGTCCAGGCCGCGCAGCGCGATTCCGGCGACGGCCACGACGATCAGGAGCGCGGACGCGCCGAACCAGCGCCGCCGGTGGTGCACCAGGCGCGGGTTGCGCCGTGCGAGCCAGCTGCGCACCCGGCCGGTGGAGGTGAGGCCGGTCAGGGCGGGCCGCTTGCGCACGAAGTGCCGCCGGACCGCGAAGTCCGCGAGGACGCGGGTGATGACCAGCGCCGACACCATCGAGGCGAGCACACCGACGGACAGCGTGACGCCGAAGCCCTTGACCGGGCCGATGGCGAAGAAGAACAGCAGCCCGGCCGACAGCAGCGTGGTCACGTTGGAGTCGATGACGGCGCTCCACGCGTTGGCGAACCCGGTGCGCACCGGCCTGTCCAGGCGGGTGGAGCGGGAGCCCAGATACTCCTCGCGGGCCCGCTCGAAGACGAGGACGTTCGCGTCGACGGCCATGCCGACGGCGAGCACGAATCCGGCGAGCCCGGGCAGCGTGAAGGTGGCGCCGAGGGCGACGAGCGCCGCGTAGGAGATGAGTCCGTACAGCGCGAGGGCGAGCGCGGCCAGGGCACCGAGCAGTCGGTAGACCACGATGATGAACAGGGTCGTCAGGGCGAGTCCGATGACCGCGGCCTGGGCGCTCGCGTTGATGGCTGCGGAGCCCAGCGTGGGGCCCACGGTGTGCTGTTCGACGACGTGGACGGGGACCGGCAGCGCACCGCCCTTGACGAGGGCGGCCAGGTTCTTGGCCTCCTCCTGGTCGAAGCCTCCGGTGATCTGGGTGCTGCCGCCGGTGATGCCGGTGCCGCAGTCCACGCCCGGGTCGACGTCGGGGGCGGAGATGACGCGGCCGTCGAGGACGATCGCGACGCGCCGCTCGGGCGCGCCCTGTGCGGCGCAGGCCGCCTGCCCCGTGACGTGGGCCCATGCCTTGGAGGCGGAGGAGCGGAAGTCGAGGTCGACGGTCCAGCCGGCGAGGTTCTGCTGTTCGAGCACGGCGCGGGCGTCGCGTACGCCGTCGCCGGTCAGCACGGTCGGCCCGAGCGTGAGGTAGGCGCCCGGGCGATTCGGGTCGGGAAGGACACGGGACGCAGCCGCCCCGTCCGCCTTCTTGTCCGCCTTCTTGTCCGTCTTCTCGTCGGGCTTCTTGGCGGGCTTCTTGTCCGTGACGCCGGTGACCGGGTGCACGGTCAGCTGCGCGGTGCGGCCGATCACCTTGGCCGCTTCGCGCGGGTCCTGTACGCCGGGCAGCTCGACGATGATGCGCTTGTCGCCGGAGCGGGTCAGGCTCGGCTCGGCGACACCGAGGGCATCGACGCGGTGGCGCAGCACTTCCAGGGCGCGCTGCGTGGAGTCGGCATCAGCCTTGATCAGTTTTCCTGTGGTCTTCGAGTCCTTGGTCTCCAGAACGATCTGGGTGCCGCCGCGGAGGTCCAGTCCGAGGCGGGCGGGTTGGGTGAAGGCGAAGTAGAGCGAGACGGCGATCACGCCGAGGGCGATGATCGCCCGCCACAAGGGCGCGCGAGACATGTTTCTCCCGATGGGCAGGCAGACGGGATCGACGTCTGCCGCACCCCCGCACAGGCACATCGGGCGCGAACGGTCAGACGTCGACCGGGACTTGGGTGCTCCATCGAGAGACCGGCGGACCGCGCGGCCTCGGCACCGTGACGTCCGCGCGCGCCGCCTGCCCCGCCGTGCGCACGGGGACGGACGGTCCGCCGAGCGCACGGTGCGGCGCCGTACCGCTGGCGCCCAGGGCGAGGTACGGGGAAGGCGGTGCGCTGTCGGGGCGGGGACCGGCCGCCTGGAACGCGAGGCGCGCCACGGCGGGGGCGAGATGCGCGGCGCTCTCGCCGCGCGTGAGGTGCGGGGCCGCGACCGTCTGACGGCCGGACCCGGGCTCCGCCTGTGCCGTCGGCGAGGACGGCAGGAGGAAGGCGAGGGCGGCGAGCAGAGCGGCGAACACCGCCGCGGCCGGGCGCCGTGCCGCCTGCGCGTGTCGACGCACGTCGCCCCACCCCCCTTGAGCGCTATCGGTCCCTTTCACCAACGCTGCCGCCCCCGGCGTTGGTTCCCGTCATCCGCCAGGACGCCCCACCTGTGTGCGCATGCACATCGGTCCCGCTCGGGATCTCCGGAACCGGAACGGGAGCCGGAATCGGAAGGCGACGGCTGCGCGGCCCCGAGTGCTACGAATCCAACGGCTTCCACTCGAGCGTGAGCAGCGGCTCCTCGAAGACGGGCGCCGGGGCGTCGGGGTCCGCGGCGACGGCTTCCTCCAGTCGGCGAAAGCCGCTCTCCAGCGCGTCGGGGCCGAGTTGGGCGAAGAACGACAGCGTGCGCAGGCGCAGCCGTTCGAGCATCGCGCCGCGGGTGCCCGTGGAGGGTTCGGTGACGGTGCCGAAGCCGACGACGCGCCAGCCTGCCGAGGTGAACTGGGCGATGACTTCGTGCAGCGGCTGAAAGATCGAGGCGTCCGCCTCGTAGCCGCCGGGGAAGTGCTCCAGCCACCACGGCCGCGGATGGTGGTCGCTGAAGTTCGTGCGCAGGAGCAGTCGCCCGCCCGGCCTGAGCACCCGCGCCAACTCCCGTACCGCGCCCGGCTTGTCCCGGACGTGATGCCACGACCAGCCCAGGAGCGCGTAGTCGGCGCTGTCGGACGGCACCGGTATCTCCTCGGCGGCGCCCGGGAGATACCGCACGCCGGGATGCCGGTTCTGTGCCTGCGCCACCTCGCGCATGCGCACCGACGGCTCGACGCCCACGACCGGCCCGAACGCCTCCGCGAGCGCCGGGGTGAACCTGCCGGTCCCCGAGCCGACGTCCAGGCCCGCCAGCGGGCGCCGCTCGGGCAGCGCGGCTTCGAAAGCGTCGATCCACACCCGCAGTTGCGGCTCGCTGAGCGCACGGCCGCGCGCATAGTCCTGGTGCTGCTCGGTGTCGTAGTCGACCGCCCTCATGGCGTTTCCTCTCGTATCGGCGTGCCCTCGCGCGGTGGTCTCGGCCCTACGCCGTTCGGTAGGCCCGAAGGAAGGTCCGCACGCCCTCGACGACGAGGGGCCGGACGCGGTCGTCCTCCGCGGCGTTCGCGGAACCCAGCCTGTCCAGCGCGACGCCGAAGGCCAGCGCGATGAACTGGTCGGCCGCGAGCCGGGGGTCGGGGACGTCGAGCAGCCCGGCCTCGGCGAAGGCGGCCAGCCGCTCGGCGATGGCCTCGTCGGGGGTGTCGGCCATGGAGTTGTAGCCCCGGTGCGGCAGATGGCCGGACTCGGCCCGGACCAGTCGTTGCAGCGTCGCGTACTCCGCCGAGCCGAGCATGTCGGTCGCGATGCGCATCGAGAACGCGACCAGGGCGTCCTCCAGGCCGTCGGCGTCGGTGCGGTCGGTGAGGGTCTCGTCGAGGGTGCGCCGGATCGTGGTGATCAGTGACTGGCCGATGGTGTCGACGACGGCCTGCAACAGCGTCCGCTTGTCGCCGAAGTAGTCGTAGACCGTCCGCTTGGACACCTCGGCCCGGGCGGCGACCGCGTCGACGCTGGTCCGGTCGAAGCCGTCGGCGAGGAACAGTTCGCGGGCCGCCGCGAGGATGGCGGCCCGCTTCAGCGCGGAGCCCTCGCGCAGTGTCTTCGTGGTCGGCATGGCCACATCCTAACGCTCGAACCCTCCTACACTGCACGGTGTAGTGTAATACTGGCTCCAGCGCGCCGCTTCCCCAACCCACCCTGCTCGAACGGCAGTTACGGAATGCCTCACCCGGCATTGACGGAAGGAAGGGACGTCCATGGCCGCAACTCTGGCCCCCACGGTCCGCCTCACAAGAGCCGCTGTCGGGGCCCTCGGCATGCTGGCGGTCGCCACCGGCGCCTTGGAGTCGGTGGTGACGCCGACCCTGCCGCTCCTGCAGCGCGAGCTGGACATGAGTCCGTCCGAAGGGGCCTTGCTCAGCATCGTGCTCCTCATCACCGGCGCGCTCGTCACGCCGGTGGCGGGCAAGTTAGGCGACCGCTACGGCGGGAAACGGGTCCTGACCCGGCTGATGGCGGTGGTCTCGGTCGGCGGCCTGGTGTCCGCCGTGGCGCCGAGCCTGCCGGTGCTGCTGCTCGGCCAGGTGCTGCAGGGGGCGATGGTGGGCGCGCTGCCCCTGTCGTTCATCGTGGTGCGCAAACACCTCCCCGAGGGGGAGTCGAAGGTGGCCATCGGGGTGGTCAGCGGGCTGTTCGTGGGCGGCGGGATGGCGGGGACGCTGTCGGCCGGTCCCGTGGCCGAAGGGCTGTCCCGGCACTGGATGTTCGCGCTGCCGACGATCGCGGTCCTCGGGGCCACCGTGCTGGTGCACCGGCTGATGCCGGACGACCCGCCGGGCCGGTCGGACGACGCCGGGATCGACTGGCCCGGCCTGGTGCTCCTGAGCGGGACGCTGATCACGCTCATGGTCCTGCTGGAGCGGGCGTCCGAGATCGGCAGGCGGCCCCTCGTGCTCGGCGCCCTCGTCGTGGCCCTGATCGCCTTCGCGACCGGGTGGGCGGTCGTCGAGCGGCGCGCGCCCTCACCGATGATCGATCTGCGCATGCTGGCCCGGCCGGTGATGTGGAAGTCGTGCGTGCTGACGTTCGTGATCTGCCTCGGCACCTCGGTGCCCCTCTATCTCGTGCCGCAGCTGTTCGCGGTGCCCACCGAGGCGTACGGATTCGGGGCGAGCGCCACCGAGATCGGCTTCTTCCTGCTGCCCGGCGTCGTGACCGCGTCGCTGGCCGGGCCGATCAGCGGGATCGGGGTGCGGCGCCTCGGCTCGCGTGCCGTGATGACCGCCGGGATCGTCCTCATGGTCGTCGCCCTGATCGCCCTGGCAGGCGTGCACAGCGAGGTCTGGCACCTCGTCGTCGGCAAGGCGATGGTCGCGCTCGCCAACGGCCTGTGCGTCACGGCGATGGTGACCGGCACCGCCACCTCCGTCGGCCGCGGTGACACCGGCATCGCCACCAGCCTGGTCCTGATGACCCGCGTGCTCGGCTACGCCGTGGGCGCGCAGATCAGTGCCGCGCTCCTCACCGCCGGGACCCCCGCCGGCGCGAAGGTCCCGGACGAATCGGCCTTCGCCACCGGCTTCCTCGTCGCCGCCGCCGTCACGGCGCTGTCCCTGCTCGTCACCCGCACCCTGAGCAAAGGAGTCAAGCAATGAGCCGCACCGATCAGTTGAGGGCCGTGCGCACCCCACCGAGGCGCACGGTCCTGATATCCGGAGCGAGCATCGCGGGACCCGCCCTCGCGTACTGGCTGCACCGCTACGGGTACGCGGTCACGGTGGTCGAGAAGGCCCGCGCACCGCGTGACGGCGGCTATCCCGTCGACGTGCGCGGCACCGCACTCGACGTCGTCCGGAAGATGGGCATACTGCCGCGGCTGCGGGACGCGCACATCGAGGTGCGTCGGCTGACCTTCCTCGAAGAGGACGGCAGCACGGTGGCCTCGCTGAGTCCCCACAGCGTCACCGGAGGTGTGGCAGGGCAGGACCTGGAGGTGCGGCGCGGGGACCTGACCGACGCCCTCTACGCGGCGGTCCGTGACGACGTGGAGTTCCTCTTCGACGACTCCATCGACACCCTCGACCAGACCGGCCACGGCGTCGACGTCACCTTCCGCGGGGGCGGCAGGCGTACGTTCGACATGGTGGTCGGCGCGGACGGCCTGCACTCACGCACCCGCGAGTTGCTCTTCGGCCCCGAGGAACAGTTCCACCGCTACCTCGGCTACTGCTTCGCCGGGTTCACCATGCACAACACCCTCGGGCTCTCCCACGAGCTCATGATGTGGAACAGCCCCGGCCGGGCCGCGGCGCTCTACGCGGTGGGGGACAGGGACGAGGTGCACGCCTTCCTCAACTTCGCCCGCCCGCAACCGCCGTTCGACGCGTTCCGCGACCCCAAGGCCCAACAGGACCTGGTGGCCGAGGTCTTCGCCGACGCGGGATGGGAAGTACCCGGCATGCTCGCCGCCCTGCGCACCGCGGACGACCTGTTCTTCGACGCGGTCAGCCAGATCCGCATGCCCCGCTGGTCTGGTGGCAGGGTCGCGCTGGTGGGCGACGCCGCGTACGCCCCCTCGTTCCTGACCGGACAGGGCTCCAGCCTCGCTCTCGTCGGCGCGTACATGCTGGCCGGTTCCCTGGCCGGGCACGCCGGGGACCACGCCGCGGGCCTCGCCGCCTATGAACAGGGCACCCGTGAGTTCGTGACCGTGAACCAGGACCAGGTCGGCGCGGGCGACGCCGCCCTCTTCCCGACGACCGCCTTGGCCCTGGCAGAGCGCAACGACATGCTGCGCCGCCTCAGCACCTTGCCCTCCGCGGAGGGGCGACCGGCCCATTCGGCGCTCACGCTGCCGGAGTTCACGTCCTGACATGGGGGAGGGCACGCCCGCCGTCGGCGCGCGTGCCCGTCCGGTGCGTCCGGCCCGTCCGGCCCCTCCGGGAGGACGCTCAGTCGAGGCAGAACTCGTTGCCCTCGACGTCCTGCATCGCGATGCACGACTCGTTCTCCTCATCGGCCGGCAGCACTTGCACCTGGACGGCGCCGAGCGCGACCAGCCGTGCGCTCTCGGCCTTGAGCGCGGCGAGCCGCTCGTCGCCCACGAGCCCGGTCCCGACCCGCACATCGAGATGCACCCGGTTCTTGACGACCTTGCCCTCGGGAACGCGCTGGAAGAACAGTCGCGGGCCCACGCCTGACGGATCACTGCAGGCGAACCACGCGCCCCGCTCCTCGGGCGGCCGGGAGCGGTGGTACTCGTCCCACGTGGCGAAACCGTCCGGCGGCGACGGCGCGACGTACCCCAGCACCTCGCACCAGAAGCGGGCGACGCGCTCCGGCTCGGCGCAGTCAAAGGTGACCTGTACCTGCTTGATCGTTGACATCGGCGCACCATAGCAGGGGGATCGGGTCCGGCACGGGCCGATTTTCCAGGGCACCGGGAAGCCGAATCTCAGTGCAGGGGAAAGGCGAATCTCAGTGAGTCCCTTCCAACCTGACGGGTGGTTGAGCTGCGGGCTCCGGCGGCGGACATGAAGAAAACTCCTGGTAGACGGGTTCACGACCAAGATCACCGCATCCGCCAGGAGCTCGTGTGCTTGTCTACCCGTCTGCCATCGATCTGTCCAGCCGTACCCTGCGTTGTCTCTCCGGTCTGCTGGCAGGTCACCGACGCCGGATCGGTTCTCGTTGGCGCCGCCTGAGCTGCGGCCGACAGGCTCTGCTCGTACTCGCCCACCTACGCTGCGGCGACACCTACAACCGCCTCGCCGCCAGCTTCCAGGTCGGGATCGCGACGGTCTACCGCTACATACGCGAGGCCGTCGGCCTCCTGGCCACCCTTGCCCCGACACTGGAGCAGGCCATGCACACCATCCGCAGGAAGGCGTACGTGATTCTCGACGGCACACTTCTGCCGATCGACCGTGTTGCGGCCGACCGCCCGTACTACTCGGGAAAGAAGAAGCATCACGGGATGAACGTGCAGGTCCTCGCCGACCCGGCCGGACGACTGCTCTGGGTCTCGGACGCCCTGCCCGGCGCCGTCCACGATCTGACCGCGGCCCGCACCCACGGCATCCCCGCCGCCCTCGCCGCCGACGGCATCAAGTGCTGGGCGGACAAGGCATACCAGGGCGCCGGACCCGCCGTCCGCTTCCCGATCCGGGGCAAGCACCTGCGCGGCTGGCACCGCCGCCACAAGCGCGATCACGCAAAGATCCGAAGCCTCGGCGAACGCGCCAAGAGTTCGGCGCCGATCACGAGCGCGGGACGGTGGTCGAAGCGACACCGATCCCATTTGTGCCCGCGTCGTGTCCAGCTACCTGCGAGCCGGGCGGGGGCTGGATTCGGCCGAGCTCGCGGCTCAACCCGGACTCCCCTCCGGCGTGCTCAGCGAGGAGCAGTACCGGCCGGGGACTCTGCGCCCAGGAGCGTGAGCAGCCCGGGAAATCTCTCGTCGATGTCCGCGCGTCGTAGTCGGATGCCCTTGCGGTTGCCGTAGTCGATCTCGTCGATGAGACCTGCCTCGCGCAGGACTCGGAAGTGGTGGGTCTGGGTCTGCTTCGAGATCGGAAGATTGAACGAGTTGCAGCCCCGCTCGCTGTCGCTGCGGTCGGCGGCCAACTCCGTCATCACCGAACGACGGTGCTCGTCGGCGAGGGCGCGAAACACCGCACCCAGATCGAGCGCATCGACCTCCGAGCCGACCAGGTTCCTCCCAGCCACGCCGCACCTCCTTCAAGTACGACTTGCATCGTACCTGAAGAGCGTGCTCCACTGAGGTACGAAATTGATCGTACCTTAGTCCGGTTGCACTTCCCCGTGCCGCCGCTCCCTCAGACCTGGCCCGGCACTCGCCGGGGGCCTGGTCATCGACACTCCGAGAGGTCATCGTCATGAAGAAGCCCCAGGTGCTGATAGTCGGCGCCGGAATCGCAGGGCCCGCACTCGCCTACTGGCTCTCGCGGAACGGATACCGGCCGACAGTCGTCGAACACGCCCGGCAGCTGCGCTCCGGTGGCAGCGCGATCGTCGTGAAGGGGCCCGCGATCCCGGTCGCCGAGCGCATGGGCATCCTCCCGCAGCTCCGCGAGCTCGCCACCCGCAATCGGTCGCTGACCCTGCTCGACCCCAGCGGCAGGCGAATCCTGCAGCTCCCGCTCACCTCGGACAAGGCGCCGACGGTCGAGGTGACCCGAGCCGACCTGTCCGAGGTGCTCCACCGGTCGGCGCAGACCGAGGCCGAGTTCTTGTTCGACGACACGGTCACCGCTCTCGACCAGGATGAAGGCGGGGTGGACGTCACCTTCCGTAGGTCCGCGCCACGGCGCTTCGACCTGGTAGTCGGTGCCGACGGGATGCACTCCACCGTACGGCGCCTGGTATTCGGCCCCGAGCGGCAGTTCGCGAGCGACCTGGGCCTGTACGGCGCGACCGTCCCGCTGGAACCCGACGCCATCGAGGACCCGAGTGAGATGACGATGCTGACCGTGCCGAACCGGATGCTGGTCCTCCACCCCTCGCGGACCACCCCGCTCGCGATCTTCACCTTCCGGGCCGCACAGCCGGCGCCCCACGACCGCAAGAACATCGCCCTTCACAAGCAGACCGTGGCCGACGCCTACGCCGACGTGCAGTGGCGGGCACCGGAACTCGTGACGGCCTTCCTCGACCACCCGGCTCCGTTCTTCGACCCCCTGACCACCGTCCGGGTGCCCTCGTGGTCCCGCGGACGGGTCGTACTGCTCGGGGACGCAGCGGCGGCGACAGCCCTGCTGGGCGACGGCTCCAGCATGGCGATGGCGGGCGCGTACGCCCTCGCAGAAGAGCTCGCCGCCCAACCCGGTGACCACGCCCGCGCCTTCGCCGCCTACGAGTCCCGTCTCCGCCGCGAGGTAGGCCCACGGCAGCGACGCGTCGGTCCGCTCTCCAGGCTCATGGTGCCCCGCACCCGGCCGGGCCTCGCAGTGCGCAATACGGTGGGCCGCGCGGTCAGCCGCACGAACCGGAGCGCCACTCGCGAAGCCGCGAACCGGTAGACCGAGCCCGCACCGACCGCTCACCGGCCGGTGCGCAGCTTCCCTGTAGCTCCCAACCGGGTCGGCGCCGCCATGCGAGCAAGCCATGGCCGCCCTGAAGGGCTGGCGCCCCCCGCGGAAACTCCGCTGTAGCACCAACCGAGTCACCGCCATCGTGAAGACGATCCCCGCCCTTCGTCACGCCTCAACCTGAGGTTGGAAAAGGCTCAGTGCACCGGAAAGCCGAAGGAGTAGCCCTTCTGCTTGAGTTCGGGCAGGAGGCGGCGCAGCGCCTGGACGGTCTGGGTGCGGTCGCCGCCCGCGTCGTGGAAGAGGAGGGTCGGCCCGTTCGGCAGCTCCCGCTCGACGGTGGCGACGATGGCGTCCGTACCGGGACGCTCGAAGTCCTTGGTGTCCACGTTCCAGCCCAGCGGGCGCATGCCCCGGGACGCGGCGAGCTTGCGGCTGTAGGGGGTGAAGGCGCCGCCGGGCGCGCGGTAGTACATCGGGCGCACGCCTCCGGACGCCTTGGTGATCGCGCGTTCGGCGTCGAGTATCTGCTGCGACTGGTAGCTCTCGGGCTGCTTGTCCATGCCGGTGTTGTGCGACACCGAGTGGTCGCACAGCCGGTGCCCGGCCGCGACGACCTCCTTCACGAGGTCCGGGTGCGCCTGCGCCTGCGTGCCCACCATGCAGAACGTGGCCTTGACCCCGTACTCCCGCAGCACGGCGAGGACTTCCGGGGTCCAGCGGGGGTCGGGGCCGTCGTCGATGGTGATGTTGACGCCGCGCTTCCCCTTGTCCGAGGCGTGCGCGATGGTCGCGTCGACCGGCTTGGCCTTGCCGCCCGGTGCGGTCGCCTGGGGCGGCGCCTCGCTCGCGTCACCGGCCTGCGCGGTCCACACCGAGGCACCGGTGGCGAGCACCGTCACCCCGAGCGCCGCCCCGACCAGCTTGCCGTACCAGCCCCGCCCGCCGCCGTGCCGTGCCATGTCCGCCTCTTTTCGCGCAGTCCCTCGACGATCTCCGGTCGCCGTGCGACCACCTGGCAGGACGAGGCCCGCGCGCAAACGGCTGCCTCTGTTACCGATCAAGGACAATTCCGGGAGAGATCGCGGACAACTCCGCGCGAGCAGTGGCCGGAACAGCCCCAGTTGGCGTGATCTCGCCTCGAAGTTCCGGGGAGCGCGGGGGTTTTCCCCATGCCGCTTCGGCCGGGCAGCCGGATGTCCCGCCGCCGCGCCCGCTTCTAGCGTCGTGATCAACCGGTCCACCGATCCACCGATCCATCGGTTCACCGGTCCACCGGTCCACCGTGATCAACCGATCCGCCCCAGCCGAGGAGAGCGATGCGCGTCACGTCGAGAGTCACCACCTGCCTGAGCCTGAGCGCGCTGCTCGCGAGCGGTGTGGTCGGGGTCGGGGCCGCGACCATGGCCACGGCGAGCCCGACGACCCCCAAGAGCCCGCGACAGCACCTGACATGGGGGCGCTGCGCCCCGGAGCAGAAGGAGCTCAACGCGGCGGGCGCACGCTGCACCAAGGTGACCGTCCCGCTCGACTACGCGGATCCCGGCGGCCGCACGATCCGGATCGCCGTCTCCCGGATCAAGGCGAAGAAGCCCGCCGAGCGGCGCGGCATCCTGCTCTCCAACCCCGGCGGCCCCGGCGGCACGGGCCTCGCCAACACCCTTGCCCTGCGCCCTGCCTTGAAGGACGTGGCCGACCGCTACGACCTGATCGGCTTCGACCCCCGCTTCCTCGGCGAGAGCACCCCGATCAGCTGCGGCCCCGCGCCCGAGCGGCCCGCGCCGCGCACGGCCACCAGCCCCCGCCTCGACTTCGAGGACGCGGTCCGCAGCGCCCGCGACACGGCACGGCGCTGCAAGGACCACGGCGAGAACGCCGCCTTGCTCCCGCATGCCTCCTCACGGAACGTCGCCCGCGACATGGACGCCGTCCGCGCCGCCCTTGGCGCACCCAAGCTCTCCTACTACGGCGTTTCCTACGGCGCCGACCTGGGCGCCGTCTACACCCAGCTGTTCCCGCGCCGCGCCGACCGCATCGTGATCGACTCCAGCACCGACCCGTCGGCCACGCAGTACGAACTGTTCCAGCGCTCGGGCGCACCCGCGGAGGAGGCCCTCGACGCGTGGGCCGCCTGGACCGCCCGACGCGACGCGACCTACGGCCTCGGCACCAGCGCCGCCCAAGTCCGCGGCGCCGTACAGAAGGTGCTGACCAAGGCCGAGAAGCACCCCGTGGCCGTCGGCAAGTACCACCTCGGCGCCCCCCTCCTGCGGATGCTGCTCAAGCAGCCCGTCCAGCACGAGGAGAACGATCCGATGCTGGCCGCTCTCGTCCGTGACCTGGTCGCCGCCTCGGAGGGCAGGCTCGGCACACCCGGTCCCGAACTCGCCTCCATGCTCCAGCTGCTGGAGTCGCCCGAGCTGGAGAGCAGCATGGTCGGCGGCGCCCTGTTCATGTGCGGCGACGGCGGCTGGCCCGCGGGCGGCTGGCCGAAGAACCCGGAGACGTACTGGAAGAACAGCGTGCGCAGCCGGGTGACCCAGCCCGTCTTCGGCCCCTACGTCAACGGAATGATCGCCCCGTGCGCCTTCTGGGGAGCCGAGCCGGGCGAGCCGGGCGGCACGTCGATCGCCAACGACGTCCCGGTCCTGATGCTGCAGGCCAAGCGCGACAACAACGTCCCTTACGAGGGTGCGCTCGCCCTGCACCGCAAGCTCACCGGCTCCCGCCTGGTGACGGCGGACATCCGCTCCCACGGCGTGTACGGCCGGGGCGTCGAGGGCCGCACGCCCGTGCCCTGCGCCGACCGCGCCGTCAACACCTACCTGGGCGGCGGCAAGCTGCCCGCCGCCGACCTCACCTGCCCCCGCAACGAGAAGCACGACACGAGTACTGACGAGAAGACCGACGAGAAGACCGACGAGAAGAACGAGGCGACGCGATGAGCACGAAGGGCCCTCTCATCAGCAGGCGAACAGGACTTGCGGCCACGGCGGCGGCACTCCTCACCGGGGCGGCGACCCCCGCGGCGACCGCGAGAGCCGCCGACCGCGTGCGCCGAGGGGCTGCGCACCACCACCTCGGGCGCGACGCGAACCACCGCCTCCAACGCGACGTGGACGCCGTCCTCGCCACCGGCGCGACCGGCGTCCTCGCCGAGGTCCAGACCGCGCACGGCCGCACCACGGCACGGGCCGGAGCCGCCGACCTCACCACCAAGGACCCGGTGCCCTGGAACCCGTACTACCGCATCGGCAGCGACACCAAGACGCTCACCGCCACCGTCGCCCTGCAACTCGTCGGCGAGGGACGGCTGGCGCTCACGGACACCGTCGACCGCTGGCTGCCCGGAGCCGTCCACGGCCACGGCAACGACGGCCGCCGCATCACCGTCGCCAACCTCCTGCGCCAGACCAGCGGCCTCAACGACTACCTGGCCGCAGGCGCGGACGAAGGGGACTTCACCCCCGAGGGCTACCGCCGCAACCGCTTCCGCTCCCAGCCGCCCGAGGAGCAACTGAAGGCGGCCCTGAGCAAGCCCCCGCTGTGGCTCCCGAACGCCGACAACCCTTCCCAGGAACGCCGTTGGGCCTACTCCAACACCAACTACGTGGTCGCGGGTCTGCTCATCGAGCGCGTCACGGGCCACCCGTGGGCGCAGGAGATCCACGAGCGCATCATCGAGCCCCTGGGCCTGCGCCACACGCTCACCCCGGGAACCTCGCCGTACGTCCCCGAGCCGACCGCCACGGCGTACACGTACTTCCCCGACCAGACCCGGCCCACCGACACCACCCTCGGCTTCGGCGGCGGCGCCGACGGCTCTGTCATCACCACCCCCCATGACCACGGCGTCTTCCTGCGCGCCCTGCTGAGCGGCCGTCTGCTGCGCCCGGCCGAACTGGCCGTGATGAAGCGGACGGTCCCCGCGGACGACTGGATCCCGGCCCCCGGCGTCCGCTACGGCCTGGGCATCGCCTGGCGCCCGGTGCCCGGGACCGACGGCGGCATCTGGTTCCACGGCGGTACGAGCCTCGGCTGCGTCTCCGAGTGCGGAGTGACCCCGGACGGCGCGAAGGCGGCGACGAGCGCGACGTTCACGCTCCGCCTGGACGGCCCGGGCCAGGAGGCGCAGGAGAAGGCGACGCTGCGGATGATCGAGGCGGCACTGAGGGGAAAGTGAGCGATGCCGCACCACGTCCGTCGCCCTCAAGGGTGATGGTTGCCGCTGGTCGAGCCGGTTCAGCCCCGGGTCCGGGACTCCAGGGCCCGGCGGGTGTTCTTGCCGTACTCGCCGTCCACGTCTCCCCGGACGCCCTCGGCGACCTGGAAGCGGAAGACCGCTTCGTGGACGGTCGGCGTGAAGTGGCCGTCGGTGGGGGAGCTCCGGGCCAGGATTCCGGTCTGCTTGAGGCGGCGCTGGAGCTCCGCCACTTCGGGCCCGGAGTCGCCGGGGCGCAGGACGGGTCCCGAGGCGCCGGCCGTGCCGCGCGTCGGACCGGTGGCGCGGTCGCCGGGATCGTCGTGCGCCTTGCCCGGCGTCGACATGGCACTCGGACGCTCGCCACCCGGCGTACCGCCCGTGGCCCCGGTGGACGGCCGGAGCCGTGGGCCGTCCTGTGCCGGGCCGTGCGCGGACGAGCTGCCGCGGGGCGTCTGTGTGGGTGCGGTCGAGGGGGCGGCCGATGCCTCGTGCGAACCGTCGCGCGACGCCCTTGAGTTGGTGCCGCCTCCATCCGGTGCCTGGTCCTCTTCGCCATAGGGCGTGAGGTCGTCGGAGCGCACCTTGTCGGCCGGGCCACCGGCCCGGGACCCGGCGTCGCCGTCGGTGGCGAACTGCGTCACGAGGAACACGGCAGCGGCCAGAGCGGCGGCACCGCCCGCCACCAGCGGCCACGTGCCGAGGCGTCGCGACGCCTTGCGCCGCCTGTCGGGACGGCGATGCCCGGAGTCCGGGCGGTGGGGGACGTCCTGCGCCCGGTGCTGTTCCAGCTCCGGCCCCAGGTCCGCCCCCAACGCGAGCCCCTGCTGCGGGATCCGCGGCAGGGCCGCCGTCGCGTCGGTCCGTTCCAGCGGAGCGTACGGACGTATGTGCATCGGGTCCGTGTGCTCGGCAGCAAACGGTCCGGAGCAACCGCAAACGCCGTTCGGCGCGGCGCTCAGGTCGGACCCGCACCCGGGGCAGCAGCGGTGGGACGTGATGGCCATATCGGCTCGGGCCTCCTGCAGTTCCTACATGACTCGCCCGATTATGCAGGTATGTCAGCCGAGTTCGGGCGGCCGGGGTGCGTGAAGAGTCCCACTTCGAGGGCGCAAGATCACTATTCGATAAACACGGACTCATGGGGCTTAAGTGACCCTTAAGCGCCTTGACGGACATCGCGGAAGATCGTGATCATGTAGCTGCTCGTTCGCGATCGCACATCCAATGTGCTGTGTGGCGAACCCCATTCACCACCCCGAGGAAAGACCGACCCTCCATGCGCATAACCGCCTCCGCGGCCGCCCTCGCCCTGTCCGGCACGCTCGTCCTGCCCGTTTCCCTCGTCCTCGGCGGTGCCACGAGCGCTGCGGCCGCACCCGGTGCGTCGGCCCGGGGATGCCTCGCACCGAACAGCGCACTCGGACTGGCGGCGAGCTACAACGAGTTCGTCGAGGGCGACGCGGTCCGCAGCCCGGACAGCGAGGGCGCCGTAGCGGTCGGCGGCGACGCCGACTTCACCGGCGGATTCAGTGTGGGCAGCCACCTGGGCTCCACCTCTTCGCTGCGCGGCGGCGCGTCCCTCGTGGTCGGCGGCACCCTCAAGACCGGCGACACCGCCCACACCGTGCTCGAACACGGCGGCGGTGTGTACGGGTCGCTCGACGGCAGGCCCGTCGAGGTCAAGGACAAGGGAGCCAAGGCCGGTCAGGGCAAGAGCCCCATCGACTTCGCCAAGGAGTTCCGCCGGCTGCGCGCCGATTCCGCGGACTACGCGCGCCTGAACGCCAACGGCACCGTCCGCCTGAGCGGCGAGGGCGCGGCCGCCCGCCTGACCCTCTCCGGCGCGGACGCCAAGAGCAACGTCTTCACCGTCGAGGCCGCCAAGCTCCAACAGGCCAGGCACATCGTGATCGACGCCCCGGCCGCCTCCACCGTCGTCGTCAACGTCACCGGTTCCGCCTACGACCAGTCAGCCGCGGCCACGTACCGCATCGACGGCCCGGCCGCCAAGCTCCTGTGGAACTTCCCCACCGCCACCAAGGTCACCAAGCACAGCCACAACGCCTGGCCCGGCACGGTGCTCGCCCCCGACGCCGCCGTGGACCTCGGCGACGGCGGCCCCGTCAACGGCTCCGTCATCGCCAAGTCCCTGCGCGGCACCGGCAGTGCCGAGACCCACCACCACCCGTTCACCGGCTGTCCGGCAGAGCCGTCGGGCCCCGAGTCGGCCAAGCCCTCCGAACCGGCCGACGACAAACCCGAGTCGACCCCGTCGCCCTCGGCCCCGGCCACCGACTCCTCGACCCCGGCAGGCGGCGCGCAGCCCCCGGCGGGCGGCGACGGCACTTCGACGCCGAGCGCACCGGTACCGGCCGGCGGGTCGGGCGGAACGGGTGACCACAAGCCGGGCGAGGAGGAGCCGTCGGACGCGCTCGCGCTGACCGGCGCCACCGTCGTCCCGCTCGCCGCGATCGGCGGCGCGGTCCTGGTGGGCGGCTTCGCCCTGGCGTACGCGGCCCGCCGGCGCGCCTCGCGCTGAGGCGCTACAGGCTGACGCCGCCGGTGACGTCGACCTTGGTGCCGGTGATCCAGCGGGCGTCGTCGGAGGCCAGGAACGCGACCGCGTCGGCGATGTCCGGGACCTGGCCGATCCGGCCGAGCGCGGTCAGGCCGATGTTGCGCTCCAGGTTCGCCGGGTCGGCAAGCACCTCGGCGGTCATGTCGGTGTTCGTGAATCCGACGGCCACGGAATTCACGGTGATGCCGCGGGGGCCGAGGTGCTTGGCCAGGGTCTGGCTGAACACTTCGAGTGCGCCCTTGGTGAGCGGATAGCCGATGCCGTGAGCGGAGGCGATGCGGGTGGAGACGGACGAGATGTTGATGATCCGCCCGCCGTCCCGCAGTTGGGGCAGCAGCCGCTGGGTGAGGAAGAACGGTGCCTTGACGTTGACCGCGACCATCCGGTCGAACTCCTCCGGGGTGAGCACCTCGATCGGCCGCCCCATGAGGTTGAGCCCCGCGTTGTGCACCAGGATGTCGATCATCGATTCCCCGTGTGCGCGTAACCCGGCCTCCAGCCCGGCCACGAGCGTGTCCACATCTTCCGGAACACCCAGTTCGGCGCCCACGAGGAACGCCCGGCCACCGGCCTCGCCGATGGCCGCGGCGGTCTCCTCGGCGGCCGCCTCGCTGCGCCCGTAGTGCACGGCCACCAAGGCGCCGTCCCGGCCCAGGCGTTCGGCGATGCCGCGCCCGATGCCCCGGCTGCTGCCGGTCACCAGCGCGACTTTTCCGCTGAGTTGTCCCATGGTCACTCCTTCATGTGTACGGGTCCCTGGGCGGGCCTGGCGGGTGTCGCGGGTGTCGCGGGTCCCAGCAGGCGGGCGAGGGCGTCGAGCAGAGCCGGGTGCCAACAGGCGTAGTCGTGGCCGCCGTTGAACTCGTTGCGGGTGACCCGGTAGGGGGCGGAGCGCAGGGTGTCGTGGAGGGCGCGGCTGTAGTCGACCATCGGCCCCTCGTGCAGCCCGACATCGAGATGGACGGTGATCGGGCGCGGGGCGGCGTCGGCGAACCGGCGCACCAGCCAGGGCACGCCGCCGATCTGCTTCTGCACAACACCCGGCGCCAGCTCCGGCGACCACCACAACGACGGTGACTGGGCCACCACATGGCCGAACCGGTCGGGCCTCTGGAAGCCCGCGTACAGCGCGGCCATGCCGCCGAGGCTCTGCCCGGCGACGACGGTGCGCGCCGGGTCGCCGGTGAGCGCACCGTGCCGCACCGCCCACGGCAGCAGCTCGTCGGCGAGGAACTGGACGAAGGGGTCCCGCGCACCGAGTTCGCGCCCCCGGGTGCGGCGGTCCACGGCGTCGGGCGCGAGCACGGCGAGCGGCGGCAGCGTCCCGGCGGCGATCAGCGCGTCGAGGGAGTGCTGCAGCCCGATCCGGCCGAACCACATGTCGCCGTCGCACAGCACGAGGACCGGCAGCGAGCCGTCGCCGCCGTGCTCCTGCGCATCCTGCTGCGACGCTTGCTGCGGCTTGTCCTGCGATGTCTCCTGCGATGTCTGCGGCGGCAGGTAGATCCAGACGTCGCGCTCTCCGCCGAGCGCCGCGGTGGGGATGCGGTGGCGCTCGACGAGACCCGCCCGCGTGGGGGTCCGTCGCCCTCGCCACGCCTCGGCGGGCGCCTGCGGCAGGGCGAACAAGGACGCGTCCGCGGTGCTCCACCGCACCGGCAGGGAGCGGGAGTTGAGCGGATCCGGCGCGGCGTGCGCGAGCAGCGCACGCAGTCGCGCCTGGAGGGCGTCGGGGTCGGTGGGCGGCTCGCCGGGGGAGATGTCGGCCGCCAGGCGGTAGGAGCCGCGATGGTCGGCGCGCAGCCGCAGGCCCAGGTGCCAGATGTCGGTGCCGGGGAGGTGCTCCAGGCGGGAGTCGGCCAGGCGGTCGCGGTCGACGAGCCCGTTGGACATGAACAGCACCTGCCGCGTGGCGCGGTGCCCGCGCCGCAGGAAGGTCACGGCCCGGTGCCCGGGGGCGCCGGGCATCTCCTCGACGAGCGGGGCGCCCCGCGCCGCCACCTCCCGCCAGAACGCGTCGACAAGCAGGTCGCGTTCGGCCGCTGCGGCGCCGTCCAGCTGCTCCGCGAGCCGGGCGACGCGCGGCCCGGTGACCCGAACGGGCCGGTGGTCCGGGAGGGCGGTGGCGGGCTCCGCGTACTGGGCGCGCATGACTCCTCTTTCCGCACGGCGAACTCATCAACTTAGGTTAGCCTAAGCTAACAGTAGATGGTCTTGTTCTCAGTGGTACTGGTCGGCCAGAGCGGTGATGCCTGCCGCTGCGGCGACGGCGAGGTCGGCGATCACCCCGTCGTCGACGGGCACGTTGATGACGTACAGGGCGGCCGCGAGGGGGCCGAGCAGTAGCAGGTGGGCGGTCGCGGGGTCGACCGGCCCGGCCAACTCGCCACGCGCCACGGCCCGTTCGATGATGTCCGCGAACTCGGCCCGTTCGGCGGCCAGGAAGGTGTCCTTGAACCGGGCGTCCAGCTCGGGATTGACGGCGATTTCGCCGATGAGGGCCGGCATCAGATGCCGGGCGGCCGGGGCCGCCATGGGGGCGTGGAACGTGCGGGCCAGGGTCAGCAGGTCCCCGTGCAGGGAGCCGGTGTCGGCGAGCGCGGGCGGCCACTGCCCGTGCGCGGTGGCGGCGAACGCCATCTCGGCCTTGGAGGTGTAGCGGCGGTAGATCGCCGCCTTGCCCACCCCGGCGCGGGCCGCGACCTGGTCGACGGTCAGGGCCGGATAGCCGGCCTCGTCGATCAACTCCCGTGTGGACTCAAGGATTTTGTGGTCCACGCGACTGTCCCGGGGGCGTCCACCCCGTTGCTTTTCCGCTGTCATGCCCGCATGATACGGAACACCAGTATCGAAACGGTAGTTCCGTAATCGAGTCACTTCGGGACACGAACGGAGAACACAGATGGTCAAGTGGGCTGGTTGGATCATCACGCTCTGCGGAGCCGCGCACACGATCGGCGCCCTCACGGTGGAGCGGGCCGCGCGCCACGCCGGGACGTGGTTCAGCGGGGGACTGTGGCACGAGGACCTGGCGGAGATGAGCCCGGCGGGCAGCGCGTACTGGCTGAGCCTGGAGAGCTTCGGCCCGCCGCTCATCGTGGTCGGCCTGATCGTGCTGTGGCTGGACCGGCGCGACATCACGCCCCCGGCGTTCATCGCCTGGACCCTGGGGATCTGGACCGTGGTCGACGCAGTGGTCCAGCCGTTCCAGCCCTGGCCGCTCGGCGTGCTCGCGGTCGTCCTGCTGCTGCTCGGATCCCGCCGCGCCGCCCGCCACACCGTCCCCGCGGCACAGGACGGGCTGCCGCGATGACCTCCGGCCGCGCCGGAGCCACCCCTCTACTACCTCCCCGTGACAGGCGGTGCCGAGCCATGAGAGCCATGCGAATCCCCAGCAGCGCACACACCGGCCGGCCGTGGCGCATCCACGAGATCGCGGCCGACTTCCGCGTCGAGGACGTGTGGGCCCTGCCGACCCCCGGCGGCCCGGACGACTTCGAGCGCTTCGTGCGGATGGGCGAGCGGATCGCCGGTGACGACTATGACCCGACGGACGGCTGGGCCTGGCCGGCGCGCGCTCTGTGGGACCTGCGCTGGCGGCTCGGGCGGCTGCTGGGCTGGGACGAACCCCGGCACGACCTCGGCGCCCGGGTGCCGTCCCTGCGCGACCGGCTTCCGGCCGACCTGCGCGACGGCCCGCCCCCGCCGGTGCCCCACGGGACGCCGTTCCGCCCGGTCTACCTCACCGGCAACGAGATGTGCTGGGAGCTGTCCAACAAGACCGTGCACTGCCTGTCCCACTACGGCTGGGTCCCCGACGGCTCGGGCGGGTACCACGCCCAGATGACCGCGCTGGTCAAACCCAACGGCTGGTTGGGACGGGCCTACATGGCGTGGGTCCGGCCACTCCGCTACCTGATCGTCTATCCGCAGCTCATGAAGCAGATCGCCCGCAGGTGGCAGAGCACCCCGCCCGGCCCCGCCGCCGTCCGGCCCGGGCCAGCGCATCCTCGGCCTGCGCGGCCAGGGCCGTGACGAGGTCGGCGGCGGAGGGCAGATCGGTGATGAGGTCGACGGCCTCGCCCGCCCAGACCGGCAGGGCCGGAATCGCCCCTCGTGCCACGTCCTCCCGGTAGTCCTGCCGGGCCCGGTCGTCGCCGGCCAGTTCGGCCTCCCGTCCGCGCCACCGGTCGAGACTCGGGTGGCCGAGGGTGCGGGCGGTGTACTTCTCCGTCGGCCAGCCCGAGCCGCGGACGATGTCCAGCACGCTGCTGCGTTCGGTGTCCTGACCGTGCCCTTCGATGAGGGCCTTGCCGACCGAAGGGTCGACCAGGGCTTCGGCCGTGGCCTGGAAACGGGTGCCGATGAGCGCACCGGCCGCGCCCAGCGCCAGGGCCGCGGCCACCCCGCGCCCGTCGGCGATCCCACCGGCCGCCAGCACCGGTACCGGTGCCACGAGGTCCACCACGAGCGGCACGAACGGCAAGGTGGACCGGCCATGCCGCGCACCGTGGCCACCGCTCTCCGTTCCCTGCGCCACGATGACGTCGGCGCCCGCCTCCACGGCCTGCCTGGCCTCGTCCGCATCGGTGACCTGGACGATCAGAACCGCGCCCGACCGGCGGATCCGGTCGGCGAACGGGCCCGGGTCGCCGAAGGACAACATCACCGCCGCGGGGTCGAACTCCAGCGCCCGTTCCACCGCACCGGCATCGATCGCCCAGGTCAGAAAGCCGACGCCCCATGGCCGGCCGGTGCCCGCTGCGACGATCGGCAGCTCGCGCTCCAGCCAGGCCCGGTCCCCGTACCCGCCGCCCAGCAGCCCCAGACCGCCCGCCCGGGAGACGGCCGCGGCCAGCGCACCCCCGGCGGACCCGCCCATCGGCGCCTGTACGATCGGGTGCCGCACACCCAGTAATTCCGTCAGTTCCGTCGACAACGCCATGGCCACATCATCGCTCCCATGGCGACGGACAGGGCACGGTCCGCCGGTGTGCGAAGTGATCGGCCGGGGCTGATGATCGTGGGTTATCGTTCTCCGGTCATACCGGAGCCCGTGGATCGGCTTGCCTCAACCGGCGCTGGTCCGGGCCGAGTTGAAACGGGGACGCGCACATGACCATGCGTGGAAAAGGGAGCAGGACCCTCGCGGTCACGCTGCTCGCCGGGGCGATGCTGCTCGCGGGCGGGGGAGCGGGCGGAGCGAGCGCGGCCGAGTCGAAAGCCGCCTCGGCCAGGTTCTCGTGCGCGAAGAACTACATGTGCCTGTACTCGAAGAAGGCCGGTGACGGCTCTGGCGGGTCGTCCAAGATGAAGGTCAGCGACTGGTCGCACAGCAAGACCAAGTGCAGGTCGGGGCGCCCGAGCGCCCGCCCGTGGGTGTGGAAGCCCACGCACTCCATATGGAACAGGACCAGCAAGACCTGGTACGGCCACAGCAAGAAGTGGGGCGTCAAGCTGCGGGTGAAGCCCGGCGTCAAGGTCTTCGCGAACCCCAAGTACAAGCACACGATCTACTGGTGCCACAAGTGACAGCGCCCGCCCTGCCGGTCGGGCCGGGCTGGGCACTGAGTACTGAGTACTGAGTACTGAGCAACGACACGGCATCACGCGTCGGCGGCAACCGGTCCTGAGGGGCCGTGCCGCCCGGCGTGGCGGCCGAGGTCTCGACGTCAGGCGACGTCATGTGACGTCATGCGGTGAAGACGAGACTGACGTTGTGCCCGCCGAACCCGAACGAGTTGGCCAGCGCGGCAGACCACTCACCGGTACGCAGCTCACCGCGCACCACGTCCAGCTCCACCCGCGGATCGAGTGCGTCGAGATTGCGGGTGGCGGGCACCATGCCGTCGCTGAGCGCGAAGAGAGCGGCCATGGCGCCGACCGTTCCGGACGCACCCATCATGTGACCTGTCATCGACTTCGTCGCCGTCACCGCGGTGTGCCCGCCGATCGCCCTGCTGATCGCCTCGGCCTCCGCCAGGTCACCGGACTCGGTCGAGGTGGCGTGGGCGTGCACGACCCCGATGTCCGCCGGGGCCAGACCGGCGTCACGCAGTGCCAGCTCCATGGCGAACACCTGGCCTTCCGCGTCGGAGGCCGTGATGTGGTTCGCGCTCGAACTCACGGCGCTGCCGGCCAGCGCCCCGTAGGCGCGCGCCCCACGAGCCCGGGCGAACTCGGGGCGCTCCAGCACCATCATCCCCGCGCCCTCACCCATCACGAACCCGGACCGCTCGACGTCGAAAGGACGGGACACCGCCTCCGGGTCCGCGGACTGCGTCGACAGGGCCTTCATCTGGGCGAACGCCGCGATGGTGAAGGGGTGCAGGCACGCCTCCACCCCACCCGCGACGACCACGTCCGCGCGCCCGCTACGGATCAGATCCTGCCCCAGGGCGAGGGCCTCCGCCCCGGACGCACAGGCACTCACCGGAGTCCTGGCACCTCCCTTCGCGCCCAGGTCCATGCTCACCCAGGCGGCCGGGCCGTTGGGCATCAGCATGGGGACGGCGTACGGCGAGACCTTGCGTATCCCGGCGCGTTCGAACACGTCGTCCTGCCCCAGCGTGGCGAGGACACCGCCGGTACCCGTACCGATGACGACGGCGAACCGCTCCGGCTCGATCTGCGGAGCACCGGCGTCCCGCCACGCCTCGCGTGCACTGAGAAGGGCGACCTGCTCACCGCGATCCAGCTTCCTGGCCTCGGCCCGCGGCAGCAGGGAGGCGGGATCCACCGTGAGCCCGGCCGCGACGTGCACGGGCAGATCCGCGGCCCACTCCTCCTCCAGGAACCGCACCCCCGACTTGCCGTCCAGCATTGCCGACCACGTCGACGGCGCATCGCCCCCCAGCGGCGTCATCGCACCGACGCCCGTCACCAGCACTCGCCCGTTACGGGTCACACGAGCCTCCTCGAATTGTTGGGTTACTACATGGCTTCTGACTGGCCCTCACGAGGATCATGCCAGCGTTCATGGGGAAACCCAGGGGAGGAGTCAACCGATTCGAGGGCGCGAGATTGTCCATGTCCGACAACTTGCGCGAGGGTGACGGCCCCGCCGTCAGATAGAGGGGCTCAGCCGAACTTCACGCTGTGGGCGAGGGGGTCGGTGAAGTCGCGGCCGTCGCCGGGGACGAGGGTGTCCAGGATCTGTTCGCAGCCCTGGTCGGAGTACACCGTGGCGACGGTGTCCGTGTCGTTGTGTGCGGAGGTCGCGCCCTGGAGGAGGAGGTAGCACTCCCCGTTGTCCGGGTCGTCGAGCTCCAGGTCTCCCGACTGGCTCGAGTGGTAGAAGAGCGTGCCGGTGGCGGCGTGGGCGGTGCCGGCGGGCAGGGCGATGAAGGCGGCGAGGGCGGCAGCTGCCGCCAGCGCGGCGCGGCCGAGGCGGGTCGGCGCGATGTGTGTGTTGGTCATGCCGACCACGGTTCCGCACGAGGAGTCGCGGCACCCAGGGTGCAGGCTCCCAGGCGACCGGGAGGCCGGAGCGGGCAGACGGGCCGCGCGCCCCGTGCCTGCGCCTCCGGCGCTCCCATCTCCTCCCCGTAGTCGCAACTGCCGCAGTGACCGCCGGGTCAGGGCTTGAGGAAGCGGGTCACGCAGTTCGCGGACTCGCACTCGCCGCGCCAGTCCGCCTTGAAGCCGTCGATCGGGTTGATGACCGGGCCGATGAACCTGCTGATCTGCAGCACCACCCGGGACTCGTACGCCTGTGAGCACAGGGGGCGGCCGGGGGCGCAGGCGTGGACGGTGAGGGGGAAGTGCACGGTGGCACCGTTGCCGTCCATCTGGACCACGACGTTGGGGCGGCTGGTGAAGTTGAATCCGGCTGCCGTGCCCGCGACGGTGCTCTGCACGGTCTGGGACGGGGTGACGGTGGTGATGTTGCGGTCCGGCCCCATGCACAGGTTCACGGCCGTGTCGATGTAGCCGACGACGATGGGGACTACGCCCTCTTGGATGTCGAAGCGGTTGGTCATGGTGCGGCAGGTGTCCGCGAGAGCGGCGGGGGACGTGGGAGAGGCGGGGGCGGTGGCCGCCGCCGTGGGCTGGGCGCCGCCCAGCAGGAGAGCGGGCAGTGCCAGGGCGGCGGCGAACAGGCTGGCGCGGCGGGCGGGCGCGGTGGGTGTCGCGGGCATCTCGGGGCCTCCGATCGGGCGGCCGCCGTCGGCCGCTGGGCACGAGTCTCGGAGCCCGGCGCAGTCCGCGCGGCGCCGACGTGCGCACCGGGGCACCGGATCACCCCAACGGGCCCCGGCCACAGGGCCCTTCCGTGCGCCGTACCACGAAAGTTGTAGGAACCGCTCAGCTACCTCACAGGTTGAGCACAGCCTCAACCCAGCGCTGGACGCCACCCCCACCCCTGGCCTCGTACGTTCCTCCCCACAGCGCCACTGCCTTCACGAAGTGGTCAACGGAGAATCGGGGGACACGACGATGCACACCCAAGCCAAGCGCAAGCGCACGGCCGCCCTGGGCGCGGTCGCGGCCATCGCTGCGGCGGCCGCGGCGTTCACACCGATGACGGCGAACGCGGCGGCGGCGCCGTCCACGCCACAGGTCCGTCCGGCGGTCGTTCCGGCGAGCGCGCCCGAGGTGCAGGTCCCGGCGGCCGTGAAGTCCGCCGCCGTGGCCAGCGGGGGCAACTACACGTACGTCGAGTTCAAGAAGGGCTCCAGCGCCCTCAACTCGCGGCTGAAGTTCATCTACGTGCAGGCGACCAACCCCGACCACGTCCGCGCCTGGACCATCGACAGCTGGCGGGCCGGCTCCGGCAACGGCAGCAAGGACTCGTGCGCGACGAATCGTGGCTGGCTGCCCAACGGCACGTACAAGATCAAGAAGTTCTACTGGCACCACAACGGCGGTGCCCGCGGCGTGAACGGCATCGCCTGGGACATCGGCAACCACAAGTGCCACAGCGGCAAGTGGCGCACCGAGCTGTTCATCCACAGCAAGATGAAGCCCAACGGCCAGCAGGGCAGCGGCCCGTACCGCTGGACCGGCAGCTACGCCTCCAACGGCTGCATCAAGCTGAGCCCGCACGACATCCGGGAGTTGGCGGGCTACCGCTCCAACTACCCGCACCCGGGCAAGCTGTACGTGGACTGAGTGGACTGTGTGAACCGGTGGACTGTGTGAACCGGTGAGCAGGGCGGGGCGGGAAGTGCGCCCCGCCCGGCTCGTTCCGCCGCTCGGGCCCGATGGCATGATCGAAGCGTGATCAGTGAACCCGGCCGCCCTGGTGCGATGAGGTGTGTCCTGTTCGATGTCGACGGCACGTTGATCGATGCTGTCGACAATCAGCGCCTGGTCTGGCGGGCGTGGGCCGAGCGATACGGTCTGCACCCCGATGAGGTCCACCGGGTGGCGCTGCGGACGAGGCCGATGGAGACCTTCGCGCAGGTCGCTCCGGAGGAGGACCCTCACAAGTGCCTTGCCGCACTGCACGAGTTGGAGGACGAGGACGTCCGCTCCGGCACGTACGCCGCCTTCGACGGTGCCTCGGAACTGCTGAGGGCCTTGCGGCCCGACACCTGGGCACTGGTGACCTCCAACTATGAGCACCGGGTGCGCGGGCGGTTCGCGCGGACGGGGCTGCCGGTGCCGGAGGTCGTCGTGGACGCGGCCGCCGTGGCGGAGGGCAAGCCGTCACCGGTGCCGTACCTGCAGGCAGCCGCGCGACTCGGTGCCGACCCGGAGGACTGCCTGGTCATCGAGGACGCCCCCTCCGGGGTGGAGTCCGGGCTGCGTGCCGGGATGACGGTGTGGGGTGTCAACTCCCTTGTGGCGGTGGACGGCGCTCACCGCCACTTCGGCACGCTGCGCGCGGCGGTACGAGACATCCTCACCTTCGCGTCCGGTGCCCGCTCTCACCGGGCGGAGGGTTGAGGGTGCACTCCCACCAGTCGTTGCCCGCGTGCCGGTGCCGCATCCATCCCTCGAAGCCCCACGCCACGGTGGCGGAAGGGCTGCGCCGTCAGGTACCGGAGATGCGGGTGACCTCTTGTGGGTCCAGGCCGGTGAGCCGGGCGATGCGCGGGGAGGGGACCCCGGCGCCGAGAGCGCGATGCACCAGTGTCTCCCAGTCCTGGGTGGTCTCCCGGAACGCGAGCAGCTCGTACTCCATCTCCGTCACCGAGCGGGGCGCGCACGCCTGTTGCACGCGCACCGTCTCCTCCTCGCTGAGCGGCACCGCGAGGCTCTCGGCGTCCTCGGGGACGAGGACCTCGGCCCCGGCCGGAACGATCCGCACCCGCTCGGAGGAGACGGGAATGCCATGGGCCTGCAGCCAGCCGTGCACCGCGGGGGTCTCGGTGCATTCCAGTGCTCCGACGGCGGCCAGGGCCGCGCCCAGGCGCGGGTGATCGTCGGGGAGCACAAACAGCAGGGCTTCGTCGGCCATCGTGATGAGATCGCTCTCCCATAGGGGGGTCGGGACGTTGATGCTAGCGCGCTCTGGGGGCCTCTGCTGACCTGTCGCATCGTCAAGCTGCTTGCTGACGGGCGAAGTTGTAGCTGGATTCCGCTCCCTTGGTTCCGCCCGTGGCCGCGCCGGCTCGGGGCCGCTCCAACGCCAGGAGCGGCGCCCCGGCCCCGGCATGGCGGACGAAGCTGCTGCCCGCGCAGTTGCCGGGCTCCCCGACCGTGGCGGGTCCTGCCCTGGGGAGAGCAGGCAGCCCCGCTACGTGACATCCACGTCCGGAGCGCCCGCCGTGTCCGCCGCGTCGGCCGCTGACGCACCCAGCAGTGCGGCCACCGAGGTGACCAAGACGTCGCGAGTGGCCCGCTGGGACAGGTCACCCTCGGCGTGCAGGGCCCGCATCGCGTCGACGATCGCCAGCCGGGTGCGGTGCGAACGCGCGGCGCGGCCGTCGGCCGGCTCGGAGTTCCCGCCGCCCGGCACCGGTGAACCGGCCCTGACGACCGCGGACTTGACGCTCGGTCTCCTGGCCTGTGGCATTCGCGGCGAGTAGCACTCTGGATGCAAATACCAGAGGGGTGGTCATGTGGCCCGAGGCGGATCCTCGAAGGAGGTGCCCTCCCGCTTGGCACGGTCGAGGAGGTCATAGAGGACCGCCTCGACCGCGGCCTCGGAGACCACCAGCCAGTAGGCGTCGGAACCGGGCTCGAGCTCCGGCGCCCGGTCGCGCACGTCGTCCCGGATCGCCGGCATCACCCGGTGCTCATCGGCCCGGCCGAAGCACCACATCAGGGTGCGGGCGTCCGGGACCCAGCGTTCGGAGTCGGTCACCGCTGTACGTAGACGTAGTTGCCCTGGGCGTGGCCGACGGTGCCGGGGGCGGGGGCCACGATCTGGAAGGTGACCGAACCGACGTAGGTGCCGCCCGCGGTGATCTTCTTGGGATCGTCCGGAACCGGCGTGTAGAACGTCACCTGTTGCCCGTTGGTCGGCACCGTCTGTGTCTGGTCGGATGTCGCTGCGGAGGACGGCGGGCCCTGCGCGGGCTGTCCGGGAGCGCCGCCGGGGACATAGCCGAGGGTGCCCTGGACCCGGAGGTTGACGGTGGGGATGGCACCGTCGGTCGTACAGCTCATCCGGGCCTTGAAGATGACGCTCCCCGCGCCGTTCGAGAAGTGGGGGTTGTCGATCTGCGGGGTGCACACGGCGACGTCCTGGACCGAGGCGGTGCTGTGGGCCCGTGGCGGGGCCGCGGCGGTGGAGGCGGCGGAGAGGGCGAGAAGCGCGGCGGCGGTGAGGGTGACGCGGCGCCGGAGGACGCCAGAGGCAGCGGGCACGGGATCTCCACGGGAGGGAAGGCGTGTGAGCGGGGGGTCAGCCGCAGTTCGCGTTGATGTGGTTGGACTCGTGGAACTCGTAACTCCCGTTGGCCCGCTGGGAGTTGATGTAGGTACGGAAGTCGTGGATGCCGGTGCCCGCGCAGTCGTACGTGATGGTCTGCGCGTGCTGCCCGGAGAAGTTCAGGGTGGCCATGTCCTCCCAGCCGTACCAGCGCGAGCGCTGGATCACGAGCGTGGCGCCGCCGCTGCACGGCGCGATGATGGCGCCCGAGCCGGAGATGGTGTTGCCGTCCTGGAAGGTGTTCCCGATCGAGGTGCAGGTGAGGTCGGCCTGCGCCGGTTCCACGGGGGCGGCGCCGGTGACGCAGAACGTTCCGGCGGCGAGCACGGACAGCGCGGCGGCCAGCCGCAGGGCGCGGCGCTTACGGGTGGGCGGCGTCCCGGACGCGAGCGACATGGTGTGAATTCCCTTCCGGGTCCTCGGGCTTGAGGCATGCAGAGCACCGAGCGAGGCGACGGTGTGTAGTGAATCTATTACAGATAGTGACTGTCCTGGCTCGGCGCGCAGGGGGTCACTGGAAGCACTCGCTCCGCGTCGTGCGCCGCGTACACGCGAACGAACGGGCCCTGTCCGAGGCGCCGATGGGAGACCGTCGGCTCACTGCAGGGGTGCCTCGCGGTTCGATTACGTCGTCACGAGCGGCCGCACCGCCGGTTCGAGCAGGGACAAGGTCCGCTGCTGTGCGTCGAGGCGGGCGTGGATGCCGACCGGCATCGGCAGATTCGGGCCGGCGTGCCCGAACTCGACGTTGCCCAGGACCGGTATGTCGCGGTCGCCGAGGACGTCGAGGACGATCTCGGGAAGGGTGGGCGACGCGCCGGGCGCTTCGAGTCCGCCGATCTCGCGCGGAACGCCCACGACCATGCCGGAGATGCGATCGAGGACGCCGCTGTGCCGCAGCACCTGGAGGTAGCTCCACACGTGCGAGGCGTGGCCGCCCATCTCTTCCCAGAACAGCACCGCGCCGTCGAACCGTTCGAGGGGCAGCGCGAAACGCGTCGCCTGCGCCAGCACGAGGCGATTGAGCAGCCCGCCGATCAGCTGGCCTTCGGCACGGCCGGCACGCCAGCACTGCCAGGTCGGGGTGGCGGGCAGCGCGCCGATGGGCGCCGGGTCGGTCAGCAGCGTCGTGTAGAGCTGCTCCAGTTCCGTGCGGCGCGCTGGGGGCGCGGCCTGCCAGGCTCCGCCGAGTCCGGGCGTGGCCAGGTCGGCGTGGAATCCGACCAGTCCCGTACGCGCGTGAAGCACCAGGTGCAGCAGCGAGATGTCGCTGTAGCCGAGGATCGGCTTGGGGTCGGCGGCGATCGCCTCGACGTCGATCAGGTCGAGGTAGCCGAGTACCGACGCGCCGCCGTCATGCGCGATGATCGCGCGCACCTCGGGGTCACGCAGAAGAGCATTGAATTCCCTGGCGATCTCCGTCGGCGTGGCCGCGCTCCACCAATGCTGCCGCCCCGCTTCGAGGAGTGGAGCCCGGCGCACGCGGAACCCCATCCGCTGAAGCACGACCGCAGCCTGCTCCAGGTCGGGCTCGTACTCGGGGTGGAGGGGTCCGGACAGCGACGCGATGACGACGAGTTCTCCGGGCGCGAGGGCGCGGGGCCGAAGCGGTCGCCGCAGTTCAGCAGGGGGCACCGACGAAGTATCCCGAAGCCCACAACGGCACGCGATGCATTTTCGGGCGGAGCGGATCCTGGCCGAGGGCGTGGACGGGGCAGGCACGGCCTTCGTGCCGGGCGGTGTCCCGTTGGCGGGCGCACCGGACCGGACGAAGGCCGTGCTTCACGTCCCGGGCGTGGTCAGCGCATCCACTCCGAGTAGAAGTTGGGGAGGCCGGGCTGAGGGTCGCTGACGCACGTGGCCTCGTGGTACTTGGGGTTGAGCTTCAGGTCGCTCTGCATCTGGTCGTAGCATGCCTGCCAGGAGTCGTACGACTCGCCGCCGACCGGCTGCCAGCCGTCGCCGGGGGGAGGGCCTGCGGCGAAAGCGGTGGTGCTGGTCAGCGGAATGGCCACTGCCGCCACCCCGACAGCGAGACCGACACCGACTCGAGTACGCCACGACTTCATAGGTATCTCCTTGCTTGTCTTGCACGCTCTGAGATGGTCATGCTCAGAGATCGGCGAACCGACCGTTCCACCCTGATGCGTGGCGCCCACACGGATCCAGAGTCCCCGGGGCAGCCCCGCAGAACCGAACGGTGAACCGAACGGGCACAGCCCACTGTCCCGGCGTGCAGCCATGCCGGCCGGGGGCGGCTCGCGCCGGGACAAGCTCCGCTGGTTGTTTGGTTGTTTGGTCGTTTGGCCGTTCAGCGAAGTGCCTGCGTCCCTATGAGCGAAGTGGCTGCGTCCCTATGACGGACAACAACTGCAGCTTCTCGTAGCTCTCGCTGCCGGGAATCGCGGTGTACACGAGGAGACAGTGCGACTGGCTCGGTTCGAGCGGGGTCTGGCAGGTCAGTTCGAGTGCGCCGACTTCGGGGTGGACGAAGTGCTTCACCGCGTCGGGGCGGATGCCGACCTCATGCTTGTTCCACACCTCCCGGAACTCTTCGCTCTGGGCGAGAAGCAGGCCGGCGAGGTGCGCCGCCCTGGAGCCGGGGCCGCGCAGCGTGACCACCCCGCGCAGGCCCGAGGCGAACATGCGGGTGAGGAACGGGTGGTCGTCGGGGGCGTAGAGCTGTCGCGTGGTGGGGTCGGTGAACCAGCGGTAGCCGATGCTGCGGGCCGGGCCGGGCTGGGCCGGTGCAGGCGGTCAGATCGCCGGTGAGCGCGACGCCGAGCTCGGTCTGGCGCAGCGTCTTGCCGAGCTCGGTGCCGATCTCCGCGGGAGTGTCCTGCAGGCGATCGAAGATGCGCAGCAGGCCGGGGCTGATGTGCTCGCTGACCGGACCTCGCGCGGGCGGGCTGTGCCCGCAGAGCCGGAACAGGTGGTCGCGCTCGTCGAGGGAGAGGTGGAGTCCCTGCGCGATCGAGGCGGTCATCTGCTCGGACGGCTGGGGTCCGCGCTCCCGCTCGAGCCGGACGTAGTAGTCGGTCGACATGTGGCAGAGCGAGGCCACTTCCTCCCTGCGCAGCCCGCTGGTCCGGCGCCGCCGGCCGCGGGGGAGACCGACATCCTCGGGTTGCAGCGCTTCCCTGCGGCGCCGCAGGAACTCCGCCAGACCGGTCCGGTCGATCACCATGCGTGCCTCCTGTCAGCGCTGATTCATTCCTGCCGCCCGCTCGTCCGCGTATCCACGCCCTGCTGATCCCCCCTTCGCGAGCGTGTCGCTGCGGAGGCGGACGCCGGACGTCCGGTGATCTTCAGGTGGTCTCTGCGGGGCTCTCGTATCACTCGTAGCCAGCGACGGCATCGGGCTCGGCCTCGAACTCGACCGGCGCAGCCGGGCCCACGGGTGGGACATCACCAGCAACCTCTCCCACCCCGGGGTCGCTCCCACGAGCCTGCTCGCCGCGCGCCCCGAGGTCGGCCGCGACCGGGGCACCCTGGGCGTGCGGCTCATCCGCGCCCTGTCCGCCCGCGGCATCCTGCTCGGCACCGTCGAGACCGCGAAGCTCCCGGCCCTGTACGCGGCGACGGCTGCCGACGCCCAGGGCGCCCGGCTGTACGGGCCGAGCGGCCCCGGCCATCTCGGCGGTCCTCCTGCCGAGCAGAAGCTCTACTCCCGCCTGGGCGGCGCGGAGGACGCCCGGCGTATGTGGAGCGTCTCCGAAGGGCTCACGAAGGTTGCTTTTCCCAGGAGTTGACGGGGTGGCGACGGAATCGACGGGATGGTGACGGAGCACCGGGCCAGGGCCCCGGCGGACAGCCCGTCGGGGTTGGCGACGGCCCGTAGGCTGAACGGCGAAGCGCCCCGCACACATTGGCCGTGTGCGGGGCGCTTCGCTCAGTTGGATCAGGTTGCGACCTTGTCCAGGCGCGTGGGCCACTTCCAGTTGGTGTGCCACGACTTGTGGGCGCGGACCTTGTGCCAGCGGTCGTCGCCCTGGTGGAGGATGACGTGGTACGTGACGGCGTGGTTGCAGCGGTTCTTCAGCTTCAGGTGGTCGGTATAGCCGGAGCTGTCGAACGAGCCGTGGCGGGCGCACTTCGGCACCTTGTCGCGGCCCTTCTTGTCCCACGGGAAGTGACCCTTCACGTGCACCGACTTTGCCGTCGCACTCGGCACATCCGGCTGACCTTGGCTGGCGGCGGTCGCGCCGGGCGCCGCGGCACCCAACGTGAGGGCGGCGAGAGCCCCCGTAGCGGCCGCAACAGTACGCATACGCATAGACAACGTCCCCTTCAGATGACTACCTGTCAGTTCGGTTTCCGCGAAGCACACTAGACCCGACTCGCGCCCCAAGGAATTGAACTTTTGGGCAGTGCCTTTCGGTGCAGTGGAAGGGATCTTGTTCATCTGTCACCGTGCTCCTGCCATCTGGCTGAGAATTGAAGAGAGAAATGGAGCACAGCAGTGAATGCACTCCGTAACTCCGTCGTCGGCGCGGCCCTCTCCGGCGCCTTGATCCTCGCGGTGGCCGCCCCGTCCGTCGCGGATTCCGCTGATCTCGACAGCGCGGTTTCCGTTCGGGTCAGCAAGGCGGCAAAGCTCAAGAAGATGCGATCCATCACCGGTAACTCCAGTGCGTCGCAGGACCGTTGGTTCGCCACGCTGGGCAAGAAGAACAAGGCATCCGTCAAGAAATATCGCTTCACCTGGAAGACGGACGGCTGCTCATGGGGCCCCGACAAGTTCCCGGGCGGATACGACCTGAAGTTCCCCTGCTGGCGACACGACTTCGGCTACCGCAACTACAAGAAGACCTTGGGCAAGGCGAAGTTCCGGCGCGATCACAAGCTCCGTGTCGACAAGGCGTTTCTCCGCGACATGAACACCGTGTGCGGAAAGCACATCTGGGCCGATCCGTACACGCCGGCCCAGCGCAAGAAGCTGCGGAAGGCGTGCTACAAGGGCGCGAAGAAGTACTACCACACGGTCCGTGCCGCCAACTGACGGGGAGCTGACGGTGGCGGGGCGGTGCAGTTCTTGTGCGAGTCGACGCTCACCTTGCGGCCGGTGAATTCCTCCAGGACGGCGATGTTCTCCGGGGCGTAATTGGTTGCGGTGATCTTGTCTGCGTCCTTGCTGCCCAGCTTGCCGGTGTAGGGCGCGGACTTCTCCAACCAGTAGGCCGTGCGCAGGAACTGGGTCAGGACCAGGTCGCGCAGCTTGGGCTCGTTCTTGATCTCGGCCCAGTATCCGGGGTGCTGGTCCTTGGCGACGCGCAGGTAGAGCAGCAGATAGCGCAGGTTGGTGGCGGCGATGTCCCGGGCGTTACTGGCACCGACCCCCTTGATGTACTCCTGGAGCACGGTCACCGCGGGCAGTCCGGTCAGCCCGGCGTTCTGCTCCGCCACCACTCCCTGGAGGTTGTACGACCCCTGCTGACTGTCCCGCAGGTAGATGTCGTCCATGTCCTTGCTGAGAGAGTCCTTGATCAGCGGCAGGATCTCTTTGCGCGGGAAGCCGCCGTGCAGAGGCACCGTCAGTGCCTGCTGACCGGCGTTGATCCAGGCCGCGGTGTGGACGTCCCACTCCGTCCGGGACGAGTCGAGGTCCCACATGTGGGTCTCCTCGTGGATCGCCACCATCATCGACTCGGCGAACCCGTCGAAGCTCTGCTTGTCCACGAACTGGTCCCAGTACGGGTCGTTGGCCTGGGCGGTCGCCAGAGCCTCACCGCTGGGCCAGCGCCGCTTGTACATGGCCTGCAGGGTCTGCATCCAGTTCGAGGAGTTGAAGGATGCCTCGAGGTCGCTGAGGTCGGCGTCCGGCTGCGACGGCTCGTCGTAGCAGTAGACCTCGGGGGCACGGGGCTGTGTGGCGGGGGTGGCCGAGGCGGGACCGGAAGCGAGTACGGTGCCCGATCCCAGGGCCAGGACAAGACATGCGGGCAGCAGGCGGGCGGAGAGTCTACGGCGCACGGGAACCCCTTCTCGAAGCGATCGCGTGGAGGAGCGACCGCGTGGAGGCACGGCAGGCGACGGGGCGACGGCAACGGTGCCGTCCATCGCTCACCAAGCAACGTATTGCGGCGCACGCGCCTCGCCTACCTGTCGTGCACCCCCGACTCATGGACCCACAACATCTCCGGACGGATGGCCTTCCGGTACGGCAATCCCGAACTCGCCGGTGGCCCGTGCCCGTTGCCCCTCGCCCGCCGGCCCCGTGCACGGGCCGCCGGACAGCGGGACGCGGTCAACCGCACAGCCACTCAG
>NZ_JBNJLS010000007.1:0-423967 GCF_050510915.1 Streptomyces odontotermitis | reverse complement strand
CAAGTACGGCACCTTCGGCACCCCCGCCGAACCCCCCACCATGCCCACCGACGGCTGGAAGCACTTCTACAAGACCTGCTCCTGACCAGACCGCCGGGCGCCGCCGATCCCCCGTCACCCGGCGGCGCCCGGCACCGGGTCGACGGTGGACCCGGGCTCGGAGACATGCCCCAAGCCGTATCGGAAGCCTGTCGGCGATATGTCGGCGGGCTCTGCGACCTTGGGTGGGCCGGTGCTCTCGACGAGCACGCCACCGCCCACCGCAAGGAGCTCGTGTCATGGCGTCCGCCCCGTCCCGGAACCAACGCAACCATCGGAACCATCGCAACGAAGGCAAGACCGTCCTGGTCACCGGCGGAAACGCCGGAGTCGGCTACTTCGTCGCCGAGCAGCTGGCCGCCGCGGGCGTCCTCGTCGTGCTCGGCAGCCGGGACGCCGCCAAAGCGGAAGCCGCCATGGTCTCGCTCCGCTCGCGCGTCCCCGACGCGCAGGTGCGCCATCTGCCACTGGACCTCGCCGACCTGTCGTCCGTGAGGACAGCGGGCGACAGACTGGCCAACGGCTCGGCCGCCGGTCCGGCCGCCGGTCCGGCCGTCGATCCGGCCGTCGACCATCTCGACGCCGTCGTCTGCAACGCCGGAGTCGCACTCGACGACCCGCCGCGCCGGCAGACCGCGGACGGCCACGAGCTGATGTTCGGCACCAACCACCTCGGCCACTTCGCCCTCACCCAGGGTCTTGCGCCCCTGCTGACCGCGGCCCCGGCCGCCCGCGTCGTGACCGTGGGAAGCTTCGCGGCCCGCTCCGAGCGGCTGGACCTGGACGATCCGCAGTCGACCGAGGACTACCGCCCCAAGCGCACCTACGGGCGGTCGAAGCTGGCGCAGATGAGCTTCGGCTTCGCCCTCGACCGCCATCTGCGCGCCCTCGACAGCCCGGTCCTGAGCGTGGTGGCCCACCCCGGCGGCGCCCTCGACGGCCTCACCCCGTCCCGCCCGCCGGTGCACGTGCCCCGTCCCGGTCAGCGGCTGCGCACCCTGCCCGCCGGGCTCCTGGTGCAGGGCAAGCACGCCGGGGCCCGGCCCGTCGTGCGCGCCGTGCTCGACGCGGAGGTGCGGGGCGGACAGCTGTGGGGGCCGAGGGTCTTCGGCCTGCGCGGCCGCCCCCGGCGTGAGCCGGTGCCCGCGCACATGGCCGACCCGGAGGTGGCCGCGCGTCTGTGGTCCCTCAGCGCCGAACTGGTCGGCGCGGATCCGGACCTCGGCTTCCGCTTCCACTGACACCAGGGGTTCCGCCGACACCAGGGGGCCGCTGACACCGGGGGATGCGGCCTGTCACGTATGAAAGGCACCCCGGTGGGGGCCGATGTCCGGGTCGAGTTCGTGGATCTTCTCACGTCGGCGAGCAGGGCGAGCAGCGCGGCGAGGTCACCCAGGACGCGGTCGAGGCCGTCCGGCGCGGTGGCGGGTTCGGGCAGCAGGTGGCTGTCGTGCTGGTCCCAGTGGAGTGCGGGCGGGCGGCCCTCGCGGAAGGTCAGGTTGTACAGGCCGCGGCTGATGCCCCGGACCTGGTGGCCGACGTGGTCGAGGCAACGGGTGGCTTCGGCGAGCCGGTTGATGCGGGAGCGCGCCCGGCCGGAACGGGGCCGCCGGCGGATCGAGTCCTCCGCGTCCCGTACCGCCTTGCGGACCAGCTCGAGCCGCTGGGACAGGGCACGGGCCCGGTTGACCCAGTCCCCGGCGCGCGACGCCCAGTCCCCGTCGGCGAGTTGACCGGAGATCTCGGTCAGCAGGTCGGCGGTCTGCCGGGTCAGGCGGGCCAGTTCCTCGGCCGCACGGCGGGTGAAGCCCGGCGCGGGCACGAGCAGCCCGACGACGGTGCCGATCAGGACGCCGACCACGTTGTCCTCCAGGCGCGTGGCCCCGTACCCGAAGTGCTGGGCGGCGCCCATGACCAGGACGGCGGTCAGGGCGATCTGGTGCATCTGCGGCCCGATCCCGGCCGCGCGCTGCAGGCTCTTGCGGGCGGTCGCGAACGGCGTCGTCTGCGCACCGAGGATGGCGCCCGCCGGGGCGAGTGACGCCGCGTCGGAGTGCAGCAGCGCGGTCGCGATCCACCACGACAGCGCGGCCGCGACGGCGGTACGCGCCACCATCACGCCGTCCCCGAACCCGGCGACCATCCTGGCGCGCACCTCGGCGGTACGCAGGTGAGCGTCCATGGGCCGCACGCTACATCCCGTTTTGGGGCATTCCGCGCACCCTGTTCTGCGGGGCTCAGCGGCTCTGCTCGCCTCTCTGCTCCCGCCCCTCCTACGGTCTGCACGCCGCCGCGATCGCCGCCGTGTCCCAGTAGAAGGGGTGGACCTCGGAGATGCGGTCGTCCCTGATGTGGAGGGTCTGCAGGATCGGGAAGCCGAGTTCGCGGCCGGTGGCGCGGGAGCGGGCCTGGATCTGTGTGCGGACCACTGCGGTCGCGCCGGTGGCGAGGAACTGCTGCGCCACCATGTCGAAGCGCTCCCAGGTCTCCCCCATGGCGAGGAAGAACCGTTCCATGCCCGCGTGGCCGCGCCACGTCCCGCCGTAGGGCAGGGCCTCGGCCTGGTGCAGGACGACGTCCGGCGCGAAGTAGGGCGCCAGCAGGTCGAAGGACGCCAGGCCGGGGCCGCCGGCCGCCAGGTACTCGGCCTCGGCGGCGTACATGCCGGTGAGCACCGCCGTGGCGGAGCCCCGCGTGCGTGGGGGTGTGGGTGTTGCCGTCATGGGGTCAGTGTGTTCCGAGGGTGTGGGGTGTGCTGGCGGTCATCGGACGTCGAGGTGGCGGGCGAAGCCGAGGTGGCGGGCGAAGAAGGTGCGCACGCGGTGGCGTACCGCCGGGACGGAGCGGTTCGGGGCGAGCGTCCCGATGAGGGCGGCGCGGTCCGGGGCGGTCATCAGCCCGGCGTCCTGGAGCGGGGGCACGAGCGCGGCGTAGTCGGTGAAGATCCAGTGGTTGGCGTCGTGGAGCCGGTGTTGGCGTGTGTGTCCGTGGGGGTGGCGGAGCATGGCCGACCAGGAGCGGTCGAAGCGCGCGTTGCGGAAGCCGTCGGTGCCGAGGAGCAGCAGGGGGCGGTCCACGCCGTGCCGGGTGACGGGGAGCAACTCGCCCTCCTCCCCCGGGCGTTGGGGCGGGTAGTCGAGGTAGCCCTCCAGGTTGGCCGCCGCGGCGATGCGCCGGTCCTCGTAGAGGGCCTCCGCTGCCGTCTCGCCGCCCACCGAGTGGCCGTAGACGCCGACGCGGTGCGGGTCGAGGGCTCGGTGCAGGTTCTCGGGGAGGGGGCGTGCGGACGCGTCGGGGTTGCGGCCGTCGGCCAGGGACGTGAGCGCGTCGAGGACGAAGCGGGTGTCGGCGATGCGGGTGTGCAGCATCGTCCGGAAGACCTCGGGGTCGTCCGGGGTGCCGGGCAGGGCGAACTGCCGGACGCTGCCGTCGGGGAACTCGACGGCGCTCGGTTCGCCGGGGTGGTCGATCGTCACGACCACCGCGCCGTGACTGGCCAGTTCCTCGGCCAGGACCGTGCCGAGGGTGCGCGGGTCGCAGCCGCCCGGGGAGTAGAGGAGCACGGGGCGTCGTACGGGCTGCGCGGGTGCGCCTGCGCGGGAACGGGTCATCGTGGCACCCCAGTTGACGCCGCTCTTGGGCAGTTGGGGGTGCAGATGTACGGGGTCGAAGGTCGCGAACCACCGCGCCGCCACGGGGGTCATCTGCGGGGCGAGCGGGAAGGGGGTGGTGGCCCGGGCAGCCGGATAGTGGACGGTGACCATCAGTTCGCGGGCACGGAGTCCGGCGTCCCAGGGGTCGCCCCGGTCGTGGTCGACGAGGTGGAGGGTGGTCACTCCCGTGCGGTGGGAGCCGGTGGGGGCGGGCAGGTGGAGGGTGATTCCTTCAGACGACGGCCGGGGCGGGCTCCCCTCCTTGCCCCCTGCGTGTGCGGGGACAGCCGTGGCTCCGCCGATCAGGAGTCCGGCGGCCAGCGCCGTCGAACTCCTGAGGGCCGTACGTCGATCGACGCCCCCTCGGCCGGTGACGGCGGCATTCTCGTGCCACGACATGACCATCCCCACACACTCCCTCGCTCCGTCTTTCCTTCTTTCCTTCATTCCTTGCGATGCTGTCGTGGGGGTCGGGGCGCGGGCGAAGGTTCAGGCCCTGCCCGAAACGTTGGCCCGGAGCGTCCGCAGGGCGTAGGGGACGTAGGGGGCGTGGGGAACTCAGGGAGCAGGGGGAACAGTGGTCCGGATCCACTTCACGGCAGACGACTTCGCGCGGGTCCGGTTCGCGCCCCGGCCGGCGCCTCTGCAGGCCCTGCATACCGCCTTGTTGGCGATGTCGCACCCCACCGACGCGCCCCAGCAGGCCCGTTGGCGGCAGCGGACGCTGCGCGCACTGCCGCAGGCCGTCCTGCCGCTGCGGGACCTGGTGCCCGCCGGGCAGGCCCCCCGCTTCCTGGACGTGTTCAGCGATGATCTGGCAGCGGGCCTCGATGCCGTACGGGCCGCGCGTGCGGACCTGGTCCGCGCGGAGCTCGAGCGTGTCTACGCCCCGCATCCGGCTGCGGCGCCCTCGTGGGTGCGGGAGTTGCACCGCGGCTCCGAGGATTCCTGGCGGGTGCTGCTGCGGGCCGAGCGCGCGGCGTTCGAGACGGTCGTGCGGCCCGTGTGGCCGGTGGTGCAGGACCTGCACCGGGCGGAGTTCACCCGGCATGCGGTGGCGGTGGCCGAGGAGGGGCTCGGGGCCGCGCTGTCCGGACTGACGGCCGGAGCCCGACTGCACGGCAACGTATGGGAGTTGGGGCGGGATGCAGGAGGTGCAGGAGGTGCAGAGGGTGAGCGCGACGGTGACATCGTGCTCGGTGGACGCGGCGTGCTGTTGATGCCCACCTTCCACTGGACCGGTGCCCCGCTCCTCGCGGACCTCCCCGGCCAACCCCTCGTGGTCACCTACTCGGCCGGTCCGGGGCATCCGCTCACGCCGGACGGCCCCGAGGCCGCCGAAGAGGGCGCCCTCGCAGGGGTGCTGGGCCGCACACGCGCGGACGTCCTGCTGCTGCTCGCCGAGGACCACACCACCACCGACCTGGCCCGGCGCCTCGGCGTCAGCAACGCCACGGCTTCCGCGCACGCGGCGGCACTGCGCGGTGCGGGCCTGGTGGTGACGGTGCGGGCGGGCCGTGCGGTGCGGCATCGGCGTACAGCGATGGGGGATCTGCTGGTGCAGGGGCGCGCCGGGGGGAGTTCATGGCACGCCGACGGCGACGCCGGTCACTCCTCCCGCTCGGCGGGGATCACGCGAGTGAGCATGTGAGCGCGGCGCAGCCGTCGGTCGGGGGCGTACTGGCCGAAGAAGCAGATCTCCAGGGCCAGTTCCTTCACCGGCTCCTTGTCCGGGTACGCCACGTGCAGGGTGCTGCGGGCCGCGATCCGGTCGCCGTCCACGAACGCCTCGTGGACCTCCATGCGGCCGGTCGGCCGCGTCTTGCGGATGGGCCGGGCGTGGGCGATGAGCCGGGCGCGGTCCATGCGGTGCCCGTCGGCGAACTGCAGGACGTCCGGCGTGTGATAGCGGTCGACGACGGCGCCCGCGTCCTCGTCGGTGTGCACCAGGTCGTCGTGGAAGGAGGCGTGGAACTCGGCGATGAACTTCTTCGGGTCGATGCCGTCGAAGGGGCCGGTGCCTGTCGGAGGGTTGCCGCTCACGGTGCTCCCGTCGGATGGATCACACGATCACTGGGGCTATCTCTTACGCTCTGTAAGATATGCATCGCCCAGTATTTTTGACAAGGTGTAAGAGATGAGTGACTCGCCCGAGACCGAGCCCAAGTCCCCGTCCCAGGCCCGGCCTCAGCCCCGGCCTCAGCCCCGGCCCCGGCCCCGGCCCCGCCGTCGCGCCGACGCCCGCCGCAGCCGGCAGTCCATCCTGGACGCGGCGGTCCAGCTCCTGAACGCACAGCCCGACGCGAGCGTCGAGGCCATCGCTGCCGTGGCGGGCGTGACGCGCCAGACCGTCTACGCCCACTTCCCTTCGCGGGAGCACCTGTGGGCGGGAGCGCTCGACCGGGTCACGGAGGACGCCGTCGCCGCGATGGACGCCGCATGCCTCGACGAGGGGCCGGCGGCTGAGGCGCTGCTGCGGCTCCTGGACGCGGGCCGCCGGACGGCCGGGCGCTACCCGGTCCTGATGCGGCGGGCCGCCTCGCTCCCGGTGCCCCCGCAGACCGACCGGGCACGCCATGAGGCGGTCACCGATCGGCTGCGGCGGATCATTCAACGCGGCCAGGACAGTGGGGAGTTCGACGACGGGCTACCGCTCGACTGGCTGGTCACCGTCGTCGTGCGGCTCGGCCACGCGGCGAGCGACGACGCGGCGGCGGAGCGCATGACGGAGGACGAGGCGGCGGACGCGCTCCGCGTCACCCTGCTCCGCGTGCTCGGCGCCGACACCTGAGACGGCGGCCCAGCAGGGCGAGCGGGGCCGGACGGGCCGGACGCGGCGCCGACGGGATTCGAACCCGCGGAGGACCCCCGGGCAGGTCCGCCCCGGGCCCTCAGTCGACGCGCGGGGGAACCTCCCGCGCGCCGATCGCAATGGGCCGCTCTGCCACAGCGCCGCGTCCTGCGGGACCGCGCGATCCGGCTGCCGCCGAGCGTACGGATCAAGGGCGCGGCAGGGCGACCGGATTACGCGGCCGTGCTGCACCGGTCATGTCCGACCGACCATGTCCGACCGGTCATGTCCCACCAGCCGTGCCCCACCAGCCATGCCCAACTCCCCTGGCATGATGCGCCTCATGGCCGCCTACGTCCTCATCCACGGTGCCGCCTGCGGGCCCTGGCACTGGCATCTGCTGGAGCCCGAGCTGCGCGCCCTGGGGCACGACGTCGTGACCGTCGAGCTGCCCTGCGACGACGACCGCGCGGGGCTCGCCGAGTACGCCGACGCGGTCGTGGACGCCGTGGCAGCCGTCGGCCGCGCCACGAGCGCGCCCGGTCAACTCGTCCTGGTGGCCCACTCGTTCGCCGGTCTCGTCGCGCCTCTCACCTGCGACCGGCTCCCCGTGGACCTCCTCGTGATGCTCAACGCCATGCCGCCCCGCCCCGGGGAGCCGCCCGCCGACTGGTGGGCGGCCACCGGTCACGCCGAGGCGCGGCGCGAGCGGGCCGCGCTGGACGGGACGACGCCCGAGGAAGATCCCAACGCCCTGTTGCGCGGGCTCCCGGACGCGCTCGCCGCCGAGGTGGACACCCGGTGGCGCCCGCAGTCCGGCACGCCCATGGAGCAGCCGTGGCCGCTGCCCGCGTGGCCCGCCGTTCCGACACGGTTTCTGCTCTGCCGGGACGACGCCTTCTTTCCGGCTGCCTTTCTGCGCAGGGCTGTTGAGGAACGGCTGCCGCTCAGTTCTTCGGAGATCGGCGAGATGGACGGGGGCGGGCACTTTCCGATGCTCGTCCGTCCGCGGGAGCTGGCCGGGCGTCTGGAGGCGTTCCGGCGGGAGCTCCCTGCGGCACAGCCCCCGTCGTCGCGCCCGTCATCGCCCCCGTCGCCGTCCGCGTCGCCGTCCTGAGAGCGGTCGAGGCGAGCCCCGCCCCGCCCGTGAGCGCGACGGCGGCCGCGCAGACGCCCAGCGCCACCGGCGGGCCGGTGAGTGCGGCGAGGCTGCCCAGCACGTTGTTCATCAGCAGCAGCGCGGCGCTCTGGACGACGCCGAGGAGCGCCTGGATGCGAGACAGGAAAGGCTCGGGCGTCGCCGTCAGGACGAGCGGGGCCACGTGGGTGCTGAACAGGCCCGAGCCCAGGCCCACCATGAGCGCCGCGGCCGTGGCGAACGGTGCGGCGGCCGAGAGCGCCAGGGCGGCGGTGCCCGTACCGGCGACGAGGAGGCCGAGCGCCGCCGTGCGGCCGGGGCGGTCGCTGCCGCCCTTGCGGACCACGAGGACGGCGACGGCCATGATGCCGAGGCTCTGCGCGCCCACGACCAGGCCGGTGGCGCCGGTGTCCCAGCCCCGGTGGTGGCCGAGCAGCGGAACCAGGAGCGAGATGACGGGCAGCAGGAAGCCGGCCGCCGCCGCGACCTGGGCAAGTGCCGGGCGCAGTACGGGTTCCCGCCAGGCGACCCGCAGTCCCTCCAGCGCGTCTCGCAGCACACTGCCCTTGCCGGGAGCAGGCGGCGGCGTCGGCCGCGCCGGGCGGATCGCGAGCAGCACCGCCAGCATGACCGCGAAGCTCGCCGCGTCCAGGAGGGCCACGCCGCCCAGGCCCACGGCCGCCACCAGGAAGCCGCCCGCCGCACCGCCCGCGAGGGACGCCAGCTGGCCGCCGGTCTGGCGCAGCGCAAGCGCCTGGGGCAGGGCCCCGGTCCCTACGAGGCGGCGGGGCATGGAGCCGGAGGCGGGCAGGTAGAAGGCGTCCACGATGCCGATCGCCAGGCCCGCCGCGATCAACAGCCAGACCGGCGAGCCGAGTTGGCGGGTCGCCGCGGCCAGGGCGACCGTCAGCACGATCATCGCCGCGTCGCCGAGCAGCATCACCCTGCGGACGCCGAAGCGGTCGGCCACGGCGCCGCCGATGAGCAGGAGCAGCGTGCGCGGCAGCGTGATCGCGGTGAGGACGAGTCCCGCCACGGAGCCGCCGTGTGCCGCGGCCGCCCAGCCCAGCGCGAAGTACAGGACCGCGTCCCCGAGCAGGGACGCCAGCGCTCCGGCGAGCCAGGCCAGGTATGTGCGCGGGAGACGGCCGGTCGGGGCAGGGGCGGCCGCGGTGGGAGCTGTCATGGTCGGTGACCGTAGACGGCACCACTGACAACGGCCCGCCCCAGCGGCCGGGTGGTGGTCCCTGGCTCAGGCCGCCTGCTCGTACCCCCCGATGATGTCCCGCACATCCGCGAACCCCCGCGCCTCCAGCAGCGCCGCCGCGATCACCGAGCGGTTGCCGCTGCGGCAGTACAGGACCACCGGGCGGGCCGGGTCCAGGCGGTGGGCCTGGGCGGCGAGCGTGGCCAGGGGGAGGTTCACGGCGCCGGGGAGCGCGCCCTCCGCGTACTCGGCGGGGTTGCGGACGTCGACGAGCTGGGCGTCCGCGGGCGGGGCCTCGTGCGGGTCCGACCGGTGGGTGGACGCGGTGAGTTCGGGGCGGTCGGCGAGAGCGGCGGCCGGGTCCGCGACGTGGCCGATGACGTGGTCGTAGCCGATGCGGGCGAGCCGGACGCGGGCCTCGTGCTCGGTGCCGGGCGTGGCCACCAGGACGATCGGGGTGCCCGGCGGCACGACGCTGCCCGCGTACTCCGCGAAGCGCGTGTCCAGGCCCGCGTGCAGCGATCCGGCCAGGTGCGCGGTGGTGTAGGCGGACAGGGGGCGGCTGTCGAGGAGGACGGCGCCTCGTTCCGTACGGGCGGCCAGGGCCTCGTCGAGGGAGAGGGCGGGCGGCGCGGACGCGGCGTCGAGGAGCGGGTGACCGTCGCGGTTGAGGGTCGCGTCGTGCGCGAAGTAGCCGGGGGTCGCGGGCTGGCCCGCGGTCACGAGGCGGACGAAGTCGGCCTCCGGCATGGGCTGGAGCGCGTAGTTGAGGCGGCGCTGCTCGCCGATGGTGGAGCTGGTCTCGCTGGAGAGGCTGCGGCCGCAGGACGAGCCCGCGCCGTGGGCGGGGTAGACGCGGGTGGCGTCGGGCAGCGTGAGCAGCTTGTCGTGGAGCGAGCGGTAGAGACGGCCGGCCATCTCCTGCGCGCTGAGTCCGGCGGAGGAGAGCAGGTCGGGGCGGCCGACGTCGCCCACGAAGAGGGTGTCGCCGGTTAGCACCCCGAACGGCACGTCGGCGTCCGGGTGTTCATGGACCACCACGCAGATGGACTCGGGGGTGTGGCCGGGCGTGGCAAGGGCGGTGAGCGTCACCTCGCCGAGGCTGACGCGTTCGCCGTCGGCCAGCCTGCGGATGGGGTAGCCGGTCTCCGCGGCGGCGCCGAAGGCGATGGCGGCGCCGGTGGCACGGGCCAGTTCGAGGTGGCCGGAGAGGAAGTCGGCGTGGAAGTGCGTCTCGATGACCAGCTCGATGCGCAGGCCCGCCGCTTCGGCGTCGGTCAGGTACTCGTCGATGTCGCGGCGCGGGTCGACGAGCACGGCTCGTCCGGTGGTCTCGTCGCCTATCAGGTACGACGCCTGGGACAGACAGTCGAGGTAGTACTGCGCGAAGTGCACGGTCGGCCTCCGGGAGCAAGGGGGGTCCACGGGCGTGTTGTGCGGATGCACGGATGTACGTACATTAGGCAGCCGAGCCCGCTCACGACAACTCGGGTCCGGGACAGCCCGGTTGATGCGGCCCCGTTCAAGTCACCTAGCCCCGGGCCGCATTGGCATCACCGGTCCCATCGACATCACCCGCCCCCATTCGTTCACGTCACCCGACCCCGTTCGTTCACATCGCCCGTCCCGTCCAAGGAGAAAGCGCCATGTCCCAGCAGCAGGCGGCCGACGACTTCGGTCCGCGCCCCCTCGACCGGCGCGCACCTCTCCCCCTGTGGGCCCAGCTCCGCGACGACCTGCGGCGGCGCATGGAAGCGGGCGCCTTCACCGCCGAGTTTCCGGCCGAGCACCGTCTGACCGCCGAGTACGAGGTGAGCCGGCACACCGTCCGCGAGGCGCTGCGCAGACTGCGCGCCGACGGCCTGGTGATCGCCGAGCGGGGCCGCGCGAGCCGCCTGGACACCCGCCGCATCCAGCAGCCCCTCGGCTCGCTGTACAGCCTCTTCCGGGAGTTGGAGGGCCGGGGCGTGGAGCAGCGCAGCGAGGTGCTGCGCCTGGAGCACACCGTCGACGACACCGTGGCCGAGCGCATGGGGCTGCTGCCCGACGCCCCGCTGGTCGTCCTGGAGCGGCTGCGGCTCGCGGACGGCGAGCCGCTCGCCCATGACACCAGCTACCTCCCGGCCGAGCTCGCCGAGCCGATCCTGGAGGCCGACTTCCGGCACACCGCCCTGTACACGGAGTTGAGCCGCCGCTGCGGGCTCAAGGTCGATGGCGGGCAGGAGCGCATCCTGCCCTTTCTGCCCGACATCCGGCAGTGCTGGCTGCTCGGCCTCGCCGCGCGCGAGGCGGCGTTCTTCATCGAGCGGACCGGCCGCGCGGGCGGACGCGTCGTGGAGTGGCGGGAGACGGTGGTGCGCGGCGACCGCTTCGCGTTCGTCGCGCAGTGGTCGGGCACCAGCCCCGACGTCACGCTCGCGCCGCGCGCGGCGTGTCCGTCCTGAGAGCCGGGCCACGCGTGCCGACGATGCCGCTCATAGCCGTGCCGTGCGGCCTGCTCATCGGGCTGCTGCTGGGGTCGCTCGGGGGCGGCGGCTCGATCCTCGCCGTCCCCGCCCTCGTCTATCTCCTGGGCCGTTCGCCGCACGAGGCGGCCACAGGGGCGCTGGTCGTCGTCGCCGTGGGGGCGGCCTCCGGCCTCGCCTGTCACGCCCGCGCGGGGCACGTGCGGTGGGCGGCCGGGGCGGTCTTCGGAGCGCTCGGCACGGTCGGGACGTATGTGGGGGCGCGGTGGAGCAGGACCCTCGATCCGTCCGTGCTGATGGTGGCGTTCGCGGGGCTGATGCTGGTGGTGGCGACGGCCATGCTGGTGCGGGACCGGCGTCCGCGAACTGCGCGGGAGCGGCTGCCTGTCGGGAGCGAGGCCCGCTCGGGTGCGGCCGACGGCGGTGCGCGTCCGGGTGGGGGCGGCGGGGCCGGGGGCGAGGCATGTACGAGGACGGCCGGCTCCGGCACCCGTACCGACTCCGCCGCCTCCGCCACCTCCGCCGACTCCGCCGCCGAGGACACCCCCCGTACCGGCTCCGCCGCCTCCGCCGACGCCGAGGACACCCCCCGTACGGCACCGTCCCGTACGACACCTACCGCGGCGGCGCGCCACCGGCGGCTCGCGGCGATCGCGGCCGCGGCCACCGGAGTCGGCCTGCTCACCGGGTTCTTCGGGGTGGGCGGCGGCTTCGTCGTGGTGCCCGCGCTCACGCTCGTCCTGGGCATGGAGATGCCCGCCGCCGTCGGCACCTCGCTGATCGTCATCCTCATCAACTCCGCGACGGCGTTCGCCCTGCGCGCCGGGGACGCCGTCCCCGCGCTGCCGCTGCTCGCCTCGTTCGCGGTCTGCGCGGCGCTCGGCAGCTGGCTCGGCAACCGGATCGCCGGGCGCCTGCACCCCCGCACCCTGTCGACCGCCTTCGCCTCACTGGTGACCGTCCTCGCCGTGTCGATGGCGGTCACCAGCATCGCGAGCCTGTGACGGCTCCGGATTCCCGTACCGCTCGGCCCTCTTGTGCTCCTCGGACCCCTTGGGCCGTCTCCACACCCGTACGACCGCACACCCTTCAGGGAGGACCCGCATGACCACCGCGTCCGCTCACCACCAGATCGTGATCATCGGCGGGGGCACCGCCGGGATCACCGTCGCCGCCCGGCTGCGGCGCGCCGGGGCCCCGGACGTCGCCGTGCTCGAGCCGTCCGCCACCCACTGGTACCAGCCGCTGTGGACGCTGGTGGGCGGCGGCCAGGCCCGACTTCGGGCGTCCATGCGCACACAGGCCGAGGTGATGCCGCCCGGCGTGCACTGGCTGCGCGAGTCCGCGACCGGCGTCGACCCGCAAGCCCGCACGGTCGCCACCGGCTCCGGCCGCACGATCGGCTACGACCGGCTCGTGGTCGCGCCGGGCCTGCGCCTGGACTGGGGCGGCGTCCCGGGGCTCGCCCAGGCCGTCGGGCACGACGGCGTCTCCAGCAACTACCGGCCCGATCTCGCCCCGCTGACCTGGGAGTTGATCCGCTCGATGCGGAGCGGGACGGCACTGTTCACGATGCCCTCGGGGCCGGTGAAGTGCGGGGGCGCCCCGCAGAAGATCGCGTATCTGGCGGCGGACCACTGGCGCAAGCGCGGGGTGCTCGACCACATCCGCGTGATCCTGGTCCTGCCGGAACCGGCGATGTTCAAGGTGCCGGTGTATTCACGGGAGTTGGCCGAGACCGCCCGGCGCTACGGCATCGAGGTCCGCCTCCACTCGGAGCTCACCGCCCTCGACGGCGCGGCCCGCGAGGCGGTCGTCACCGACCACTCCACCGGAACGAAGGAGACGATCCGCTACGACCTGCTGCACGCCGTGCCCCCGCAGACCGCGCCCCGCTGGATCGCCGAGAGCCCCCTGGCCGACCCCGAATCGCCCTTCGGCTACGTCCGCGCGGACCGGGCGACGCTCCAACACCCCGACCACCCCGAGGTCTTCGCGCTCGGCGACGTCGCGAACCTGCCCACGTCCAAGACGGGCGCCGCCGTCCGCAAGCAGGCCCCGGTCGTGGTGGCCAACCTCCACTCCTCGCTGCGCGGCCGCCCCGTGACGGCCCGCTACGACGGCTACACCTCCTGCCCCCTGGTCACCGCCCGCCACAAGATGCTGCTCGCGGAGTTCGACTACGACCTCGAACCGGCGCCGTCGCTCCCCCTCATCGACACGACGAAGGAGCGCACGAGCATGTGGTACCTGAAGCGGTACGGGCTGCCGCAGATGTACTGGAAGGGGATGCTCAAGGGGTACGTGTGAGCGTCGCCCGCATGAAGGGGACCCAGCCGCCGTCGTCCTCGGGCCTGTCCGAGTCGCAGGTGATGGTGCCGTCGGCGGTGAGGGTGCGGGCCATGCGGGCGGGGCCGGTCATGACCAGGGAGTCGCCGTGGAAGCGGCCCGCGTAGGTGCTGTCCGTGGATGTGCAGGTGGCTCCGGGGAGGAGGCCGGGCCCCAGGGCCCTCTTCGCCGCCGAAAGGCTGGGACCCCGAGGGCGCCCGGGAGTACCGACGACACCTGAGGCCCACGCCGAACCGCTCCGCCTTGCCCCGTAAGTCCCTTTCGCGGAGCACCCGTTGCCGGATCGCAACCGCACCGCCGCAACTACGTGCGCCCGCGACGTGATCTTTGAACCCATGAGGATCACGACGCCGAGGATCGCGACGCCGAGGGGCACGACGCCGAGGATCAGTACGCGCACATCGCTGGCGGCGGCCTGCGCGGCCCTGCTGCTCGCGGGGTGCTCCGGGGGCGGCGGGTCCGGGAACGAGCAGGGGCAGGCGGGGCCGCCCGCGCCGCCCTCGGTGTCCAGCAAGCCGATCCCCGCGGGCAAGGGCAGCCACCTGCCCGACGACCTCAACGGCGACGGCCACCCGGAGCTGCTGGTGCCCGGGGGCGGCCCCGACCCGCAGACGCCCCACCAGCTGGACGTCGTCTTCGGCTCGCGCCACGGCCTCGACCCGAAGACCCGCACGGTCCTCAACGCCACCAGCCTCGGGCTGCCCTTCGGCCGCGTCGGCCACACCGACTACGGCAAGGACACCGACCTGGGCTCCGGCGTCGTCCCCGCCGACCTGGACGGCGACGGCTACGCCGACCTCTCCACCACCTGGGGCGGCAAGCCCGGCGGCGGCCCGGCAAGCGACGACTCCACCACCGAGGCGTACATCAGCTGGGGCACCCCCAAGGGCCCGCGCCCCGGCCGCAGAGCCACCCGGATCCAGCTCGGCGACCGCCGCATCAACTTCGGACTCGGCCTGGAACGGGGCGACTTCAACGGCGACGGCAAGCACGACCTGCTCGCGTACGCCGACACCAAGGACGGCGACGCGGAGCAGTTCTACGTCCTCTACGGCCCGTTCAGCCGCTCGGGCAAGCCCGCCAGGATCACCCGGCACGGCGGGCTGCGGGACGCGGCCGCGGACGAGGGCGTGGTCGTCGACGAGATCGCGCCGGGCCGGGCCACCAGCGTCGTGGCCCCCTCGTGCAACACCGGGAGCGAGGACGCCGACGTGCTGTTCGCGGCGGGGCCCTCGGGCCTCGGACCGGCCCGCGAGCTCCCGGCGGGCGACCTGCCCGCCTGGGGGGACTTCGACGGCGACGGCCGCCGCGAACTGGCCGTCGCCAACGATCCGACCTGCGACTACTACGTCGAGGAGGAGGCCGGAGCCGACTGGCGGCCGCCCCGCGGGGCCGCGACCACGGTGAAGGTCCTCGACGGCACCCGGCTCACCCGCACCGTCACCATCCCCAAGTCCGCCGCCCCCATGGCGACGGGAAACCTCGACGGCACCGGCCCCGACGAACTCCTCGTCGGCCACGGCGACCCCAAGGACACCCTGGAGGACCCGGCAGGCGGCTACACCACGCTCGGCGTGACGGTCCTGCCCGGCGCCCGCTCCCCGCACGCCCTGCCGCACGTCCCCCGCGACACCGCGCTCGACACGGTCCGGGACTTCGACGGCGACGGCCGCGACGAGGTCGTCCTCCGCAAGGGCGCGGAGGTGTACGTCATCGACGGCAAGGCACCCGGGCGGCCGCCCGTCCTCGTCGGGCGGTTCTGACGCCGCGAGCACCGACTGGCCATGGGCCCAGGACGGGGCTAGTCGATGCGTGAAAGCCGCGGCAGATGCAGGGACTTGGTGATCGCCGCGAGGCGCAGCGCGAGGACCAGCCCGGCGGCGGCGTACGTCGTGACGGTCGAGGACGCGCCCGCGAAGTGGAGGAGCTGGTAGCAGACGGCGCCGGCGAGGGCCGCGGTCGCGTACACCTCTTCGCGCAGCAGCAGCGGCGGGAACTCCCCGCAGAGGACGTCGCGGATCACTTCGCCGGTCACTCCGGTGAGCACGGCGAGGATGATCACCGCGAGCGGGGTGACGTGCGCCTCGACGGCGGCCTGGGCGCCCATGACGGTGACCACGGAGAGGCCGATGGCGTCCACCACCATCAGGCTGCGCTGCGGCAGCTCGCGGCGGCGCAGATAGAGCATGGTGGCGACGCCGGTCACGGCGATGACCGTGAGCAGCTGCCAGTCGTGGGTCCAGTACAGCGGGTGCCGGTCGAGGATCAGGTCGCGCAGGGTGCCGCCGGAGATGGAGGCGACGAAGGCGAGGACCAGGCCGCCGAACGGATCCATGCGGGCGCGGTGCGCGGCGAGCACGCCACTGGCGGCGAAGGCGGCGATGCCCACCAGGTAGAGGGTGTGCAGCATCAGCCGGTGACCCCCTTCGCAATCTTCACGACCTTCACTGCTTTCGCGGCCTTCGCGGCTTCCGTGATCTTCGTGGGCTGCGGGGCCGTCGCGGTCCGCGCGGGCTTCACCGCCTTCGCAGTGCTCGCGGTCTTCGCCGTGCTCGTGCCGCGGCGGCGCAACAGTCCGAGCACCCCGGCGGAGGCCAGCGCGGTCGCGCCGAGGGCGGATGCGTCGAGGACGGGGTCGGACGCGTCGGCGGGGCGTGCCTGGGCGTGCGCCATGGCGGCCCGGTCGTGCCCGTGCGGGGCCGCCGTTCCGTCGCCGGTGTGCAGCGCGAGTACCGCTGCGAAGGCGGCGACTCCCGCGGCGACCAGCCACCACCAGGGGTTGCGCGCCATGTTCATGCCCTCAACGATCCGGGGCGGGCGCGGGCCGGCGCCATCGGCCGACCGGTCAGAACCGATCGGCCGAAAGGACCAGAAGGGCCAGGTCACAGGCCCCGAGTCACCGGCGATCCCCCGGCCCCGTCCCCGGCCCCGGCCCCGGCCCCAGCCCCGGGTGGCTCACTCCGCCCGCAGGAACGCGCTCGTCGACACCGTCCCCACCAGCCGCAGCCGGGTGTGCCCCGCGAGGTGCCGGTCGGTGGCCTCCTGGACGCCCCGCCACTTGGCGTCGCCGTAGTCGTCCATGACCACGATCGCCCCGCTCGCGGCGATCTCCTCGGCCCACTCCAGGTCGCGGGCGACGCCCTGCGCCGAGTGGTCGCCGTCGATCACGATCACGCCGTAGCGGCGGTCGGAGAGTGCCGCGCGCACGTCGGGGTCCTCGGAGAAGCCGCGGTGCAGCCGGACCTGCTCGGCCCGCACCCCCGCGTACGCGAGGTTGGCGCGGATGACGTCCTCGGTGACGGGGGTCCCGGACGGGTCGTGGGTGATGTCCACGCCGGGCTGGAGCTGGACGGGGGCGATCGGGTCGACGATGGTCAGCCGGTAGCTGAGGCCGCGGCGCAGCAGCTGGCGGGTCATGCCGCCCGCGAACAGTCCGTAGAGGGTGCCGATCTCCAGGAGGTCGCCGCCCGGTGGGCCGAGCAGCGGGGTGGTGGCGAGCTTGCCGAGGATGTTCGCGGTGGAGCCCGCGATGCGGCCGACGCCGCGCGACTCGAGTTCGACGAGGGTGCGGTATGCCTGCACGGTCTCGGCGTAGGCGCCGTCGCGGCCGGTGACGGCGGCGATGCGGGCGGCGAGCCGGTCGATGTCGGCGCGGCTCGGCATGCGGTGGCCCGCGCGCCCGTCGCGGCCGTAGAGCATGTCGAAGGAGTGCGGCCGCAGGTGCGCCTTGGTCAACTCCTCGCGGGTGGCGGTGAGTTCGCGGCGCAGGGCGGCGATCTCGTGGCGGGCGGTGCGCAGGCGGCGGTCGATGCGCCGGTCGAGGAGGTCGAGGGCGGGCTGGAGGAGGAGGCGGCCGGAGCGGGCGCCGAGGGAGAGGGCCGTGGGCGTCGTGGGTGTCGTGGGTGTCGTGGGTGTCGTGGGTGTCGTGGTCATCGGATCGCGGTTCCCTTGAGTCGGTCGAGGTGGTGGCGGGCGGCGGCGAGCAGCCGGGACGTGGGGGTGCGCGGGGGCGGGGCGCCGGGCAGGCCGAGGCTGCGCAGGCGGCGGCGTTTGAAGTACGGGGCGGTGGCGGCGTCCAGGCCGAGGCCGTCCTCGCTGTGCGCGGCGAGGAAGCGTTCGCCCTGTTCGCGCAGGTGGGCGCAGCGCTGGGGCTGCATGCAGTGGCCGACGGCGGCGAGCAGCGGTTCGACCTCGGCGCCGATGCGGGCCGGGGACAGGTCGACGGGATCGACGGCCCGGCCCGCTTCGCTGTCGTGTTCCAGGTCGGGCAGCAGGGCGCGGGCGAGCGTGGCGGGGATGCGGTTGCTGTTCTCGTACGGGGTGAGGCGCTCCAGGAGCAGGTCGGTGCCGACGGTCGCGGTGGGCACCTTGTGGAGCACGGCGGCGGTCAGGAGCGCCGTGGAGAAGCAGCCGACGACGAGGGCCGGGCGCAGCCGTCGCACCAGGCTCTCGGCGAGTACGGGCGCCGCGCAGACGGTGAGCGTGATCCCGCTGTCGTCGGCGGCGCGGTGCAGGGCGCGGGTGACGGCGGGCGGTGCGGCGGGGTGCGGTTTGAAGACGGCCTCGCGGTGGCCGCGCGCGGCGGCGGCCCGCACCATGCGCGCGTACAGCCCGTGCTCCTCGGTCTCGGTGAGGATGCCGGCGGCGGCGAGGTACTGGCCGAGGATGAGCACGGCGCCCTGCGGGTGCTCCCCCAACGGCGGGGCGCAGCAGGTGAGTTCGTCGAGGACGGCGGTGAACTGCGCGTCGGGCACCGTCTCGGCCGGGATGTCGTGTTCGGACAGGAGCAGCGGCCACAGGCCGGGCACCAGGTCGGGGTGGAGGAGGCGGCGGATGCGGCCGTGCAGGGTGTGCGGCAGGGCGTTGCGGGTGGGCCCGTAGCTCATCAGGCCGTCCGCGTACAGGTCGACGGGGCTGTCGGGGAAGAGCGCGGCGATGGCGCGGGCGGGTTCGGTCTGGATGGATTCCAGGACGAGTTCGACGGGTTCGTCGGCGTCGAGGAGCCAGGCGGCGCGCAGCAGCCGCTGCCAGGCGGGCACGTCCTGGGCGCGGGGCGACCAGGCGGCGGGGTGGTGCGGGTGGATGATCTCGTTCCAGTGCGCGACGCGGTCGAAGCGGGCCCGCAGCCGTTCGAAGCCGGGCAGCCGGGTCGGCGGCGGGATCACTTCGGGGTTGCCCGCGGTGTGGGTGACCAGCAGGATGCGCGGGCGGGCGCGGGCGCCGCCGAACAGGCCCGCGTCGAGGGCCGCGGCGAGGGTCGCGGCGCCGTAGCCGGTGGAGACGGCGAAGACCTGGCTCATGCGACGGCCTCCCGACGGGCGCTCGCCAGGCCCCGGTTGAGGACGCCGCGCACCCCGTACAGTCCGCGCAGCGCGGCGGCCCGGTCCGGGGGCAGGGTGCGCAGGGTCTCGCGCAGGGCGGCGCGCGGCAGCCGGTCGAGGGCCTCGCGGGCCCGCGCCGGGGTGCGGCGGGCCACGGCCGGGGCGCAGCGGTGCAGGGTGTGCAGCTGCGCGGCCATGATGGAGCAGTAGGTACGGACGGCCTTGGGCAGCAACTCCTCGCACTGCGGGTCCTGTTGGAGCTGGTCGACGAGCAGGTCGAAGGCGCGGAAGAAGTCGAGGCGGCGCTCGTCGCCGACCTGGGTGAGGGAGCCGGGCAGTCCGCGCCGGTAGCGGACGCCGTCCAGGGGCACCACGGCGTAGCTGCGGGCCTGCCGGTGCAACCGCCAGATCCAGGGCCGGTCCTCGGTCATGCGCAGGCCGGGGTCGAAGCGCAGCACGCCGCGTTCCAGCAGGGCCCGGTCGTAGATCCCGGCCCAGGCGTACGGGTAGTCGGTCATCGTGGTGCGGTCGGCGGGCAGGATGCCCGAGCGCGGGTCGAGGACCTGGTGGCGGCGGGGTTCGGGAGCCCGGTGCAGCACCCTCTTGCGGCCGGTGACCTGGACGTGATCGGTGCGCACGAACTCGCAGGCGTAGCGCTCGATGGCGGCGACGAGCCGGTCCAGGTGGCCCGGTGCGAGCCAGTCGTCGCCGTCGAGGAAGGTGAGGTAGCGGCCGCGGGCCGCGTCGAGGCCGGTGTTGCGGGCGTCGGCGAGGCCCCGGTTCTCGGGGTGGCGCAGCACGACGCAGCCGGGCAGCAGCGTCCGGTGGTGCGCGATGACGTCGGGGGTGCGGTCGGTCGAGCAGTCGTCGACCAGGATGAACTCGTAGTCGGAGCGGGCGTTCAGGTGCAGGCTGCGCAGGGTCTCGGCCGCGTACGCCTGGACGTTGTGGAAGGGGACGACGACGGACAGCTTCACGTTCACGGGCAGCGACGCTAGGTGCTGGGCGCCGCCCGGCCCGCGCACGGGCACCCCCCGAGCGCCGGCCCGACAATCGGCACGGCACCCGGGGGTTCGCCGCCCGTTCACCCGTGGATCATGCCGCCCTCGCCGGGGTGCCGCCCGGCGCCCGCGCCCCGGTGGGCCAAGCCCACTAGTAGGGGCGGCGGGGCGGCGGAGGCCGGACACTCGCGCGGAGGACAAGTGCGCCGTACGGAGGTTGACGGGACCGTACGGCGCGGGGCTCCGGGGCCCGAACGGCGGGCGTCAGCGCGCCAGTTCGCCCAGCAGCTTCCAGGTGCGCAGCCGCGCCGCCGCGCCCGCCTCCTCCGTCCCGGCGAACACGACCTCGGTGGCTCCGGCGTCCCGGTAGCGGCGGATCTCGGCGGCGACGGTCTCCTCGTCGCCGATGACGGCCACGTCGACGGCGCGCTGCCCGCCGGAGAGTTCGATGGCGCGCGCGTAGGACGGGATCTGCTCGTAGAACGCGAGCTTCTCGGCGACCCGCGCGCGCACCGCGTCGGCGTCGTCGGTGACGACGCCGTGGACGAGTGCGACGATGCGGGGCGCGGGCCGTCCGGCGGCCTCGGCGGCGGCGGTGAGGGCCGGGACGATGTGCTCGCCGAGCGCCTTGGGCCCGGCGAGGTAGGGCAGGATGCCGTCGGCGAGCTCCCCGCTGACGCGCAGGGCCTGCGGGCCCATCGCGGCCACGAGCAGCGGCACGGGCGGCTCGGCACCGGGCACGGTGGCGGGCAGGGGGGTGGCGGCGCGGATCAGTTCGCCCTCGAATTCGGTGGTGCCGGTATTGATCAACTCCCTGAGTACGGTGAGGAATTCACGCAGCCGCGCCACCGGACGCTCGAAGGGCTCCCGGAAGGCGCCCTCGGCGATGAGCCGGGAGCCGAGGGCGAGCCCCAGGTGGTAGCGGCCGTGGGTGGCGGCCTGCGCGGTGAGGGCCTGGCTCGCGACGGTGAGCGGGTGGCGCCCGAAGACGGGGATCGCCGAGGTGCCGACCTCCAGGCCCGGGACGGCGCGCCCGACGAGGGCCGCGAGCTGCGGCGAATCGGCACCGAGGGTCTGCCCGAACCAGGCCGAACGCAGCCCGGCGGCGGCGGCCTCCTCGGCCTGCTCGAGGACGGCGTCGATCTGGTTGGCGGCGCCCGCCGGGGCGTTGAGGGAAACTCCGACTGTCATGTCACCTCGCAACAGCCGGAGTTGGGGCGGCATTCCGGGATGCATGTGACAGTCGTGTTGCGCGCGGCCGTCAACCGCTCGCCAGGGTCATGCGCCCCGCAGGCCCCTCGATGGTGGCCGCGAGCGCGGGCTGCTGCGCCTGCACCACGTCGAGACGGGCACCGATCGCGCGCAGGTGACGGGCCGTCGTGGCGGGGTCGGGATGGGCGCCGGTGAAGGCGAGCAGGTCCGCGGCGGGCAGGCCGCGGTCGCAGGGGTGCGCGGTGCTGCCCCAGTCGATGAGGAAGGGCAGCACGCCGGGAGCCGTGAACGCCACGCTCCAGCTGAGGAGTTCGCCCTCGGGGGTGCGCCGGGACATGGGCTCGGCGTCGCCGGGGTCGTAGCCGTCGCGGCGGGCGGCGGCCACGAGCGCGGCGATGTCGTCGGTGCGGACCGCCCACGTCACCAGGGCGGGCCGGGTGAGGGAGTCGATGCCGAACAGGCGCGGCCGTGCGGGGGCGGGCTGCTCGGGGTCCGGGCCGACGATCTCCAGGTAGCGGCGACCGCCCAGGCCCAGCAGGTAGTTGCGGGTGCCGAGGCCCAGGTGACGGCCGCCCTCGACGGGGCGGACTCCGGTGCGACGGTGCGTATCGGCCACCGTAGTCTGAAGATCAGGGGTGGCGTAGACGAGATGATCCAGTTCCGCGTCGGGCGTCTGCATGAGGGCATGAGATCACGCGACCACACCACCCCCCACCGGCAGGGGCCGGTGCGTTGCGCAACGACCAGGTACAGAAGGGGACTTCATGCCCGCACCACAGAAGCAGCCACCACAGAACCATCCGCCGAGACGCGCCGACCGGGCGTTCGCGCTCGGCGCGCTGCCCGTGGCGGCGACGCTGCTCACCGGCGTCGTCGCGCTCTACATCGCGCTCGTCGCGTTCGGCAACATCACCGACTTCGACAGCAACCAGCAGTTCGTGCGCCACGTCCTGGCGATGGACACCACGTTCAAGGACGACGACCTGATGTGGCGGGCCATCGAGTCGACGGCGCTCCAGGACACGGCGTACGTCGCCATCATCGTCTGGGAGTCCCTGGCGGCCCTGGTCCTCGTCTACGCGACCGTGCTGTGGGGCGGGGCGCTGCGCGGCGGCGACGCGCGCCGGGCCAGGCGGGTCGGCACGGTCGGCCTGTTGATGCTGCTGCTCCTGTTCGGCGCCGGGTTCATCGGCATCGGCGGCGAGTGGTTCGCCATGTGGCAGTCGAAGGACTGGAACGGCCTGGACGCCGCGACGCGCGTCATCACGCTCACCGGGATCGTGCTGCTGGTCACGCATCTGCCGTCGGCGACGGCGGTGGAGCGACAGCGGGACTGACCGGGGCCCGGCGGCCCGAGCGCGCGTACCACCGCCCGTCGTGGCGGGCGACGTGCACGGGCCGCCCGAAGCAGCCGTCCGCGACAGGCCAGGTCAGGTCAGGCCAGGTCAGGCCAGGTCAGGTCAGGCCAGGTCAGGTCAGGTCAGGCGAGACCGAAAAGACGAGCAGGTCCCGGGCGGCGTCCGCCTTGTCCGGGGAGAGCTCGGTGCAGGCGATCACTTCGGCGGGTCCGGCGAAGCGGCCCAGTCGCTGCCGGACCCGTACCAGCTCTTCGGCGTCGCGCGCCGTCCAGCCGACGTGCTCGACGAGGACGGCGGCGGGAACCCCGCCGGACGGAGCGCGCAACCTAGGCGGCGACCTCGAGTCCCGCCCCCGCGAAGCGCGCGCGGGCCGCCGCGAGGGCCGTGGGTGCGGGAGCCTTCGCGGGGACGGGCGGCGGCGTGAGGTTCAGCTCCTGGTAGGAGTCGCGGCGGCGGGGGCGGCAGGGACGCACCTCCACCGGGCAGCCCAGCTCGGTGGCGAGGCGGGCGGCCGCGTCGACGGCGCCCGGTGCGTCCGTCACGCCCGGCACCAGCAGGTACGACAGACGCAGCGGCACCCCGTGGGCGGCTGCGCGGCGGGCGAAGGCGAGGGCGGGCCCGGCCTTGCGGTGGTGCAGCGCCCAGCTGCTCCGCTCGTCGGGGGTGTGCAGGTCCAGGAGGACCTCGTCGGCGGCGTCGAGCGCGGACAGAGGGAGCGACGCGGGGACCTGGCCCGAGGTGCGCAGCACGGTGCGCACCCCGGCGGCCTTGAAGAGCGCGAGGGCGGACGCGGTGAACGCGGGCTGCGCGAGGGGCTCGCCGCCGGTGAGCTCCAGGCCCCGGCCGGCCCGGAGCTCGGGCAGCCGGGGGACCGCGCGCTGCAGCAGTTCGACGGCGGTCGGGCGCTGGGCGCCGCCCCGGTGCCAGGTCTCGGGGTGCTCCCCGTAGGGGCAGCGCACCGGGTCGCCCGCCGTCCGCACCGACATCAGCAGCCCGCGCTCGCGGTCCCGGGCGTCGTACAGGATGGAGTGGACGAACCCGGCCTCGCCGCGCGGCGGGCCCCCGGCTGCCGTCTCCGGGGCGGGTGCGCCGGGGTGCGCGGCGCGGCGGAGCAGGAACGGCATGGTGCCTCCAGAAACGTGGAAACCGTGGGACGTCATCGGGTCCGCGTTCCAGTGTGCGCCGCGCCCCGCCGCGTGGATCGGTGCCACAGGCCCTGGCCGCCGGGACGTTGGGGGCCGTCGGCACCGAGTCCTTCGGCCCCCGGTCGCGCCCGTGACCAGACCCTTGAGCGGGTGTGATCAGCCCTTCGTCCGCCACGTGCGCGTCTCGGTCAGAAGCTTTCGCAGCTGCGGGTCGCGGACCGAACGGGTCGGGTCCGTGGCGCGGACCGTCACCGTGTGCGGGCGGCCGTCGGCGGGGACGCCGAGGGCGCGCGGGGTCGGGCGGGCCGCGTCCCGGGCCGCCACGGTCGCCGGGCGGCCGTCGACGTACCAGCGCAGGCGCACGCCCTCGGCCGCACGGACGGTGAGGCGCTGGTCGCGGCCGACGGCGGAGCGGGTCGCGGGCGTGGCGCCGACGAGGACGGGCGCGTGCCGGTGGAAGCCCGCGATCATCGCTTCGCGTCCGGGCAGGTTGAACTCGCGGCCGAGGGTCCGCATGATCGAGTTCTCGGTGGGCCGGTTGAGCCCGTGCGCGTGGTAGCCGCCGCCCTCGTACGCGCCGACGGCGCCGCCGTCCGGGGACGTCTGGCCGATCCAGCGGTACCACTTCTTCTGCTGCGCGCTCATGTCGGCCGCCGACAGCGTGCTGATGTTGGAGTCGCCGGGCTCCGGCCCGGTGTAGCTGCTGTCGTCGTACCAGTACTCGTCGGCGAGCTTGCCCAGGGAGTGGCCGGTCTCGTGGATGGCGACCTGGTCGGACTGGGCGTGGTCGGAGGAGGCGGTGGCGATGCCGTCGTAGCCGGACGGCGAGGTGATGTCGTTGTAGCCCGCGCCGCCGTACTTGGTGGAGTTGGCCAGGACGATGACGAGGTCCGGGTCGGCGGCCTTCGAGGCGTACGCCTCGACCTTGTTGGTGTCGACGCAGAGCAGCCGCTCGGTGTTGTCGCAGAAGAAGTACGAGCCGAGGGCGGTGTTCCTGCGGACGTCGGCCGTCGGGTCGCCCGAGACACCGGTGTCCTGGGAGACGGCGTCGACCGCCCACACGTTGAAGAGGTCCTTGTACGAGGCGTACGGCTCGACGGCGGCGATCTTCGCCCACTTGGCGCGCACGTCGGCGTGGAAGTCCTCCTGCTGCGAGGCGGTGTAGCCGTCACCGACGAACACGACGTCGAGCTTGGCGTCGACGGGGCCCTTCTGCACGATCGGGACGACGTCGCCGTCGCCCTTGATGGTGGTCTTCTCCTTCGCGGAGAGCGGGGCGGAGGCGGGGACTTGGGTGTGGCGGGGGTGGCCGTTCGGGCCGGTGAAGTACTCGACGTTCCGGGTGGAGCGGCCGCTGTCGCCGCCCTGCTCGTGGTCGGAGAGGCCGTCGGCGGCGGCGCCTGCGGTGGCGGCGAGGGCCGCGGCGGCGGTGAGGGCGAGGGCCACGGCGGTGCGGGGTATCGAGGGCATGCGTCTGTGCATGAGTCCGTCCTTCCGGCTCAGGGCTGTAAGTGGGGGGTTAAACCGGATTAAGCTGTGGCTCAACGTAGGGACTTGAGAGGGTTCCGGCAATGGTTCGGGCACAAGTGACCCTGGGGGCGAGTGAGTTCACGCCACCCCGAGGGGCGGACGAGCGCCGCGATGGGACCATCGCCGTACGGGGACGAAGGGGCAGGGAACGTGGCAACCACGAGCAGCGACGCACGGAACGCGCAACGCGGTGACCAGCCCGCACAGATCGGCCGCCGCGTCCTGCGACTGCGCACGGAACGAGGGCTCACCCAGCGCGAGTTGGCCGAGCCCGCCTACACGCCCGCCTACGTGTCGACGCTGGAGTCCGGCAAGGTGCGCCCCTCGGAGGCGGCTCTCCGCCACCTCGCCGAGCGCCTCGGCGTCGACTACGAGGAGCTGGCCACCGGCCGCCCCGCCCATGTCGCCGCCGAGCTGCGCCTGCGCCTCACCGACGCGCGCCGCGCACTCGCGACGGGCGCACCCGAGGACGCGGCCGCGCTCTTCCGCTCCCTGCACACGGAGGCCGTCGAGCAGGACCTGCCTCCCGAACAGGCCGCCGCACTCCTCGGGTTGGCCGACTGCCTCCTGGAGTCGGGTGAACTCACCGAGGCCCGCACCCACTTCGCAGCCGTGGAACGCCTCCTGTCGCACGAGCCGCTCCCCCACCGGGTCCCCGCCATCCGCGGTCGCGCCACGGCCCACCTCCTCGCCGGTGAACTCCGCTACGCCTGCTACCTGTTGGAGTCCACCCTCGACGAGCTCAACGCCTCGGGCCTGCACGACCCGGACGCACTGCTCCTGCTCTATACGGCGTCCATCGCCCCGTACATGGACATGGGCGCCCACGCCCGTGCCGCGCACGCCGCGGAGCTGGCCCTCGCGCTCGCGCCGGGCGTCAGCGACCCGGCCCTGGTCGCCTCGATGCACCGCGGGGTCGCCCGCACCCTCATCGCGGCGGGCCGCATCACCGAGGCCGACGCGTCCCTCGCCAAGGCCCAGGAGCTCTACCAGCAGCTGCACATCCGCACGGAGCTCGCCCACTGCCACTGGATGCGCGGCTATGTGCACGCCCAGGACGGCGATCTGGACCGCGCCGAACGGGAGTTGCGCACCGCCCACGACATGCTGGCGTCCAAGCGGGCGGCCCTGTTCACGGAGCAGGTGGCGGTCGAGCTGGCGGACGTCCTGCGGCGCCGGGGCAGGACGGAGGAGGCCCGCGGGCTGCTGCATCCCCTCCTGACGTCCGAGGACCGGGACGACGAGACGGACCAGGGAGGCCGAGCCCCGGAAGGCACCGCCGGGACGACCGGTGGGACGCAGGGTCGGGCGACCGGTGAGGCGAACGGTGCGGGGACCGGTGGCGCCCTGCACGCCGGCCGCGGTGCCGTGCACGCGGGCGGGGCGCACCGGCTCCTCGGCCTCATCGCCGAGGACGACGGCGACGCGGAGGCGGCCGAGCGCCACTACCGCGCCGCCCTCGCCCTGCTCCACCGCACCAGCGCCGCCGGCGACCTGGCGGACCTGTGCCGCCTCCTGGGCGACCTGCTGCGCCGCACCGGCCGGGTGGAGGACGCCCTGGACACCTACCGCACGGGCCTCGGCCACCGGGCCGCCCCGGGCACAACGACGCTGGGGCCCGCGCCCGCGGCACCGCCGATGGGCGATCTCCCGGCTCCCCCGAGGCACAGGGATCCCCCAGGACACGCAAGCCCCGCAGATTCCGTGTAGGGACCAAAGGCCCCCCAAGGACGGGACCTTGGTGTCGTGACGCGTTACCCCGGGTTCGTGAGGCTGATCGGGACAAGGTGAGCCGAGCCGAAGGAGTCGTCGCTCATGGAACCCGGCGCTGATCAGTGGCGCTCCCGCGGGGCGTGTGCCGCGGCCGATCCGGAAATCTTCTTCCCCGCGGGCTCCAGCAGCGCCGTGGTGGTCCAGACGGACCGGGCCAAGCGCATCTGCGAGTCCTGCGACGTGGTGGAGACCTGCCTGTGGTGGGCGATGGTCACCGCGCAGCCGCACGGCATCTGGGGCGGGCTCACCGAGCGCGAGCGACGCGAGATGGCCTGACGGCGCCCGTGGCAGGCCCGCAGCGGACCTGCCCGGCGCGCCAGCGGACCTGCCCGGAGCGTCAGCGGATCTGCCCGCGCGTCAGCGGGCCTGCTCCGCCACCTCCAGGATCAGCTCCGCCACCTTCTCCGGCACGCGCAGCGTCGGGAAGTGGTCGCTGTCCGGCAGCCGCACCAGCCGGCAGCCGGGGATGCGCGCGGCCATCTCCTCGTTGCAGCGCACCACTTCGGGCTGGTCCTGCTCCCCCAGGGCCAGGACGCACGGCGTGCTCAGCTCGCCCAGGCGCTCGAAGACGGGGGCGTCGGGCACCTGGTGCGGGTGGTTGGCGAACCAGCCGCGGATCGCCGTCCGGAGCTGGCCGACCGCCACGGCGTCCTCGCCCCGGCCCGCCCTCGCCCAGGCGCGCATGCCGAGGTCCACGATGCCGTCCACGTCGCCCGCGTTGCCGAGGCGCTCCAGCTCGGACATGAACTCCGCCGAGGTCAGCTCCGCGTAACCGGTGACGCCGGGCACGAACAGGGCGAGCCCGGCGACCCGCGCGGGCGAGTCGACCGCGAGGTTCAGCGCGGCGGCGCCGCCCATGCTGGAGCCGACCACGACGGCGCGCGGGAGCGAGAAGTGGTCGAGGACCGCGATCAGGTCCTCGACCAGGGAGTAGCGGGTGGTGGGCGCGGGCGAGCGCCCATAGCCGCGTACGTCGTAGCGGATCACGCGGTGACGCGCGGTCAGGTACGGCAGCACCGGATCCCACAGGGTGGAGTCGCCCACCCCGGGGTGCAGCAGGACCAGGGGGCTGCCGTCGCCGCCCGAGTCGTCCGCCCAGAGTTCGCCGTCCTTGACCGTCACCGTCGTCTCCATGGCGCGAGTCTGCGGGGGGACGCCGAAAGATCGCCAGCCCTTACTCGGCCACACACGGCGCCCTGGCCTCCTGCCTCCTCCCGCCGCCCCCCACCTGGGCCTCACACCTCCGCCAGGTTGTCCCGCGCCGGGTGCGTGCGCGCCGCCGGGCCGCGCGCGAACGTGCGGAGCAGGTTCTCGGTGACCCGGCGGGTCAGCGCGCCCGCGCGGGCGTCGAGGCCGTGGTTGGCGCCGGTGCGCCCGTCGCCGTGCGCGTCGAGCGCCTCCACCCAGCGCATGGTGCCGGACGCGAAGACGCCCGCGCCGCCCGGGAGCGTGTAGTAGGCGCTGTTCTGGTGGCTGGGGCGGCCCGCGCACACCACGGGCGAGTGGGCGAGGATCTCCATCGGCCTGGGGGTGGGGAAGTCGGTGTTGACCTTGTCGTACTCGATGCCGACGAGGTGCGGGAAGCTGTCGCCCGCCGCGACCCCGGTGCCTTCGAAGAGCCAGTGCCCGGGGTGGGTGACCACGTAGGGGGCGTCCACGGGATAGCCGTCGTAGATCACGCCGAGGAGGTCGCTCTCCGGGGCCGCGCCCGGCCCGGCGCGGAAGTCCACGGTGGCGGGCTGGCCGCGCCGGAACCCGGGGTCCTGCGCGTAGGCGGTCTTGTAGCAGACCACGGTGCGGTCCGGTCCGAGCTCGGTGTCCTCCAGGCGGATGCGCCGGTAGCAGCAATTGGCGCCCAGGATCGCCAGGTTGGTGCCCGCGTTCCGGGCGGCGGTGACGTGCGCGCGCTGCTCGGGCGACCAGTACTCGTCGTGTCCGAGGGAGACGACGGTGGTGGCGCCCTTCAACAGGTGGCGTTCGCGGGCCACATCGACGGAGGTGGTGTACGCGAGTGGCAGTCCGAGCCGCTCGGCCAGGGCGATGAGCGGAGCCTCGTACACGAGGAAGAGGCCCGCGCCCTTCTCGTAGCGGTAGGGCCGGTCGAAGGTGACGGCGAGGGAGCGCGAGCCGTAGTGGCCGGACGCGCCGACGTAACTGTCGTATCCGCCCCAGCGGTTGTACGCCTGCCAGGTGGTGACGGCGTTGACGAGGACGGTCCGCCCGGTGGTGGCCGCCGACCGCACGGTGACCGGCACATAGCGCTGCCCTGCCGTGCCGCGCGCGCCTCTCCCCGTCTTGCTCGCGCCGATCGCGTCGAGCCGGATCAGATAGCTGCCTTCGGGCCAGTCGGTGGTGTCCACGTCCAGGGTGCTCGGCCAGCGGGTGCGCACCGTGCGGGTCCGCTCGTCGAAGTCGGGGCCCGGCTGCCGGGTGCCGCGCACGGCCTCCGAACGCCACACGAGGCGGGCGCGCGCCCCGCCGTACCAGCCCATGCGGTACGCGGACACGGTGAACCGGGGGGCGACGGTGGACACATGGAGTCCGAACGACTCCCCCGGCAGCACGCTGACCCGGTCCGCGTACCCCTCGATGGCGTGCGCGGGACCGGTCGCGGTGACGCGCCAATCGGCTTCCCCCGGACGGGAGTTCTCGGCTCGGATGTCGAGCGGGCCGGGCCGGGAGTGGTCGGCCCGCCCGTGCGCGAGCCGGGCGGCGGCGCCGGGGCCGCCGCGGCCGCCGGCGTCCTGGTCCGCGCAGCCGGCGAGCGCGGCGGCCCCGGCGGCAGCTCCCGTCGTCAGCGTCAGAAACCTTCGCCTGCCTGTGTCTTCTCCGCCGGACGGGGGCGTGTGGTGCGTCATGGCGGCACGCTAGGTCACCGGCGCGAGGATCCAGGGAAGATCCGCTGTGTGGCGGCCCCGCACCCCCCGATCTTCACCCCGCCCCGGCCCGGCGGGCGTCCGCTCGGGCCGCACCACCGCCGCGGCCCGTCACACCGACGCGGCTCGTCACGCCGCCGCGGCCCGTCACGCCGACGAGGTCAGAACCTGCGGCGGTCCCGCCCCTTGCCACCGCGGCCCTTGCCGTCACGGCGACGCAACAGCAGCCAGGACGCGACCACCACGCCACCGGCCACGAGGAACGTGGCGCGGTGGTCCCGGGCGGCCGTGACGCCGCGTTCTGCCGTGTGCCGGACCGGCTCGGCGGCCTTGTCCTGCCACAGGTGGCCCGCCTGGTCCGCCCGCGCCTTGACCTGGTGGGCGGCGGCGGTGGCGGTGTCCTTCACCGGGGTGGGCAGCTTGTCCTGCACCACGTGGGCGGCCTCGGTGGCCTTCGCCCTGACCTGTTCGGTCACCTCCGCGGTCCGGGCCCCGGCCTGGTCCTTCAGCTCGGCCGCCTTGTGCTGGGCGCGGGCCTTCACATCGGCCTTGGCGGCCAAGTCCCCGACCGTGCGGCCCAGTTCGTGCCGGGTCTGCTCGACCTGGTCCCGGAGCTGCTCGGGCGTGGAGGCGGACTTGTCGTGGGTCGGCTTCGTCATCGCCGTGCACTCTCCTTGATCTCGGCCATGTCGGCCTTGACGCTGTCGATGGTCTGCGCGGGGACGGGCGGCGCGGCCCGGCCGACCTCCTTCTTGCCCCGCAGGGCAAGGACCCCGCTGATCACACCGAGGACCCCGGTGACGATCAGGGCGGCGGCCCACACCGGGAGCGGGACGGCGAGCCCGGCGATCGCGGCGGCGACCAGGGCCTGCAGCGTGAGGAAACCCACCACCCCCGCACCGCCGAAGAGCCCGCCGCCCTTGCCATAGCGCTTGCCCTTCTCGCTCAACTCGGCCTGTGCGAGCCGCATTTCGCCCCGCACCAGCTCGGTGAGCTGCTGGGAGGCCCGCTGGACGAGGTCGCCGACGTGCTCGGACGTGGTGCCCGTTCCGGGCCGGGGAGCCGAGCTGGTCATGAGCCGCTACCGCCTTTCTCCGTTTCCGTTTCCGCTGTCGGTCCCGATGTCGGTCCCGCTGCCGTGAAGGGCTGCCGTGAAGGGCTGTGTGCCCGCCGCACGGTCGGTCACCCCCGAGTACCCGGCTCCGGCCGGACCACCCCACCGTCCTCCACCTCCTGTTGGGCCTCCGCGGCGCGGCGCTCCTCCTCGCTCCACTTGCGGGTGTCGCGGGGCGGGGCGTACGGCTCCGCGTCCCGCGGCAGGCCCTCGGCGACGGCGCGCTGCCGGGCCAGCTCCGCGTCGAACTCCAGGCCGAGCAGCATCGCGATGTTGCTGATCCACAGCCACACCAGGAAGACGATCACGCCCGCCAGCGTCCCGTATGTCTTGTTGTACGAGGCGAAGTTGGACACGTAGAAGGCGAACCCGGCGGAGGCGATCAGCCAGAGCACCAGCGCGACCACGCTGCCCGGGGTGATCCACGCGAAGCCGCCGCCCTTCACGTTGGGCGCCGCCCAGTAGAGGAGCGCGATCATGGTCGTGACCACGACGACCAGCACCGGCCACTTCGCGATCGACCACACCAGCAGCGCCGTGTCCCCGATCCCCAGCGCCTTCCCGGCCTCGTGGGCGAGTGCGCCGGTGAACACGACGATCAGCGCGCTGACCACGGCGAGGAGGAGCAGCACCACCGTCACGCCGACGCGCACCGGCAGCACCTTCCACACCGGTCGCCCCTCGGGCATGTCGTACACGGCGTTGGCGCTGCGGATGAAGGCCGCGACGTAGCTCGAGGCCGACCACACCGCGAGGGCGATGCCGAGGACGGCCATGACCGAGCCGATGCCGCCGCGGCCCTGCAACTCCCGCACCGCGTCGCTGATGATGTCCCGCGCCGAACCCGGGGCCAGCTTCTTGATGTTGTCCAGGACCTCGTCCGTGGCCGACTGCCCGGCGAGACCCAGCACGGACACAAGGACCAGCAGGGCCGGGAACATCGACAGCACTCCGTAGTACGTCAACGCCGCGGCCCGGTCGGTGAGTTCGTCGTCCAGGAACTCCTTCACGGTGCCCTTCAGGACGGCGCGCCACGACCGCTTCGGCAACTCGCTCGGCGTGTCGGGGCCACCAATGGGGTGCTCGGATTTCGCAGTCCGCTTCATGAGAACGAAGTAACCCGGCAGGCCGCACCCATGCACCGACGGTAAGCGGGCCCGCCATACCCACGCACAGCTGTCACGGCACTTCCAGCGGTCACGCCTGCCTCGGCCAGTCCTCCGCCTGGAACATCCAGCACTGCTCCTCCAGCGTGGCCGTGACCTTGATCAGGAGTTCCTGGGTGACGAGATCCGCTTCCTCGGTGGCCGCGATCCGCTCCCGCAGGCGCCCGATGGCTCCACCGAGCGCCTCGACCAGCAGCCGGACCACCTCGGTGTCCTGCAGCCACCCCTCCTTCACGTCGGGCAGCTCGGTACTCGTGGCGACGGTGGCCGCCCGGCCGTCGGGCGGCACGCCGAGCGCCGAGGAGCGCTCGGCGACCGTGTCGGCGAAGGCGCGCGACGCGGTGACGACCTCGTCGAGCTGGAGGTGGATGCTGCGGAAACGGGGCCCGACGATGTTCCAGTGCGCCTGCTTGGCGAGAAGGGACAGCCCGAGCAGATCGACCAAGGTGTCCTGGAGGGCGTCACCGGTGATCTGCCGGGCGAGGTCGGACAGAGGGCTCTTGACCACGGCCATGTCGCACATCTCCTTCGGTTCCGGGAGTGGCTGGTGATCCGTTGCGGGTGCCCGGCAGGTGTTGTACGCAAACGAATGCCGGGTACTCGGGCCCGCATGACCACAGAGACCACCGCACACAGCACGGCGCACGGCGTGGAATCGATCGCCGCCTCCCCCTTCCTGGCCGTGACGGCACCGCTCGCCGTGGGACTCGTCCTCGTCGGCGGGCTGATCTGGGCCGTCCGGCTGGGCCGGCGGGTGCGCCGCCGAGAGCCCGGTCCGCCGCTCCCCGAGGACCAGCCGAGGCTGCCGGAGGAGGGGCCCGTACGAGAGGTCCGTGAGCAGCGCGTGCCCGACGAAGTTCCGCGAGGGCGCGGCCGGTTGACCCCGCACCGCCTCAAGGGGCACGGCAACTCGGGCACCAAGCGGGGCTGACCCCGGCGTCCCACGCCGTGGCCCCGGCGGCCGACGGGCCCGCTACCCGGCCCGACGGCTGCGGAGGTATGCCGTCGCTGTCGGCCAGCAGGGCGACGCCGTCGGCCCCCTGGCACCAGCGTCCGGGTGGACGTTCACCAGCACATCCTCCCGCCTTCTACCGCGGGCCGGGAACGTCTCCGTCAGGAGTCCGACGGGGAGCCGCCTCCGGCCTGGCCACACGCAGCAACTGCGCCGCCTGCGCGCGCTGTTGAGTGGTCAGGCTCATGGGCGCTGAGCCGTGCCGCCCGACTCCTCGGGGCGTTCACCACGGAGCTGGCTGCGGGCAGCCTCGTCCTGGATGAGGAGCGCCAGGAGCGAGGACACCGTCAGGCCCGCCTCGGCGGGGTGGCGCAGGACCTTGCCTGGGTCGATGCGATACGTGTTCCCGCGCCCCTGTCTCACATGCGAGAGATAGCCGTCCTGCTCCAGGTCCGCGATGATCCGCTGCACGGCGCGTTCGGTCAGGCGGCAGTGCACGGCGATATCGCGGATGCGGGCACTGTGATCGTCCGCGATGGCGGCCAGAACTCGCGCATGATTGGTCAGGAATGTCCATCCGGTGTGTGGCTCAGGGGACCCATCCATGCGCCGAGTCTACGAGCGATCTTTCGTGTACCCAATGACACGAAGTGATTTTCGTGTATTGGTTGACGTGTCCGCCATGGGCGGCGACCGTTGGGGGGGGGAAGCACAGGCGGGACCCACTTGGGAGAGGGTGGTCATGCCAGAACTCTCGTACGGAGGGCAGGAGTTGACGTCCGGGCAGCCCGCTCCGGACAGCGGCGCGGGCACATCGCCCCCGGCAGGCCGGGACGTGACGGCCGTGCACGAGCTGCAGACCGAGGTGGGTCAGCTGCGCCGGGCCATCAAGAGCCGTCCGGCGATCGACCTGGCGCGCGGCATCCTCATGGCGTCCTTCGGGCTGAGCCCCGAGGAAGCCTGGGCGGTGCTGGTCAAGACGTCACAGGGCACGAACATCAAGCTGCATCACATCGCCAGCGACCTGGTCGGCACGGTGCAGGGGCCGCCCCTGTCCGAGCTGGTCAAACAGCAGATCGCCGCTGCCGTCGGCGCCGTCCGAGCAGTTCCGCCGGAGAAGCCCGAGAGCCCGGAGAGGGAGGCCGTGGCCGACGGCACCGGGCCCCCGTGATACGCGATGCGCGGTACGCGCGATACCCGCTGCTGCACGGCGCGCGCGGTACGCACTCGGGCAGTCAGCCAGTCCTGGTAGGACCCGAAGCCCTCCCTCGCATCGGAGCCTGGCTGACCGGGGCGCCCCGCCCCAGCCCATGACGCCGCGGTCCCGACGTTCAGGCCCCGTACTCCACCAGACTCGTGGCCACCACGACCCGCTGGACAGGACCCCCCGGCCCCCGGCCCCTCATCCGTCCGGCCAGCAACCGCCCCGCGGCCCGGCCGAGTTCGTCACTGTCGTAGGCGACGAGGGTGAGGGGCAGGCCGAGCGCGTCGGCGAGTTCGAAGTCGTCGAAGCCCGCGAGAGCCGGGGCCGTCCCCGTCGGGGGCAGCGGGCGGATCGCACGGAACGCCCCGATGGTGTTGCGGTTGTTGGAGCAGAACAGGGCCGTGGGCGGGTCCGGGAGCGCCAGCAGGGCGGTCGCCGCCGCCGTCGCCTCGTCGGGGTCGGTCTGGCCCAGGCTCACGTAACGGTCGTCGGTCGGCAGGCCCCGGTCCGCGAGCGCCGCCGTGTATCCGCGAAGGCGCTCGGTGCCCGTGTAGACGGCGGGCGGGGGGCCGAGGAAGCCGATGCGGCGGTGGCCGCGCTCGATGAGGCGGGCCGTCGCGGCCCGGGCGCCGCCGAAGTCGTCGACCAGGACGCAGTCGGCCTCGAAGCCCTCGGGCGGACGGCTGGCCAGGACCACCGGGACGCCCTCCGCGACCGCCGCGGCCAGGTGGCGCTGGTCGGCCGCCGCGGGCACGGCGATGATCCCGTCGACGCGGCGCGCGATGAGGTCGGCGACCAACTCCCGTTCCGCGTCCAGGTCCTGGCCGGTGTTGCCGATGACCGTCTTCAGACCGTCCCCGGCGACGATCGAGTCCACGCCGAGGGCGAGCCGGGAGTAGAAGGGGTTGGCGAGGTTGGTGACGACGAGTCCCACCAGGCCCGTGCCGCGCCCGAGGCGGAGGCTGCGGGCCACCTCGTTGGGCCGGTACCCGAGCGCGGCGGCCGCGGCCCGGACCCGCTCGCGGGTGGCGGGCAGCACCCGCGGATCGTCCCGCAGCACCCGGGACGCGGTCATGGCACTGACGTCGGCGCGCTGGGCGACGTCGCGCAGCGTCGGCGCCTGAGCGGGAGCCGGGCCGTCGCGTCCTTCGGAGCCGAGCTGTTCGGGGGACGCGGAAGACTCGGAGGACTCGGAGGACTCGGGAGACATGGTGCCGTTGTCCTTTCCGTGCTCCGACCGGCGCAGCCGGACGGCCGGGCGATCTGGTGCAGGCGGAGCGCCGTCCGACGAACTCCGGCCGAGCGGCGGCCGGAAGAGCTCAGCCCCCGCCGGCCACATGCCTCGCCGCCCCGATCAGCGCGGCGTCCGGCCCGAGTTCCGCGGCGAGCGCCCGCACCGGAGTATCTCCCAGGCCGCTGCCCAGCGCGGGCCCGACCAGGTCCCAGGACGCCGCCATCGCCCCGCCGACGACGAGTACGGACGCGTCGAACCCCCGTATGTACGGGGCGAGGACCGCGCCGAGCGTGGTGAGGGTGTCCTCCAGGACGCGCCGGGCCCGCTCCTCCCCCGCCCGCGCCCGCGCCGCGACGTCGCGCACGTCGAGCCCGCGCGCGGCCACCCCGTCCTGCCCGTACCGCTCCAGGATCGCCCGCCGCGACACCGACGCCTCCAGGCCGCGGCCCTCGTGCTCGACCAGGTCCATGCGGCCCTGCGGCGGCACCCCGGCCCCCTCCCTGCGCACCGCCCCGTCCGCGAGGAACGCCGAACCCACCCCGGTGCCCAGGGTGATGCCCACGCAGCGCCGGTGCCCGCGCGCGGCGCCCGCGCCCCACTCGCCCAGCGCGAAGGCGTGCGCGTCGTTGAGGAACAGCACGTCGGCGGGGCGCGGCCGGACGGTGTCGAGGAGCACCGACCGCACATCGATGCCGAAGAGCGTGTCGAACTTCCCGACGCCCTCGAAGCGCGCGATCCCCTTGTCGTAGTCGAAGGGGCCGGGTATCGCGACGCCCCACAACTGGCCCTCCGGCGCCTCCAGTTCGGTGGCGCACCGCACCACCGCGCCGAGGATGTCGGCCGCCGTGCCCCGCGCGTCGAGCGGGCGTCGCACGCGGTGGGTGGCGCGGGCCCGGTCGGCGTCCACCAGGGCCGCCGACACATGGGTGCCGCCGATGTCCAGGACGGGGATCATGAGGCCGCGCGGTCGCGTACGAGGGCCTTGACGACCTTGACGGGGCCGCCGTCCGCGGGCGCGGTGAGGCGGTAGCGGCCCACGGCCGCGGGCACCGTCAGCGTCTCGGCGTACGCGAGCGGGTGCCGGTCTCCCGCCGCCGTCTCCACCGTCACCCCGTGCCCCTCCACGACGTTCAGGACGTGGAAGCGGCCCGCCGTGTCGTCCTCGGCCACGGCCCCCGCGTCCAGTGTGTGGCGCCGTACCTCATAGAACATCTCGTCCAGGGCGCCGAGGAGTTCCTCGCGCCAGCCCGCGCCCTCGCGCAGCGTGCGCGGTTCCTGGACGAGGTCACGGGCGACCGCCTCGCCCCGGCGGTCCGTGCGGAGGTTCGCCAGGCCGTGCTCGTAGGGGAGTTGGCGGGGTCTGCCGTCGGCGTCGGGGCGCAGCCAGTCGTAGAAGCGCAGGCTGTAGAGGTAGGGGGTGGCGCTGATCTCCAGGACGACGTTCCCGGCGCCGCTGGCGTGCGGGGTGCCTGCCGGGATCATGAACAGGCGGCCCCGGTCGGCGGGGAAGGTCAGGACGTGGTCCTCCGGGTCCATGGGCACCCCGTCGGTCGCGGCCTCCTCGATCTCCTTGCGGAACAGGTCGAGGTCCACGTCCTCGCGCAGCCCGAGGAAGACGCGCGTGTCGGGGCTGCCGAGCGTCATGTAGTACGTCTCGTGCTGGGTGTAGGTCCAGCCGAACCGCGCCCGCATGTACGCCTCTTGGGGGTGGCAGTGCACGGAGAGGTTGCCGCCGTCGACGGTGTCGAGGTAGTCGAAGCGGATCGGGAAGGAGGTGCCGAAGCGGGCGTGCACGGACGGGCCGAGGAGGGCTTGCGGGTGCAGGACGCACAGCAACTGGAAGGGGATCTCGGCCTGTCGGGTGGCGTCGGGGCCGATGAGGACGCCCGCCTCGGGCGCGATCAGTTCATAGCCGAGCGCGGTGTTGCGTGCCGCCGCAGCGAAGCCCAGCTCCCTCTCCGCCCAATGCCCGCCCCACGGCGTGGAGTTGAAGTAGGGGCGCGTGCGCACCGGGCGGCGGGCCAGTCCCGCCAGGGTGTCGCGGAGTCCGTCGCCGTCCACGTGCACCGGCCGCTCGGGGTCCTGCACGTCGAGCCAGGCGTCGAGGCGTGGCGCCAGGGCGTCGCGGTGGCGGTCCAGCATGGGCCAGTCGACGTAGAAGAGCCGTCTCAAGTCGCCCCGCTCGCCCGGGAGTCCGAGGTTGCGGCCGAAGCCCTTCGCCACGGCCGCCTCCGCGTGACGCTTGGGCAGGTCCGCGTACCAGAGGCGGTCGTGCGGGAGGAGCGCGGCACCGGGCCCGTACAGCAGGAGGAGGCCGTCGGTGGGGCGCGGTGGGCGGGGCGGTTCCTCGAAGAGGTCGCTCAGCGGGTTGCCGGCGAGGGGGCAGTAGTACGGGTCGTCGGGGGCGGCGTCGGTCCGGTCGCGGACCACGGCCGCGGGCGCGTAGTGCGCGCGGACGTCCAGGGCACGCACCCGCGTGCCGCGTGCGGCCGGGCCCTGGGTGAGGCGGGCGGCGAGGACGTCCCAGTCCACGGTGGGCGGTCCGTCGACGGCGACGGTCGCGGGGCCCTCGGGGAGCCGGGCGGCCACGGCGTCCCATCCGGTGGTCAGGGCGGTCCCGGGGGCCGGGGCGTAGCGCGGGTCGAGCCGGTACACGCGTTCTCCTTCGGACGTACGTCGTGCGGGGTGGTTCAGGGGCGGGTCAGGAGGACGGCCGCGGTGCCGAGCGCGGGCACGTCGACGCTCAATGCGCCGTCCGTGAAGGGGAGTTCACGCTGAGGGGTGCCGAGGTAGTCGGCGGCGTGTGCGCAGGCGGCCGTGAAGGGGACGCGGACGGGGCAGGCGACGGGCTCCTCGGCGAAGGACTGGAGCCGCAGCAGCACCGTGCCCGGCTCCGGTGTGGTGGCGCCGACGAGGCGGACGCGCGGGTTGCCCAACTCGGCCAGGACATGGGTGTCCCGCGCGTCCGGTCCCGCCCCCCTGGCCCGTACGGCGCGCAGCGGCCGGCTGAAGGCCGCGGCGGTGCGCGGTCCGAGGCCGTCCGCCGAGCGCGCGCAGGCGAGGCTGTAGCGGAAGGTGAACTCGAACCCCTGGGAGCTGGGGAAGTTGGTGTCCCAGAGGTTGTTGTGGATCCAGGAGAAGACGGTGGCGGGCTCGTCGTGACCGAGGGTCTTGGGGAACGGCGCGTACGGCAGCGCGATGTTGCCGAACTGCACGAGCGGCGCGTCCTGCGTGGACCAGGCCACCGCGAGGTCCGGCTCCGCCAGGGTCACCCAGCGGCGCACGGCCCGCATGTGCGGGGCCGAGCCCGGAACGACGGGGAGGGAGGTGCCGGTGGCGCCGCCGGATGCCTCCATGCGCACGAGCGGCTCGTCGAAGGCGAAGGGGAACGCGAAGTAGGCGCTCTCCTTGCCGAGCGTGGCGTCCTTGTCGAGGCGGTTCTCGATGTCGAGGCGGGGCACGCCGTGCGCCAGGGTGAGGGTGGTGCGCAGCCGGTTGGCGCCGGCCGGGCGCGTCTCGTACGTGAGGGTCTCCTCGGTCGCGGTGGAGCGGCGCGCGACGAGGGCGGCGGGCGGGGCGACGGCGCGGGCGCCGAGGTGTTCGAGCCGGTCGGAGCCGGTGGTGCGGCTGGAGTTGTGGTTGAAGGCGCCCGCGGTCGTGTAGCTGTCGTGGATGTAGCCGTTGAAGCCGATGATGGCGTCGGCGCGGACGAGTTCACGGCCCGTCTCCTTGTCCACGACCGACGCGATGCAGGCGTGCGCCAAGTCGACGCGGACGGCGAGGTGTTCGTTCTCCAGGAGGGTGGGGTCGGGGTGGGCGAGGGCCTCGGCGGCGGTCTCGGCGGGGTCCTCGTTCTCCGTGCCGCCGGTCGGGTTCCAGCCCGTGGCGGCCTTCACCACCGGGGACCCCGGCGCCTCTCCCCCCGTGGAGGCGTCGGCGTCCCCGGTGATGTCGAGCCGCACCGACCCGGCGGCCGGCACGTCCGCCACGCGCAGCACCAGGAAGCGCCCTGCGTCGCGGTGGTCGTCGTTGCTCTGCGCCCGCTCCTCGTGCGGGAGTCGCTCCCCGGTGCGCGCGTCGCGGACCGTGACGGACTGCTCCAGCGGCACGGTGCTCTCCGCCAGGAACAGCTCGACGACGTCGGTGCGCGGCCAGGAGCAGGTGTTGAGCACGTGGTACGAGGCGGTGGCGTCCCGTGCGGGCGCCAGGCGCTGGCCGAGGCGGGCGCAGGCCCGGCGCAGCAGCGCGTCGGCGTCGTCGTGGGCGCGCATGGCCTGCCCGTACTTCCAGTGCCACTGGTGCTCGCCGCTGTGGCCGCCCTCGTCGCCGTGGGTCCAGGGGTCGCCGGCGCCCCAGGTGTGCTCGTCGAAGAGCGACACCGCTTCGTAGACCCCGGCGGCGTCCCTGCTGTCGTCCTCGGCCCCCGTGGCGCCGAGGACGCCGGCGAGCGTCCCGATGGTCTGGGCGTCGGCGACCACGGACTGGGCGGTGCGCGCCAGGGACAGGGGCCGGGCCCCCGAGCCGACGCCGTCCACCCACCAGTCGGTCCAGTCGCCCTCGAAGGTGCGGATCTCGTCGCCGAGCCGGGCTTCGGCGTCGCGGAAGAAGTCCTCGTTGCGGGAGAGCCTGAGGCGCGGGTAGGCCCAGGTCTCGTTCCATCGGCGCACGGTGTCGGCGATGATGCGGCGCGGCGGCGCGTTGTCGCCGAACTTGCCCTGGACGCGCAGGTGCAGGACGTCCCACGGGTAGGGCTCGCGCTTGATGTCCTCCTGGTCCATGGCCCAGCCGAAGATGCCGCCCCGGTACGGATAGGGGTTGCTGGCCAGGGAGGTGAGGTAGGCGGGCAGCAGGTCGTCGACGTCGGCGTAGCGGGTGTCGAAGCCGAGCAGCGGGCCCTCCATGTAGGCGAGGCCGTGCGGGGTGTCGGTGACCCAGACCAGGACGCTGTTGCCGCTGGGGGCGCGCCAGCGGAACAGGCGCGGCAGGCTCTCGCCGCCGACGAGGTGCGGCACGGAACGTCCGGCCCAGTTGTGCGCCACGGACAGGTACTTGACGCCTGCCGCGGCGAGGGCGTCGACGAGGCCGACGACGGCGCCGGGCACGTCGGTCTGCATCGCGGAGGTGAGGTCGATGCCGTGCTCGGTGCGGATCTCGTGGGCCGGGCGCAGCAGTTCGTGGAGTTCGTCGGTGGAGCAGGTCTCGGTGTGCAGGTTGAACGGCAGGGCGGTGAGTTCGACGCGGCCCTCGCGGACCCGGCGCAGGAACTCCTCGACCTGTTCGGCGGGCCGGGCGTCGGCCCACTGCCGGAACGACCACAGCGACTCCACGCACCAGCGGAACCGGGACTCCTCGGGCCAGTCGTCGGTGGCCCGGGTCAGCTCCAGACAGGAGTCGAGGAAGGACAGGTGCTCGGCCAGGACGTGGCCCTGGGGGTCGGTGTAGCCGATGTCGAGGTGGGAGTGGTGGATCAGGTGGATGGTCCAGTGGCGCTGCGGGGTGAGCTGTACGTCGATGCCCGCGTCACCGCCGGGGAGGCTCACAGTGACGCGGGTGGCCGTCTCCACGGCGGGCAGCAGGAGGCGCACGGAGTGGCCGGGCCCCGCGACGCGCTCGGCGGGCAGCGCGGCCCCGGACTCCGTACGGACGCTCAACTCGGCCGGTACGGCGGCTCCGTTGACGGGTTCGACGCGCAGCGACTGGAGCAGCGAGCCGTCGTCCGCGTACCGCATCAGGGGCTCCACGGTGAGCCGGAGCCCGACGCCTGCGGCTCCAAGGGCGCCGTCGGCTCCGTCGGCTCCGTCCAGGGTCCCCTCCGCGCTCGCGGCGGCCGTGCGCAGGCTGGCGCGGATCCGGTCGTTGTCCCAGTCGGTGGTGCGGACGAGGGCCCGTGTCGTCATGCGGAGGTCTCCCGGCGGGTGTGAGGGGTCAGCGGGCGTTGGCGGTGATGCCGCGCAGGAACAGGCCGCGGAACACCAGGAAGAGCAGCAGGGTGGGCACGGACACGATGAGCGCGCCCGCCAGGATGACGGGCGGACCGGCCGAGGAGTAGGCCGTGTTGAGCGTGGTCAGGGCCGCCATCACGGGCTGCACTTCGGGGCTGCGGCTGAGCGTGATGCCGAGCAGCAGGTCGTTCCAGACGGCCGTGAACTGGAAGATGAAGGCGGCGGCGAGCCCGGCGCGCAGCAGCGGCACGTGGATGCGCCAGAAGATCCGGCGCAGGGATGCCCCGTCGATGAGCGCGGCCTCCGTCAACTCCGGTGGCATCGTGGTCATCTGATTGCGGATCAGGAAGAAGGCGAAGGGGATGGCCCACGCCGAGTACACCAGCATCAGGCCGAGCCGGGTGTCGTAGAGGTGGGCGTCCGCGTACAGGCCGAAGAGCGGGGCGAGGAACATCTGCAGCGGGAAGAGCGTGCCGGAGTAGATGAGCCAGAACCAGAAGGCGGGCCTGGGGATGGGCAGGATGACCACCGCGAAGGCCGCCATGGCCGCGACGAGGACGGCGACGAGCCCGCACACCACGGCGTACAGGAGCGAGGACTGGAAGCTGTCACCGATGCCGGCCTGGTCCCAGGCGGTCTTGAGGTTGTCCCACAGCGCGAAGCCCTGCACCGTCCAGCGGGGCTTGCCCTGGTAATCGGCCGCCGGAGTAAGGGAGTTGACGACCAGGAGGTAGAGCGGGACCAGCCAGAGCACCACGCACACCGCGACGAAGAGACGCCGTACGGTCCGTCCCATGGGGTGTCCTCCTCAGCTCTCGTCCGCGGACGTACGCGGCATCTGGCGGCGCAGATACAGCCAGGACGAGGCGACGACGACCACCGAGAGGACCAGGGCGATCGCCGAGCCGTAGCCCACGTGGAAGAGCCGGAAGGTCTCCCGGTACATGCTCAGGGCGAGGGTCTCCGAGGAGCGCGAGGGGCCGCCCTTGGTGAGGACCCAGATCATGTCGAACGCCTTCAGGCTGTTCACGACGGCCATGCCGACCACGACGACGGTGACGGCCCGCAGCTGCGGCAGCGTGATGTGGCGGAACATCCGCCAGCCGCTCGCCCCGTCCAACTCGGCGGCCTCGACGGTCTCTTGGGGAATGGCGCGCAGCCCGATCGCGAACAGCACGACGTTCAGGCCGGTCGCCTGCCAGGTGCCGGCCACGATCATCGCGAGGGTGTTCTGCGGCCACTCCAGGAGCCAGGCGTGCGCCCAGGAGTCGAGGCCCACGGCGCGCAGCACCTGGTTGACGGCGCCCTCGGACGTCAGCATGAAGTTCCACAGCACGGCGGTGGCGGCCACCGAGATCGCGTACGGCAGGACGATGACGAGCTGCGCGAGGCCACCGAAGCGCATGCGGTGCGTGGCGACCGCGATGAGCAGCCCGGCCAGGACCGGAAGCAGCAGCGTCCCGGCCACCCACAGCAGGGTGTTGAGGAGAGCGCGCCCGAAGACCGGGTCGTCGGCGAGCCTGGCGTAGTTGTCCAGGCCCGTGTAGCTGCTGGTGAAGCCGTTGTCCTCGAAGAAGCTGCCGTAGACGCTGCGGAAGAAGGGGTAGACGAGCAGCACGCCGACGAAGGCGAGGGCGGGCAGCGCCCAGGGCAGCGCGGCCACGGGCCCGCCGAACCGGCCACTGGTGCGGGCGGCCTGGTGCGGGGTGCGCAGCGGCACCCGGCGGCGGGCGCGCACCGGTTCGGGCGCGCCGGTCGCGGCGGTGGTCACGGCCTCGGTCATGTCCCCTTCGCCCCCTCCCCCTGCTCGGTCTTCTCCGTCTTCTCGGATTCCCGCCACACCTTCCAGGCGTCGTCGGCGCGGCCCTGCATGGTGCGCAGCACCTTCCGGTACGAGGACGGGTTCAGCAGGAAGCCCGCGAGATCGTCCACGGTGGCCTCGACCAGTTCGGGCGGGCCCTGCTCCCAGAAGCGGTTGAGCATCCGCAGCCGGTCGCCGCGCACTTTCTCGGCGAGGCCCGCGATGACCGTGTTGGGCGGGGCGACCCGCGGGTTGGGGCAGCCGTCCTGGAGGGTGTGCGAGAACGCCTTCATCACGCTGGGCCGCAGCCAGTTGCTCGCCGCCTTGACGGCCTCGGTGCGGTCGGGGCCCTTCACGGTGGCGACGAGGGCGCTGGACTCGAAGATGACGCAGGGGCGCGTGTCCGGTGCGGCCATGGGCAGCACGAACGCGCCGTAGTTCTTGCCGGGCTTGCCGCCCACCCCGCCGAGGATGCCGCCGAACCAGGTGCCGCACGCCACCATGCCGACCTTGCCGTGCACCAGGACGCCCGCCGCGTCGGTGTGGCTCATGTCCATGGGCGTGAACCAGTCCTTGTCGAAGAACGAGGCGATGGTGCGCAGGGCGCGCTCGGCGCGCGGGTCGGTGTAGCGGGCGCGGCCGTTCATCAAGTCGTCGTAGAACTGGGGGTCCTGGCGGCTGAGGACCTCCTGGAACCAGATGAAGGAGGGCCAGCGGTCGGCGGCCGTGCCGTGCAGCGGCGTGATCCCGCTCTTCTTCAGGCGGGCGCAGACGGTCATGAACTCGGCCCAGGTGGCGGGCGGTTGGAGGTCGTGGGCGCGGAAGACCTCGGGGTTGTAGAAGAGCACCCAGTACGCGAGGTTCATGGGCAGCCCGAAGACCCGGTCCCGGTAGGTGAAGGCGCTCCGCAGCGAGGCGTCGACCCAGCGCCTGCGCACGGCGGCGTCCCACTGCTCGCTGAGGTCGACGATGCCGCCGGTGCGGGCGAGGTCCTGGAGCCGGTAGCCCGACCAGTACTTGAGGAGGTCGGGGGTGCGGTCGGTGCGCAGCGAGGACTTGACGATCTGCTCGAACGACTCCAGGGACGGGTTGACCTGGGGCACCAGCTGGAGGGCGGCCGCCTGCTTCATCGCGGCGCCCGCGGCGGCCATGGGCTTCTCCCAGGCGGCGCTGTCCCCGAGCACGGCGACCTTGCCCGCGGGCAGCCCGGAGGCCGAGCTGCAGGCGGTGGTGAGCCCGCCCGCAGCGGCAGCGGTGGCCGCGGCGAGGAGGGTGCGGCGGGCGAGCTGGGGCCCTGGTGACGACCCCACGGAACGACCTGACATGGGCGGCTCCCCCAGGCGTGAGTCGGCCCGGTGTTAGCGTTAACACGGGCGTCTTGGAGCTTCTCGGCACCGGGGGTGGATGTCAATGGCCCGGACGGCCCGGGGGCAGGCGAAGGTCCTCAACGCGCCATGTCCCAGAGCCCGTTGAGGGTGACGCTCAGCGGGTCGGAGGTGTCACCCGCCGCCCAGGAGCTCCGCCCTGGCCGCCGCGAACTCCTCCTGCGTCATCAGGCCCTGCTGGACTTCGCGTCAGCTCCCTTCCATCGCCGCCGCCGGGGCATCGGCCCCGGCCGCCGTCCGGTACGCCGCGCGCCTGCTCCACCCGGTCCGGCGGATTCCGCACCAACGCCACGATGAGCCCGCCCGCGTCTCGTCCGTGCCGCTGCGGCGGCCGCGAAATGGTGTTGATCGCCCGCCGGGAGACGGCTAGGAAGGCGGCATGACGACTCTCGGTGTGGTGTTCCGTCCCCAGCTCCCTCCCGAACGGCTCCGCGGCATGGTGCGCACCGCCGAGGAGGCGGGCCTGGAGGAGCTGTGGCTCTGGGAGGACTGTTTCCTGGAGAGCGGCATCGCGAGCGCGGCGGCGGCGCTCGCCTGGTCGGAGCGGCTGCGCGTGGGCGTGGGCCTGCTGCCGGTCCCGCTGCGCAACGCCGCGCTCGCCACGATGGAGGCCGCCACCCTGCACCGCCTCTTCCCCGGCCGCGTCCTGCTCGGCGTCGGCCACGGCGTGCAGGACTGGATGGGGCAGGTGGGCGCGCGGGCCGAGTCGCCGGTGACCTTGCTGCGGGAGCATCTCGACGCGATGCGGGCCCTGTTGGCGGGCGAGCGCGTCACCACGCGGGGGCGGTACGTGCAGTTGGACGGCGTCGCCCTGGACTGGCCGCCCGCCGAGGCGCCGCCGGTCTTCGCGGGGGCGCGGGGGCCGCGGTCGGTGCGGCTCACCGGGGAGGCGGCGGACGGCACGATCCTGGACGCGAGCGCCTCGGTGGAGGCGGTGCGGGCGGCGCGCCGACTCATTGATGAGGGGCGCGAGTCGGCGGGGCGGACCGGCCCCCACCCCGTCATCGTCTACCTGTACGCGGCGACCGGGCCGGACGCGGCGGAGCGGCTGCGCGCCGAGCTCGTGCGCGACGGGCGGGCGGCGACGGAGGACCTCGGGGTCGCCGGGGACGCACAGGCGTGGGCGAAGGCCGTCCGCGACCTCGCGGCGGCGGGCGCGGACACGGTCGTCCTGCAGCCCACGGCCGACGAGCCGGACCCCGAGGGGGTCGTGCGGTTCGTCACGGACGAGGTTCGCCCGCTGGTTCCGTGACGGTTGCCGCCGGCTCGGCGGCGTCCTTCCTCGATTCCGCAACGCCCTCTGTACGCGCGGCCGCCGACGCCCGGTCCGCGGCCGCTTCGAGCGTCTCGGGCTCGCGCAGGGTGCGCAGCAGCAGCCAGCCGAGGGCGGGCAGGGCGATCAGCGGGGCGAGGGCGGTGCGCAGCGACGTGGCGTCGGCGAGGGCGCCGATGGCGGGGCTCGCCAGGCCGCCGACGCTGACCGCGAGGCCCAGCGTGACGCCGCTCGCGGTGCCGACGCGGCTGGGCAGATAGTCCTGGCCGAGCGTGACGTGCAGCGAGAAGGGCACGTACAGGCCGGCCGAGGTGAGCGCGACGGCGGCGAAGAGCGCGGGCCCCGGCACGAGGACGACGCCCGCGACGGAGAGCACGGACAGCGCGTACGACCACCGCACCACGGACACGCGCCCGTACCGGGCGGCGAGCCTCCCCCCGGCGACGGTGCCGACCGCGCCGCCGATGTAGAGCACGAACAGCGCGGCCGTACCGGCGACTTGGCCGCCTCCGGTGCGCTGGCGCACGTACAGGGAAATGAAGGCGCTGAGGCCGACGAAGACGATGGAGCGGCACATGATGGCGCCGGTCAGGCGGAGGAAGGAGGGCCAGTCGTCGCGGACGGCGGACCGCCCCCCGCGCGGCCCGCTCGCCGTCGCGGCGCCCGCGCGAGGGGCGGCCGAGCGCAGCGCGGCCAGGCACAGCGCCGCACCGGCGACGGCGGGGACGACCAGGAGCGGCGAGGCGCCCAGACCGCCCACCCCGACGACGGCGGCGACCAGCAGCGGCGCGGCGGCGAAGCCCAGGTTCCCGCCGAGCGAGAACCAGCCCATCGCGGTGTGGCTCCCCCGGCTCGCGGCCCGCGCGACGCGAGCCGACTCGGGATGGTAGGCGGCGACCCCGATCCCGGACACGGCGACGACCGCGAGCGTGAGGGCATACGAGTCGCCGACCCCGGCGAGGGCGACGCCGACGCCGCCCGCGAGGGTGCTCACCGGCAGCAGCCACGGGAGCGCCCACTTGTCGGTGAGCGCCCCGAACAGCGGCTGCACCACCGAGGAGAGCAGCGAGGCGGCGAGGACGATGCCGGAGGCGGCGGCGTAGCTGTAGGCGCGCTCGGCTACGAAGAACGGCACCAGGGCGGCGACCGCCCCCTGGTAGACGTCCACGCAGGCGTGGCTGAGGGCGAGGAGGGTGACGGGGCCGGTGCGCCGGGCGGGCGAGGGCCGCGTCTCCTGGGGAGCGGCCTGTTCCGGCAGTTCTGGGGGAGCTGTCTGCGGCACGGGGTTCGTCTGTACGGATTTCTTGGGCACCGCCTCATCGTGGCCGCCCGGCACCCTGGCGCGCTTCCGATAAAATGCCAACCTATGTCGGAGATCCGCCACCTCCCCGAGGCCCCCACCATCACCAAGTCCCTCGCGCCCGGGGAACACGTCGACCCGCACCGGCACGACACGCACCAGATCATCTACGCGGGCTCGGGCGTCCTGGCCGTCACCACCGACGCCGGGACCTGGTTCGCGCCCGGCACCCGCGCGATCTGGGTGCCCGCGGGCTGCGTCCACGCGCACCGCGCGCACGGACAGCTCGCCCTGCACCTGCTCGGCCTGCCCGCCGCCACCAACCCGCTGGGCCTGGACGCCCCCACGGTCCTGGCCGTCAGCCCGCTCCTGCGCGAGCTGATCCTCGCCTGCACCCGCGACCCCGGCGCCGACTCCCCCGCCGACCGGAGGCTGCGCGCGGTCCTCCTGGACCAGCTGCGCGCCTCGCCGCAGCAGCCCGTCCAGCTGCCCGCACCCACCGATCCCCGCCTCGCGGCCGTCTGCGACCTGCTGCACGAGGACCCGGCCGACCCGCGCCCGCTGGCCGAGTTCGCCGCCGGGGCGGGGGCGAGCGAGCGCACCCTCAGCCGGCTCTTCCGCCGCGAGCTCGGCATGACCTTCCCGCAGTGGCGCACCCAGCTGCGGCTGTACCACGCCCTGCGGGTGCTCGGCGACGACGTGCCGGTCACCGCGGTGGCGCACCGCTGCGGCTGGTCGTCGACGAGCGCCTTCATCGACGTGTTCCGGCGGGCGTTCGGCTACACCCCCGGCACACATGGCCGCCCGGTGTGACGGGTAGCCTCGGCGGACGGCCGGAAGGCCGCGTACCGGCAGGTCAACGACCGTCACCGAAAGGGAAGATGGGCAGATGGGCCAGGAGAGCGCCGCAGAGGGAGCACCGGGAGCACAGGGAATCGCCGCGATGGACGCGCTGGCGCAGGCCGCGGCCGTCCGCGCCAAGGAGATCAGTCCCGTCGAGCTCGTCGAGCACGGCCTGGACCGGATCGCCGCGCACAACGAGGCGCTCGGCGCCTTCGTGACCCTCACCGAGGAGTCCGCCCGCGCCGCGGCGAAGGCCGCCGAACAGCGCCTGGCCACCGAGGACCCGGCCGACCTCCCCCCACTCTTCGGCGTTCCGACCGCCGTCAAGGACCTCACCGCCACCGCCGGGGTGCGCACGATGCACGGCTCCGCGGCCTTCGCCGAGAACGTCCCGCAACACGACGCGCACAGCGTCCGGTTGCTGAAGGCAGCGGGCACGATCAGCCTCGGCAAGACCAACACCCCCGAGTTCGGCGTCGCCTCCTACACGGCCAGCGACGTCGCGCCGGTCGCCCGTACGCCGTGGGACACCCGCCTGTCCGCGGGCGGATCGAGCGGCGGGGCGGCCGCGGCCGTCGCCGCCGGGATCGTCCCCTTCGCGCACGGCAGCGACGGCGGCGGCTCGCTGCGCATCCCCGCGAGCGTGTGCGGCATCGTGGGCTTCAAGCCCTCGCGGGGCAGGGTGAGTTCGGCCCCGGAGCCCAATGTGGCGGGCCTCGCCGTCGAGGGCCCGCTGGCCCGCACGGTGCGCGACGCGGCGGCGCTCCTCGACGTGCTGAGCGTCCCCTCGCCCGGCGACCCGTACTGGGCGCAGCCGCTGCCCCCGGGCGAGACCTTCCTCGCCCACGCGCAGCGCGAGCCAGGGCGCCTGCGCATCGCGCGCTACGCGGACCTGGGCGAGAGCGGCCAGGCCGTCGACCCGGACTGCCGCGCCGCCTACGAGGACGCCACCGCGCTCCTGACCGGCCTGGGCCACGAGGTCGAGGAGATCCCCAACCCCTTTGTGGGCGCGATCGGTTCCATCTTCTTCCCGCTGTGGGGAGTCCAGTCCCTGCGCTACGAGGTCCCGGAGGAGAAGGAGCACCTCCTGCGCCCCCTGACCCGCTTCTGGCGGCGCCAGGGCCGCAAAGTCAGCGGCGAGCAGCTCTTCCGGGCACTCGCCGCCGCCCAGACGCTCACCCGCCGGGTCATCGAGGCGACGAGCCCGTACGACGCCGTGCTCACCCCGACGCTCGGCCTGCCACCGCAGCCCCTGTCGTTCTTCGAGGGCCCCGAGGGCCGGGAGACGGAGCCGACCGACGACCAGCTCGTGGCCGAACTCCACCGCCAGTCCCTCTTCACCCCCTTCACCAGCCCCCTGAACATCACCGGCCAGCCCGCCGTGAGCCTGCCCCTGTACTGGAACGCGGCGGGCCTGCCCATCGGCGTCAGCCTGACCGGACGGCCCGCGGGCGAGGGCCCGCTGCTGTCGCTGTGCGCGCAGGTGGAGGCGGCGCGGCCGTGGGCGGGGCGGTGGCCTGAGCTCTGAGGGCCGCACCGGGATCGCCGGCGCCGGCTAACCCCGGCGCGTCAGCCCCAGCCGCAGCCCCTCCGGCATCAGCGTCAGCCGCTCCACCACGCGCAGCCGGTAGCCCGGGTCCGCGTGCAGGTCGTAGCGGCGCAGCAGCAGGCCGAGCACCAACGTGGCCTCGTGCAGGGCGAATTGGCGGCCGATGCAGGCGCGGGCGCCGGTGCCGAAGGGCTTGAAGACGTGGGGTGGGCGGGCGCGTACGGCGGCCGCCTCGAAGCGGTCGGGGTCGAAGCGCTCGGGGTGTTCGCCCCAGGCGGCGGGGTCGCGGTGCAGCATCGCCACCAGGACCAGGGCCCAGGCGCCCTGCCGCATCGGGTGGACGCCGCCGAGCACGGTGTCGTGCTTGGCCTCGCGCGCGAAGGCGGGGGCGGTGGGCCACAGGCGCAGGGACTCGTCCAGGACCCGGCGCAGGTAGCGGAGCTTGGCGACCTGCTCGTACGCGGGCTCGTCGGCGTCGCCCCAGACCTGGTCGACCTCGGCCTGCGCGCGGGCCAGGACGTCGGGGTGGCGGGCCAGGTAGTGGAGCGCGAACGACAGGGCGCCGGAGGTGGTTTCGTGCCCGGCGACCAGGAAGGTGATGACCTGGCGGCGGATGTTCTCCGGTGAGAGCCGTTCGCCGGTCTCGGGGTGGGCGACCTCCAGCATCCGGTCCAGCAGGTCTCCCGTCCGGACCCCCGCCCCCGTCCGCTGCCCGGAAGCGCGGCGGACGGCGATCACGTCGTCCACGGTGCGGTTGAGGTAGGCCATGTGCGCGGCGTTGCGCCGCTCGGCGCCGCGCAGCAGGAGCGGGGTGAGCAGCGGCGGGACGACGTTGCGGCGCTGGGCGTGGGTGAGCGTGCCGACCATCGCGGTCACGAAGGGGTGCGGGCGGCTGCGCTCGAAGGAGCCGAAGTCGTGGCCGAAGCCGGTGCGGGCGATGGTCTCCAGGGTCAGTTTCGTCATGTCCCCGGGCACGTCCACGCGGTCGCCCGCCGCCTCCTGGGCGTCCCAGCGGGTCATCAACTGCCGTGCCACGTCCAGCATCAGCGGGTGGTAGCCCGCCATGGCGTCACGGCTGAAGCCGGGGGCCAGGACATCATGGGCGAGCTGCCAGTTGGGCTCGTGGTTGTAGGCGGTGAACAGGCCGTCGCCCGCGACCGGGCGGAGGTTGGCGACGCCCAGGCCGACGTGCTTGGCGAACCGCGCCTCGTCGGCCAGCTCCGCCGCGAGATCGGCGCCCCAGACGAAGACGATCTCCTTGCCGAACCCCTTGCGGCGGAAGATCGGCCCGAGTTGTCCGGCGATCCGCATCGAGTCCTGCACGGGCGTGCGGACGTTGACGCCGACGACGTCGCCGAGGACGGGCAGGCGGCGCGGCGGGTGCGGGATGCGGCGCAGCTCGGGCCAGCCGAGCTCGGCGCTGCGGAACCCCTTGGGCACGGCGGCCGGGCCGACCGCTCCGCCCGCATCCCCTCCACCCGCCGTCGGCCGCTGCGTCACCTGCGCCATGAGCCATCTCCCTTGTGCGACAGGCCCGTTGGGACTGTTGTACGTGGATTCAATAAGCGCCCCCAGTGTGCTGCCGCTATTGAATCCACGTCAAGTAAGGAGGGGAAAGGTCAAGTAGGGTGCTGGCATGGCGGCGAAGGGACAGCGGACTCACGTGCGCGGCGAGCGAGCCCGGACGGGAGAAGGACAGCCCCAGGAGCGCACGCGCCGCCGCCTGAGCACCGAGGAGCGCCGGGAGCAGCTGCTGTGCGTGGGCTCGCGGCTCTTCGCCAGCAACCCGTACGACGACGTGTGGATCGAGCAGGTCGCGGAGATCGCGGGCGTCTCCCGAGGGCTCCTCTACCACTACTTCCCGACGAAGCGGGACTTCTTCGCGGCGGTCGTGCGCCGCGAGAGCGAGCGGATGCTGCGCCTCACACAGGCGGTGCCGGGCATCCCGGTGCGCGAACAGATCGGCACCGGGCTCGACACCTTCCTCGGCTATGTGGAGTCGCACGCGGAGGGCTTCCGCGCCTTCCACCGGGCGGAGGCGGCAGGCGACCCCACGGTGCGCGCGGTCTACCGGGAGGGCCTCGACAACCAGGAGCGGCAGATCCTGGAGGCGCTCGCCGCGGCGCCCGAAACGGCTTATACCGACGAGGAGTTGCCCGCACTGCGCCTGGCGGTGCGCGGCTGGCTGGCCTTCCTGGTGGCGGTCTGCCTGGAGTGGCTGGAGCGCCCGGAGGAGCTCTCGCGCGACGCGGTGCGGGATGTGTGCGCGCGGGCCCTGCTGGGTGCCATCACACCGTGACGGCCCCCGCGACGCGAGGGCACCGGGTGGGTCACCCCGCGGAGAAGGCCACCGTCCCGTCGGGCAGGACCGCCTCGACCTGGGCGCCGTGCTCCACGGTGCGGCTGACGGTGCAGTACCGCTCGTGCGTCAGGCGCACCCCGCGCGCGAAGACCTCGGCGGGGGTGCCTTCGGGCAGCTCCATCTCGTACGAGACGCGGACGACGCCCACGCGCCCGTCGTCCTCGGGGCGGGAGACGGACTCCACGACGATGCGCAGGTCGTCGTGGTCCACGGCGCGGGCGGTCCGGTCGACGACCAGTCCCCCACAGCCGCCGAGGGCCGCGAGCAGCAGCTCGACGGGGGTGAACGACGGCTGGGTGCCGGGGTCGTCGGCGGCACCGATGCGGACCTCGGCGCCGCGGTCGTTGCGGGCGGTCCAGTCGCGGTAGCCGTTGCGGACGGTTTCGATGCGGTAGTCGGCCATGGCGTGACCGTACCCGCGGACCACCGGGATACGGATCACCCCGCCCCCTCCCGCCCCCTCCCGTCCCCTCCCGCGCCACGCTGCGGACGGAACGTGCCTGAGCAACTACCGGACGATGAGCGCCCGTTGCATCCCCTCCCCCAGGGGTTCCTGTGGCCAACGCCCCCACGGACCACGCAAACGACTGAGCCCGAACGGCCCTGACCACTTACGATGTCCCGACTCACCAAACGGAAGGGAGATCATGTCCGATCCCAACGCCCCGGCCCACAACCCGTACCCCCAGCCGCAGCAGCCGCCTGCTCCCGGCTACGGCTACCCCGCTCCCGGGGCCGGAGCGCCGCACCAGTACCCGGCCGCGCCCCCGCTCTACGGCGCACCGGGACCGGGCTACCCGATGGCGATGCAGCCGAGCAACGGGATGGGCACCGCGGGACTCGTCTGCGGAATCATCGGCGTGGTCCTGAGCCTGACCTTCATCCTGTGGTTCGTCGGCATCATCCTGGGCATCCTCGGGATCATCTTCGGCTCGATCGGCATATCGAAGGCGAACAAGGGCGAGGCCACGAACAAGGGGGCCGCGACGGGCGGCCTGATCTGCGGCGTGGTGGCGACGGTGCTGCTCCCGCTGCTCGGCCTGCTCCTGTTCGCCAGCGTCATGGGCGCGGCCTGAGGCCCCGGGCACCGATCCAGGAGCCCACAGAGCCTCCGCCCGGACACACACCTGCGGGCCGGCACCGACGACGGTGCCGGCCCGCGGTTGCGTTCTCGGTGCGTCATCGTCATCACGCTCCGGCCCGACGCAAGCCCGGTACGGCAAGAGCCACCGCGGCGGCCAGCAGGCTGATCACGCCGCATCCGGCGAAGAGGGCGGCTGCGCCCCACAGTTGGGCGGTGAGGCCCGCGACGGGGAGGAGGGCGGGGGCCAGACCCAGGGTGCACAGGGTCGTCAGTGCGGTGACACGGCCGAGGTAGCGGGGGTCGGCCTCCGCTTGGGCCAGAGTGCTGGTGAGCGTCGTGGTGACACCACTGCCCAGTCCGATCAGGGCGGTGAGGGCAACGGCGGCGGGCAAGGACGGGGCGCGGCCCAGGACACCCGTGGCCACAGCGGCGATCAGCAGCCCAGTGATCACGCTCCACCCGACGCGCGGAATCCGCGCGACCACCGTGACCCATAAGGCCGCGGCCCCGGCCCCCACGCTGAAGCCGCTCGCCATCCAACCCGCCCCCACGGCACCCCATCCCCGTTCGCCCGCCAGCAGCACCAGCCCCAGGACGACGGGCCCGCTGAAGCACATCTCACTGAGCCCGATCACCGCTGCGAGTGGAGCGAGGGTGCGGTGGCAGCGCACATAGCGCAGACCGTCACGCAACTCCCCGAGGGCGGCGGCACGTTGAGGAGCCGTCGACCCGAGGGCGAGTGCGGGTGCGGGTGCGACCCGCACGGTGAGGAGGAGGGCGAGCGACACGGCGAAGAGGACTCCAGCGGCGGCGAAGGCACCGGCTGCCCCGCCCCGGGCCAGCACGACTCCCGCCACGCCGGGGCCCACCGAGTTGCTGACCCGAATCGACAGTCCGCGCATGCCCTGGACCCGGGCCAGTTGATCCCTCGTCGTGATGCGAGGCGGAAACGCGCCCACGGCCGGCATGAACACCGCGTCCACCACGCCGAAGATCAGGGCGAGCAGGATCAGCAGCCATGTCCCCGGCGCGGCCAGCAGCAGCGCGGCGGCCGCGCCCAGGATGACCACGCAGCGGACACCGTCACTGACCGCCGCCACCCGGCGCGGGCCGTGGCGGTCCGCCACCACTCCCCCGACGAGCATGAACACCGCACGCGGGAGAGCCCCGGCCGCGACCACCAAACCCGCCTGCGAGGGACCGGCCGTACGGGTCGCCGACCACGACAGCGCCAGGAAGTAGACCACGTCACCGGTGACCGACGCGGTGTACGCCGCAAGCCAGCGCAATACGTTGCCGTCCCGGTGGGCGGGCCGTGCGGCAGCCATGACCGGGGACGGTTCTGGTTCTGGGTCTGGGTCTGTCACGAGCTGTCGGCACCGTCGGACCGAACGATCGCGGCGGACTCGGCGGACTGCAACGCAACCGTGCCGGGAACCGGAAACGCCTGCACCTGCACCGTCACCGGCGTCAGCCCGTCGACATCCTCACCGCGCTCGGCGTCGCCGCCCTCTGCCTCCCGGTATCGGGCGACCACCGCGAAGATCTCGTCCCGTATGTCCGCGACCCCCTGCGGACTCAGCCTCAGCACGAAGTCCCCGAACGTGCCGACCTCGAACCACTCTTCAGGCAGCAGCGGCACCTCCTGCGCCGCCGCCCGCAAGCGATCCGCGGCCGCGAGGGCCACGGCGTGCACATAGCCACGTCCGGCCTCGCGCTGCTCCGAAGCCATAGGCGAAGGGGCATGGCACGAGGGAGTGCGAGAGGCGGGATCATGGATCGACTGCTGGTGGACAGCCTTCCACCACCGCTCGCGCCCGCTGCCGCGCCCCGGTTCCTCGGCTATCAGCCCACCGGCCGCGAGGCGCCGCAGGTGATAGCTCGCAGCACCGGGATTGATGCCGAGCTCCTCCGCGACCCTGGTCGCCGTCGACGGGCCCCGCTGACGCAGCAGCGTGAGGACGTGGATGCGCAGGGGGTGGGCGAGCACGCGCAGAGCGGCGGTGCCCAGTTCCCATCCCGTGTTCGTGTCCGCCATGCGCGCCACGATAGACCTACAACACTTCTTTCAAAAGAGTTGTTGTGAAGGGTAGTTGGCGCGCGCTCGCGTCAAGTGACGAGCAGCCACGCCAGGGGGCGGGTACGGGCGGGTATGTGAGGCGCGTGTGGTCGCGGTGGCGTAACTCCTCGATCGATTTCGACGAGAAGATGGCGATCAAGGGGATTCTCTTGGACCATGAGAAACCGGCCGGGAAGGGGTACCCGTGGGGAAAAAGAAGAAGAAGAATGAGGGAAAGTCCCCGAAAGCTCAGCAGACACAGAAACAAGAGGCAAAAGCAGGAGGGGATGAAGAGTACCCGAGGTTTGGCGCTGTTGTGATTACAGAGGCTCCGAGTCTTGCGATTTCGGAAGAAGACCCCAGCTTCTCCGAGCCCCCTCACGTGATCTGAAAGTGTCAGCGGGCGAGGTGGTCGTCTCCTATATCGAGAAGGAGATTACGGCGGTAGCCGCTCGACGGGCCGCCCTGGAGTCCCGGGCGATCTCCGTCATCACGACATCCGGCACACTCGTGACGGTTCTGCTGGGTCTGGCTGCTCTATCGCCGGATGAGTTGGAGCAGTCAGCCGCTACGCGAGTCCTCGTAGGTCTAGCGCTCATCGGATTCATCGTGGCGGCCGCCTTCGGAGTCTGGGCGAACATTCCGATGAAGTTTCTGGAAGTGAATCCAGAAACGTTGCACGCACACATCGCGGAACCTCTCTGGTCTGCAGACGAGGCGAAAGCGAAGCGTGAGGTTGCTCGGGTTCAACTTGAAAGCTGGGGATTTCTGCACGCCGCTTGCCGCCGCAAGGGGAGGCTGCTGTTTGCGGCATTCGTTGCGCAGCTCTCAGCGGTCATCACGTTGGGTGTGGCGATCGTGCTGTTCCTGGTCTGAGGATTCAGTGAGGTGCCTGGCGGCACGAAGCTCGTGACGGTCGCCCTGCTGGGCGCCCGAAGACGGACCCCCGCCGGGCCGGTCCCTCAGTGTGCCCGGCCCGGCGGGAGCCGCGGACGCGTCGCAGAACTGGACCGTGACCGTTCCCGCACCTGAGGCAGGTGCGGTGATGCACCGTCCCGTGCGTGCGTTGGTGAACGTGAACAGACCCGCCTGGAAATCGAGCTTTGAAGCGTTCTCCGTGGCGTTGTCCAGACAGTGGCTCGATTTCCCTACGTTGATCGGCGTGAACCCCGCGGCCTGCGCAGGCGCACTGGCCATCGCCATGGCCAGTACCGCCAACAACGCAGCCACGAGTGCGAACAGGCTGAATCTCTTGGGCATGGGCGTCCTCCGACGTCGCTCACCGTCAGCTCTGCCCTCCCTGCATGCCCCGCGCTCAGCTTGATGGGAGCGGGGGTCGGCGTCGAGTCAAGTTCCTTTCAACGGATCGAATCGTCCCGGTCACGCAGTCCGGCGTGACGCCATGGGTGCCGGAGAGGCAGAGGAGCGTGCGCGGGCCCCTGACCCCTGGCCCCGTTCCACAGCCGTCGCTGCCGCGTCAGGAGATGACGTCCCGGACCGGCTTCCCCTCCAAGTGCTCCACCACATTCTGCACCGCCGCCAGCGCGATGCGGACGAGGGTTTCCCTTGTGACGCCTGCGACGTGTGGGGAGAGCACCACGTTCGGGGCCTTCAGGAGGCGGAGGGCCGCGGTGGGGGGTTCGGGGTCGAAGACGTCGATTCCGGCGCCCGCCAGGGTGCCTGCCGTGAGGGCGTCGGCGAGGGCGTCCTGGTCGATGAGCGCGCCGCGTGCCGTGTTGATCACGAATGCCGTGGGTTTGAGCAGGGCGAGGCGGGGTGCGTCGAGGAGGTGGTGGGTGTCCTCGGTGAGCGGGGCGTGCAGGGATACGTAGTCGGAGGTGCGCAGGAGGTCGTCGAGGGGGACGTGGCGGGCGTTGCCCAGTCGGGCGGCCGCCTCGGGGGCGAGGGGGCGCGGACCCGCGTACACGATGTTCATGTCGAACACGACGGCGCGGCGGGCGACTTCCTCGCCGATGTGGCCGAGGCCGATGATGCCGAGGGTCTTGCCGGAGAGTTCGGTGATCGACTGCTGCAGGCGGGGCAGCGCCCAGTCCGCCTCGGTCAACGCGGTGTGGGCGGGCACGAGCTGCTTGGCGAGGGCCAGCATGAGCGCGAAGGTCTGCTCGGCGACGTTCTGCTTCTCGGCGCCGCTGGAGCCGATGTTGCAGACGTGCACGGAGTGCTCGCGGGCCGCTTCCAGGTCGACGTAGTCGAAGCCGTGGCTTGCGCACTGGACGAGTTCGAGGTCGGGGGCGGCGGCGATGTGCTCAGCGGTGACGGGGCCGAGGCCGGTGATGATGACGTGCGCGGAGCGCAGCGCGTCGGGGTTCTCGTCGGTGGCCTCGACGACGGTGACGTGGGCCTGCTCCGGGAAGACCGAAGCGAGCGCGGCGCCGACGGAACGGCCGCCCACGTGGGGCGAGATGACGGCCAGGACGTTTTTGGTGTTTTTGGTGTTTTTGGTGTTCTCGGCGTTCTTCGTGTTCTTCGTGTTCTTCGTGTTCTTCGTGTTCTTCGTGTTCTTCGTGTTCTTCGTGTTCTCAGTCATGCGGGGGCCTCGGTGAGGTCGTCGGGGGTGAGGGTGGACGGAGTGGCGTGGCCCGACAGGGCCAGGGTCAGGTCCAGTTCGGCGAGCAGGCAGCGGATCACGTGGTCGACGCCCGCCTGTCCGTCGAGGCCGAGACCGTACGCGTACGGGCGGCCGACGAGCACCGAATCGGCGCCCAGGGCAAGGGCCTTGACGATGTCGTCGCCGGTGCGGATGCCGCTGTCGAAGAGGACGGTGAGCCGGTCCCCGACGGCCTCGACGACGCGCGGCAAGGCGTCGGCGGCGGCGACGGAGCCCGCGACCTGGCGGCCGCCGTGGTTGGAGACGACCACGCCGTCCATCCCCGCGTCGGCGGCGCGGCGCGCGTCGTCGGGGTGCAGGATGCCTTTCAGGACGATCGGGCCGTCCCAGTTCTCCCGGAGGAAAGCGAGGTCCGGCCAGGTCTTGGCGGGATCGGAGAACATCCCCACGAAGTGCATGACGGCCGCGTTCGGGTCCTCGTGTACGGGCTTGGCGAGGCCGGCCTGGAAGGCGGGGTCGGTGAAGTAGTTGGCGGTGCCCACGCCGTGCAGGAACGGCAGGTACGCCTGGTCGAGGTCGCGGGGCCGCCAGGCGAGCAGCGGGGTGTCGAGCGTGACGAACAGGGCGCTGAACCCTGCGGCCTTCGCCCGGTCGAGGAAGCTCTTGGTGACGTCGCGGTCCTTGGCCCAGTACAGCTGGAACCACCGCTGCCCCTCCCCCATCGCCTCGGCAACCTGCTCCATGGGCGTGCTGGAGGCGGAGGAGAGGATGAACGGGACGCCCCGGGCCGCGGCGGCGCGCGCGGCGGCGGACTCCCCTTCCGGGTGCATGATCGACAGGACGCCGACGGGGGCGAGCGCAAGCGGCGCGGGCAGCCGGTGGCCCAACACCTCGACGGACAGGTCGCGTTCGTGGACGTCGCGGAGCATGCGCGGCACGATGCGGCGGCGTCGCAGGGCCTCCCGGTTGGCGGCGGCGGTGCTGCCGTCGCCCGCGCTGCCCGCGACATAGCCGACCGGGCCGGGCCCGAGCCGCTGCTCGGTGAGCTCCTCCAGGCGGGTCAGGTCGGTGGGCAGCCGCGGCACCGCCCCGGTCATGCCGTTGAGGTAGATCTCGTACTGGAAGTCAGCCCAGTTCGCCGCCATGCAAGGGTCCCGTCTCTCGTCACTGCTCTTCACGCTGAGACTGCGATCTGCTGGCCACGATCCTGCTCACCCGCTCCCCTCCCGTCCATGGCCGTGCGCACCCCTTTCCGATGGGACTATCACTGTGTGATAAACAAGCGCGACCAGATCCGCCGGGAACTGCTCTCCGACCCCGCCGTCGTCGAGGCCGTCGTGGAAGCCGTGCACGAACGGGTTCCCGCGTACACGGCACTCGACGGCAGCCGCCTGCCCGAGGTGCGCGCCATCACCGCGTGGGGCCTCGAACGCCTCCTCGACCTGTGGGTCACGGAGGGCGAGGTGAGCGGCGACGATCTGCGCCGCTTCCGCGGGATCGCGGCGGCGCGGGCGGCGGACGGGCGGCCGCTGCCCGCCGTCCTGCGCGCCTACCGGGTCGCGGCCACGGTCCTCGCCGACCAGGTCGCCGCCCGCGCCCCGCGCCTGCCGGCCCGCGACGCCCTCGCCCTGGCCCGTCTCCTCCTCGCCGCCGTCGACACCATCTCGGAGGAGATGACCACGGCGTACGCGGCCACGGCCGACCGCCTCACCGCGGACCGCGACCGCGCCCTCCGCCTCCTCCTCGACGACCTGATCGCAGGCCGCCACGCCTCCCTCGGCGCCCTCACGGACAGAGCGTCCCGCCTGGGCGTCCAACTCCCCGAGCGCTACTGCCTGTTGGCGGCGGAACCAATCGCCCCGGACGAGCCTGAGGTGTCGCTCGCGGCGGCGATGGGGCTGCTGGCGGGGCTCACGGCGCCGGAGAAACGACCCTCGAAACGACCCGAGAAGGCGCCGGAGAAGCAACCGGAGAAGGTGCCGGACAAGGGGGTGAGGGCGGGGGCGGCCCCCGCGAGCATCGCCAGCGGCAGCGGAAACGGCAACGGCAACGGCAACGGCAGCACCAGGAGGAGCACGGCCACGAACGCCGACAGCACCGAAGCCGGTGACGCCGGGCTCCGACCCCCTGGCCAGACCGTCGCACTCGCCACCACCCACGGCTCGCGTGCCGTCCTGCTGCTGCCCGTCGGCGCCGCCGAGACCGTGCCCGGCGTCCTGCGGGCGCAGGGCTGGCGGGGGTGTGTGATCGTCGGCGAGAGCCTCGACCGGGTCGCCGTCGCGCACCGGCTCGCGGCCGGGGCCCTGGACACCGCTCCCCCGCACGCCCACCGGGCCGACCGGGTCCTCACCGACGCCGACGCGCACGTCCTGGCGCTGCTCGCCGGGCACCCGGTGGCCGGGCCCGACCGGATCGGCCGGATCGTCCTCGGTCCGCTCGCCGAACCCGGCCAGGGCCACCTCCTCGACGCCCTCACGGCCTACATCGACACGGGCTCCGCCAACGCCGCAGCCCGCGCCCTGCACCTCCACCCCCAGTCGGTCCGCTACCGGCTGCGCCGCGTCCTGGCTGTGACGGGCCGCGACCCGCAGGACCCGTGGCAGCGGCTGACCTTCGACATCGCCCGTACGATCGCGTCCGGTGCACGGGCGGGAGGCGCCGCACACCGGTGAGCCGTCCGAGGCCCGTCACGGTGCTTATCAAGAGGTGATGAAGACCGTCAGCCGACCGGGGCCGATCCAACCGGGGCCAGCCGCCACAGCGACGTCACCTCCGCCGCACGGGCGAGGCGCAGCGGATCGTCGGGGTCGGGGTCCACGGCGCGCGGGTGCCGCGGCCGGACGTCGGACCGGTCGACGACCCGCAGCCCCGCCCCCGCCACGGCGTCAAGGAGTTCCCGCCGCGTCCGCAGCCCGAGGTGCTCGGCCAGGTCCGAGAGGATCAGCCAGCCCTCGCCGCCCGGTTCGAGGTGTGCGGTGAGGCCGTCGAGGAAGGCGTGGAGCATGCGGCCGCCCGGGTCGTAGACGCCCTGTTCCAGGGTCGAGCTCGGACGGGCCGGAATCCAGGGCGGGTTGCAGACCACGAGCCCGGCACGGCCCTCCGGGTAGAGGACGGTGTCGCGTACGTCCACGCGGTCCGCGATCCCGAGCCGGTCCATGGTGGCGCGGGCGCAGGCCAGGGCGCGCGGTGAGATGTCGGTCGCCACGACGCGGGCCACGCCGCGGCGGGCGAGCACGGCCGCCAGTACCCCGGTTCCCGTTCCCAGGTCGAAGGCCGTACGGGTGCCTGGGGTACCCGGGCTACCCGGGCCCTCGCTCCGCACAGCAGCCGGCAGCGGTGCCCGGGCCACCAGGTCCACGTACTCGCCCCGTACCGGCGAGAACACCCCGTAGTGGGGGTGCACGCGGGCGCCGAGCGCGGGCACCTCAACTCCCTTGGTGCGCCACTGATGTGCGCCGAGCACACCGAGCAGCTCGGTGAGGGCGACCCCGACGGGCTCACCCGGCGGCGGCCCGTACGCCTCGGCGCACGCCTGCCGGACGTCGGGCGCCCGCCGCAGGGCGAGGGTGTGGTCGCCTTCGAGGAGGACCAGGAGCATGCCGAGGACGCGGGCGCGGTGGCGGCGCGCGCGGCGCTCGGCGTGGAACGCCTCGGCGGGGCTCGGGCCCCCGACCTCGCCGGGACCATCCAACGGGGCGGGCGCCGCGGCCGCGGCGCCCTTCCGGACCGCATCCTTCCGGTCCACCCGCCGCCCCAGCGCGCTCAGCAGCTGGCGCGCTCCGTGATAGTCGCCCCGCCACAGCAGGGCGGTGCCTTCGCAGGCGAGGCGGTAGGCGTGGTCGGCCTTCATGCGGTCGTCGGCGACGACGACACGGCGGGGCGGGCGGGACTCGTTCTCGGAATGCCAGCGGGCGGACCGGGCGACTTCGGCCTCGGTCCAGTGGAACCTGGACACCAGGTACTCCTCGTGATCGACGTGATCGAACGTGCGGGGCACGAAGAGCACTTCGACGGGAGCACACGGAACCACCCGGCCCGGGGCCGGTTTCGCGGGCGTGCGAAAGGGGGTGGGTCAGAGGGAGTGGTGACGGCTCCGCGTCGAAGCGCCCGAGGAGCGGTCATCCAGGACCATCCCCTGGACCACGCCTGCGACGATGCCGTGCGTCACGAACTGCCCTTTCGGAGAACCACTGAACTTCAGCGAGAAGAGAAAACGGAGAAGCTTTCCGGACCTTCTCACGCGGGCCGCATCGCGGGCAAACCCTCAAGCGGGCGCCGCACGCGGCGTGACGCGCACCGCATGCTCGCCCGGTCCCGAACGGACCGTCAGAATGCGGGACTTGGGGTCCCAGGACACCGGGCGGCCACCGCTGACCCGTCCGCCGTGCGGGAAGAAGCGCTCCGGCAGGTAGATCTCCGTGCCGCCCGGCACCCCGTCGCCCGCCGCTCCGCCCGTCCCCCGCCACCGCACCGTCAGCCGCCTCGCCCCCGCGTCCCACGCGTATCCCACCGGGTCCCCGGCGATCGCACGCGGGTAGGGGCGGTCGAGCACCGGGAGCAGCTTCGTGGGCTTCATGTCCGAGTCCCAAGGCGCCCAGGAACCGGGGTCGTTGGACCAGTACGCGAGGCCCGCGCCCATGTCGTCGGCCATGCGCTGGACCTTCGCCACGTACTCCAGGGCGCCGGGCAGGGTGACGTCCAGGCCGAACTCGCCGATGACGACGGGGGCGGCCAGTCGTCGCGCGGTCTTCTCGGTCTGCTCGCGCCAGGCGTCGAGGGACGCGTCGACCCGGGCCTTGGTGGCGCCGGTGTAGCCGCCGCCGAGGTCCATGGGCAGGGGGTACAGGTGGGGTGCGTACGCGATGCGGGCGGACGCGCCGTCGCCGCGCGGGTCCGTCAGGCGCGGGAGGGCCGTCGCGAAGCCCCAGTTGGCGCCGATCGCCGACGGCTCGACGAACAGCCAGTGGTCGCGGTCGACGGTGCGGATCGCGTCGATGGTCTTCTGGTAGAGGCCGGCGAGTGGCCCGGACTCGAAGGCGGGGCCCTGGACGGTACCGCCCCAGGGCTCGTTCATGAGGTCGTAGCCGATGACGGTGTCGTCGGCGGCGAAGCGGCGGGCCACGTGGCGCCAGGCGTCCGCGTAATGGCGGCGCAGGTCGCGGCCGCCGCCGTCGGTGCCCCAGAAGTGGTCGAAGGCGCGCACCGTGCCGGGTTCGACGTAACCCAGCTCCCAGGGGTCCTGCGCGGCGGAGGGGAGTCCGTCGGTGTCGGTCGCCCATGCCGGGGCGCCGTTGCCGCCGGTCGCCGGGCCGTACAGGTCCTGGTGCATGTCGAGCATGACCTTGTAGCCGCGCTCGCCGTACCAGCGCACGCGCTCGGCGACGTCACGGAGGTAGTCCTCGTCGTAGCGGCCCGGGCTCGGCTCGACGTTGCGCCACTGGAGGAGGAAGCGGACGAAGTCGGTGCCGAGCGCGCGCCGTTCGCGCTCGACGTCCTTCTCCGTGATCCAGGGCATGCCGTCGGGTGCCTGCTTGGCGCTGCTCGCGGTGGACAGCCCGCGCAGCACGAGGGCGCGGCCGTCCCGGTCGGTGATCCAGCGGTGGCCGCTGGCGGTCGCGGCCCGTGCGGCGCCCGAGCCTTCGGGGCCCACGGCGACGAGCAGTGCGGCGGCGACGGCGAGCGTGACACCGTAAACCGTCCGACTACGCCACTTTCCGCGCCACTTGGCCTGGCCGAGCCAGGCCGTCGACCACCGTGCGCGCAGCGTTCGGCCGCGCCGTCCCTCGCGTCGCATGCCGCGGATCGTAGATCGGTGGCACGGCCCCGCGGAATACCTGAGAAGTGTTCACTTTTCCTTCGTCCACCCCCTGCCCAGGCGTGCGTCCGCCGCCTACAGTGACCGGCCATGCGCCGGCCAGAGATCCGCACCCGTCCCGTCGCGGCCGCCGCCGCGGGCTGTCTGCTGCTCGTGCTGCTGCACGGCAGCGCCACCGTCCTGACGGCGTTCACCGCGCGGGCGGGTCTGACCGTGGTACCGAGTGCGCTCGGCGTGCCGATGGCCCTGCCGGGGCTGCGAGCGGTCCCGCTCGGCGGCACGGAGTGGGCCTGGCAGCTGTGCGAGGACTTCGCGGCGCTGCTCCTGCTCGCCGTCGCGGTCGCACGGATGCGGCGCCATGTGCGCAAGCGGCCCACCGGAGGCCGGATGCGCCGGGCGTGGGCAGGGTGGACGGCACTCGTCGCGGGTGCCGCGGCCGCGGGAGTCTGGCGCGGCCTGGTGGCGGCGCGCATGGTCGAGGCCGACTCGTGGGGCTGGCTCGCACTGCCGCTGGCGGGTGGCATGTCCGGGGCGCTGTGGGGGCTGGCCCTGGGATGGCTGCCGGGTCTCGCCGTACTCGCGACCTGCGCGAGCGAGCGGAGGCGCCGGGCCGTCCTCGAGGTGCCGCCGGAGCGGGACCCGAGCCTGTAGACGGCCGGCGCGCCCCGAGCCGGCTGCGCTCCGTGGGCCTGCCGGGGTGACGCGGTGGGGTGCTGCCGGTGGCCCTCAGCTGCGAAGTCGCCGAACGGGAGGCGCGGGCCGGGAGGCACGAGCCAGAAGGCGCGGGCCGGGAAGAGCGAGTGGGGCGACGCAGCTCCGTGAGCGCTGTCCAGCCCGGAAGGCGCGGTACGCCGCAAGGCAGACCGGGCGAGGCGGTCGCGGCGGCGGTCGAGGTCTCCAGCGAGGCGGTGAGCCAGGCCGTGGCGGCGGCCTGCACCGTCGTCGCCCCCGAACTCGGCCTGATCGGCGGTTCGTTGAGCGGTCACCAGGGAGTCGCTCGGGCCGATCCGCGACACCGCGACGGGCGCGGCGTCATCCCCGCGACCGCGGATTCCCCCTTTCCCCCGACCCCCCGATCCCCGATCCCCGATCCCCGATCCCCCAATTCCCTCGATCCCCCCGAGTCCCCCTCAGGTCCCCCTGTCGCCCCCGGCCCCCCTGCCGCCCCCGGTCCCCCGGCTCCCCTCGCTCCCTCTCCCCTCCCTCCGATCAGCCCACCAGCCGGGGGCCGTCCCGTATTTCCGTAGCGGATCCGGCCCTCTTCCGGGGACCGTTCGCGTCAACTGAGCGGGGCTCTGCGGTACTTGTGTCACTCTGTGCCATGCAGGTGCTCCTTCATTGGGGGCGCTGGGGCTGTCCGCCACTGTCCGGCCTGCGAGTTCCGACGGTGGCGGGCAGTCGGGCGGCTAGCGGTTGGCCAGCCGTTCCTGACGCCGTCTGCGCTCGACTCGTTTGATGCGCACCGGCATCGAGCCGTACTCGAGGAAGCGGTGGCGCACGGCGAATGCCACCGCGGTGAGCGGTCCGACCAGGCTCGCGACCACGCCCCGGTGTTCCCACACCAGGCCCGTGACGACGATGCCGGCCACCCAGAACAGGCTCTCCACGGTCCACCGGGGAACCGGGGGGCGGGCCCGCCTGGGCCCGCCGGAGCAGCGGAAGTCCGGTGGCGCGGCGCTGAGGGGCCGCTCGGGCGGGCTGCCACCCGCCCGGAGGCGGGTCACTTCCTCCCGAACGTAGATGCGTCGCTGGTCTCTGAGGCTCGCCTGCTTGTAGATGCGGTTCAGATCGTCATCGAGGCGGAATCCATGGTCACCCCGGCGGGTGTCCGTGCACTGCCCCTGCGGCAGCCCTTCCTCGGCCATCTGCATCAACTCCTTCTCATGACCTTGGAGAGGAACTCGGTCAGTTCCTCGACATCGACGCCGACCTTCATGAGGTCCCGTCTGGCCTTGCAGTAGTACGTCCGCAGCGCCCCCTGCCCCACGCCGAGGACCCTCGCGGCCTCCTTCCAGTCGAGATCGAAGACGGCGCGCGCGTGGAACGCCTCGCGGCGGCGCAGAGGCAGCCGGTCCACCTCGTACAGGGACTCCACGAGCGCCTTGCCGCCGCCCCGGCCCCCCACCTCCTGGGCGCCCGCCCAGGTGCCGAAGATCGGCGCGAGGTCCTCGCAGATCGGCCGCGCGTACCGGGGGTCGGGCAGGTTGTCGCGGTAGTCGGCCGCCAGGTCCATGACGGCCTCGTACAGGTGGCGCCGGATCTCCTCCGCGCGGTAGTCCTCCCAGCGGGCGAAGACCTCCGCGACGGCTTGCAGCGTGACCCGCTCGCTGTCGACGAGGAGGTGCCCGAACTCGCGGTATGCCTCGCGCTTCAACCAGGGGAAGAAGTCGTCGAGCAGTTCGTCCTGCTCCGCCTGTACGTCCGGCGGGAGCGGGGCCCGCCGACGCCCGGGCAGTAGCCGCTCGCCGTCGCCCGATTGCGGTTCAGGGATCACGGCGGTACCTCCTTGACCGTTCCCGTGCGCCGCCGTGACGCCCGGTTGGTCCCAGAAGGTAGCGGTGGCCCCCGAGAGGTGTTGCTCCGTCAGATATATGCACCGCGCATGTGCGTGGGGTGCGGGGGGGCAGGTACGGGGGACACGGCGTCGGGCGCCCGTGTCCCCCGTACGGGAACGTCAGCGGCAGCGCAGCTGGTCACCCGTCACCGGAGCGCCTTCCACGCTGCTGCGGTCGTACGTCACCTTCGCCACGCGCTGCGGCGCGGCACCCACCGTGACCCGGAACTCCCTTCCCTGGCCCGGCACTTGGCGCAGGCGGGCGCCGGGGAGCGCGGTGGCCAGGGTGGCGGCGTAGCGCTCCATGGCCGGGTCGTACGTGATGACGGTCGGGCCCTTGGCCGGGGAGCCCTGACGCGGGGTGGCGGCCACGTCGAAGCCGTCCGCGCGCAGGGCCTCGGCGGTGGCGGCGTCGTCGACGCGGACCCGCACCCAGGCCGGGGGCATGTCGACGGGGGCGGGCTCGGCGCCGGTGCGCGGGGTGACCAGGGGGCGGTCCTCGCGCAGGGCCGTGAACAGGGCGCGGGCGCGGGGCGCGTCCCACAGCAGGGTGGAGCCCCAGTCGGGGACGGGGTGGTCGAAGTCGGAGATCGGCACGGTCGCGAACTCGGTGCGCTCGGCGGTGAGATCGCGCATCGACCAGGCGAGCGCGGCCAGTTCGCCCGGGCCGGTGTGCGGGTCGGTGCGGACGTGCTCGTACAGGGCGCGGGCGGCGTAGGCCGAGGCGTAGGGGTTACGCAGCGCCCCCGCGTCGGCGAGCCGGTCGAGCATGCCGAGGACGAGCCGCTGCTGGCGCCGGACGCGGCCGAGGTCGCCGGGCGGCGAGACGTGCCGGGCGCGCACGTAGCGCAGCGCCGTGCGGCCGTCGATCCAGTGGGTGCCGGAAGCGAGCTTGAGCCCGGAGCCGAGGTCGCGCAGCGGCTTGTCGGTGCAGACCTGGGCGCCGCCGAAGTGGTCGACGGCGCCTGCGAAGCCGCGGAAGTCGGTCTCCAGGTAGTGGTCGACACGCAGCCCGGTGGCCCGCTCCACGGTGCGCACGGTGAGATCGGGGCCGCCTTCCTGGTACGCGCCGTTGATCTTGCCGGAGTGGGCGGGGCCGCCCTCGTGGGCGGCGAAGGGGAGGTACGAGTCGCGCGGGATCGACACGACGCTGAGCCGCCGCCGGTCGGCAGCGAGGTGCACCAGCATCATCACGTCGGTGCAGTTGCACTCCTTGCCGCCGACGTGGAAGTGCTGGATCTCCTTCTTGCTCATGCCGCTGCGCCGGTCGAGCCCGACGACGAGGATGTTGGTGCCCTTGCCGCCGCGCGGGGCGGGCGGGTCGGCGGGCGTGGTCGCGGCGGCGACGGACGCGCCGCAGACCAGCGCGGCCGCCAGGAGCGCGGCGACGCCCCGGCGGCGCGGAATCCGGCGGCGCCCGGCGGGAGTTGGCGGCGACGGGTCCATCTGCGTCGGGGTGGGTGCGGGCGAGGTCGGCACGGGCGCCTCCGGCTGGTCAGGGGGTTCTGCGTGGCCGCAGGCTAGGCTCGCGCCCTCCCCCGGTTCGCCCACCGAAGCCCCCGTGTCCGCCATTTCACCGGCTTGCGCGTACCAGGTCCGCAACACCGGGCCGGGGGTGCGGGAGCGCCGTACGCCCCCGCACACCCTCGCACGCCCCCACGGCTCAGAGGGTCTTGACCGTGCCGCCGTCGATGACGTGGTCGGCGCCGACGATGTTCGCCGCGACGTCGGAGAGCAGGAAGGTGATCAGGGCGGCGACCTCGTCGGGCTCGGTGATCCGGCCCGAGGTGATGCCGAACGCCTCCGGTATCTGCCGCAGGAAGGCGCCGTGCTCCGCGCCCGCCCCGGCCGCGACCTTGCCGCCGAAGCCTTCGGGGTCCTCCCAGATGGCGGTGCGCACCACGCCGGGCGAGACGGTGTTGACGCGTACGCCGCGCGGCCCGAACTCCTCGGCGAGGGACTTGCCGAGCGCGGCCAGGGCGGCCTTGGCGGCGCTGTAGGGCGCCGGACCTGCCGCGGGCAGGCGGGAGTTGACCGAGGAGACGTTGACGACGGAACCGCGCCGCTCGATCAGTCCGGGCAGCGCGGCGCGGGTGACGCGGACGGCGCTGAGCAGGTTCAGCGCGAGGACGGACTCCCACTGCGCGTCGGTGGCGTCGAGGAACCCGACGGGCTCGACGTCGTCCCCGCCGCCGACGTTGTTGACCAGGAGGTCGATGCCGCCCAGCTCCGTGTGGGCGGCATCGATGAGGTCGGCGACGCCTCCGGGGGTGGCGAGGTCGGCGGCGACGGCGGCCGCGGCGACCTCCTTGAGCTCGGGGGTGACGGTGCGCGCGGCGCCGACGACGCGGACGCCCTCGGCGGTCAGGGCCCGGACGGTGGCGAGGCCGATGCCGCGGCTGGCGCCGGTGACGACGGCGGTCTTGCCGGTGAGGTTCAGCTGCATGGTGCGGTGCTCCGACTTCTTGACGTGGTTATTGACCTAGAGGTACAGAAAATGGGTAAAGGTGCCCCGACCCCCGTACAGGAAAAGGGCGTCGAGGAGACTCCCGGCTTCCGGCTTCCGCTACAGAGCGTCGAGCAGCGCGTCGACCGCCCGCGTCAGCCGGTCAGGACCCTGCTCGACCCGGGCCACGAGCCGCAGCCCGACGAGGGTGCTGAGGATCAGGCTGGCCTGGGCGCGGGGGTCGCGCCCGGGGGTCAACTCCCCGGCGCGCTGCCCCTCTTCGACGGCGGCGCGGAACGCCTCTTCGGTGCGGTCGAACATGCGCCGCACCACGTCGGTCGCCTCCTCGTCCGAACTCCCCATCTCGGCCGCCGTATTGACGGCCATGCAGCCCCTGCGGTCCGCGTCGGCGAGATCCATCTCGACGAGGAGCAGCAGGGCCTTGCGGAGCCGGGCCCGCACGGGGCCCGGCTCTTCGAGGAGTGCGACGAGGGCGAGCGCCTGGCTGTCGCGGTAGCGGCGCAGGGCCAGGCGAAAGAGGGCGCTCTTGCTCCCGAAGGCGTTGTAGAGGCTGCCCTTGCCGATGCCCAGCGCGTCGACGAGGTCCTGGGGCGTCGTGGCGCCGTACCCCTTGCGCCAGAACACCTCCATCGCCTGCTCGACGGCTGCGTCCGGATCGAACTGCTTCGGCCTTCCCATGATCGAGACCGTATCACCATTATGGACCCACAGGTCAAGAATCTCGTCCGGGTCGTTCCTCCCGTTCAGCTCATTCAGCTCGTTCAGCTCGTTCGACCGGGATCCAGAGCTCCGCGTCCGCCTCCGTGCCGTCGTCCGACAGGCTGGTCCGCAGGATCTCGGGGCCGGGCCTGCTGCGGTACGGATTGGAGGGGAACCACTGCGTGAACACGTCCCGCCACAGGTACTGGAGCGTCTTGGGGAACTCCCCCGAGCTCTCGAACACCGCCCAGGTGCCGGCAGGGACGACGAGCTCGTCCAGATCCTCCGGGGCGGGGCGGCCGCTCAACGCCGCGTGGTAGTAGTCGAGTTCGGTGCCCTCCTGCCGGGAGGCCGCGAGGTCGTCGCTCACGGAGACGATGCCGCGCGGCTCCTGGTCGCCGAGCGCCTCGATGCGGCGCAGCGTCTCCGGGGCGATGCCGCGGATGAACGCGGCGATCTCCGGGTTCACGCCCTCGTGCACGAGGGGGACCCGCGCCTTCTTGCCGACCACCCGGAACTCCGGCTTCTCCACGATCCGATAGCGCATGCTGTCGCTCCCTTCGACGATGAGACGGAAGGACATCCGAGGCTGCGAGCGCAGCGCCGCGCCGGTCCGGCGGGCCTCCTGCGGCCCGACGCCGTGCAGGGCGCGGAACGCGCGCGCGAACGCCTCGCCGGAGCCGTAGCCGTGCGCGATCGCGATGTCGAGCAGACCCCGCTGCCCCGCGAGCACCTCGGCGCCCGCGACGGTCAGCCGCCTGCGCCGGACGTACTCGGACAGCGGGATGCCCACGAGCGCGGAGAACATCCGCCGGAAGTGGTACTCCGACGTCACCGCGATCCGGGCGAGTTCGGCCCCGTCGATCGGCTCGTCGAGGTGGTCCTCGATGTACTCCATGGCCTGGTTGAGGCGTTCCAGCACTCCAGGCCCTCCTTCCTGCTCACGTCCACCACGCTAGGAAGGATCATCCTCGCGGACCCGACATGCTGTGCCCGGTGCGGTCGGGTGCGAGGAACTCCTCGCTCCTCACTCGCCCGGGTCGGGGAAGTCCTTCGCCCACGTCTTGAACGACTGCTGAGGCAGGAGCAGGTGGTCCGCTATCGAGTTGGCGGATATTGGCGTCGGCCACGTTTTCATCATCTGGGCCAGGAAGAGCTCGAATTCAGGAGTGAAGACGTCCTTCGGCTTCACGCTCAGTTTCCCAGGCTTCTGCCCGGCCGGAAGATTCTCGTTCTCCGCCTTCTTGGCCAGCCACAACCCCTTCAAGCGCTCAGGAATGGCCGCTTCCAGTCGAGCGGCCGCGCCTTCGACCCTCTTCAGCGGGGTGGCCAGCTTGCCCTTACCCTCAAGCTTCTCCATCTGCTTGTCCAGTGCGGCAGCAGAGATATCGAGACGGGCCATGATCAGCTTCTTCATCTCGATGTCGTCCCGCGTCAGGTCCCTGATCTTCCGACGCAAGGCATCGGGGAATTCCTTTTCATACCGACCGCCCTTCCCCGTACGGGCTTCCACCTCGGCCCAGAATTCCGCCCCCGCCGCGCTGCGCAAGTCGGGGACCGTGTCCCTCTCGAACGCCAGCCTCCTCGCCTCGGCCCGCACCTTCAGCTCCGCGTCCCGGTCGGCCTTCCGCTCCTTCGCGCTCGGCCCCTGAGCGCCCACCGGGTTGCCGATCCGGAGCGCGGAGGTCTTCGCCACCAGCCCCGTCTCGTCGACGTCCTCGGCCTCACTGTTGGAGGGGGTGTCGTCCTTGACCAGGATGTCGGTGCCGGACGGGATCACGCGGACGGTCTCGCCCTTCTTGTTCTTCTTCTCCGGCACCGTGTACCGCTGCTGCATGCCGCCCCCGGCTCCCCGCTCGGGCTCCTCGAGGCCGTTGCCGGCCGCAGCGGGGGTCGCGTGCCTCGGCGCGGACGCGTACATCAGGCGCTCCGGGTCACCCATGTGCTCGCGCAAGTGCTCACCGACGTCCTCAGTCGCCGACTCGTCATACCCGGAGAGGTTCTGGATGCCGCTCTCCTCCGCTTCCTTGTAGAGCTGGTTCCCGCCGCGGTTGTAGACCAGATTGAGACCGACCTTCTCCTCGAAATAGCGCAGCATGGCGAGACAGGCGTCGCACGGCCTTTTCGTACCGCGGATGTGGATGGGGTCGTGGGGCGTGTCCTCGTTGAATTCCGCATTCTGAAGAAATTGCAGAAGCTTCTGCTCCGCATGCAACTTCTCCGCACCCTCGCCGTTGTGCACCAGATAGGCGTAGCCCGGGTAATTCCCCGGTGCCAGCAGTTCGGCCAAGTACTTCCGGTGCGACACGCTCTTCGCTGCCTCGTTGGAAACGTCGACGAGGCGAATGTGTGAGGTCGCGCGCAGGGACTGCAACGTGGCGTTGTCGCGCTTGAATCCGCCGCTCTCCGCCCCGTCCACGTCCATGGCGTCCGGGTCCACCGCCTCCAGTGCCCGCACCTGTGCCACGAAACCTTCACGGACCTTCAGCAGAGCCTGCCGGTTCCGCCGGGTCCCCTCCTGCTTCAGTACCTGCCTGCTGCTCTTCGGCGCGCCGTCCTCGGCGTCCTTCTCGGTGCGGCGGCGCTTCGTGTCCTTGTCGGCGCTCGCCCCCGCGGCCCGTTTGCCCTTGCCCTTGCTCGCGTCGGCCGGGGCGGGCACTTCTTCGGCCTCGGAGTCCGACTCGCTGTCGTCCGATACGCCTTCCTGGTCACCGAAGTCCGTCGTCAGCAGCTTCTGAAGGGCGTCGCCGCCCATCACGTCCTGCTCGTCACCGCCGTCACTCAGTTCCCGCAGCATCTCGAAGAACCGCCGCATGGACTGGTTGTAGTTGCTGGCGAAGACCAGGTGCCCGTTGGCCGTCGCTGCCTGTATCTCCTGCTCCACGACCGCCTGCGCGGGCTTCCTCGCCCCGGCTTCACCCGACGGACCCGCCTTCTCCTTGCCCTTGCCCCCGGCCGACGCCGCCCCCTCCCTTTCCTTTCGCTCTGCGTCGGACACGGCGGCGAGCGCCTGGCGGACGATGTGCCGCAGGCTCTGCGCATCGCGTTCGTTCGAGTAGTCGCGGGTGTAGCGGATCGCTATCTGCTTGACGAGCCGGCCCCACTGCTTCTTGTTCTGCTTGCACGTGCAGAGCTCGGCGAGCCGGTCGAGTTCGGCCATGATCTCCGTGCGGCCGGGGGCCTTGCCGCTCGCCGCCGCCGGGGGCTGCGCGGTCCTGGAGCTGCCGGCCTTGCTCGTGGAGCCTTTGTCCTTGGAGGACTTGCTCTCCCTGGAAGACCTACTGTCTTTGTCTTTGGCGGACTTGCTGTCCTTCGAGGACTTGCCCGAGGACTTGCTTGAGGGCTTGCTGCTCCTGGAGGACTTCTCGTCCTTCGCGCGGGCCACGACCAGGCCACCCGCGGGGACCACGGAGCGCTGCGCGGGCGCGCCCAGGCCCCCACTGTCCAGGCCCCCGCTGTCCACGGCTCCGCCGGGCCGGGCCGGCGGGCGCGGGCCCCTCGACGGCGGGCTGCTCGCCCCCGCGGCGAACGCCGCGCCGTTGGCCACTGCCTTGCGCTCGGAGCCCTGTCCCGGGTCGGTGACGGTGACGCCCGCGCTGTTGGTGTTCCCCGTCTCCTTCAGCCCGGAGAGGTTGTCGCTCACGTGACTCAGCTCGTGGCCGACGATGTCCTTCTTCTGGGCCGCCTGCGGTGGCAGGAAGATGTGGTGCCCGATCGTCATCGCCTCGGCCCCCATCGCCGCGGTGGCCCGCTGGGCGACGGTGTCGCTGTGGACGCGGGCCGGTGACAGGTCGGTCTGGTAGAACGCCTCCGCCTCCTTGCGGACCGGGTCGGCGATCGGCTGGCTCGGCGAGTTGATGGCGTCGTTGAGCAGCGCCACCTGGTCGACCGGCTCGCTCTCCGCGACCGCTCCCACGTCGCCCTTCGCCCCGCCCGTGTGACCGTGCCCGCAGCCGGCGCCGTGGACGTGCCGCTCCTCCTTGAGCAGGCGGGCGACCACGTGATTGCCCACCAGACCCTGGAGTGCGGCGGCCCGCCCCGCGCTCATCGGCCCCTGGTCCACGCCCCCGGACACGGAAGACGCCCGCCGCACACCGGTTCCCTGCGTTCCCTCTTGCTTCTCAGGACGTTTCTCGTGCGCGTGCATGGTGTTACCTCTTCGGTCCGGTAGGCAGCGGGACAGCGTTTCCGGCGTACTCCCCCAGCGCTGTTGTAGCTGTCGACTCCCGCGGGCGAACAGGTCCGCCGGGGCAGTCGTGAGGGCACGCTGTCGTGAGCTGCCAGGGGTCCGCACGGTGAGCCCGGTCAGCGTGCGGCGTCGCTCTCCGGTGGCCGTGTCCCAGGGGTGGTCGCGCCGTCGCGGTTCCTTGGCCAACAGCACGAGGACCAGTCCCTCGACGCGCTCGGGCACGTCGGGCCGCAGTGCGCGCAGCGGTGGCGGCGCCTCCTCCACGTGACGGCCGAGGCGTCGGCGATGCGGCGATGCGGCGATGCGGCGATGCGGCGATGCGGAAGTCTCAGACCTCCACCTGGTCGCGGCCGGCGCGACGTCGCGCCGCAGCAGCGAGGACTCGTGGGCCGGCCGCACCTCCGGTGGCGCGGCACAACTCCCTTACCGGCCAGGCCCTTCGTACGGGCTGTGCATGGTGAGGAAGCGGATCTCCAGGTCGGACTCCAGGTAGTCCATGCGCCGCTCCCAGAAGGCGCTCATGTGCGGCAGGGCAAGGTGGGCGTCGAGATCCGCCTGGGAGCGCCACGCCTCGTAGAAGACGAAGACTCCGGGTTCGTTGCGGTCCTCGTGGAAGTGGTACTCCAGGCAACCGGCCTCCTGGCGGGTCGGCTCGACGAACGAGAGCAGCAACTCCTTGAGTTCCGCGGCCCGTTCGGACTTGGGGCGGGCGGTGCCGACGAGCGTGAAGGGCTGGGCCATGGACTTCCTCCGGCAGGTATGTGGGCGGGCACACCAGTAGGTGCGTACGACTGTTGCGGCACACCGTTTAGGTATGGCCACCTTCGTACCTTCGGCACGCTAGCCACTCCCCGAGGTACGATGCAACTCATACCTAGCGGCCCAACGCCCTGAATCCATCACGAGGGAGCCACCGGATGCCCGACGACGAAGGCCACCCGGCCGTCGAGGAGATCGAGCTCGGCCCGGTGCTCGCCGCACTGGCCGACCCGCTGCGCCGCGGCGTGGTGCGCGAGCTGGCTCTCGCGCCCGACGACACGGCGCGGACCTGCAGTTCGTTCGCGCTGCCCGTGTCCAAGGCGACCGTCACCCACCACTTCCGCACCCTGCGCGAGTCCGGGCTCATCCGCCAGGTCGACCGGGGCAACAGCCGGATGGCCAGCCTCCGCCGGGCCGACATCGAACAGCGCTTTCCCGGCCTTCTGGGCATCGTGGCGGCCGAGGACACTCATGCCTGACACGGCATGAAGAGATAGCGAATTTGGTCGTGGAAGGCATCTTCGGTCCGCACTAGCGTCGACGGCATCCACCGGTTCTCGGCGTGCGGGAGAAGAGCGATGAGCGAGCAATCAGGCGCTGTACAGGGCGTTTTCGTCAGTTACGTGGAGGCCCTCCTCGATGCGCTGGGCGAGGATCCGTCCCGGGACGTCATCACCACGGCCGAGGGGCAGGTGATCGGCGCGGGAGGGTTCCGGGACCGGGTGTACCGGCTGGCCGGGGAGCTGGCCGAGCGCGGGGTGGCACGGGGGACCACCGTCACACTGCTCACCGGCAACACCCCCGAGGCCCTCGTCGCCCGCTACGCCGCCAACCTCGCCGGTGGGCGGATCGTCAGCCTCTACGAGGGGATGAGCCCGGCGACCATGGCCCGCATCATGGAGAGCGTGGAGTGCGCCCTCCTCTTGGTCGACGGCCAACGGCAGGACACCGCACAGGAGTTGCTGCGGATCGACGGCGTTCCGCCGCTGCTCGGCCTCGGGGTGAGCGACGTCGCCGAGGACGTGCTGGCCGTCGCCGACCGGCGGCCGGCGCGGCCCATGGGCGGGCTCGTCGGGCCGGACGACGACTGGCGCATCGGGCACACCGGCGGAACCACCGGCATCCCCAAGGGCATTCAGATGACCCACGGTTCACACCGGACCGGCCTGGACGACCGGATGGCGGGGGCGGGCGAGCCGCCCCGCTTCCTCGCCTGCACCTCCCTCTCCCACCTCGCCGGGTTCTTCATCGACCGGACGCTCTACCAGGGAGGCTCCGTCGTCCTGCAACACGGCTTCGAACCGGGCGCGGTCCTGGCCGCGATCGCGCGCGAACGCATCACCCACACCTGGCTGTTGCCGCCGCTGATCTACCAGCTCCTCGACCACCGGGACCTGCCCGGCACCGACCTGTCGAGCCTCAGCCGGATCACCTACGGCGGCACCGCCGCCTCACCGGCCAGGCTGCGCCAGGCGGCCAAGGCCATCGGGCCCGTGCTCTACGGCATCTACGGCCAGGCCGAGACGCAGCACATCACCGAAGTCTCCCCCGAGGAGCAGGAGTTGACCGGGCGCGGCGGGCGGCTGACCGTCGGGCGGGCGATACCCGGCGTGGAGATCGTCGTCCGGGACGCCGACGGCGCCGCCCTGCCGCCCGGGGAGCCGGGCGAGGTCCTGGTGCGCTCGCCGCACGCGATGAGCGGCTACTGGAAGCAGCCCGAGCTCACCGCCCAGGTGCTGCGCGACGGCTGGGTGCACACGGGTGACGTCGGGCACCTCGACGAGGACGGCTATCTGTACCTCGTGGACCGGATCAAGGAGATGATCGTGGTCGTCGGGGGCCACGTCTATCCGGCGGAGCTGGAGGACCTGCTCCTGAGCCACCCCGCCGTCGCCCAGTGCGCGGTCTTCGGCACCAGGGACGCGGAGTCGGTGGAGCATGTCCACGCCGCCGTCGTGCCCGCCGCCGGACAGAGCCCTTCGCTGGAGGAGGTCCGGGACTTCGTCGCCGACCGCAAGGGACGCCTCTACCGGCCCGACGCCCTGCACGTGGTCCCCGCCATTCCGCTGACGGCGGCGGGCAAGCCGGACAAGAAGCGGCTGGCGTCCCAGCTCTCCGGCTGACGCGGCCGCGTGTCCGGTTGGCGCGGGGCCGCGAGGTGAGGCGGCGCGGTCACGCCGCACGGGGCGCGGTACCACGGCGGTTGTACGCCCGCGCCACGTAGACCCCACGTGGTACGCGGGGCTCCACCTGCTGCGGGATTCGCCGGGGGCGATGACGCCCGTACGTTCGGGACCTTCTCACGCTGCTTCTGCCTGCGAGAACCGAGAGGGAACCGAACCATGCGAAGAGGAACGACACGAAGAACGCGCGGGGCACGAACGGCCGGTTTCCGGCGGGCACTTGGGCTGGTGGCTTTGGCCGGCGCGGCCGTCCTCGGCCTCCAGCCCGCCACCCCGGCCGGCGCGGCCCCCGCCGCCACCGCCCTGCCCCCGCTGCCCGAGCCGAACTCCCACGGCCTGACCTTCCAGGACTGGGCGCCCTCCCCCGGCTCCGGCAGCGGGCGTGCCGGGGACCTGACCGTGACCACCTCCGCGGTCTTCACGCCGCGCGGGGCGAGCGGCGACGTCACGAAGCCGGTCAAGGTGCGCATCCTGCTGCCCGCCGGATACCAGACCGACCCCGCCAAGCCGTACGACGTCCTGTACCTCCTGCACGGCGGGCGCGGGGACTTCGAGCAGTGGTCGAAGTCGGACGCGGGCAACGTGGAGGCGGCCCTCGCGGGCTCCGCGTTCAAGGGCATCGTCGTGATGCCCGAGGGCGGCAAGGCGGGCTGGTTCAGCGACTGGGCCGGGAAGACCGACGGCGGCTTCGCGCCCCTGTGGGAGACCTTCCACATCAAGCAGCTCGTGCCGTACATCGACGCCAACTTCAATACGAAGAAGACCCGTTCGGGGCGGGCCGTCGCCGGAGCTTCCATGGGCGGGTACGGCGCGCTGCGCTACGCGGGCCGCCATCCCGACCTCTTCTCGGCGGTCGGCACGTTCTCCGGCGGCACGGACATCTACCAGTCCAACGCCCAGAAGATCGTCGACGACTCCATGTGGGTCTATGGAGCGGCGTTCTACTGGACCGGGCTGGCCGACGGCGCCTACCGGGTCACCGCGTCGACGCAGGGCCGCATGGAAACGGTCTTCGGCCCCTCGTCGACCTGGCCGTCCCTCAACCCGCTCAACCTCGCACTCGACGACAAGTACGCGGCGTACACAGGCAAGTTCGCGATGTACGCGGGCACCGAGGAGACCGACGTCCAGGGCTGGAACCAGAGCCTGCACGCCAACCTGAACAGCCGCAAGGTGACTCACGAGTTCTGCACGGGCACGGGCACCCACGACTGGAAGTACTGGGTCCAGGACCTCAAGGACTTCGCCGCGTACGTCTACGGCGGGGAGAAGGGCACCTGCCCCAATGGGTGGGGGACGCCGGTGAAGTAGGAGCGGAGGGGCAGAGAGGGAGGGGGGCCGGGGATCCGGCCCCCCTCCCTGGCTCTCTCAGCGGCGCTCCGAGTGACGCACTCAGTGGGCTGCCTCTCGGCCGGTGCGCGTCAGACGCGCTCCAGCACCACCACCGGGATCTCCCGGTCCGTCTTCTTCCGGTACTCGTCGTAGTCCGGCCACACGGCGGCCATCTTCGGCCACAGTTCGGCCCGCTCGGCGGCGTCGGCGGTGCGGGCCCGGGCCTGGAACCTGTCGGCCTTGACCTGGACGCGGACCTCGGGGTTGGCCTGGAGGTTCAGGTACCAGCCGGGGTGCTCGGGGGCGCCGCCCTTGGACGCCACGATCACGTACGCGCCCTCGTGCTCCTGGTAGATCAGCGGGAACTTGCGGTCCTCGCCGGTCTTGCGGCCCTTGGTGGTCAGGATGAGGATGGGCGCGCCCTTCTCCCAGTCGTGCCCGACCTCCCCGTCGGTCTCCTCGTAGCGGCGCACGTGCTCGTCACCGAACAGCATGGGTCCTCTTTTCGTCTCTCTTCGCGGGGGTCTCGCACGCTGCACAACACAGGCCGTGCGCTGGTTAATCCAACCGGCATCCCTCCCACCGTCGAAGCACCGCCAACCCATCGGAGAGACCCTTGAGCAACTCCCGCCCCCGCCCCACCCGCCGGTCCGTCCTCAGGTCCGCAGGCGGCCTTTCCGCCGCCCTCGCGCTCGGCGCCGGGAGCGTCGTGGCCTCCGCCTCCTCGGCCCGTGCGGCCGACGACGGGTTCGGGCTGCACATCGTGGAGCGCAACGAGAGCGATCCCCGCATGTGGTTCTACCGCGTGCAGACCGCCGAGGTCGGCTGGAATCCGGGGGTCGGCGTGAACGTACTGCTGCCCGACGACTACCACTCCAGCGGACGCACCTACCCCGTCCTCTACCTCTTCCACGGCGGCGGCACCGACCAGGACTTCATCACTTTCGACCGCGCGGGCATCCGCGACTGGACCGCGGGCAAGCCGCTGATCGTGGTCATGCCCGACGGCGGCCACGCGGGCTGGTACGCGAACCCGGTCAGCTCCAACGTCGGGCCGCGCAACTGGGAGGCGTTCCACATCAACCAGCTGCTCCCCTGGATCGACGCCAACTTCCGTACGTACGCGGAGTACGACGGCCGCGCGGTCGCCGGGTTCTCGATGGGCGGGTTCGGTGCGCTGAAGTACGCGGCGAAGTACTACGGGCACTTCGCGTCGGTGAGCGCCCACTCCGGTCCGGCGAGCCTGCGGCGTGACGGGGGCCTGGTCGTGCACTGGGCGAACGTGTCCTCGGGGGCGCTGGACCTGGCGGGCGGCACGGTCTACGGCGCGCCGCTGTGGGACGAGGCCCGGGTCAGCGCCGACAACCCCGTGCAGCGCGTGGAGAGTTACCGGAACAAGCGGGTCTTCCTCGTGGCCGGGACCAGCCCGGACCCGGTCAACTGGTTCGACACCGCCAACGAGACACAAGTCCTCGCCGGGCAGCGGGAGTTCCGTGCTCTTCTCGACGGCGCCGGAATCCCGTACGAGGCGCATGAGGAGCCCGGCGGCCACATCATCCGCGAAGGGATGTTCCGGGCCGACCTGGAGGGCATCGTGGAGCGGCTCCGCAAGGCGGGGTGAGGGGCAGCCCCGCCCACGGGGCCGGCCACCGTGGCCCGGCTCCGGGTCAGGCCGCCGTCACGGGGCGCAGCTCCGCCGCGCCGAACGACACGCTGAAGCGCTCGCACCAGATCGAGACGCTCGTCAGGTCGTCGAGGTCGGCCGAGGCGGGCAGGGCGTAGTTCTGGTCTCCCTTGTTCCCCTTGAGGGCGCCGAGGTCGACGTACGCGCCGTCGTCGAAGACGCGCCACCCGGCCGTGCCCTGCTTCACGGGGGCATCGGTGATCCAGACACGCAGCGCGGGCCCGTTGCTGGTGTCCAGCCCTTCCAGTCGCAACGTCCGTGACCCGTCGGCCAGTCGGAGGATCCGGACCGTGCCCCGGGTGCCGTGCTCGTGGCTGATGAACCGGCCCTCGGCGAGCGTGCGCGGCCCGGCGGCCGCGGCACCGTCGCCCCGCGGGGCCGCGGCGCCCGGCAGCTCCTCCCGCACGGTCTCGTCGGTCCACAGCTTCCACGGCTGGAACCAGTAGAGGCCCGCCCCGGCCACCACCAGGCCGGCCAGCAGGGCGCCGATGATCACCGGCGCGCTGAGGAATCGTCGTGCGCGCATGTCTGCCTCCAAGGCCGTTGAAGTAGGTACTCGTGGGTCACCCGTCACCTGTCACCCGTCACTGATTCAACGGAGGTACGGCGAGGCGGCCTCCCGGATCGTGATGACGAAACCCTTACGTCGCACGCGGTCCGGACGAGTGGCTCGACCTCTGCTTCGTGCACTGGGCCGTCGCCCCGGACGTCGTGGCACCGCTCCTGCCCGCCCGCCAGCGTCCTGTACTCCGCGGGCGTCCCGGTCCGCCTCGGCCGCACAACGCTTCCGGCGGGGATCCCCACGCCCTAAAGTGAACGGTCCGAGACGGCTGCGGACCGGGGGGGGGACCAGTGGTCTACGTGGGGGCGGCCGTCGCGGCCGTGGTCGCCATCCTGGCCGCCTCGATCACGGTGCTCGTGCGCCGGGAGCGGCGGCGGATGCCTCTCCGTCCCGAGACGCATCGGATCGAGACGAAAGCCACCAGGGGCATGCGCGATGCGCGTCGGCAGGCACACGCCTACGACCACTTCGCCGATGCCCAGGGCCTCAGCGCTCTCCGGGACCGGGACTCCCGGCCCTAGCGGCGGGCGGCCGTCAGTCCGCGTTCCACGGCGGCAGCCGCCGCGTGATCCGGTCGAACAAGTCCGTCAGCGGCTCGCTGACGTCCCGGCCGAACTCCGTGAGTCCGTACGTGACTTGGGGCGGCGTCGTCGGCTCCACCTTGCGCCAGACCAGACCGTCCTTGACCAGTGCGCGCAGGGTCTGGGCCAGCATCTTCTCGCTGACGCCCTGGATGCTGTCGCGCAGCTCGTAGAAGCGAAGGTCGTTGCTCCGCAAGGAGATCAGGACCCAGATGCCCCACCTGCTGGTGACGTGGTCGACCATGTCGCGCGCGGGGCAGGCGGTGTGAAACACCTCATACCGGCGGGCCGTCCCGGGCTGTGTCAGCTGCGCGCCTCCCCTCATGTCGGGAGCTTACCTCTGGGTATGTTCTTACGGAAAGTAAGTCCCTGCTCCTAGCGTCACGCCACGTACTGCACAACGGACTTGGAGCTGAACATGATCGTGGTGACCGGAGCCACCGGGAATGTGGGACGGCCTCTGACGCAGGCCCTGGCCGAGGCGGGCGAGCCGGTGACGGCGGTGTCGCGGAGGGCGGCGGCGGTGCCGGAGGGAGTCCGGCACGCGGTGGCCGATCTGGCCGAACCGGCAAGCCTCGCGCCCGTGTTGGACGGAGCCAAGGCGCTCTTCCTGCTGCTGTCCGGGGACCTGCACGCCCCCGAGGCCAGGCCGGCCGACCTCATCGACCTGGCCGTGGCCGGCGGGGTGCGCCGGGTCGTGCTGCTGTCTTCGCAGGGCGTGGCGACCCGCCCGCTCGGCCCGTCGCGGGTCGCGATGCGCGCGCTGGAGGACGCGTTGCGGGAGTCCGGCCTGGACTGGGCCGTCGTGCGGCCGGGCGGATTCGCCTCCAACGCCTTCGCCTGGGCGGAGTCCGTCCGCACGCAAGGGGTGGTCGCCGCGCCCTTCGGCGATGTGGGGGTGCCGGTCGTCGATCCCGTGGACATCGCCGCGGTCGCGGCGGCCTGCCTCGTCGATGACCGCCACACCGGCGGGGTGTACGAGCTGACCGGGCCGGAGGTCGTCACGCCGCGTCAGCAGGCGGAGGCGATCGCCGCCCGACTCGCCTCGCCCGTACGGTTCCACGAGCTCACCCGCGACGAGGCCCGGGCCGCGATGACCCGCTTCGTACCGGCGGAACTCGCCGACGACACCCTGGACATCATCTCCGCCCCCAACCCGGCCGAACTGCGGATCAGCCCGGACGTGGAACGCGTCCTCGGTCGCCCGCCGCACCCCTTCGGCGACTGGGTCGCCCGCAACATCGCCGCTTTCCGCTGAGGCACGGACACGGACACGGGCACGCGGAACGGGCACGCGGAACGAGGCAGATGCCGGCCGGGCGTCACTGCTCCGGCCCCGGCCCGTCCCGCAGCAGTGTCTTTGTCGCCATGTCCACGAAGTCGAGCACCGGGGCCTCCCGGAGGTCCTCGGCCAGGGCCAGGCACGTCTTGATCGGCTCGGCGTCCGTGACGGGGATCTGGACGAGGTCGGGGCGGGTGTAGGAGCGGGCCACGCTCCGGGGGGCGACGGCGATTCCGTGGCCGGAGGCGATGAGCTCGAACTTCTCCTCCACCGAGGACGTGCGGCGCTGGTGCATGTCGAGGATCGGCTCGCCCTCCAGGTCCGCCATGCGCAGGGTGCGGCGGCGGGCCAGGGGGTGGGTCCTGGGGAGGCAGGCGGCGCGGGGCTCGTCGCCGAGGGGGATGATGCGCAGGCCCGTCTCGTCGAACGGGCGCCTCAGGTAGCCGACTTGGGCGCGGCCGTCCCGCAGCGGGGCCTCCCGCTCCCGCCAGTGCGAGGGGACCAGATCGATCTCCGTGTCCGGGTACTTCTCCTTGAACACCAGGATCGCCTCGGAGACGGGGAGTCCGGGCGAGAAGGCGACGGCGATCCGCTGGACGCCGCGGTCGACGTCGTGGACGCGCCTGATCGCCGTATCGACGGCCGTGAGGAGCGTGCGCGCCTCCTCGCGGAGTTGGCGGCCCGCCGGGGTCAGCTCCACGCTGCGCGTGGTCCGGTCGAAGAGCGTGCAGCCCAACTCCTGCTCGAACGCCCGGATTTGGCGGCTCAGCACGGGCTGCGCGATGTAGAGCTGCTCGGCCGCCCGGCCGAAGTGCCGGTGATCCGCCACCGCGGCGAAGTAGCGGAGCTTGCGCAGATCCAGATCCATACCCGGAGCGTATCAATCGGTGAAGAAGGGTATTGGACGCCGAAATCGGCCGGGGCCAAGACTGGTCGCATGATGGTGATCACGACTCCTACGGGAGACATCGGCAGCCAGGTGCTGCGCATCCTGCTCGACCAGGCCCCCGTCCACGACGAGAAGCTCCGCGTCATCGTGCGCGACCCCGCACGGCTCCCCGGCCCGGTCCGCGAGCACGGCCTCGTCGACGTCGTGACCGGTTCGCACAACGACCCCGAGGTCCTCGACCGGGCCTTCGCCGGTGCGGACGCGGTCTTCTGGGTCGTCCCGCCGAATCCCCACGCCCCCACCCTGGAGGCCGCCTTCGCCGGGTTCACCCGGCCCGCCGCCGCAGCGTTCACGGCCCACGGCGTCCGGCACGTCGTCGGCGTCTCGGCGCTCGGCCGCGGCACCCCCGTCGCCGACCGCGCCGGGTTCGTCACGGCGTCCCTCGCCATGGACGACCTCATCGCGAGCACCGGCGTCGCCTACCGCGCCCTCGACAACCCGTCGTTCATGGACAACCTGCTGCGCCAGGTGGACGCGATCCGCGACGACGGCGTGTTCACGGACACCCTCCCCGGCGACCGCAAGGTTCCCTCGGCCGCCACCCGCGACATCGCCGCGGCCGCCGTCGAGCTGCTGCGCGACCGGTCGTGGACGGGTACGGGAAGCGTGCCCGTCCTCGGCCCCGAGGACATCTCGCCGGACGACATGGCGCGCATCATGTCCGAGGTCCTCGGCCGGCCGGTCCGCCACGTACGCGAGTCCCTCGACTCCCTCGGGGCCCGCCTCACCTCGTACGGCCTGGGGTCCGCGTACGTCCAGGGCATGGTCGACATGATGCGGGCCAAGAACGAGGGCCTCGACGAGTCCGTCGACCGCACGGCGCAGGGCTCCAGTCCGACGTCCTTCCGGGAGTGGTGCGAGCAGGTGCTCAAGCCGGCGGTGGAGGGCGGCCGCCGAACATGACGGGCGAGCGCTGAGGGGGCTCGCTCAGGCGGCCGCCGCGCCGTCTCGCCACTCGGGAGCCAGGATCGCCCAGACCTCCTTGTCGTGGCGGACGCCCTCGAAGGGCCAGGACTGCCGCCGTACGCCCTCAAGAGTCATGCCGAGGCGCCGGGCGACCGCCGAGCTCCGGTCGTTGTCGGCGCGGCAGTGCCACTCGGCGCGGAAGAGGCCGCGGGTGGTGAACGCCCAGTCCAGCAGGGCGCCGCACGCCTGGGTGACCAGGCCGTGGCCCTCGCCCGCGGGCTCCGTCCAGCAGCCGATCTCGCAGGAGCTCGTGGCGGTGCTGAAGTCCGTGAACATCACGCCGCCGACGAGCGTGCCGCCGAGCCGGATGCCGTAGAGGCGGGCGCCGTCCGCGGCCTGCCGCTCGGCGTAGCGGGCGAGGGTGCCGCGGGCGCCGTCGAGGTCATCGGTGACGAACGCGGGACCGACCCAGGGCCGGATGTGGTCGCGGGCCCGGTCCAGGTGGGCGGCGAACTCGTCGGCGTGCCAGATCTCCAGCGGTTCGAGGCGCGCGTCGCCGCGCAGCGGGAGGGAGAACATGATGACCCCATTCGCATAACAAGCGTTACGAGTATGTACGGTAGCAGCATGCCACGCACCAAGGGGGACCACGAAGCCCGCCGCCGCGACGTCTCCGAAGCGGTCTGGCGGGTGCTGGCCGCGCACGGGTTCGGCGGTCTGACGCTGCGGGCGGTGGCCGCCGAACTGGGCGCCACGACCGGGCTGCTCACGCACTACTTCCCGGCCAAGCGCGACCTGGTCGCCCACGCCCTCGACCTGCTGGAAGAGCGCAGCGCGGCCCGCCCCCGGCGCACGGCCGACGAGGGGCTGCCCGCGGTGCGGGCCGCGCTGCTCGACGTCCTGCCGCTGACCCCCGAGGCCACCGACGCCAACCGCATCTGGGTCTCCTCCTGGGACGTCGCCCTCGCCGACCCGGGCCTGAGCGCCGACCACGCACGCCGCTATGCCGACAGCCGCACCAAGCTCACCGGCCTGGTCGCCACGGCCCAGGCCCGCGGCGAGCTCCCCCCGGGCGACCCGGCCCGCGTCGCGGCGGCTGCCCAGTCCTTCGTCCTGGGACTGGTGGTGCAGGCGCTGTTCGCCCCGGACGAGTTCACGCCCGAGCGCCAGGTGGAGCTGGTGGACGACTATCTGGCGTCGCTGATGCCGAGCCAGATGTAGGGCTTGTCTGGCGGATCAGGCCGCGGTCGCGGGCTGGGCCGCGGTCCACCGCTGCACCCGGCACGCGGCGAAGCCTGTGAAGGCGATGATCGCCAGAGCGGGCAGCCCGACGAAGACGTCGCCGACATAGTCCACTTCGACCGCCCCCCCCCACTCCCCCGCCCCCTACCATCCCGAGGCGCTCGTCCCCAGGTCTTTGGTCCACTTTATTCGGGCCTTATTGACCTCACTCCGCCGCCCCCGGTCTGCGAACTTTGCCGATACATGACCCACGCGTGGTCGTGCATTGACAGAAGGAGCACCCCCTATGGCCACCTCGGCGGCCCCCGTGCGCGAGCGCATGCGGACCTTGATCGACCTGGTCGGCGGCGCCGGCAACGTCGCCTCCGTGACGCACTGTCTGACCCGCCTCCGGTTCGTCCTCAACGACCCGGCCGCGCCGGACACCAAGGCGATCGAGCAGCTCGACGGGGTCAAGGGGTGCTTCGCCAGCGGCGGGCAGTTCCAGGTCGTGATCGGCAACGAAGTCGAGGAGTACCACAGGGAGTTGGTGGGGCTGCTCGGCGAGGGCGCGGCCGCCTCCAAGGACGACGTCAAGGCCGCCGCCCGCGCCAACATGAAGTGGTGGGAGCGCGGCATCTCCCATCTCGCCGAGATCTTCGTGCCGCTGCTGCCCGCGATCATCGCCGGTGGTCTGATCCTCGGCTTCCGCAACCTGATCGGCGACGTCGCGCTCTTCGGCGACAAGCCGCTCACCGACGGCTCCACCTTCTGGAAGGGCACGTACGACTTCCTGTGGCTGATCGGCGAGGCGATCTTCCACTTCCTGCCCGTCGCCGTGTGCTGGTCGACGGTGCGCAAGCTCGGCGGCACACCGGTCCTCGGCATCGTGCTCGGCATCACCCTCGTCTCGCCGCAGCTCATGAACGCCTACGAACTCGGCGCGAAGAAGCCCGAGGCGTGGGACTTCGGCTTCTTCACCATGGAGAAGGTCGGCTACCAGGCACAAGTCATCCCCGCGATCCTCGCGGGCCTCGCCCTCGCCATGACCGAGCGGTGGCTGAAGAAGGCCGTGCCCACCGTCCTGCACCAGGTGATCGTGCCGCTCGGCGCGCTGCTCGTGACCGTCTTCCTCGCGCACGCCGTGCTCGGGCCCGTCGGGCGCGAGGTGGGCGAACTGGTCGGGCACGCCGCGAAGGCCGCGATGACCGGGAGCTTCGCGCCCGTCGGGGCAATGATCTTCGGGTTCCTCTACGCGCCCCTGGTGATCACCGGCCTGCACCACACCACCAACGCCGTCGACCTCCAGCTCATCCAGGACATGGGCGGCACCCCGATCTTCCCGCTGCTCGCCCTGTCGAACATCGCGCAGGCCTCGGCCGTCGTCGGCGTCATCATCGTGGCCAAGCGCGCCAAGGACCGGGAGATCGGGATTCCGGCCGCCATCTCCGCGTACCTCGGCGTCACCGAGCCCGCCCTGTACGGCGTGAACCTGAAGTTCCGCTGGCCCATGCTCGCCGCGATGGTCGGCTCCTCGCTCGCGGCCCTCGTCTGCGGGCTCGGCGGCGTCCTCGCCAACAGCATCGGCAACGGCGGTCCGCTCGGGATCCTGTCCGTGCAGCCGCGCTACTGGGGCTGGTTCTCGCTCGCGATGGCCGTCGCGATCGCGGTGCCGATCCTGCTGACCGTGGCCCTCGCGCGCCGCGCCTCGGCCCGGGCGATGCTCGGCGAGGGCGAGGGTGAGGGCACGGGCGGAAGCGAGGCCGTGCGAGCCGCGGACGCGGGCGGGTCCGCGCCGGTCGCCGCACCCGTCGCCGCTTCGACCCCTGACTCCTCCCCCTCCCCCTCTCCCTCCTCCTCTCCCTCCCCCGCCGTGAACGCCGCCGCCGCTGCCGCTGCCGGCGCCTCCACCGCGGCAACCGCCGCCAACTGACCTCCAGGAAAAGGAACATGACGTACGAGAAGCACAGCCGCTCCGCCGCGATGCCGGAGGTCGACCAGGAGTGGTGGCGGTCGGCGACGATCTACCAGATCTACCCCAAGTCCTTCCAGGACACGACCGGTTCGGGCACCGGTGACCTGCGCGGCGTCATCGAGCGCATCGACCACCTCGTCGAACTCGGCGTGGACGCCGTGTGGTTGACGCCCGTGTACGCCTCGCCGCAGGTCGACAACGGGTACGACATCGCCGACTACCGCGCCATCGACCCGGCGTACGGCACGATGGCCGACTTCGAGGCGCTCGTCGACGCCCTGCACGCGCACGGCATCCGGCTCGTGATGGACATGGTGCTCAACCACACGTCCACCGCCCACGCCTGGTTCGAGGCCGCGCTCGCCGACCCGAGCGGCCCCTACCGCGACTACTACATCTGGCGCGACCCGGCCCCGGGCGGCGGCGTGCCCAACAACTGGGCGTCCAAGTTCGGCGGCAGCGCCTGGGCCCTGGACGAGGCGAGCAACCAGTACTACCTGCACCTGTTCGCGGTCGAGCAGGCCGACCTCAACTGGGAGAATCCCCGGGTGCGTTCGGAGCTGTACGACGTGGTGCGGTTCTGGGCGGGCAAGGGCGTCGACGGGGTGCGGCTCGACGTGGTGAACCTGGTGTCGAAGGATCCCGGACTGCCCGACGCCCCCGGCACCGACGGCCGCGAGTTCTACACGGACGGGCCGCGCGTGCACGAGTTCCTGCGCGAACTGAGCGAGGAAGTGCTGCGCCCGAACGGCCTGATGAGCGTCGGCGAAATGTCGTCGACGACGCTGGACAACTGCGTCCAGTACGCCGCGAACGACGGCGCCGAGCTGTCCATGACCTTCAACTTCCACCATCTGAAGGTGGATTACGTCGCCGGGGAGAAGTGGACCGTCGCGCCGCGCGACCTCGTCGACCTGAAGCGGCTCATGGGCCGCTGGCAGGACGGCATGCACGGCAAGGCGTGGAACGCGCTGTTCTGGTGCAACCACGACCAGCCGCGCATCGTCTCGCGCTTCGGCGACGACGGCGCCCTGCACGGCCCCTCCGCGAAGGCCCTCGCCATCGCACTGCACGGACTGCAGGGCACCCCGTACGTGTACCAGGGCGAGGAGTTCGGCGCCCCGAACCCCGGCTACACGGCGATCCGCGAGTACCGGGACGTGGAGAGCCTCAACCTGTACGAGGCGTGGCGGGCCGACGGGGTGCCGGTGCGCGAGATCATGACGGTGCTCGCCGCCAAGTCCCGCGACAACAGCCGCGCCCCGATGCGCTGGGACGACTCGGTGGGCGGCGGCTTCTCCACGGGCACGCCCTGGCTGCCGCCGAGCCGCCGCACCGACATCAACGCCGCGGCCGCCCGCAAGGACCCCGACTCGGTCTTCCACACGTACAGGCGCCTGATCGCGCTGCGCAAGGAGCACCCGGTGCTCGTGCACGGCGACTACACGGACGTGACGTTCGACGACCCGGCGGTGTGGGCGTACACACGCCGCCACGGTGACGCGGAGCTGCTGGTCGTGGCCAATCTGACGGGTGAGCCGCAGCCGTGGTTCCGCCCGGACAAGGTGCCCTCGTCGGGGTGGCGGGTCCTGGCCGCCTCCTACATCGACATCGTCGACGAACAGCCGCTGTCGGCGGTGCTCGCGCCGTTCCAGGCGGCGATGTGGGTGCGCGGCGACCGCTGACGGCGGTCAGTGCCTGTTGTTCCGTCGCCGGTCAGCAGCTGGCGCCCGCGCATTCGAGGCACACAGGGCTCCCGTCGATCGCCACGCTGTCATCGGAGGCCGCTTCGCAAATGCCAGGCGCGTCGGGGTGGTTGGCCCAGCAGTGGCACGTGCAGGTCTCCGTCACCGCTTCCAGCTCCGCCTCGCGTTGGGGCGCCAGCCCCATGCGGATGTCATGGCAGTTGCGGCACATCGGAACGTGGTGAACGGTCAGTCCGGGTTCGGCATGGCTGCTGCACGAGCCGGGGAACTCAGGATGCGTGCCGCACCGGCAGCCGCACGCGTCGAGAGCGGACCGGCGGAGAACAGAGGTCCGCCCGCACACATCAATGATCGGTGTCATCGCTCGTCGGAGCGCCGCGGCGAGAGCCTGGAAATGCTCCGCGTTCGGCGCCGGTGCGTTCTCGGAGACGAGTTCGGTGCGCGGCATCACGATCCCCCTGCCCTGACGGCCCAGGCCACCACGGTAGCGCGAGGTGCTCAGCTGACCAGTGCGCCGTCCTCCACGGCGGCCGCGCGCCGTCGCCGGACGTGCGCGCGGCGCCCGGCGATCAGGGTGAGGGCGGTCCAGACGCCGACTCCCGTGATCAGGGAGCCGAGTTGGCCGCTCGCGTCCACGTCCGCGGCGACCTCCAGGGGCACGGTCCCCTCCGGGTCGCGGAGGATCTCCAGGCGGTCCCCCACCTCGTGCCCGGGACTGCTGCCGTCGTAGGTGAGGGGCTCGTCCAGCCTGCCGTCCGGGCCGCGCAGGGTGAACTCGTGACTGCTGCGGGAGATCGCCTTGTGCTCGACGATCGTGACCTGTTCGCGGATGCCGCGGCGCTCCAGGGCGGCCTCGGGCGCGTACTGGACGGAGCCGACGAGCACGAGCACACCGGCCGCGGCGGCGAGGAGCAGCGTCCACAGCACCTCGTGCAGCAGGTGCAGCGCGATCACGAACACGAAGCCGCCGACGCAGCCGGTCGCGATCGGGATCCAGTCGGTGCCGAGCGTCGCGTACGCGATGCCGGTGTTGCCCGCCGCGGCGGCCCAGCCGATCACCAGCACCACGGCCGTACCGATGAGGCCCGCCCGCCGCGACGACGCCTTGCCCGTCCGACCGGCGCCCGCATCGAACCCGGAGCCCCCGTCACCACCACGTATGTGCACTGCATCCATGGCGGTGATCCTAGGTGCCGCGCGGATCGGGGCGACCTCCGGTTCGGGACCGGGCACGGGACCGGGCAGCCCTCAGCCGATGTCGAGCACCGCCTTGCCGTGCAGGCGGCGTTCGAGCAGGGCCTCGGTCGCTGCGGCGGCCTGGTGCCAGCTGCCGCGCCAGGAGATCTGCGGGTCGAGGTCGCCGACGGCGACGCGGCTCGCGAGCCAGGTCAGATCGGGGCCGAGGCCGGTGCAGGCGAGCAGGAAGAAGGTGGTGAGGGAGCGGTCGTGCCGCCCCTGGTCGCCGAAGAGCGCCCCGAACGGGAAGCTCTCGCCCTGCCCCGTCGCGTGCCCCACGGCGACCAGCGTGCCGCGCTCGGCCACCTTCTCGTACGCGTCGACGAGTTGGGACCCGCCCACCATGTCGACCACTCCGTCCACCGGCGCGTCGAGCGCGGCGGGCCCGGCGACCACCTCGTGGGCGCCGAGGGCGCGGAGGCCGTCGCCGTGCGCGGCGGGGCTGCCGGTGGACGCGATGACGTGCGCGCCGCCGAGCCGGGCGAGCTGCACGGCGTACCGGCCGACGCCGCCGGTGGCCCCGGTGACGAGGACCCGCCGGCCGAGGATCGGGCCCAGCCGGTGCAGGGCGCGCAGGGCGCTGGCGCCCGCCACGGGAACGGTGCTGATCGCCCCGAGGTCGGCGTCGCCCGGCACCTCCCCCATCACGTCGGTGCCCACGGCGCAGAGTTCGGCCCAGGCGCCGCCGTCGGAGAGCCCCACCACCGGGGTGCCGACGGCGGGGCCCGACCCGTCGGCGGCGGCCCGCTCCACGACTCCGGCCACGTCCCAGCCGAGTACGGCGCCGTCCGGCGCGCCCGCCAGGCCGTGCCGGACCTCACCGGAGTTGAGCGAGGTGGCGGCGGTCCGGATCAGGGCCTGGTGCGGGGCGGGGTCGGGTTCGGGTGCCTCTCCGAGGCGCAGTCCGGCGGGAGTTGAGCGGTCGACGAGGAGGGCGCGCATGGGTGCGGACCTTTCGGCAGGGCGGAGTACGAACGCGGCCGGGAAGGGCCGCGACCAGTTATGCCACCGAGTGGCATAAGCGCGCAAGAGGCGTTCGCGCCCTCGGGGCGCCGCGGGGTAGGCTGCGGCCATGCCGGAATCGAAGAAGGAGTCACAGGGACCGAAGGAGCGGCCGGAGCCGCAGGGCCCGACAGCGCGGACGCAGGCGCGGGCACAGGATCAACTCCCGCTGCGCGAGCGCAAGAAGCTGCGCACCCGTCAGGCGCTGATCGACACGGCTCTGGAGCGCTTCACCGAGCGCGGCTTCGACGCCACGACGCTCGATGAGCTCTGTGATGCGGTGGACGTCTCCAAGCGCACGTTCTTCCGCAACTTCACCAGCAAGGAAGACGTGGCGATGGCGCCGACCCAGGATCTCTGGACGGCCTTCCTCGACGAGCTCGCGGCCCGCGACCTCACCGGCCCCACGCTCCTGGAAGTACTGCAGGGCACGCTTCTGGACACCCTCGACCGGATGACGGCCGAGGACTGGGCGCGGCGCGTGCTGCTCAGCCGCCGCCTCACGGAGAAGACACCCTCGATGGGCGCGCACGGCCTCGAATTCTGCGACCGCACCTGCCGCGCGGCCCTCACCGTGCTGCACCGCAGGCTCGACCTCGACGAGACCGGAGACCTCCGCCCCCGGCTCGCCCTGGACGTGGTGCTCGCCGCGTTCCACTGCGCCCTGGACACCTGGACGGCACGCGGCGGCACCCCTGAACGCGCCGACCTCGCGGCCGACTTGCGCACCGCGTTCGCCGCCGTCCCCGGCAGCCTGACGATGACCGCGCGACCGCGTCCGGCCGCGGACTGACGCGCGAGACGACCCCTGCTCAGCGCTCGTTCAACGCGGCGCCGAGCTCCACGAGGCGCGGGGCGGGCAGCGCGAAGGGGTTCACCGGGTTACGGACGCTGTGGGCGCCGTCGCAGACCCATGTGCCGTCGTCCTGGCTCCAGTTGGGCGCCTGCCACTGGCCCTGCTGGCGCAGGAGGAGGGGTGCGAGCTCTTCCGGGCGCTCGACGACGGTCAGGGCCGCCAGTGCCGAGGCGAGGCGGGAGGCCGCGTGCTCGGGCACGTCCGCGTCGCCGAGCATCGGGAAGAGCAGCAGAAGCCGCGCGTCCGGGTCGACGACCCCCTCCGTGGCCGACTGCCCGGCCACGGCTTCGAGTTCGGGCCAGGAGAGACCGGGCCCCATGAAACTCCCCTCGTCGCAGGCGAGCGTCACCGCCTCCCGCGCCCCGGGCGCCACGACCAGGTAGTCGACGCCCATGTCGCCGTCGAGGTTGCGGTACACGACGTGGATCACGTGCCCGGAGGTCAACTCCACACGGAACACCGGCCAGCGCACCGGATCCATGACGTTGCGGTACACCTCCCGTGCGGCGTCCCGGTCCGCCCCGAAGGCGAGGGCCTGCGCCTCCCCGGCCGGGAGACTGGAGCCGAGGTGGCCCGGCCAGAACAGCGGCTCGTCGAGGAAGTCCGCCCCCTCGGCCAAGGGGCCCGACTCATACCCGGGGATCACGACCATCGTCGTCACCGCGACGGGTGGATGCCTGCGAGACGGATCAGCCCGGACCCGCCCTTGCCGTCACCGACGACGCCGCCCGCGACCCACACGTACACCGTGTAGGTCCATCCCCGCTCCGCCGCGTACTCCTTGGCCCAGGTGAGGAGTTCCTCGACGTCGACCTCGTCCAGGACCTCGTACTCGTACGAGGTCCTGGACTCGCCCTCGGACCCGCCCTCCCAGAAGTAGACGCGGTACGCGGCGTGGTCCTGTTCCCAGGTGGTGTCACGGGGGTCGACGAGGCGTATGTGCATGGGGGTCAGCCTAGTGCTGCGGCGCCGTCCGCCCCTCCGAACCTAGGCGGCGTCGAAGTAGTGGCCCTTGTCGAGGTCTTCGAGGAGGCCGATGTGGGTCGGCTGCCAGTCCAGGAGGTCGCGGGTCAGGTCGTTCGACGCCCGGTTGTCGAGGGAGACGAGAGGGCCGAGCCAGCCGAAGTGGTCGGCCGCGGCCTCGGGGGCGACGGAGGTCACCGGCACGCCGAGGTGGCGGCCGATCACCTCGGCGACGTCACGGAGTGAGACGCCTTCCTCGGCTACGCCGTGCAGCACCGACCCCGCCGGGGCCTTCTCCACCGCGAGGCGGAACAGGCGTGCGGCATCGAGGCGGTGGACGGCGGGCCAGCGGGCGGCGCCGTCGCCGACGTAGCCGGAGACCCCCTTGGCGCGGGCGATGCCGATCAGTGCGGGCATGAAGCCGTTGTCGCCCTGCCCGTGGCAGGTCGGGGACAGCCGCACCACGGAGGAGCGCACCCCGTGCGGGGCGAGGGCGAGCGTCGCCTGGGCGGTGGTCTGCCGGATCGAGAACGGCGAGCCGTCGACGGCGGGCACGTCCTGCTCGGTCGCGAGCGCGCCCGGCTTGATGCCGAGCGCGCCGGAGGCGAGGACGAAGGGGCGGTCGGTCCCGGCGAGGGCGTCCCGGAAGGCGTCGACCGCGCGGCGGTCGGCCTCGGCGGCGCCCTGGAAGTCGCCGCTGAAGGCGATGTCGTGCTTGAAGGCGAGGTGGATCACGCCGTCCGCGGCGGCGGCGGTCCTCCCCAGGACGTCGAGGTCGTCGAGGGTCCCGCGGACCACCTCCGCCCCGGCCTCGGTGAGGGCGGCGGCAGAGGCGTCGGAGCGGGCGAGCCCGACGACCTGGTGGCCCGCCTCGAGGAGTTCGGGAACGACGGCGGATCCGATCCAGCCGGACGCTCCGGTCACAAAGATGCGCATGAGAAGACTCCAGAGAGCTGGTGAGCTGGTGAGCCGGTCAGCTGATGTCAGGGACTGACATCAGCTGACCTCGACGGTACACCTGATGTCAGGCTCTGTCATCACGTAGGATCCGGCCATGGGTAGATGGCAGCCTGACGCGCGCGGACGCCTGGCCACGGCGGCGATGGAGCTCTACAGCGAGCGCGGCTACGACCAGACGACGGTCGCCGAGATCGCCAAACGGGCCGGTCTCACCGAGCGCACCTTCTTCCGGCACTACGCGGACAAGCGCGAGGTGCTGTTCGGCGGCGCCGGGGAACTGCAGCAGCTGTTCACCGACGCGGTCAGCGAGGCCCCGCCGTCCGCGCCACCGATCGACGCCGTCGCGACGGGACTTGAGGCCCTCGCCGACTCCTTCAAGGGGCGGCGCGATTTCGCCCGGCAGCGCCAGGCCGTCATCACCTCGAACGCCGAGCTTCAGGAGCGCGAACTCATCAAGCTCGCCTCGATGTCCACCGCGCTCGCCGAGGCCCTGCGCGGGCGGGGCGTCGGCGAACCGGCCGCGAGCCTGGCCGCCGAGGCGGGGGTCGCCGTCTTCAAGGTCGGCTTCGAGCGCTGGATCGCGGACGACGCGAAGACCGCGGAAGGCGCGAAGAGCACGGAGGACGCGGAGAGCACGGAGGACGCGGCGGGCATGGCTCCCCTGCTGCGGGACGCACTCGACGAGCTCAAGGCCGTGATCGTGGGGCGTGCCGAGGCGAAGTGAGCCGGGCAGGCCCCCGCTCGACGGACGAACGGAGGCCCCGGCCCCTACCCGCTACGGCGAGCCGACTACTCGGCGCGGCGGTGCTCCCAACCCCGGTCGGTGCGCGTGAGCTCCTGGAACCCCGCCGACGTGAGGCGGTCGATCGCCGCCCCGTCCCCGGCCGACTCGTAGGCCGCCAGCCGGTCCACGCCGCACAGCCGGAGCCACCCTCCCGCCCGCGCCAGCAGCCAGCCCTCCAGGCCCTCGCCCTCGTGGGCCGGTGCGACGTGGAGGTTGCCGATGTCGGCGAGGCCCGCCGAGCGGCTGTGGCGTTCGGCGCGGGCCGGCGCGGTGTCGACCTCGACGAAACCGAGCGCGCCCCCGGCGTCGTACGCCGTGAAGCGCGTGCCGCACTCGCCCAGCGTCCGCTCGACCGTCACCCCAGGGCGGGGTGCGGAGGCGGGCAGGTCGGCCGTCCGCGCGATGAGGACGACCTCCGTGCCCCCGACGTGGCGGAAGCCCGCGTCCTCGTAAAGGGCGCGGATGTGGGGCCAGTTGCGGGGCAGGCCGTACACGAGCGGGGCGGGCAGCCCGCCGTCGGCGTACCTGACACGGACGTTCCAGCGCGCGAGTTGGGCCAGGCAGGCGGACATGAGCAGGCGCGCGGCCTCGTCCGAGTCCGGCCAGAAGGAGGCCGGCGGCCGGAAGACGAACCACGCGATCTCGCCCGCGTCCCGGAAGTGCTCGCCCACGTCGCCGTCGGCGCGGTGGCGCAGCAGGTGCGCCGCGGCCACCACGGACCGGCGCTGCTCGGCGACGAGCGTGATCCGCTCGCCCACCCAGGGGTCGGTGATGAACTCCTCGGGCTGCCGCTCCAGGCCGCTGAGCACGGTGTTGACGGAGACGGAGACGCCGGGGACGACGGCGGCGACGTGCTGGTTGACCAGTTCGGTGAGCTGGTCGCGGTCGTCGCGGCGGAAGGGGCGCACGGTGAGGGAAGGGGCGGGCATACGTGACCTCCGGTGAGGATCATCGAGGATCGTTGAGGAGGCCGCCACGCGATGCGGTACTCGGCCGATGATACGGGAGCCCCGAGCCCGACCCCCGAGCCCCACGCCTCACTTGACGCACAGCACGAGGCCCCAGTGACGTCAGTGCGATGCGGCGGGGACAGACGAAAGACGGTAGGCGCCTCCTTGGGTGATCACGCGGCCGGCGGTGGGCGGTGCGAAGTGAGTACCGAGCAGGAGGGTGTCCGTGTCGGCCAGGGAATCGAGCAGCTCACGACGCGAGGCGTGCGCGCGTGCCGCGTCGATGTCGACGCAGGCGCCGATCGCGGGCTCGGCGAGCTGGACCGGGTGGTGAATGCAGTCGCCGGTGATGAGCGCCCTCTCGCCCCGGCTGGTCAGCTCGACGGCGATGTGGCCGGGGGTGTGACCGGGTGTGGAGATCAGGCGTAGCCCCGGAGCGATCACTGCGCCCCCTTCGGGAACGTCGACGAGGTCGAGCAGCCCCGCCTCCTCGACCGGGATCACGGAGTCGCGGAACATGTGCTTGCGCGGCTCCTCCATGTCGTACGTGGCCCAGAACTCCCGCTCGGTGCGAGAGGTGAGGTAGCGGGCGTTGGGGAAGGTGGGGACCCACTCGCCGTGCGTCTCCCGCGTGTTCCAGCCCACGTGGTCAGCGTGCAGGTGAGTGAGGATCACCAGGTCGACGGAGTCCGGGGAGCAGCCGGCGGCGGCAAGGCGTTCGAGGAAGTCCGTCCGCAGGTTGTGCCAGGCGGGGTTGGCCCGCTCCTTGCCGTTGCCGATGCCGGTGTCGACGAGAACGCGCAGCCCGCCCACGACGAACGCAAAGCTGTGGCTGTCGAGGCGCAGGATGCCGTCCTGGTCGGCGAAGTCGGGGCGCAGCCAGTCATGTCGGGAGACCACGTCCGTGGTGGCGCCGGGCAGCAGCCACGGTCCGGTCGCGGGCGGCAGCGGGACCTCGTCGATGCGGTGGACGGCGATGTCGCCCACGGTCCAGGAGGGAGCGGCAGTGGATGGCCGGGTCTTCATGGTCTCTGCTCGCCTTCAGTCGTCGTGGTGGTGGGAGGCGTCGCAGGAGTGCCGCCCCGTCACCGTAAAAGCAATTCGTTTGCCTTAAGGCAGGGTAGGGTCGTACAGTCACCTAACGCAAACCCTTAGCCTTAGCTGTGCGAGGGCTTCCGTCGCTCCAGCTGACCAGGAGACAGATCCGTGCCCTCCGATGAACTCACTCCGCCGGAGGCGGCCCGTTGGGCCACCCGTGCCGGACTCCCGCTGCCGGCCGACCGCCACGAGGCGGTCGCGCTCACCGCCAACCACATCCATTCCGTCGTCGCCGTCCTGCGGGAAATCGACTTCGGAGACACCCCACCCGCCCTCGCCTACCGCGCGGGAGAGGAGCAGCACCATGCAGCCGTTCGAACTGCCCCTGACCGCAGCCGCTGACGCGATCCGGGCAGGGCAGCTGTCCCCCGTCGAGCTGGTGGACTCCGTCCTCGACCGCATCGAGAAGGTGGAACCACACCTTCACGCCTACGTCACCGTCAGCGCCGAGCGGGCCCGCGAAGAAGCCCTCGAGGCCGCGAACGACGCCGCGGCCGGCCGCCTCCGACATGCGCTGCACGGCATCCCCATGGGACTGAAGGACTTGATCGACGTCGCAGGCGCGGCGACGTCAGCCAGCTCCAGGGTTCGCGCCGACCACCGCGCGAAGGCCGACAGCACGGTCGCCGCGCGCCTGTCGTCAGCCGGTGCCGTCACGGTGGGCAAGACCCACACCCATGAGTTCGCCTACGGCCTGACCACCCCTCAGACCAACAACGCCTGGAACCGCGACCGGATCGCAGGCGGCTCCAGCGGCGGGTCCGCCGTCGCCGTCGCCGCGGGCACCGCGACCTTCAGCCTCGGTACCGACACCGGCGGATCCATCCGGGTGCCCGCCGCGCTCAACGGAGTCGTCGGCCTCAAGCCGACCTACGGCCTCGTCCCCCGCACGGGCGTCACATCGCTGTCCTGGTCGCTGGATCACGTCGGCCCGATCACCCGGACCGTGGCGGACGCAGCCGTGGTCCTGTCCGTCCTCGCCGGTCACGACCCGGGCGATCCCGCCTCGCTGGTCGCGCCCGCGACGCCCTACCGGCCGGGGGCGACCACGGACCTGACCGGGCTGCGTGTGGGCGTACCGCGCAACTACTACTTCGATCGCGTCGACGCAGAGGTGGAAACCACCGTGCGGCACGCCATCGACCAGCTCCAGGCCCTCGGCGCGCGGCTCGTCGAGGTGGAGATTCCGATGACGCGCTACCTCCACGCCACCCAGTGGGGCCTGATGGTGCCGGAGGCCACCGCCTACCACGAGCAGACCCTGCGCACGGTTCCCGAGCTGTACCAGGCGGACGTCCGCACCCTCCTTGAGGCCGGTGAACTCATGCCCGCCGGGGACTACTTGCGCGCCCAACGCTCCCGCACCCTCATGCGCCAGGCATGGGCCCGCCTGCTGGACGAGGTCGACGTCATCGCCGCACCCACGGTCCCGGCCACCGCCGCGGCAGCCGACGAGGAGACGATCACCTGGCCCGACGGCACGGTCGAGAGCGTCTCCGACGCATACGTACGCCTCTCGGCCCCGGCCAACATCACGGGCGTGCCGTCCCTGTCCGTCCCGGTCGGCTTCGACGCGGCGGGCCTGCCGGTCAGCATGCAACTGCTCGGCCGACCTCTCGGGGAAAGCACGCTGCTGCGGGTCGGTCATGCCTACGAGCAGACCCAACCGGCCCGCGAACTCGCGCCGGTGGCCTGAGCCAGAGCGCAGGCCCGGCGGAGCGCCCCGCAGGGCCCGGGCCTGCAGGGCGCTCCGGGGCACGCCTCCACACACCTAGACGCAACAACTTTGCTTTAAGCTGGTGTCATGAGTCGCCAGATGGTGCGCCCCGGCGGGCGCAGCGCCCGAGTCCAGGCATCGGTGCACGCCGCCGTCCGCGCACTCTCGTCGGAGGTGGGCCGGGACGCCCTGACGGTCCCGATGATCGCCCAGCGCGCGGGCGTCACGCCGTCGACGATCTACCGCCGCTGGGGAGACCTGCAGGAACTGATGTCGGACGTGGCGGTCGAGCGCCTGCGCCCCGACACGGCACCCAAGGACATCGGTGACCTGACGTCCGACCTGACCGCCTGGGCCGAGCAGTTCTTGGACGAGATGGCCTCCCCCGCAGGCCGCGCCTACATCCGCGACGCCCTGCTCGGCGACCCGGACGGCAGCAACGCCGGCCGGTGCTCCGCCTACGCCGCCGAGCAGATCGACGTCATCCTCACCCGCGCGACCGAACGCGGCGAGACCACACCCGACACCGAAGCGGTCATCGACCACGTGGTCGCCCCCCTGATGTATCGCATCCTCTTCCGCCCGGATGAACTCAACGCCTCCTACGCCCGCCGACTCGTGGCAACCGCGATCACTCACTCACCGCCCACAGCCTGACCTGATTTCCCTTCCTGACGCGACGCCCGTCGTCAGGCGGCCGGGCGCCCTCCCTCCAGTACCAGGCGCTCGCCCCTGAACTCCCTTACGTAGCCCCGGTCGTGGGAGACCACCACGAGCGTCCCCTTGTACGCGTCGAGCGCTTCCTCCAGTTCGTCCACCAGGGTCGGTTCGAGGTGGTTCGTGGGCTCGTCCAGGACGAGGAGATCGGCGGGGCGGGTCACCAGGCGGGCCAGCTGGAGGCGGCGGCGCTGGCCGACCGACAGGGCGGTGACCGCGACGGTGAGGTCCTCCTCGCGGAAGAGGCCGAGCGCGAGGAGGGCGTCGGCGTGCTCGTCCGGCGGGCCGGGCAGACCGGCGGCGAAGGCCGCGAGGAGCGGCTGTCGGGCGCCGGGGGCGGCCCCGGTCTCCTGGGGAAGGTAGCCGAGGCGCGCGGCGCGCCGGACGGTGCCCTCCTCGGGCGCGAGGTCACCGGCGATGACCCTCAACAGGGTTGACTTTCCTGCCCCGTTGGGCCCGGTGACCAGCAGTCGGTGGCCCGCCTCGATGCGGAGCGCGGGGACGTCGAGCCGACCGGGCACCACGACGTCGGCGACTTCGAGGGCCGGTTCACCTCCCGCCCCGGCGTCGGCCGTCTCCGGCACCGCGTCGAACCGCAGGGGCCGGGGCGGCGCCGGTACCGGGTTCCGGCGCAGCTCGTGCACGCGCTGCCGGGCCGCCCGCACCTGGCCGCCGAGCTTCGCCTCGTGGGAGCGGCGGTGCTTGCCGAAGCCCTGGCGCGGGTCCTTGCCGGTGCCGGTCAGACGGCGGCCCGCGGCCTCGACGAGTTCCAGGGTACGGGCCAGCTCCGCCTGCCACTCCTCGTGGCGCTGCGCCCGGCGCTGCCGGGCCGCGGCCTTCGCGGCGCGGTAGCCGCTCAGGCCGTCGCCGTAGCGGAGCACCGCGTGGGTGTCGCGGTCGACCTCCAGGATGGTGGCGGTGACCGCGGTGAGGAACTCCCGGTCGTGGGTGACCACGACGACGGTCCCCCGGTACGCGGCCAGGTGCTGCTGGAGCCACGTCACGGCCTGGTCGTCGAGGTGGTTGGTGGGCTCGTCGAGGAGCAGCAGTTCCGGGGCGGCGGCCAGGACGCAGGCCAGCGCGAGCCGGGACTGCTCGCCGCCCGACAGGGAGCCGAGCGGCCGGGCACGGTCGAGCCCCGGCAGGCCGAGGCCGTGCAGGGCGGCGTCGACGCGCGTGTCGGCGGTGTAGCCGCCGCGCTCCTCGTACGCCGTCAACAGCTCGCCGTACGCGTCGAGTTCGGCCTCGTCCACGGTCTCGGACGCCAGCCGCTCTTCGGCTGCGCGCAGTCGGCGCTCCAGCTCGCGCAGGTCGGCGAGCGCCTGGTCGACGGCGTCCTGGACGGTGGCCGTCGCGGGCAGGCCGAGGCTCTGGGCGAGGTACCCGATGCCGCCCGGGAAGCGGACGCGGATCTCCCCGCTGTCGGGCTGTTCGACGCCCGCGAGCAGGCGCAGCAAGGTGGACTTCCCGGAGCCGTTCTCGCCGATGACGCCCACCTTGTCGCCGGGCCGGACGGTGAAGGAGACCTGGTCGAGGACGGTGCGGGTGCCGTAGGTCTTGGCGACGTCCTTCAGGGCGAGCTGGGCGGAGGCGCCGGGGTGGCCGGACGGCGTGGGTCCGGTGCCGGAGGCGGCAGCGATATCAGTGGTGGGGGCGGGGGCGGCCGCGGGCAGGGTCGTATGGGCGCGTTCGCGCATGGTGCTTCTTCCTCAGGGGTACGACGGTGCGGCGCGCCGCAGGCATGGGCGTACGCGTACGCATGCGTGTGCGTCTGCGTGTGCCTGTGCGGCGGGTCGGCAGACCGTCGAGGTGGCCGGGGGCGGGAGAGGTGGGGACGGCGGGCGGCGGCACACTCACGTGCCGCCGCGCCTCGCGTCCGCGCGCCCGGTATCAGCGGAAGAAGTAGTACGAACTCATGCGGCAACCGTAACAAGACGTATCGTCTCGCGCCACTCCTTTTCCGGCCCGGAGGGCGCCGCCCACCCGCACCAGGCATGCTCGATCCGTGAGACAGGGGCAGCGACGCGCACGGAGCCGTCGCGGCGGAGCCCCCGAGAAGCCCGACAAGCCCGACAAGGAGCGCGCATGATCACCCATCTCGCCTTCGCCACCCTCTATGTGACGGACCAGCAGGAGACCCTGGACTTCTTCGTGGGCACGCTCGGGTTCACGGTCCACACCGACGCCGAGATGGCGCCCGGCAAGCGCTGGCTCGAAGTCGAGCTGCCCGGGGCGCGGACCCGCGTCGTGATCGCCAAGGCCGCGGACTTCGGCATCACCCCGGACCCGAAGCGCGGCGCCGGATTCAACCTCGCGTGCGACGACGTCATGGCCACCCACGCCCAGCTGGCCGCCGCGGGGGCCCCGGTGAGCGACCCGGTGGTCGAGCCGTGGGGCGCGTTCGTGACGGTGTCGGCGCCCGACGGCATGGAGATCATGATCTCCCAGGCCACCTCGGCCTGAGGCGCGAGCCGAGGCGAGGCGAGGCTTCGTGGACCCGGCCTAGACCCCGTCAGCCGCCAGCGGAAAGCGGTCCAGCGACAGTGAACTCGGCGGCGGCAGGGGTCTGTTGACCGCATCGGCGCGAAACGACTGGAGCAGGTAGGCGACCAGGCGCCGGGAGGCCGCACCGTCGTCCGGCAGCGCGGTCACCAGACCGCAGTGGGCCACCAGGGCCACGGCGAGGTCGGACGGATGGAAGTCGGCCCGCAGCGCACCGGCTGCCTGGGCCCTGCGCACCAGGGTCATGAGGTCCCGCTCGGCGTGCTCCCGCGCCTGCGCGTGGTGCGCCGCGCCGTCCGGGAAGGCCGCGACGAACGCGGCCGGGAACCCCCGCTCCTCCCGCTGGAGCGCGCAGACCGTCTCGACAAGGCGCTGAAAGCCCCGCCAGGGGTCGGGGTCGGCGAGAGCCTCGCTGAGCGTCCGCGCACACGTGTCCATCTGCTGCGTGAACGCGCCTCGCACCAAGGCGTCCCGGGTCGGGAAGTGCCGGTACAACGTGGCCACGCCGACCCCGGCCCGGCGGGCCACGGTCGCCATCGGCGCGTCGATCCCGCGCTCGGCGAAGACCGCGCGGGCGGCGACGAGGACGCGCTCACGGTTGCGCCGGGCGTCCGCCCGCAGGCCCTCCGGGTCGGTGATCCGAGAGGATTCCGTCATCGCCGCCTCTCACTTCGGAGCCAAGTGGACGATCTCGTCCGCTTACGAGCCTACGGTCAAGAGGACGGACCGCCACATCCCCGTGGGGTCCCGGCCGCAGGGGCAGCACGCAGAGGCAGAGACAGCGGCAGAGGCAGAGGCAGAGGCAGAGCGATGAACGACGACCGCACGACGATGAAGGCAGTGCTCTTCGACCGCTACGGCGGCCCCGACGTGCTGTACGTGGACCAGGTGCCGCGCCCCGAGCCGGGACCGGGAGAAGTGCTCGTACGGGTGCGCGCGTTCAGCGTCAACGGCGGCGAGCTGTCGGCCCGCGCGGGCCGCGTCCGCCTCCTGACCGGCCGGAAGTTCCCCCAGCGCATCGGCCTTGACCTCACCGGCGAGGTCGCCGCGCTCGGCCCCGGTGCGACGGGGGTCGCGGTCGGCGACCGCGTCTGGGGTGTGCTCGGCCGCACCTCCGGTTTCGGCAGTGCCGCCGAGTTCGTGACCGTGCCCGCCGAGCGGCTCGGCCGGGCCCCCGACGGGCTGGACCTGGTGGACGCCGCCGCGCTGCCGGTGGCCACCACGGCCGTCACCGCCCTGCGGGACAAGGCCGGGCTGCGCCCCGGCGAACGCCTCCTCGTGCGGGGCGCGGCGGGCGGCGTCGGCAACGCCGCCGTGCAGCTCGGCCGGGCGTACGGCGCCGAGGTGACGGCCCTCGCACGCGCCGCCAACCTCGGCTTCGTCCGCGGCCTCGGCGCGCACAAGGCCGTCGACCACCGGGCCGTCCCGCCGGGCGAACTGGGCCGCTTCGACGTGGTCCTGGACACCGCGGGGACCGACCTGCGCGCTTTCCGGCGCCTGCTGAACCCCGGCGGGCGCATGGTCTCCATCGCCTTCGACCCGACGCGGGCCGCCGCGACGCTGGGCTACGTCGCGGCCAGCACGGTGCACGGACGCGGCCGGGTGCGCTTCTTCAGCGGCGACCCCAAGCGCGCCGATCTGGACGACCTCGCCCGCCACGTGGCCGAGGGGAAGCTGCGCCCGGCGGTGGACACCGTCTTCCCCCTGGAGGAAACGGCCGCGGCACACCGTGCCCTGGAGGCGGGCGGCGTGCGGGGCAAGTACGTGGTCAGGGTCAATGCCCCTTGATCTGCACGCGCTTGATGTTCACCGGCAGCGTCGGGAAGCCGTCGCCTGGGCCGTTCTGGTCGTCCTCGCCGGCCGCCGCGATCTTCTCCAGGACGTCGAGTCCGCCCGTGACGCGGCCGAACGGCGTGTACTTCGGGGAGAGTTTCGTGTCCTTCCACACGAAGAAGAACTGGCTGCCGTTGGTGTCCGGGCCCGCGTTGGCCATCGCCACCGTGCCCGCCGGGTAGGTCGCGCCCTCGAGGTTCTCGTCGGGGAAGGAGTAGCCGGGGCCGCCGCTGCCCGTGCCGGTCGGGTCGCCGCACTGGAGGACGAAGATGCGGGCCGTGGTGAGGCGGTGGCAGTGCGAGCGGTTGAAGTACTTCCGCTCGGCGAGGAAGCGGAAGGAGAACGTGGTGCAGGGGGCCTTGTCCGTCAGCGCCTTGAAGGTGACGGTGCCCTGGCTGGTGCGGAGCCTGGCGCTGTAGGGGCGGGCCGCCTGCTTCGGGTCGAACTTCGGGATGCCCTTGAAGTTGTCGGCGGGAACGGCCGGTGTGTAGGTGCAGGCGGTGGCCGCGGCCCGTGCGGGCGAGGCGTCGGCGGCGCGCGCCGTGCGGGGCGGTCCGGACGACGCGTCGGCGGCGCCCGCGCTGGCCGGCGCCGAGGCCCCGAACGTCAGGACGGCGGTGGCAGCGGCGGTGGCAGCGAGCAACGCACGGTGTTTACGGAGCACTTGAGGTCCCTCCCCCAACATCCCTGGCATGACCGCAACATCTTTGCGGCTGAGGTCACGCACCACCAGCCCCCAAAATCAGATGCGGCCACACCCCGCCCATCCCTAGCCTGCGCCCATGGACTCCGTACAGGTCAGGCCGCTGCGCGTGGACGATCTCCCGGCGGCGGAACGGGCGTCGGCGGTGACGTTCCTGGACGCGGACCGGCTCAGCCGGCTCGTCAGCGACCCGGAGCCCGAGCTGCGCCCGGCGGTCGCCGCCAAGCGGTGGATCGAGCGGATCCGCTATTTCCTGGACGTCGATCCGGGAGGCTGCTGGATCGCGGTGGATCCCGCCGCCGACGCCACCGGACCGGCCGGTCAGGTGGTGGGGTTCGGCATCTCGCAGAACCGCGACGACCTGTGGTTCCTGGCGACGTACGGCGTGCTGCCGAGCCATCAAGGGCGCGGTGTCGGGGCGCGGTTGATGGACGCCGTGCTCGCCCACGCCGGTGGGCGCCCCGGCATCTTCTCCTCCAGCGTCCACCCCGGCGCCACCCGCCGCTACCGCCTCGCGGGCTTCTCGCTGCACCCGCAGATGCGGATGGTCGGCACCGTGGACCGCTCCACGCTCCCCGTGGTCGAGGGGCTGCGCGAGGGCGGCGCCGACGACTTCGCCTGGATGGACCGGCTCGACCGGGAGCTGCGCGTGGCGGGCCACGGCCCCGACCACGGCTACATGCTCGACACGCTGCGCCTGGTGGTGAGCCGGGACCGGGCGCGGCCCGGATACGTGTACGTCGACGGCCGGGGACAGGCGTCCCTGCTGGCCGCCGCGCACCCCGAGACCGCGCAGCGGCTGCTGTGGGAGGCCCTGGCCGCGGCGCGCGGCGACACGGTGGTCAACTGCATCACCACGCCCAACGAATGGGCCGTCGACGTGGGCCTCGCGGCCCGGCTCGCCATCGGTCAGGAGGGTTACATCGCCGTACGAGGCATGGACGTCCCCGCGCCGTACCTGGCCAGCGGCCAGTTCCTCTGAGCCTCGGCGGGCCCGCACTCCCCTCAGGGCCGGGCCAGTTCCTCCTCGACGACCGCGATGACCTGGCCGGCGGCGGCGAAGTCGTGGGTGAGCCGGTTCTTGGCCAGGGCGAAGCCGATGCCGTGGGCGCGGTCGCCGTACGCGAACGTGCCGCCCGCTCCGCCGATGCCGTACACCGCCCGGCCCGTCTCGGTGAGTTCGCCCGAGACGCCGCCGATCGCGTAGCCGAGGCCCCAGGTGCTCGGCATGTCGAAGATCTCGTCCACTCCGCTGAAGGAGACGTCCGTGGCCGCCGACAGCCGTTCGGGGGTGAGGAGTCGGACGCCGTCCACCTCTCCGAGCGTCGCCGCGTACAGACGGGCCATGGCGCGTGCGGTGGTCTTGCCGCCCGCGGGGATGTCGGCGGCCAGTACGTCGGTGCGGTTGCCGAGCGCGGCTGTCGGGAACGTCGCCGTCGGCGCCGAGCGGAGCATGGGGTGGTCGGCGGGCAGCTCGTGGTCCGCGCCCGCCTCGCCCTCGGGCGGCGGGGCGTCCTCCAGGCGCGCGAGGCGGGCGTGCTGGTCGCTGGGCATGCCGAAGTAGATCTCGTCCACGATGCCCAGGGGCACCGCGATCTCCTCGTGCAGCAGCTGCGCGACACCCTTGCCGGAGGCGCGGCGCATCACCTCGCCGAGGACGTAGCCGAAGGTGTAGGCGTGGTAGCCGGCCTTGGTGCCCGGCTCCCACCACGGCTCGGACGCGGCGATCGCGGCGCACATCGCGTGCCAGTCGCAGAGGTCCTCGACGGTGGTGTCCAGGGGGATCCCCGGCACACCCGCGGTGTGGTTCAGGACGTGCCGCACCGTCACCTTGTCCTTGCCATGGGCGGCGAACTCCGGCCACAGCTCCGCGACGGGGGTGTCGTAGCCGAACAGCCCGCGCTCGGCCAGGAGGTGCGCCAGCGTCGCGGCGGCGCCCTTGACCATCGAGTACGTGTAGAACGGGGTGCCGGAGTCGACCGGCCGCCCGGTGGCCGGGTCGGCGACCCCGGCCACGGCGTCGACCACCTGGCGGCCGTGGTGGTAGACGGCCACCTGCACGCCGCGCTCGGCGCCCGACTCCACGAGCCCCTCGATGGTCTCCTGCACCCGCCGCTGCACATCGCTCATGACGCCGTCCCTCTCCCCTGCTGAAGCCTGTCCCTGTGTCGACCGTGCGTGCGGCCGGAACTCATCGGTGCGGGCCCCGGCGGTTTCAGGGGGAGCAGGGGGAGCAGGGGCGGGGGGCCGGGAGCTCAGGGGGCGATGGGCAGTTGGCGCTTGTGGTCCGTGAGGCGGTAGCGGTTGACGATCGTGTCGAAGGCGCGCGGGTCCACCGGCTTGCCCTCCAGGAAGTCGTCGATGTCGTCGTACGTGACGCCGAGCGCGTCCTCGTCGGCCTTGCCCGGGTCGAGGGTCTCCAGGTCGGCGGTCGGGACCTTCCACACCAGCTCGGTGGGGGCGCCGAGGGTGTCGGCGACGGTGCGCACCCGGCGCTTGGTCAGGCCCGTGAGCGGGACGAGGTCGGCGGCGCCGTCGCCGAACTTGGTGAAGAAGCCGGAGACCGCCTCGGCGGCGTGGTCGGTGCCGACGACCAGGCCGTCGTGGGCGCCCGCCACCGCGTACTGGGCGATCATGCGCTGGCGTGCCTTGATGTTGCCGGTCACGAAGTCCTGGTGGTGGGCGTCGCGGAAGGCGACCCCGGCGGCCAGCGTGGCCGCCAGGGCGGCGTCGCTGGCGGGCTTGATGTCGACGGTCAGGACCTCGTCGGCGCGGATGAAGGAGAGCGCGAGCTGGGCGTCGTGCTCGTCGGCCTGGACGCCGTAGGGCAGCCGCATCGCGTAGAAGCGGGCCTCGTGTCCGGCCTTCCGGGCGCGCTCGACGGCGAGCTGGCAGAGCCTGCCGGTGGTGGTGGAGTCGACGCCGCCGCTGATGCCGAGCACGAGGGAACGCAGTCCGGTGGAGGTGAGCCGCTCGGTGAGGAAGGCGACCCGGCGCTCGATCTCCCGCCCGGCCTCGAAGACCTCGGCGACCTGGAGTTCCCGGGCGATCTCCTGCTGCAGGGCGGTGGACGCCGACTCGCTCACGTCTGCTCCTCGTTCGACTGACCCTGGGTAGGGTGGGCTGTTCCGCCCACCCTACCCAGGGTCAGTCTGACAATTAATCGGGGTGGGGCTCAGTGGCCCGCGGGCCGGTTGAAGGTCCGCTTGGCCCAGACGTAGCCGATCAGGGTCAGGCCCGCGATCCAGGCCAGGGCGGCCCAGCCGCTGTTGCCGATCGCCGACCCCATGAGCAGTCCGCGCAGGGTCTCGATGACCGGGGTGAAGGGCTGGTACTCGGCGAACCAGCGCAGCCCGGTGGGCATCGAGTCGGTGGGCACGATGGCGCTGCCGAGGAAGGGCAGGAACTGCAGCGGCATGGGGATGTTGCTGGCCGACTCGACGGTCTTGGCGACCAGGCCGATCCCGGCGGCCATCCAGGTGAGGGCGACCGTGAGGAAGGTCAACAGGCCCGCGGCGGCGAGCCATTCGAGGGGCGTGGCGCTCGGACGGAAGCCCATCGCCAGGGCGGCGGCGATGACGAGGACGACGCCGGTGAGGGTCTGCAGGGCGTTGCCGATCACATGGCCGCTCAGGAACGCGGACGGCGAGATCCGCAGCGTACGGAAGCGCTTGACGATGCCTTCGGTCACATCGACGCAGACGCTGATGGCCCCGGTGAGCGCACCGGCGGTCACGGCCATGAGGATGATGCCGGGCGCGACGTAGTCGATGTACTTGCCGCCGCCCTCCGCGGCTCCGATGCCGTTGCCGAGCGCGCTGCCGAAGGCGTAGTTGAACAGCAGCAGCATCATCACCGGCATGGCGACGACAGCGACGGTCAGGGAGGGGTAGCGGCGGGCGCGCTTGAGGTTGCGCCCGAGCATGGTCAGGGTGTCGCGGACGGCGTACGAGGGGGCGGCGGTCGTGGCGCTCATCGGTGGCTCTCCGTAAAGGAGTTGGCGGCGGGGTCGGACGTGCCGGTGAGGGCGAGGAAGACGTCGTCGAGGTCCGGGGTGCGCACGAGGAGGGTCTCCGCGCGCAGTCCCGCGTCGTCGAGGATGTCGAGGACGGCGCGCACGGTCGCGGCGGAGCCGTCGCTGGGCACCTGCAGGGCGAACGTCTCGAAGTCGGTGGTGACGGAGGCGAAGAGCCCGGCGGCGGCCATGAGGCTGCCCGCGTCCCCGAACTCCAGGCGGATGTGACCGCCGGGGACGCGCCGCTTGAGCTCGTCGGCGGTGCCCTGCGCGATGAGCCTGCCGTGGTCGAGGACCGCGATGTGGTCGGCGAGCTGGTCGGCCTCCTCCAGGTACTGCGTGGTGAGGAAGACCGTGACGCCCTCGTCGGCGACCAGGCTGCGGATGATCTCCCACATGGTGCGGCGGCTGCGCGGGTCGAGGCCGGTGGTGGGCTCGTCGAGGAAGATGATCCGCGGCCGGCCGACCAGCGTCATGGCGAGGTCCAGCTTGCGGCGCATGCCGCCGGAGAAGGTGCTTGCGGGCTTGCGGGCGGCCTCGGTGAGCTCGAAGCGTTCGAGCAGCTCGGCGGCGCGGCGCTGCCCCTCGGCGCGGTCGAGGTGGTGCAGCCGCGCCATCAGGGTGAGGTTCTCCTCGGCGGTCAACAGACCGTCGACGGCGGCGAACTGGCCGGTGACGCCGATCGCGCCGCGCACCCCGTCGGGGTCCTCGGCCAGGTCGCGGCCCGCGAGGGCGGCCCGGCCCGCGTCGGCGGGCAGGAGGGTGGAGAGTATCTCCACGGTCGTGGTCTTGCCCGCGCCGTTCGGGCCGAGCAGCGCGAAGACGGTGCCTTCGGGGATGTGCAGGTCGATGCCGTCGAGGACGACCTTGTCCCCGTACGACTTGCGCAGTCCGGTCGCGGTGACGGCCGCGGCGCGGGTGGCGGTGGCTGAGGGGCTCATGGGGTGCGCTCCTTGGTCCTTCGTGAGTCCGCGGCGGCGGCTCAGACGTCGGTGTCGGCTTCGGTGGTGGTGCCGGTGGCGGTGGCGGTGCCGGTCGTGGTGGCGCGGCGGACGGTGATGTCGCCGACCCCGGTGTGCGCCCGGACCTCGACGCTGCCCTCGGCCTTGTCGGGGCCTTCGGTGGAGTCGAGCAGGTGGCGCACGTGCCCGAACTTGGAGCGGACGTCGAGCCAGGCGGCGGTGCCCTCGCGGATGCCGATCTCGATGTTTCCGGTGCTGGTCTCGAGCCGGGAGCTGCCGCTGGAGAGCTCGTCGACGCGGATGGAGCCGTTGGCGCTCTTGGCCTCGACCCCGGCGTGGGCGCGGCCGACGACGATGGCTCCGTTGGCGGCCTTGGCGTGGATCTCGCCGGTGACCTCGCCCAGGTGGGTCTCGCCGTTGGAGTTGGAGACGGTGGCGGTGCCGTCGATCGCGCCGACGCGCAGGCGGCCGCCGCCGGAGATCTCGGCGTCGCCGCTGATGCGGTCCACGAGGATGTCGCCGTGCCCCAGGGAGAGGCGGGCGGTGCCGATGTGCGTCATGTGGAGGTCGCCCACGCCGATCTCGGCGCGGCAGGTGTCCAGCTGCCCCTCGGACACGATCGTCCCGACGCCCGTACGGCCGTTGAGGCGCGAGTGCGCGGGCAGCTCGATGACGACGTCGACCGACCCCGGGTTCTTGAAGGAGAGGCCCTTCTTGGGGCAGCGCACCGTCAGCTGCCCGCCGGAGTAGGTGACCGTGGTCCGCTCGGCGGCGCGCACGTCGGCGTCCTTGTCGGCCTCCGTCGGCCGGACCGTGACGGTGGTGTCGGTGCGCTTCCCGGCCACGATCGTGGCGCCGCCGACTTCGAGATGGAGGGTGACGGAGATCGGCTCGGGGGTCTCGAAGGTCTCGGAAAAAGACATGGCTGTCGCGTCCTCAGGACTAGTAGTGGGGTCGTGGTGGGTGTGCTGACGGGTGGGGCGGGGGCGGTGCGGTGGGGTCAGTGCACCCAGCCGGTGAAGCCCTTGGCTCCGGCGCCGCGGTGGCGCGGGGCGGGGCCCGAAGGTCCGGCGGCGGGCGCGAGCGCCTCGGAGACGGCGCGCACCATCCAGGCGTTGACGGAGAGCCCGCTCTGGTTCGCCGCCTCTTCGACGCGGGCCTTGAGGGGCGCCGGGAGGCGGAAGTTGATGCGGGAGGTGGCGCCCTCGTCGCCCTCGAACGGAGCGGCCGGCGCCACTTGCGATGCCGCCTGTGGCGCCAATGCGGCGCCAGCCTGCGCCACCACCTCCTCGTAGGGCTCGGCCGCGGGCGGCGGCGTCACCACGAACTGGGGGTCGAGGCCGCGCAGCCGCACGTCCACCGATCCGGGAGCGAGCTCGAGCGTGATCTCGTCCATCGCCGTGGACAGGGCGTTCAGCAGGACGAGCCGGGACGCCGACTCCAGGGGGGCGGTGAGCCGGTCGGCCAGCTCACGGGCTTCGTCTCCCCCGGCGGCCGCGGCCACCGCGAGCTCCTCGCGAAGGTGATTGACATAGGGCGTGAGGTCCATGGCTTCACTATGGCGCCATCATGGCGCCGCGTCAAGTGCAAGTGGCGCCACACGGCGCCATGTGGCACCACTCCCCGCGCCGAAGCTGTCCGACCAGGCCAACTGTCCCAATGGGACACTTTTAGGTGTACGGTGAATCCATGAGCAGCGAGGAAGGCCGCAGGGTCCGCAAGGTGCAGCAGAGCCGGGAGGCCATGGCGCGGGCCGCCGCGGATCTCGCCCTCACGGGCGGGCTCGACCGCGTCACGGTGGAGGCCATCAGCGACCGCGTCGACGTCTCCCGGCGCACCTTCTCCCGGTACTTCTCCGGCAAGGAGGACGCCGTGGTCGACTCGCTGCGCGCCGACTACGCCCGCATCAACGCGGCGCTCGCCGCCCGCCCCGCCGACGAGGAGCCGCTCACCGCCTACTACCGGGCGCTGCGCGGCTGGCTCGACGACGAGCCCACCGCCTGGCACCGGCAACCGCGCTCCGCCGATCTACTGCGCCTGCTCCACCAGGAACCCGCCCTGCTCCCCGCCTATCTGCGGGTGCAGGACGAGGCCCAGGGCGAGTCGGTGGCGATCGTCGCCCGCCGCCTCGGCCTCGACGCCGAGCGCGATCTGCGCCCGGCGCTCGCCGTCTCGCTCGCGGTCGGCGCGTTCGGCACGGCGGTGCGGTTCTGGATCGCGCCGGGCGCGGCCACCGCCTCCCTGCCCCGGCTCATCGACGCGGCGTTCGCGGCCGTGGCCGCCGAGCCGACGGCCGGGCTCACCGCACCGGCCGACGCACCCCGCTCAACCAGCCCCACCAGCAAGTGAATTCAGGTATTGCCATGTCCCTCACGCCCACCACCGCGACCACCACCACCGAGACCGGCGCGGCGGCCGCCACCGCCCCCGCGACCGGCGCGGTCGGCGAGTTCGCCGGGAAGACCGCCTTCGTCACCGGTGCCGCCTCCGGCATCGGCCGGGAGGTCGCCCGCCGTCTCGCCGCCGCTCAAGCGGCCGTCGTGGTCGCCGACTTCGACGAGCGCGGTGCCCAGGACGTGGCGCGCGAGCTCACCGCATCCGGCGCCCGTGCCCTCGCCGTACGCGTCGACGTCACCGATCCCGAGTCGGTGCGCCGCGCGGTCGAGGCCGGCGTCGAGGAGTTCGGCGGGCTGCACCTGGCCCTCAACAACGCGGGCATCGCCGGGGCCTCCGCGCCCACCGGCGAGTACACGGTCCAGGACTGGCAGCGGGTGATCGACACCAACCTCAACGGCGTCTTCTACTCGCTCCGTCACGAGCTTCCGCACCTCCTGGCCGCGGGCGGCGGCGCCGTCGTCAACATGTCCTCGATCCTCGGCACCAACGGCTTCGCCGGCTCCCCCGCCTACGCGGCCGCCAAGCACGCCGTGGTCGGCCTCACCAAGACGGCCGCCGTCGAGTACGCGGCCCAGGGCATCCGGGTCAACGCGGTCGGCCCCGGCTTCATCGACACCCCGCTGCTCAAGGGGGACGAGGCGCAGCGCGCGCATCTGGTCTCGCTGCACCCGCAGGGCCGCCTCGGCACCGCGGCCGAGGTCGCCGAGCTCACCCTGTTCCTGCTCTCCGACCGCGCCTCCTTCATCAACGGCAGCTACCACCTGGTCGACGGCGGCTACGCGGCCCGCTGACCCCGCAGGCCCGCACAGGAACACGCCGGACAGGAACACGCCGGACAGACCCCGAACCCCCGTGGAGGTACCCCAAGTGTCCGCAGCCGCAGCCGCAGCCGAGTCGACCACCCCGCACGCCCTGCCCGCCGAGATGCGGGCCCTCCAGTACCGCAGCGTGGGCGCCGCCCCCGAGGTGGTGACCGTCCCCCGCCCCGAGCCGGGACCGGGCCAGGTGCTCCTGAAGGTGACCGCCGCCGGGGTGTGCCACTCCGACGTCGCCGTGATGAGCCAGCCCGCCAAGGCTCTCTCCTTCGCGCTGCCGCTGACCCTCGGCCACGAGGGCGCGGGGACCGTGGCCGCGCTCGGCGAGGGAGTCACCGGCTTCGCCGTCGGTGACTCGGTGGCCGTGTACGGGCCGTGGGGGTGCGGGGCATGCCTCATGTGCGCGCAGGGCAAGGAGAACTACTGCACGCGCGCGGCCGAGTTGGGCATCCGCCCGCCCGGCCTGGGGGCGCCCGGCGCCATCGCCGAGTACCTGCTCGTCGACGACGCGCGCCACCTCGTGCCGCTGGGCTCCCTCGACCCCGTGACCGCGGTGCCGCTCACCGACGCGGGCCTGACCCCGTACCACGCCATCAAGACGTCGCTGCCCAAGCTGACCCCGGGCAGCACCGCCGTGGTCATCGGCACCGGCGGCCTCGGGCACGTCGCGATCCAGCTGCTGCGCGCGCTCACGTCCGCGCGCGTGATCGCCCTCGACGTCAGCGAGGAGAAGCTGCGTCTGGCCCGTGAGGTCGGCGCCCACGAGACGGTCCTGTCCGACGAGAGGGCGGCCGCCGCGGTCCGCGAACTGACCGGCGGCCTGGGCGCCGCGGCGGTCTTCGACTTCGTCGGTGCCCCGCCGACCGTGGCCACGGCGACGGCCTGCGCGGCCGTCGAAGGGGACGTCACCGTCGTCGGCCTCGGGGGCGGCGCCGCCGCGGTCGGCTTCGGCACCACGGCGTACGACGTCGCGGTCCGCTCTCCGTACTGGGGTTCGCGGTCCGAGCTGATCGAGGTGCTCGACCTGGCCCGCGCCGGGGCGATCCGGGTCCATGTCGAGACGTACGCGCTGGAGGACGCGCCCCAGGCGTACGAGCGGATGCACGAGGGCCGGATCAACGGGCGGGCGGTCATCCTGCCGAACGGCTGAGTGCGGCCGAAGACGGCGAGGACAGCTGCGGGCTGCTGCGAGCGAAGGGTTAACAGCGGCGAAATGTCCGATTCGCTTACGTTCTGAGGGTCAGCGCAGAACCCCCAGAGCAAAGGGAATTCCGATGAACATCAGCAAGCGCATCGCCCTCACCTCCGCCGCCGTCCTCATCGGCTCGTTCGCCCTCGCGGGCGTCGCCAACGCGACGACCGGCGGCCACGACGGAGCGGGCCAGAACCAGAGCCGGAACGACGAGAAGGGCAAGGACCACCGGGACGGCAAGCCCGAGAAGGCCGTCCCCGGTACCGAGTCCACGCCCACCAAGGACCTGTACATCAGCAAGGACAGCAAGGGGAACCTGTACCTCAAGACCGTCGAGGCCCCCGCGGGCGCCGACCACGTCCCCGCGCACCGGGCGACCCGGTGACGTACCCCACCGAGCTGCGCAGGCGCGCGGTGCGGCGGGTCGCCGAGGTACGGCCGGAGCACGACACGGAGTGGGCCTCGCTCAAGGCCGTCGCCGCCGAGCTGGGCATCGGGACGACGCAGACGCTGCGCAAGTGGGTCCGCCAGGACCTTCCCGCCGCCGGCGGCCCGTCCGGCGCACCCTCCCCGCAGGAGGCCGAACTCGGCCGCCTGCGCCGGGAGAACGCCGAGCTCCGGCGGGCCGTCGAGGCCCTCCGGACCGCTACGGTCACCCGCCGGCCGTGCCGGTGACGGCTCAACTCCCCCGCGTACCACAGCGGTTGGCGCACAGACGCCTGGACCAGCCGGTCGCGCCCCGGCTCAGCGCTCGTCCGCCAGGACGTCGTCGAGGTGGGGCAGGACGTGCTGCGTCCAGGCGTCGCCGTGGCCCCGGGCCGCGGTCTGGTTGTAGAACCCGGCGTGGGTCAGCCACAGCCGCGTGCCGCCGTCCGCGGCGGGCTCCAGCTTGACCGTGACGACGGTCTCGGCGCCGTCGGTGCCCATGGCGCCGGTGACCCAGGTCAGCCTCACCAGGCGGTTCGGCTCCAGGGCCAGGAATCTGCCGTAGTGGGGGTGCAGGGCCTTCTCGTGGCGGGTGACGAAGACGAAGGGCTCCCCCACCACGGCCCGCATCCGGATCAGGCCCGGCTCCGCGAACCAGGCGTCGACCTCCTCCGTCCACGCCCGGTACACCGCCTCGGGCGGCGCCTTCATCACGCGCTCCACGGTCACGCCGTGCGGGCGCGCCCCGAGATCGGGGGCCGGCAGGGGCACAGGGCTGCTGCTCTCGGCGTCTCTCACCCTTTCATGGTGCCCATCCGCGTCGAGCGGCGCGAGGTGGCGCGGGGCACCGGCTTGCGCACGCCGGGCATGAGGAACGCTTGGGGGGACGTTGACCACGGCCAGGGGGAAGGTTGACCGCGGCCTGATCCAGTCGCCGTACGACCGTAACTAGCCTCGCCGACATGGCACTTCACCCTCCGCCACTGCCCACCCTGCCCTACCGCAAGCCCACGCGCGGCCGCGACTACTGGATCCTCGACGACGTCCTGCCGGACCCGGACGCCGTACGGGAGCGGTGTCTCGCCCGGGACGACTGGACCGAGGGGTATCCGCACAAGCCCGAGAGCTGGCCGGGTCTGCGCACCATGCCGGGTCTGGAGCGCGGTGAACTCGCCCGGGTGGAGCGGCTGGTGAGCGGGGCGACGGGGGCGTCCCGGCTGTGGACGCGGCCTCCGGCGGGCGGCGGCACGTTCAACCACAACTGCGTGCAGGTCGTCGGCGAGGGCGAGTGCGAGCCGCGGCCGCACACCGACTCCCGCAGCCTGTGCCGTTACGCGGCGGTGCTGTACCTCAACCCGCGGGTGCCGAAGGAGTGCGGTACCAGCTTCTACCGGCAGCGCCTGCCCGGCGGATCCCTGGGCGGCAACCAGGTGGCCGCCCCGCACAACAACCTCGTCGACGCCCTCGGCACGCGGTTCGTGTCACCGGACGCCTTTGTCGAGGACGTCCGCGTCCCGCACCGCGCGAACCGGCTGCTCCTGTACTCCGCCAACCTCATCCACACGGCCTCCGCCTACTGGGGCCGGACCCTGGAGGAGAAGCGGATGACGGCCGTCTTCTTCTGGATGGCCTGAGTTCGCCGTCCGGGAGCTGCCGGACGGCGCGACCCCGGCCCCGGCGCGAGCGGCCCCAAGTACCCTGCTGCGCATGCCGGATATGCCGCAGCACGCGCACATCGCCACGGCCGTCCGCTACCACGAGGCAGTGGCGCGCGGAGCCGTCGGCGAGGAGCTGGCCCGCTACTTCCACGAGGACGCGGTGCAGCACGAGTTCCCCAACGCCCTGTTCCCGGACGGCGTACGGCGGGATCTGAACGCCGTCCTGGAGAGCGCGGAGCGGGGCCGCGGCGTCATCAGCCACCAGCGGTTCGAGGTGCACAACGCGGTCGCGAGCGGGGATCAGGTGGCCCTGGAAGTGACGTGGACCGGCACGCTCGCCGTCGACCTCGGCGGCCTGCCCGCCGGGCGGGTGCTGCGCGCCCACATCGCCGTCTTCCTCGAGTTCCGCGACGGACGGATCGTCTCCCAGCGGAACTACGACTGCTACGACCCGCTCAACTCTCCCTGAACAGCAGCCCGCTGAGAGCCCGGAACACCTCCTCGGGGTCGCGGTCGCCCACGGGCCCCTCCAGGTTGTGGCTGAGCAGCAGCGTGGCGAAGCCGTGGGCCAGGGACCAGGCGGCGGTCCCCGCGAGGCGGGCATCGGTGCCGCGCTCCGCCGCGGCGAGTCCGCCGACCCCGGCGCGGAGCCGGCCGCCCGCGCGCTCCCGCGCCGCGGCCAGGTCCGGGTCGTCGGCGCGCAGCAGCTCCGGCGTGAACATCACCTGGAAGTGCGCGGGGTGCTCCAGGGCGAACCGCACGTAGCGCACGCCCTGTTCGCGGAATCCGGCGGCCTCGCCGAGCGAGTCGGCGAGCAGCTCGTAGCCCTCGGCCGCGACAGCGGTGAGCAGGCCGGTGCGGTCCTTGAAGTGGTGGGCGGGGGCCGCGTGCGAGACGCCGGCGCGCCGGGCCAGGTCGCGCATGCTCAGGGCGCCGGGGCCGTCGGCCGCGATGACGTCGAGGGCCGCCGCGAGCACGGCGCGGCGCAGGTCGCCGTGGTGATAGGTGCGCTGACTGTCCATGCCAGGCACCTTACGCGGAATCTAGTCATTGACAAGTTTGCCTCGCGAGCGCAATCTAGCCAGTGACAAGTTGCGAGCCCGGCCGAGGGCCGACCAGCGGCCGGTGACCGGACCACCGGAGGGAACCGTCATGGCGCAGGAACAGGCACAGGAGCCCGGAGCGAACCACGCGGCAGAGCACGCACAGGAGATCCCGTCGGGGCGGGTGCGGCAGCTGTGGCACCTGCTGGAGCCGCTGCACGCCGTCCTCTACTACGCCCCGGAAGCCCTCGACGAGGCGGCGGCGCTCGGCTTCAAGACCGGCGAGCGGTGGCCGAGTTACTTCGCCTGGCGCGCGGCTCCGCTGGGCGCGGCGAGCCGCGAACTGGTGACCGCCACGTTCTACAGCTTCCACCCGGACATGGTCGGCACCCACATCCCCGCCGCCTGGGACCTCGCGGCGCCCGAGGCGGTCCTCGCCGCGCGCCTGCGTGCGGTCGACCGCGCGTACCGCGCCGTGCTCGGCGACCACGTCGACAGCCCCGAACTCGCCGAGGCGGCCGCTCTCGCCCGTACGGCAGCGGAAGCGGCCGACACCGCGGGGCGGCCGATCGCCGCCGCGAACGCGGCACAGCCCTGGCCGAAGGAGCCGCACCTGGTGCTCTGGCAGGCGGCGACGATCCTGCGCGAGCACCGCGGCGACGGACACGTGGCGGCGCTGCTCGCCGCGGATCTCGACCCGGTGGAGTCCCTGGTCTCCTTCGCCGCCGTCGGAGCCGCGCCGACCGAGACGTTCGCCAGCCGCGCCTGGAGCCAGCAGGACTGGGCGGCCGGGCGCCAACGCCTGCTGGAGCGCGGCCTGTTGGACACCGAGGGCCACGCGACGGAGGCGGGCCGTGCGCTGCGCGCCGAGGTCGAGCGCCGCACCGACGAGCTGGCCGCCCGGCCGTGGCGGGCGCTCGGCACGGACCGCGTCGAGCGGCTCTCCGAGCTCCTCGGCACGTACTGGGTGGCGGTTCTGGGCTCGGGCCTGCTGCCCGCGCAGAACACGCTGGGCATCGGAAAGGTGTGAGGACGGGCCCGACCCCCTCGTGCCCCCGCCCCCCTCCTGCCCCTCTCCTCTGTGCCGCGCCCGGTGCTGTGCGATGGTGGTCGGGTGACGTCGTTGGAAGACCTCGTCCGGCTGCGCCGGGCCCGTGACCTGATGGACCGCGAGTACGCGAAGCCCCTCGACGTCCCCGCCCTCGCCCGCTTCGCCCTCATGTCGCCCGGCCACTTCTCGCGCAGCTTCCGCGCCGCCTTCGGCGAGACCCCGTACAGCTATCTCATGACGCGCCGCATCGAGCGCGCCAAGGCGCTGCTTCGGCGGGGCGACCTGTCGGTGACAGAGGTCTGCTTCGAGGTGGGCTGTACCTCGCTGGGGTCGTTCAGTTCACGCTTCACCGAGCTGGTCGGCGAGAGCCCGAGCGCCTACCGGGCCCGCGACCACGAGGAGGGCGCGGCCATCCCGGCCTGCATCGCCAAGATCCACACCAGGCCGGTCAGAAACGGACCGGTCAGGAATGGAGAAGCGAAGTCCGACCCCCGCGCCTAGCGTGGAGGACATGGACATCACACTCTCCACCTGCTTCATCGCCGTCGACGACCACGACAAGGCGCTCGCCTTCTACCGCGACGTCCTCGGCCTGGAAGTGCGCAACGACGTCGCATTCGAAGGGATGCGCTGGGTGACGGTCGGCTCGCCGTCGCAGCCGGACGTGAGCATCGTCCTGGAACCGCCGCTCGCGGACCCGAACGCCTCGGACGCGGACCGGCAGGCCATGGCCGAACTCCTGGCGAAGGGCCTGCTGCGCGCCGTCATCTTCACCACCGACGACTGCGACGCCACGTTCGAGCGCATCCGCGCCGCGGGCGGCGAGGTCCTCCAGGAGCCGGTCGACCAGCCCTACGGCGTCCGCGACTGCGCCTTCCGCGATCCCGCGGGGAACATGCTGCGCTTCAACCAGAAGCCCAAGGAGTGAGCCCACTCCTCTGCGAGGACCAGCGCATTCAGGCCCCCTTCCTCCCCAACTCCGTGCCACAACGGCACGTTGAGTCGAAGGGAGAAAGGGGGCCTGAGGCCGGCCCGAGGCCGGTCAGATCTCGCTCGGAGCTCGGTCAGCGCACGGTCACCGCGAAGACCGGCGAGTAGGTCTTGCCGCTGACGACCCGCAGCTCGTTCTTGCCCTTGAGGCCCAGCTTGGCCCGCAGGCTGTAGGCGCCGGACTTGTTGACGGCCGTGCTCGCGGGCAGCGCCTTCCAGGTGCCGCGCTGCTTCTGCTGCAGGGTGACCTTGCTGCCCGCCTTGATGCCCGTCGCCTTGCCGTTGACGCGCAGCTCCTGCCACGCCTTCACCGTGGTGGCGGACGGCTTGGCGGTGAGCGCGGCCTTGGCCTTGGGCGCGGTGGGCTTGGTCTTCTGAGTGCCCAGGGACTTACCGGTCTTCGCGTCCCAGATCGCGTACGGCACGCCGCCGCCCTGCGTCTTGCTGTAGACGCGCTTGCCGTCGGCGCTGTAGTAGACGTAGATGCCCTTGTCGTAGACCTGGCCGGGCTTGAGCGTCTTGCCGTCGAACGCGGCCTTGCCGCCCTTGACGGTCACGGACACACCGGCGCCGATGTCGATCGTGACCGGCTTGGCGGGCTTCGCGGGCTTGCTCGCCGCGGCGGCGCTGACGTGCGCGGCGGGAGCGTCCGCCATGGCAGCCGCAGCCGGGATCAAGAGCGCCGATCCGGTGAGGGCGGCGATGGCGGCGGTACGCAGTGCTCCGTGGCGGGTGGTGGTACGCATGGCGGTGGTGGTCCCCTTCACTGTGTGGTCGTTCGCGCGCCTCCCCGTTGGTGCAGGAGGACAGCGAACCCCCTGCCCCGAGGAGGGGCGTTCCCCCTGCCCTGCAGGGAGGACATAAACGTATGCACCGGGCATTGCAGCCACTGCAAGATCATGTAACGGCCGACCATAGGTCCGCGCACGAGACGGCTACGCTGGGAATCGGTCATCGCGAGCAGGCGCGAATCGGTCATCGTGAGCAGGCGCGAGGAGTGAGCGCGCCGACCGAGAGGAAAGGAGGCGGTATCGATGGGCAACAGTCCGAGTCCGACACCACGCACCCGACCGTCTCTTCTCGGTACGCACTGACGGCGTTCCAGGCATCCGTCCGTCCGTCCGTGCCGCCGCCCGAACTCCGGGAGGCCGCCATGGCTTTCACCCACCAGAACACGGACCGCCACACAGACCACAACAAGGACCGCTTCGCAGACCGGTTCACCGAGCAATTCACGGACCGGTTCACACCCAGGGAGCCGGTCATCCGGCTCACCCACGACGGCAGCTCCACGACGTATCTGCTCGACACCCCGGACGCACGGCCGGGCGACGGCGAGTGCGCGGTCTACGACCCGCGCGTCCACGCCGCGTACGTTCTCGCCCAACAGGGCCACCGGACCAGCTGGTTGGCCGCCTACCTCGGTCTGCCGCGGGCCGTGGTGCGCCAGATCGTCGCGCTGGCCCGCCCGACTCCCCCGCCCACGCCCCTCGCCGACCGGTCCTTCGGGATCCACTACTGAGGCGCCGCGGGGCTACGGAACCGCGTCGGCCGCTTCCGGGACCACGGTCCGCCGCAGCGCCAGCACGCCGCCGATCCCCGGGACGACGGCGCGCCATCGGGCGCCCGGCGCCGTGGCCCGCGGCAGCGCCCAGGCCGAAGCGATCACGACGAGGTAGGCGGTGCCGTGCAGCGGGCCCAACAGGGCGGAGAGGGACGGCACATGCGCGGTGAAGAGATTGACCAGGAGGGCGGCGAGGGACAGGGCTTCGGCGGTGGCCGCGATGCGCAGGGTGCGCGGGGGCCGCAGGGTGCGCACGGGATCACGCCCCCGTCGTGGAGCCGGGGCGGACGATCATGAGGACGACGACCACCGCCCAGAGGACGTTGAAGATCCCGGTCAGCATGGCGAGCCGGGCCGCGAGGGGCTGGAGCGCGCCCGGTTGCGGGGTCGCCACCGCCTCCGCCGTCACACCCGGCTCCGCCGCTCTACCCGCCTCCGTCGTCCCACCCGGCTCCGCCTTCCCCTCCAGCCCGACCCCGGCCCGGCCCAACAGCCGCTCCTGCGCGGGCAGGACCGCCAGGCCGAGGAGCGCGGCGGCGGCGACGGTCAGGATGAGTGAGGCGATGAGCCACGCGTCCCCGAGCACGCCGAGCTGGACGGCGGTGGCCAGGCCGAACACCGGGACGGCGAGCCCGGCGACGGCGTACCCACGGCAGACGCGATGCAGCAGCGCCGCGATCCCGGCGGACCGCCCGTCCCCGTCGTCGGCCCCGGCGGCACGCACCGCGTAGCGCGGAAACATCGAGGCGGCGACGGTGATCGAGCCGACCGCCAGGATCGCCACGAGGACATGCACGGACAACAGCAGCTTGGTCACTGCGGACCTCCAAGCCGGAACAGGGATCTGAATATGTTGGCTGCCAATACATACACTGCCTACACCCTCCTTGTGTAGGCTGCCTACCCATGAAGGCGGATGCGGTGCGAGGGCACCTCGATGGACTGCTGCTGGCCGCGCTGGAGCCGGGCCCGCTGCACGGCTACGCGATCATCGCCGCGGTGCAGCGCCGCAGCGGCGGCGTACTGGAGCTGCGCACGGGGACGATCTACCCGGCCCTGAACCGGCTCGAGCGGCTCGGCCTGCTGAGCAGCAGCTGGCAGTCCGAGGGCGAGCGGCGGCGCCGGGCCTACGAGCTCACGGACGCGGGGCGCGCTTCGCTCGCGGGCGAGCGGACGGCGTGGAGCGAGTTCACGCAGGCGATCGGCGCGGTCCTCAACCCCGGTGCGCAGCCCGGGAGTTCCGGGAGTTCCGGCACCCTGCCCGGGCTCGCGACATGAGCGGTCCAAGGCCGCGGGTGGACCTCATGAGCAAGCCAGGAGCGGACCCCGTCGAAGCGCACGTGGCGGCCCTGAGCGCGGCCCTGCACGGGCCATCCGGCGCCAAGGCCCGGCTGGTCGAGGAGCTCCGCGACGGCCTGGTGGACACGGCCGCCGCACACGTCGCCGAGGGCGTGCCCCACGAGGCGGCGGCGCGGCAGGCGGTACGGGAGTTCGGCACCGTCGACGAGCTGGTGCCCAGCTGCCAGCGGGAGTTGACGATCGCCCAGGCCCGGCACACCGCCCGCGCCGTGGCCCTGACCGCGCCCTTCCTCATCGGCTGCTGGGCGCTGGCCTGGAACGCCGGTCATCCGCAGGCGTCACCGCTGCCGCGCACGGCGCAGCTGATGGCGGTGCACCTGGCCGGTGTCGCGCTGTGCGCCGCCCTCCTGGCGGCGGTGACGCTGGCCGTCACGGGCACGCTCGCCCGCCGCCTGCCCACGCCGCAGGGGCTGCCGCGCGTGGTCGCCTGGGCCGGGACCACGGCCAGCACCGCCATGGCGGTCACGGCCCTCGTGCTCGCCACCGGCGCGGCTCTCGCCACCAACTGGCCGCTGCTCGCCTTCGCCGGGGTGCTCGCGGCGGCCTCGCACGCGGCGGTGGCGGCCTCGGCGCGGGCCTGCCGCCGCTGCGCACGGCTGCCCCAACTGCTCTGACGGCGGCGGACGGTCCGCCCCGGGTCCCGTGACGCAACGGTTACGGGCCCGTGAGCGGTTCGCCGTCCCCACCTGCCAAGACTTGCTCCATGCCGGATGAAGATCGTCGCCGCGGGAGCCACGCAGGCCATGGGAGCCACGGAAGCGTCCCGGGCCACGACAGCCATGGAAGCCGTGGAAACCACGGGAGCCACCGGGACCGCTGGACTCGGCGGACCCGCAGGCGCCTCCTCGTGCCGGGCCTCGCGCTCCTCTGCGCCGGGGCACTGCTGCTCACTTCCGGTTGCACGGGCGGGGGCAGGCCCGGCGACGACCACGACCGGGGCGAGCGGACGACCGCGCTCGGCCCCTGCAAGGCCACGCCGAGCGCACGCCCCACACCGACCGGCACGACCACCCCGCCCCGCGACCAGTCCGAGCCCCGACGCAAGCCCGAGCCAAAGCTTCAACGCAAACCCGAACCCGAACCGCTCAACCGGGACGACTTCAACGGCGACGGACGAGGCGACCTCCTGCTCGGCGAACTCGGCCCCGGCACGGGACAGTTCATGCTGCTCGGCTCCCCCGCCGGTGCCGCCACCAGTGCGACCAGTGCCACCACCGGCCGCCGCATCCCCCTCTCCGGCCGGTTCCCCGAACTGGACACGACCTCGTCGGGCGACAGCGCGTACAGGTATGCAGTGGCGCAGACCGCCGACTGGGACGGCGACGGCAGCGCCGACATCCTGTACCGGGCGCTGGTCAGGACTCGGGACGGCGGCCGCCGCACCCCGTACAAGGAAGGCATCGTCTGGGGCGGCAAGGGCGGTGTGAGCGGGCCCTTCACCCGGCTTCCCGGCTCCGACGCGCCGCCCGTCGCGGCGGGTGACTTCGACGGCGACGGCCATGCCGATCTGGCCTCCGGCCCCTTCGCGGCGACCAAGGACGCGGACAACGAGGTGCGGTGCGCGGCCATCGACTACGGCCCGTTCGACCGGAGCGGCCACCCCGCCGAGCGCCGGTACGTGGACCTCACCCGGCGCGGCACGGTCTCCGCGTACACCTTCACCGCGGGCGACTTCGACGGTGACGGCCGGGACGAGTTCTTCACCACCGGATTCCGAGCCGTGGGCGAGGAGGTGACGGACGAGACGACGCCCGACGTGTACGTCGACGCCTCGTACTACCGCGTGGGCACGGACCGTTCCGTCGAACGCGTCGGCGACCTCAAGGCCCTCGGGCACGGCGCGGACACCCACTACGACCCGGAGGGCAGCGACGACGGGCCCGCCTCACTGGGCGCGTCCGATTCCCTCGACGCCCACCTCACCGCCGACTTCGGCGGCAATGGCCGCGCCGACGTCATGGTCCCCGGCAAGGACCGGCGGACCGGCAACCCGCACGTCCTGTACGGCAGCCCGGACGGCCCCGGCACCGGGCGCGCGGCCACCGAGGGCCCGCTGCACGACAGCGCGGCCGTCGGCGACGTGAACGGCGACGGCCGCGACGACCTCGTCACCGGCGACTTCGGCGGCCCGCTCCACCAGGCCGGAAGTGTGAGCGTGTTCCTGGGCGGCGAGCGCGGCCTCGCCCGGCAGGCCGCGGTCACCTTCGACCGTACGGATGTGGGCATGGCCGACGTCCAACCGAAGGGCGACGCCGACCGGGACCGGTTCGGCAGCGGATGACGAACGGGCCGTACGGCACCAGGGCCTGCGCCGCGGCGACCTCGACGTCGCGGTGCGCTCACAGGGCGGCGACAGCATCGCCGAGACGTCCCTCGTGGTCCTGGAGCCCGGCGGCACCCTGGTCGTCGAGCTGAAGCAGGGCGACCAGGTCGCCGACAAGGCGGACATCGCGCAGCTGCGCGCCGAACTGGCCCGCCTGGAGCGGAAGTTGGGGTGACCGGGGTGACCTCTCACCCGCGTACCGGCGGCGAAAGTCCGTCGAGGGTGAGGTCGAGAAGGCGCTCGGCCTGGTCGCGCCGGTCCGGATCCGACGAGGTGAGGGCGATGCCGGCGAGCGCGGCGAACAGGTCGGTGGGGCGGATGTCGGTGCGGAAGGCACCGGATTCGGTCCCGGCTTCCATGAGGGTGACGATGGCCTTCTGGATCAACTCCCGGCTGGGGCCGTACGGATCGCCCCCGGAGGCGACGACGGCGCGCAGGGCGTCGGCCATGCCGCGCTTCGCCGTGGCGTAGTCGACGAAGCGGCCCATCCACGCGCGCAGGGCCTCGCGGGGCGGCATGGCCGCCAGCAGTTCGGGGGCGGCGTCGCAGAGCCGCGCCACTTCATTGCGGTAGGCCGCCTCGATCAGGGCTTCCCGGGTGGGGAAGTTGCGGTAGAGAGTGCCGGTCCCCACGCCCGCTTCTCTCGCGATGCGTTCGAAGTGGGCGTTCAGTCCCTCCTCGGTGAACACCTGCACCGCGGCCGCCAGGATCTTCTCCCGGTTGCGCTGCGCGTCGGCCCTCAGCGGGCGCCCCGTCTCCCGTGCCGTCACCGGCCCGCTCCTTCGCTCCCGCACTCCCTTGCTAAGTGGAGGGTACTCCACTTACGGTGAAGCTAAGTGGCGGCGCCTCCACTTCTACTCTGCCCGCACCACGCGAAGGAACAGCCATGCCAGAGATCGAAGAAATCGCGGGCGTCGAGGGGACCGAGGGGATCGAGGGCGCCGACGGCATCGCGGGAAAGGTCGTCGCCATCACGGGCGCCAGCAGCGGCATCGGCGAGGCGACCGCCCTGCTGCTCGCCGGGCGCGGCGCGAAGGTCGTGCTCGGCGCGCGGCGGCCGGACCGGCTTCGAGCCGTGGCCGAACGGATCGAGAAGGCGGGCGGCCAGGTCGCCCACGTCCCCACGAACGTGACGCGCCGCGACGACCTGACCCGGCTCGTCGACATGGCCCGCGAACGGTTCGGCCGGCTCGACGTCCTGGTCGGCAACGCCGGGGTCGGTCTGATCTCGCCGCTGGACGAACTGCGCGTCGAGGACTGGGAGGAGATGATCGACGTCAACTTCAAGGGCGTCCTGTACGGGATCGCCGCAGCTCTCCCCGTGTTCCGCAGCCAGGGCTCCGGACACTTCGTCCACACCGTCTCCACCGCCGGGCTGCGCATCGTGCCGCTCCAGTCGGTGTACGCCGCCACGAAGAACGCGGTGCGGACCGTCTCCGAAGGGCTGCGCCAGGAAGCGGGCGACAGCCTGCGCGTGACGGTCGTCTCACCCGGCGTCACACGCACGGAGTTCGCGGACCGCATGGCGCCCGACGTACGGGACCAACTCGGCGCGACCATGGGCGACATCGGCATCCCGCCCGAGGCCGTAGCCCGTGCCGTCGCGTTCGCGATCGAGCAGCCCGCGAGTGTCGATGTCGGGGACATCGTGGTGCGGCCGACGGCGCAGGGCTAGACGAGTAGTTCCGAATTCCCTTCGTCCGCCCGGAGCGCGACAGACGGGAATTCGGAACTACTCGTCTAGGGCCTGTCCGGCGGATCAGGCCGCATGATTCCTGCAGCGCCCTCTCGTCGCAGGTGAGCGGTCTCTGGTGCGTCGCGAGGCAAGGCGGAGGAGGGCGTCAGCGCGGAGCATCGGCAACTGACGGCAACTCCGCAGCGATGGGGCCTCCCCTGCCCGAACGAAGTCGAGAGCTTGGGGAGGTGCCAGAGACCGCGACCGCGGCAAGATCCGCCGGACAGGCCCTCGGGCCTGCGGGCGTGCGTTCTTTGCGGGCCTTACGGGATCGACAGGCCGAGTTCGACCTCGAACTCGCCGGCCTCGAGGATCTGCTTGACCGTGGTCAGGTAGCGGGCGGCGTCGGCGCCGTCGACCAGACGGTGGTCGTAGGACAGGGTCAGGTGGACCATGTCGCGGATGGCGATGGTCTCGCCGAGGTCCGGGTGGTTGATGACCACGGGACGCTTGACGGTGGCGCCGATGCCGAGGATGCCGGCCTGGTTCGGGGGCACGATGATCGTGTCGAACAGGGCGCCGCGCGAGCCGGTGTTGGAGATGGTGAAGGTCGCGCCGGACAGCTCGTCCGGGGTGATCTTGTCGCCCCGGACCTTGCCCGCGAGGTCGGCGGTGGCCTTGGGGATGCCGGCCAGGTTCAGGTCGCCCGCACCCTTGATGACCGGGGTCATCAGGCCCTTCTCGGAGTCGACGGCGATGCCGATGTTCTCCGAGTCGTGGTAGGTGATGGTGCCCTCGTCCTCGTTGATGCGGGGATCTTGGTGACGTCCACCTCGACCATGGACGACAGCTGGGCCTGGCCGTGCATGATCGATCGTCGATCATTTACTGCCAGGCGTCCCGCCCCGCGCCCGGGGTACCCGCCCGCTCGTGAGCCAGCAAAAGGGACGAAAGGGTGCGTCCGGCGCGGAGGGCGGCACCCGCCTGACCGTGTTCGTCGCCCTCGGCGCCAACCTCCTCATCGCCGCGGCCAAGGCGGTCGGCGGCGTCGCCACCGGCTCCCCCGCGCTGCTGTCCGAGGCCGCGCACTCGGTCGCCGACAGCCTCAACGAGGTCTTCCTCCTCGCCGCGCTGCGCCGCAGCCGCCGCCCGCCCGACCGGCGCCACCCCTTCGGCTACGGCAAGGAGCGGTTCTTCTGGTCGCTGCTCGCCGCCGTGGGCATCTTCGTGACGGGCGCCTGCTTCTCCGTGTTCCAGGGCGTACAGACCCTGCGGTCGGGGCCGCACGAGACGCACGAGGGATACGTGGCGGGGCTGGCCGTGCTGGGTGTCGCCTTCCTCGCGGAGGGGGCCTCCCTGGTGCGGGCGCTGTATCAGCGGCGGCGCGCGCCCGACGCGGTGCGCGGGGATCCGGCGCTGCGGACCGTGGTGGCCGAGGACGCGACGGCCGTGCTCGGTGTCTGCCTCGCCCTCGCGGGCATGGCCCTGCACATGGTGACCGGCCATGCCGCCTGGGAGGCGTCGGCGTCGCTCGCCATCGGGGCGCTGCTCGGCTACGTCGCGTACCGGCTGGGCAGGGACGCGCGTGAGGAGCTCATCGGCGAGGCCGTCCACCCCGAAATGCGCTCCCGCATCCGGGCGTTGCTCGACGCCCAGCCCGAGATCGACAGCGTCGAGGCGCTCCTGACGATGCGGCTCGGCCCCGACTCGGCTCTCGTCGCGGCACGCATCGACCTCGCCCCCGGCCTCGACAGCGAACACGTCGAGCTGGTCTCGGAGCGCATCAAGAGCTCCGTCGCCCACCTCTGGCCGACCGCGGACCAGGTCTTCCTCGACGTGACGGACGCCCCTACGGCTGCCGGGCGCTGAACATCCGGTGTACGGTGCACCCACATCGGCGGCCGGGACCTTCGGCGCCTCGTGGACGGGCGTTTCGGTCATCCGCACTCGGGGCCTTCGCTCCTGATGCGGGGATCGGGAATCGATGAGGATCAGGCCCGATGACAGTGTCGTCATGCGCCGAACGCTCCACCTTGGGCCCCGGCGTCCATCCGCGGGACCTGCGAGGTTAGCCGTTCCATGAAGAAGACCAAGGCCGCGCTCTGGGAGTTCCTGCAGGGGCTGGGCAAGACGTTCATGCTGCCCGTCGCGCTGCTCGCGTTCTGCGGGATCATGCTGGGCGTCGGTTCGTCGCTGTCCAGTGACGCCGTCGCGCAGAACCTCCCCTTCCTCAAGTGGGAGCCGCTCCACCTGGTCTTCACGTGGATGGCGACGACCGGCACGGTCGCCTTCACGTTCCTGCCCGTCCTCTTCGCCATGGCGATACCCCTCGGCCTGGCCCGCGAGGACAAGGGCGTCGCCGCCTTCTCCGGATTCGTCGGCTTCGCCTCGATGAACCTCGCGGTGAACTTCTTCCTCACCGCCAAGGGCGTCGACTTCGAGGACAAGAAGTCCATCGCGCACTACGGCATCGCCGACGTCCTCGGCATCAAGTCCATCGACACCGGGCTCCTTGGCGCGGTCGTCGTCGGCGTCGTCGTGGCGCTCCTGCACCAGCGCTACCGCACCAAGCAGATGCCGGACGCCCTCGCGTTCTTCGGCGGACTGCGCTTCGTGCCGATCGTCTCCGCGCTCGTGCTGAGCGTGGTCGGGCTGCTCATCCCGCTGGCCTGGCCGACCTTCAACAGCTGGATCTCCTGGGTCGGCACCGCCATCGGCCACGCCGGGGTCTTCGGCCCGTTCTTCTTCGGCATGGGCGAGGTGCTGCTGCGCCCGATCGGCCTGCACCACATCCTCGTCGCCATGTTCCGCTTCACCGACGTGGGCGGCTCCGGCGCGGTCTGCGGCGAGCACGTCTCCGGCGCGCTCAACCTCTTCTACGCCCAGCTGAACTGCTCGAACGCGCCGACCGGCGACGTCACCACCGCCACCCACTTCCTCTCCCAGGGCAAGATGGCCGCCTACCTCGGCGGACTGCCGGGCGCGGCCCTCGCCATGTACCACTGCGCAAACAAGAAGATGCGCCCCGAGATCAAGGCCCTCCTGATCTCCGGCGTCGTGGCCTGCGTCGTCGGCGGCGTCACCGAACCGCTGGAGTTCCTCTTCCTGTTCATCGCGCCGTGGCTGTACCTCATCCACGCGGTCCTGGTCGGCCTCGGCTTCCTGACCGCCGCGGTCCTGGGCGTCTTCATCGGCAACACCGACGGCAACGTCATCGACTGGCTGGTCTTCGGCGTCCTCCAGGGCACGACGACCAAGTGGTATCTGGTGCCGGTGATCGCCGCGGTGTGGTTCGCGGTCTACTACTTCCTCTTCCGCTGGGCGATCCGCCGCTTCGACCTCAAGACCCCGGGCCGCGACCCGGAGGCCCTCGCCGAGTCGGTGGAGACGGAGGCCGCGGCCAACGACTCCGGGAAGTCCGAGGGGGCCGCGAGCGCCCCGGCGGTCGAGCTGGTCGCGGGCAAGTACGACCCCGCCGCGATCCTCGAGGCCATCGGCGGCCCCGCCAACATCACCTCGCTCGACAACTGCATCACGCGCCTGCGCATGACCGTCGAGGACGCCGGGCTGCTCGACGAGGCGCGCCTGAAGAAGCTGGGCGCGGTGGGTGTCGTCAAGCTCGACCAGCACAATGTGCAGGTGATCATCGGCCCCCAGGTGCAGTCCGTGAAGGACGCCATCGCCAAGCTCACCCCGGCGGGCTGAGCCATGGCCACCGAGACCCCGGCGACGAGCGCGGGCCCGTACGACTTCGACCGCGCCGTCGACCGGCACGGCACGTGGTGCACGCAGTGGGACTACGTGGAGGACCGCTTCGGCGTGCCCGGCCTGCTCCCCTTCACCATCTCCGACATGGACTTCGAGACCGCCCCCGAGGTCATGCGGGCCCTGCGCGGCCGCCTGGAGCACGCCGTGCTCGGCTACTCGCGCTGGCGCCACGACGACTTCCTCGGCGCGGTCGTGGACTGGTACCGGCGGCGCTACGACACCCCCGTAGAACCGGAGTCCCTCGCGTACGCGCCCTCCGTCCTCTATCAGGCCGGGGCGCTCATCGACCTGTGGTCGCGGCCCGGGGACGGCGTGGTGACGCACACCCCCGCGTACGACGCCTTTCCCCGGCTCGTCGCGGCGCACGGCCGTGAGCTGCGGGGCTGCGCCCTGGACGACTGGGCCGAGTTCGAGCGGCTGCTGGCCCTGCCCGACACGTCCGTGCTCCTGCTCTGCTCGCCGCACAACCCCACCGGGCACGTGTGGACGGCGGCGGAGCTCGGGCGGATGGCGGAGCTGTGCGCGCGGCACGGGGTCGCGGTCGTCAGCGACGAGATCCACGCGGACCTGACGCACGCCCCGCACGTCCACCGCCCCTGGTCGCACTACGCCACGGCGCAGGGGGACGACGCACGCTGGGCAGTCGTCACCTCCGCATCGAAGTCCTTCAACATCCCGGCGCTCACGGGCAGTTACGGCATCATCGGCGACCCGGCCAGCCACGCCGCGTACCTCTCCCGCCTCAAGGACGCCGACGGCCTCTCCTCCCCCGCGGTGCTCATGCTGACCGCCACGATCGCCGCCTACCGCGAGGGCGCCCCCTGGCTGGACGCCCTGCGCACCTATGTGTCGGACAACCTGCGCCTCGTCTCCGACCACCTCGACTCGGCCTTCCCCGAGCTGAGTTGGCGCCCACCGGAGGCGGGCTACCTGGCCTGGATCGACCTGCGCCGGCTCGGCGTCGACGACGACGTGCTGCAGCGGCGGCTGATCGAGCACGAGAAGGTCGCCATCATGCCTGGCACCGCGTACGGCGCCCCGGGCTTCGTACGGCTCAACGTGGGCTGCCCGCGCGAGAAGGCGGAACGCGGAGTGACGGCCCTGGTGCGCGCGCTCCGGGCGACGACGCCGGGCGGCTCTGCGGCAGGCTGAGACCCGCGCCGGGCTATCCGGCGGCCCGGGTCGCGCGGTCGAAGATCTCGACGAGTTCCTCGGCGCACCGAGCGGGGTCGATCCCCTCGGCCAGCGGCTCGTATACGCCGTCCAGGGCGGCGCGCAGGGTCACCGCCATGACCTGCGCGTTGCAGGGGCGGAACGCCCCGGAGCGCTGCCCGTCCGTGAACAGGCCGGCGAGCCGGTTCACCGAGTCGGTGTGGTGCTCGTCCCAGGCGTGGCCACCGTTGAAGATGATCTGCTGGAGCGCCTTCATCTGCTCCAAGTGCCCTGCCATGAACGTCACGTTGGCCCGGATCAGAGTGATGAGGAGTTCACGGGCTCCGGTGGCCGCGTCCAGGGCGGGACGCATGAACGCCTCCGCGTCGGCGACGACCTTCGCGGCGATGGCCGTGAACAGCTCTTCCTTGCCCGCGAAGTGATAGGTGATCAGCCGCTTGCTGGAGAGCCCGGCGCGCTCGCAGATGGCGTCGAACGTGGTGGCCTGGCAGCCGCGCTCGGCGAGGAGCGCCACGGCGGCGGAGATGATCTGTTCCCTGCGGGCCTCCGTCGCCCGGCGCCTGGTGGGGGTGGTCACGGCGAGCGGTCCTCCGTCTTCGGGGTCATCGGGCCGAGGGGGCGGTCTTCGGGTAGGCGTGGCGCACGGTGCGGCGCCACAGCGGGATCGCGGCCACGGCGAGCAGTACGCCGACGGCGACCTGCTCGGCCTTCATCCAGGCCGGGAAGCCGTCGATCGGCAGGCCGAGGACGAGCAGGACCCCGAGGGGCGCGACGGCCGTCATCAGCCGCATCCGCACATAGGCGCCGCGGCTGCCCCGGAAGGCCCGCTTGGCCAGCAGGACGAGAACAGCTGAGATCACGGCCACGATGGTGCCACGAATCCACAGGGCGTCACTGCCGCCGACGATTCCGGCGGCGGCGAGGGTGGCGACGGAGAGCGCGAGGACGGTCAGGTAGAGGGCGCGTATCCGCCCGTAGATCTTCTTATCCATACGGATAACTTTATCCGCGTGGATAACTTTTGCAAGCCGGACCCGGGGACCGCAGGGCGACGGAACGTGATCATGGAGCGCGAGCCGATCCACTGACCCGGCGGCGCCCGCGTCGCCTTCTACGTGGGGCTCAACGCCGAGCACTTCCTGGTGGACCGGCCCTCCACGAGCATCAACGAGGCGACCGCGGCCCTCGTGCCCGACCCGCTGAATTTCGGCTGGGACCAGCTCCACGCCGACGCGGAGGGCAGCGGCCGGGTGATGGCCCTGGCCCTGCACCCCTTCGTCACCGGCCAGGCGTTCCGCGCGAAGTACCTGGACCAGGCCCTCGAGTACGTCGCGGGCCACCCCGGCGTGTGGCTGGCGACCAGTGACGAGATCGCCGAGCACTACGCCCGCACGGCGGCCGAGGGGAAGGTCCGCACGACGACCGAGGGGAAGGCCCCGTAAAGCCCTTAGGGGACGCGGGCGACGCCCACGTAGAAGCCGCTGCGCTCGGACTTCGGGGCGGGGGTGTCCTTGTGCCAGTGGGTGGCCGTCACCAGGCCCGGGTCGATCAGGTCGAGGCCCTCGAAGAACCGCTCGACCTCCGCCCGCCCGCGCATCCGCAGCGGGACCTGGCCCTCGCGGTAGGTGGTCTTCACCGACTCCGCGAGTTCGGGGTGTTCATCGGTGGTGCCGTGCGAGAGCACCAGATAGCTGCCGGAGGGCAGGGCGTCGACCAGGGTGCGGGTGATGCCGTAGGGGTCCTCGTCGTCGGTGATGAAGTGCAGCAGCGCGATGAGGGAGAGGGCGATGGGGCGGTCGAAGTCCAGGAGGGTGCGGGCGCGTTCGAGGATCGCCTCGGGCCGCCGCACATCCGCCTGGACGTAGTCCGTGGCGCCCTCGGGGGTGCTGACCAGGAGTGCCTCGGCATGCCGGAGCACGATGGGGTCGTTGTCGGCGTAGACGACGCGGGCCGCGGGAGCGATCTCCTGGACGACCTGGTGGAGGTTGGGCGCGGTCGGGATGCCGGTGCCGACGTCGAGGAACTGGCCGACGCCGTCGCGCGCCAGCCAGGCCGCGGCCCGGTGCATGAACGCGCGGTTCCGGGCCGCGTTGCCGCGCGCCTCGGCCGGCAGCTTCTCGCCCAGCTCCTGGTCGACGAGGTAGTTGTCCTTGCCACCCAGGAGCCAGTCGTAGACGCGTGCCGGGTGCGGCGTGCTGGTGTCGATGACGAAGCTCGCGTCGTCTGCGGTCATCCCTGGCTCCACTCCATGACGTGCCCACCCGGCCGGTAGGGATCTTCAGAGCGTACAGGGCCTACAGGTCAACTGTTCGGGTCGGGGAGGGAGTTGACCTCACACGTCACGGCACTCCACATGGCCCCAGCCGTGCGCGTTCTTCGTGATCTTCTCCCCGGCCTCGTACGGCTTCTGGCAGTGGCAGCGGCCGGGGAACTTGGCCTTGATCACCGGACTGGAGCCGCCGCCCTTGCCCTTGCCGCCCGCGGTGCGCCCGGCAGCGGCCTTGCGGGGGCGGGCCTCGACGCCGGATGTCATGCGCTCGGGGCGCGGCTCGGGGATGGCGTGCGCGCCGTGGACGGTCCCGGCGGGCTCCTGGGTGGTCGCGGCGTCGCTGGCGGCGACGTCGGCGATCGCGTTCAGGTGGTCGCCGTCCACGCGGTGCGCGGCGACGTGCCGGAAGGTCACGTCGCGGCCCTGGAGGAGCGCGTCGATGCGCACGACGAGCTCCTTGTTGGCGACGGGCTTCTTCGACGCGGTCAGCCAGCCGTTGCGCTTCCAAGAGGCGATCCACTTGCTGACCGCGTTCATCGCGTACTGGCTGTCCATGCGGACCTCCAGCGGGGTCGCCGGGTCCGTGGCCTCCAACAGCTCGGCCAGCGCGGTCAGTTCGGCCACGTTGTTGGTCGAGTGGCCGAGCGGACCGGCCTCCCAGCGCTGGGGGCGGCCCTCGGAGTCGGCGACCACCCAGGCCCAGGCCGCGGGTCCGGGGTTCTTCTTCGCGGCTCCGTCACAGGCGGCGATGATCAAGTCAGACATCCCTCGATGATGCCAGGCCGCGCGGGGTGCCGCGGCCATCGCCCACCTCGCCCGCCACCGCGGCGCCACCTCGCTCGCCGCCGCACCCGCCCCGCCCGCCCGCCGGCCCCGAAGACCGCACCCAGCCTTCCAGGTCCCCGCTCCCCCCTCCCCGCTCCCCTGCCCCCGGTCCGCCGCTCGCGCAGCCCGCACCCGATTTGGTTGACTCCCGCCATGAGCGATCCCTATGTCAAGATCTGCGGGCTCCGCACCGAGCAGGACGTGGACACGGCCGTGGCCGCCGGGGCGGACGCCGTCGGCTTCGTCTTCGCCACCAGCGTCCGCACGGTCGACGCCGCCACCGCCCGGAGCCTCGCCCGGCGCGTCCCCGAGCACGTCCTCACCGTCGGCGTCTTCCGCAAGCAGCCGCTGGACGAGGTGCGGCGCCTGACGGAGGAGAGCGGGATCCGCGCCGTCCAGCTGCACGGGGACGAGGGCCGGGAGTACTACGAGGCGCTCCGGGCGCCGGGCCGTACCCTGCTGCGGGCCACGGCGGCCACCGAACTGCCCGTCGAATGCGGCGCGTTGGGCGAGGACCTGCTCCTCCTCGACGCCCCCGACCCGGGCTCCGGCAAGCCCTGGAACTGGGCCTCCCCCACCTTCACCGCACCCCGCGGCCGCTGGCTCCTCGCGGGCGGCCTGCACCCGGGGAACGTCCGCGAGGCCCGGCGGGCCACGGGGGCGTGGGGCGTCGACGTCTCCAGCGGCGTGGAGAGCGAACCCGGCGTGAAGTCACCGCAGTTGATCCGGGCGTTCCTCACGGCAGCCCGCGAGGACGCCTGACCGGGCCCGCCCCCACCGCTCCCCCGGGCCCCCTGGATCCCCCGGGCCCCCGGATCCCCCCTGAGGCTCCCCAAGTCTCCCTGGTCTCCCCTCAGGACTGCCCTCCGTCCCCCTCCCCCGGACCGACCTCCCCCAGCCACGCCTCCAGGTCCTGCGCCAGCCGCAGCTCGTCCGCCACCCGCTCCCTCTCCGCCGCACTCAGCTCGATCGCCTTCAGCTCCAGGACGAGGCCCTCGACCTTGCCGTGCTCGCCCATCGCGACGGCCAGCTCGACGAGGGTCGCGAGCGCCAGCGCCCGGTCCACGGCGGGCGCCGCGTCACCGTGGCGGCGCAGCGCGGAGGTCAGGACCCGGACGGCCGCGCGGTCGTCGTTCTTGAACTCCCGGTAGATGCGGGCGTTGTCCAGGGCCCTCGCCAGCGGCGGGAGCTCCTTGGAGCCGCCGTACTCGAGCTCCATGGGCTCGTCGCGCTGGATGAACATGACGCTGTTGCCGGAGGGGTCGACGAGGGTGAAGCGGCTCGCGCCGGGCCGGTACCGGGTGATGCGCGGGCGCCCGGAGGCGAGCACCTTCCCGTACGCCTGCCGCATCGCCGCCGTGAAGGCCGCGTGATAGGGCGCGACGGCGTCGACCATGACGAGGCAGGCCCCGAGGTCCTCCCTGCTCGGGTCGGCACCCTCGGGCGCCTTGCCGAAGTTGAGCGCGAACCCGCTGTAGGCGAGGGCGAGATACAGATAGGGCTTCCGCATCTCGTACGTGACCTCGAAGCCGAGGGCCCGGTAGAAGGCCAGAGTCTCGTCGGCGTCCACGCACGGGAGGACGGGGACGGTGGTCTCGTTGGCCGTCACCGCGGCGCCGCCCGGCACCGGGGGCTTGGCCTCGCTCTTCGGCTGACTGGTGGTCTTCGCGTTCATGCCGACTCCTCGGGGTTGCGGACCGGCGAACTATTCAACCTTGACTAACAATGACTATGCAAGTTTGATCAGAGCAGGCCACCGCCCTCCTTCCGCGGCTTGCGCAAGAGGGCGGCCTGGCTACGGCGCCCGCGTCGCGACGACGCTGACCAGCGTGAACGACGCGAAGAACGGCCCCTGCGCGAGCGAGGCGAACCACTCCCGGCCGCGCTCCTCCGCCACGAAGCCCGCATCGACGGCCCGCCGCATGTTCCGGCCCAGGCCCAGCGAGTGGTCGGCGTCCCGCAGGTCACGGAAGACCGGCGCCGTCGCCCACACCGCCTCGACGGTGAAGCCCGCCGCCTCCGTGAGCCGGGGGAGACGGCGCCCGATGGTCGCGTTGCGCACCGCGCGGGAGACCGTGAAGCGCGTGAAGGCCCGGCTCGTCTCCAGGTCGTCGGCGTCGACGACGAGGGTGTCCCAGTCGGGTTCGGCCAGGGCGATCCGGGCGCCGGGGCGGGTGGCCCGGCGCAGCTGCGCCAGCACGTCGGCGGGCGCGTCCACGTGCATCAGGACGCGGTCGGCCCTCGCCCGGTCGACGGTGCCCCGCTCGACGGGGAGGTCGTGGGCGTCCCCCTCGATGACGGTCACACCCGCGAGCCGTTCGGTGCGGGCGCGGGCGGCGGCGAGCATGTCCGGGTCCCGGTCGACGCCGATGACCGTGCCGCTCGCCCCGGCGCGCTCGGCCAGCGACGGCAGATCGGTGCCGGGGCCGCAGCCGAGGTCCAGCACGGTGTGACCCGCCCGGACGTCCAACTGGTCGAGCAGGTCCCGTTTGTACGCGCGTCCCGCGTCGTGCGCGGCGGCGCGCAGCATGTAGGCGGCCGGGTCGGGGGTCGGCACACCGAGAGTCGTCGACATGGACGCGAGTCAACATGCCCGAGCTCGCCGCGCGCCAGGGCGCGGCACGCGAGACCGCGTGGGACCCCGCCGCGCCGCCCGGCACGCCCAGCCCCGGCACGCCCAGCCCCTGCACGCCGCCCGGCACCTCCCGCTCAGGCCCGGACCCAGCGCCCGACCAGGCCGAGGAAGGCCGCCTCGTGGGCCCGGACATCGGCCAGGTCCTTGAACGTGACCACGGCGCGGTCGCTGGAGCGCCACTTCATCAGTCCGGTGTCGTCGGGGAAGACGAACTCCGCGTCGCCGTCCTTCACCTTGGCGCCCCGGTGGAAGATGAGCTGGACGTCCTTGGCCTTCAGCTGGAACGTGACCCGGTCGACGCCGTCGCGGCAGAAGCTGGGTGCGTTCCACTTCACCTGCTCGGTGAGGCCGGGTTCCGCTTTCAGGATGGCGGCGCGCAGATACGCGACGGCTTCCTTCTGCGGGTGCTCGACCGTCTCCATGAACCGGTCGACCTTCGGGTTCTGGTTCGTCATGGTGCCGTGGCCCTCACAGTGGCGTGGTCGGCATGCCTCGTGGTGCGGACGACATGCCTCAGAAACTGGACATTTCACCCTAGCCCCGCCGCCCGCAGCCGCCCCCGCACCCCCTCCCAGCTCGGCTCCACGGGCTCGGAGGTGCGCGTCCCGACGGCGCGGTCCTTGAAGCCGCTCGACGTGGCGACGCACACCACCGGACCTTCGAGGTCCACGAGCGGGCTGCCCGACGCGCCGCGCACGCTCCGGAGCCCCGCCAGGCCCGCCGCCCCCGAGAGTTCCGTCCACAGCCCCTGGCGCGCCAACTCCCCCTGGGCCGCATACATCTGACGGTCACTCACCAGCACCCCACGGCCGCCGCTCTCGCGGACCGCGAGGACGCCGCGGTAGCTGCCCACGGGGCAGTCGATGCCGTACGCGTCGGTGGGGCCGACCTCGACACGGGCGGCCGGGGTGCCGTCGCGCAGGGCCGCGGTGAGGGGGCCGCCCGCCGCGGGCTCGCAGGCGTAGAGGCGCGGGACGCGGTCCGTGACGCCGAGGCGGCGCAGTTCGGCGAAGCCCTTCCAGACGCCGAAGAGCATCTCTCCGTAGCCGGTGGGCACGAACACGGCCGCGGGGACGCCGAGTTCGCCGACGATCTCGTAGGCGATGGTCTTGTAGCCCTCGGGGCCGAAGGGGTGCCCGGTGTGCGCGGGCTCGGTCTGGTTGGAGACGGGATGCAGGCCGAGGCGGTCCACCAGTTCGCGCAGCAGCGGCCAGCGGGTGTGCGTCGGGACGGGGAGCACCACCGCCCCGTACGCATGGAGGAAGGAGTCGACCGCGGGCGGGAGGTCCGGCGAGGTCAGGACCACGCAGCGGAGCCCGGCGCGGGCGGCGTACGCGGCGGCGGACGCCCCGTGGTTGCCGGAGGAGGCGACCACGATCCCCGGGGCGCCGACGCCCACGGCCGCGCTGACCGTGCAGCGGTTGAGCCGGTCCTTGTGGCTCCATGTGGGGTTGCGGGACTCGTCCTTGATGTGGATGCCGTCGCCGAGGTCGATCAGCGGGGTGCCGCCCTCGCCGAGGCCGGGGGCCAGGAGCGGCGGGAGGAGCTGCTGCCAGCGGTCGTGGCCCCGGCCCTCGACCCTGCTCCCGCTCCCGCTCCCGCTCCCGCTCCCGGCGGCGACGGTGCCGGGGCGGCCGAAGACGTCCGTGTCGGCCTTCTCGTACGCGTAGTCCACGTCGAGCGGGTACGCCATCGTGGCGGTGCTCGTGACGGGGCAGCCCGCGGTGAGCGGCGGCCAGAGCGGGAAGCGGGACTCGGGGTCGCCGAGGGAGCGCTGGCGGGTGGCGAGGGAAGCGGTGGTGGAGTCCGTCGATTTCGTCGAGTACGTCGGGGGCGTCGGGGGCGTCGCGTCTGTCGAGGTCACGCCTGGGGAGCCTACGGGGGCCACCGGCCCTACGGAGCCGTGGGCCACACCAGCAGGACGGGGCAGGGGGCGTGGTCGACGACGAAGCGGGTGGGTGGGGCGAGGCTGCGGGGGCCGGGGTGGGCGGCGTCGCCGTCGCGGGCGCAGATGAGCAGGTCGGCGTTCTCGGCGGCGAGCACGACCTGTTGTTCGGGGCGGCCGTGCAGGACGAGGTGGCGGGCGGGGCGGCCGAGGCGCTGTTCGGCGCGGGCGAGGAGGTCGTCGGCCGCCGTCGCGGAGAGGTGCTCGACACGGGTGCCGGGGTCGCGGTCGGGGTGGCCGCGGCCGAGGAGTCCGGCGAACGCGCCGTGCGCGGCCTCGGCCGCCAGGTCGTCGGTGAGGTGCAGGAGGACCAGGTCGGTGTCGGCGGCGGCGCGGGCGCGGGCCGCGTCGACGCAGGCGGGCCAGGTGCCCTCGGTGATCCAGATGATGACGCTCATGGGTGCGGTCGGCCTCCGGTGCTCATGAGTGCGGTCAGCCTCCGATGGTGTGCAGGGCCGCCCACAGCGCGGTGGTGGACGCGACCAGTGTGGCGGGAACGGTCAGCAGTCCGAGGCGGGTGAAGTCGCCGAGCGCGGGCGCGTCGTCGTGCTCGTGCAGGATGCGCCGCCACAGCAGGGTCGCGAGGGAACCGACGTACGTCAGGTTCGGGCCGAGGTTGACGCCGATGAGGACGGCGAGCACCGGGCCGGGCCCGCCGGCGGCGGCGACCGGCAGCAGGGCGAGGACGGCGGGCAGGTTGTTGATGAGGTTCGCCAGGGCCGCGGCGAGCGCGGTGGCGGCGAGCAGCGCCAGGAAGGAGTCCCCGTCGGGCAGGGCGTGGCCGATCGCGGTGCCGAGGCCGTTGTCGACCACGGCCTTGACGACGATGCCGAGTGCCAGCACGAACAGACAGAACGGCAGCCCCGCCGCGGTGACGAGCGCGCGCGGCGTGGTCCGGCGCCGGGCGAGGGCGCGGACGGCGAGGACGAGCGCGCCACCGAGGGCCGCCCAGGCGGGGTCGACCCCCGCGAACGACGTCACCACGAACCCGCCGAGCGTCAGGCACAGCACGGCGACGGTGAAGACGGGGAGTCGGGGGCGGCCGACGGCGGGCTTCTGCGGCACGCTCACGGACAGATCGGTACGGAAGAAGCGGCGGAAGACGGCGTACTCGACGGCGATGGCGGCCAGCCACGGCAACGCCATCAGCGCCGCGAAGCGGGTGAAGGAGAGACCGCTGGCGGCGAGGGCGAGGAGGTTGGTGAGGTTGGAGACGGGCAGCAGCAGCGACGCGGAGTTGGCCAGGTGCGCGGTGGCGTACACGTGCGGCCGGGCCCGCACCCCGGCTCGCGCGGCCGTCGCGAAGACGACCGGGGTGAGCAGCACGACCGTCGCGTCGAGGCTGAGCACGGCCGTGATGACGGCGGCGACGGCGAACACCCCGCCGAGCAGCCGCCGCGGGCTGCCCCCGCACACCCGCGCGACGGCGTCGCCCGCCGCCGCGAACAGGCCGTCGTCGTCGCAGAGTTGGGCGAGCACCAGGACGGCGGCGAGGAAGCCGACCACGGGCAGGAGGTCGCGGGTCTGCTGCCACGCCTCGTCCGGCGACACCGCGCCGAGGCCGACCAGGAGGCCCGCCGCCGGCACCGCCGCCACCGCCTCCGGCAGTCCCCGTGGGCGGACGACGGCGAAGCCGAGCACTCCCGCCAGCAGTACGGCCGACACGATCTCGGCGGCGACGGTACTCAGGGCCTGCCTCCCGGTGGCGCGCGGTCCCGGCCGGACCCTGCTGTCCGCCGTGTCACCGCCGGTGACGCACGTGCGGTCACCTGCGCACATTCTCCGTTACGGAGGTGTGGTCGTCGTTACGGGCACGAGGGCCGGGGCCGGGTGTGCGGTCGGGGATGGTCAGCGTGATCGCGGCGGCGAGGAGGGCGACGCCGCAGCCGATCAGCATGCCGGTGCGGAAGGCGTCCTCGGAGGGCAGGCGCACGGGGCCGGCGGCCACGGTCATCTGGGAGAGGACCACGCCGACGAGGGCCGCGGAGACCGAGGTGCCGATGGAGCGCATCAGGGTGTTGAAGCTGTTGGCGGCGGCCGTCTCCGACTTCGGGACCGCACCCATGATGAGGGCGGGCATGGCGCCGCAGGCGAGACCGACGCCGCCGTTGATCACCATCATCACGGCCATCGGCGTCCACTCGGAGCCCATCATCCCGACGGACAGGCCGTAGCCCGCGGAGATGACGAGCCAGCCGAGGAACAGGGTGGCCTTCGGCCCGTACGTGGTGGTGAGCTTCCCGCCGAGCGGGGCGCCGCTCGGCCATCCCCAGTCGGCGCCCTTCGACACCGCGAGCAGCAGCGACACGAGCCCCGTGCCCAGGCCGACGGCTCCGACGTGGTCGAAGCCTCCGCGGGCCGCGCGCGGTGGCTCGGTGTCGGGGACGGCCACGCGGATCAGGACGGCCACCGCCGGGCTGAGCGCGCCGGACACCCAGAACAGCACGCGCCAGCTGCCGTAGCCGGCGATCGCCGAGGCGAACGGCAGGCCGAGCGCACCGGGAGCACGGCGCCTTCCCCCGGCGCATGCCGCGCACGCCCCTTCCGCGACGCGCCTTCACCCCATCCGGCTGTTTGCCCGCCGACAGCCCGGTCCGCGCCCTCCGAGCCCACAACACTCGACAGGGACAAGGGTGTTGGGGGCGGGGATGCCCACGGCTCCCTCTCGGCGCGAGCGACAAGCGACAGGGGAACGACCATGGCCAAGCGATCACGGCAGACGGCTGCGGCACTGCGGCGACGGCTCGGCGGCCCGCTCATGGCGGCGGCCTCGGCGCTGCTGCTGGTGGCTGCGGTGCCGACCAGCGCACACGCGGCCAGCGGCCAACTCACGTACATCCGGGCCGACACCGGCACGGTGGACGCCTTCTTCAACCCGCCGAACGACGTCTGCCTCCAGATCCCCGGCGGTGCGGTGCGCCTCGGCAACGACACCGACGCGACGGTCTTCGTCTACCCGGACCCCTCGTGCAGTCAGGGCTGGGACCTGGTGGGCGTGGGCGCGCAGTGGGACGCGCCCACCGGGACGGCCGCGCAGAGCGTGCGTCTCGGCTCCACCGGCTGACGGACCGGGCGGACGCGCCAGCCCGCTGAGCCCCTCACAGCAGGTACCTCTCCGGCGCCACGGAGAGGTACCCGTGACGAACGGAGAGGTACCTGTGACGAACCGAGCCCGCCGTAATAAGCTCAGCCCAACTGAGACTATTACGCACGCGATGCTTGGGGGACTGGATGGATCGAGAACTCGTCGAGATCTGGGCGGCGGGCTGGGCGCTTTCGCGGGCGACACCGCGACCGGTGGCGCACCCATGGGGCTGGTACATCGAGGTGGGCAAGCCGGCCCAGGCGGGGCGGCACGTGGTGGCCGAGGCCCGGGAGCCGCTGGTGCGCGCGGCGGCCGCCTCGGTCACGGTGCCGCACACCTGGCTGAAGGTGCCCGCGGAGCCGGTGGACGTCGAGCCGTGGCTGCCCGAGGGGTGGATCGTCGACAAGGAGGACACCGGGCACTTGATGGCCGTGGACCTGCGGACGACGCACCCGGCGGCGCCCGAGGGCTACACGGTGTCGGCGGAGACCCGGGCCGGGGTCACGTACGTCCGCGTGCACGACCGGGCCGGGGAGCTCGCCGCGAAGGGGCAGATGGCGGTGGTCGGCGGGGCGACGGTCGTGGACCAGGTGGAGACGTCACCCGCCCATCGCCGCCGGGGACTTGGCGGCCTGGTGATGCGCACGCTGGCCGACCGGGCCGTGGCCGAGGGGGCGGCGGTCGGCGTTCTGGGCGCGACGGACGAGGGGCGGGCGCTGTACGAGTCGCTGGGGTGGACGTGGCGGGCGCGGCTCACGGCGTGCGTGTACCGGCCGTGAGGGTCCCCTGAAGGCGAGCCACGTCAGGAGACCCCCTGGAGACGAGCCGTGGGGCCGGTAAGGGGAGTGAGGGGCTCAGTCGGCCAACTGGCCCAGGGCTTCCAGCAGTTCACGCTCCCGGCCGGCGCTGAGCCCCGCGCGCCGGGCCCGGTCCAGGCCCTGTTCGCGCTCCCAGCGCACGGTGTCGGCCAGCAGTTCCGCGCGCGGCCTGTGGCGCAGCCCCGTGGCGTGCGCCGCGGCGCCGCTGCGGGCCGACCACCCTTCCCAGCCGGGCTCGACCACCCACATCGGCAGCGACTCCTCGCCCATGTACTCGGCGACGCCCTGCGCGAGCAGCCACGCGGAGCCGGCGGCGACCACGGGGCCGGTGTGCCCGCCCGCCTCGCGGGACAGCCGGAGCCACTCCTCGAACGGCACGACGGGACCGACGGCGTTGTACGTGCCTGCGGTGCCCCGCTCCGCGCAGTCGAGCAGCCAGGCGGCGAGGTCGCGCACGTCAATGGCCTGGGTCGGCAGGGTCGGCGCGTCGGGGACCAGCAGGGGCTCGTGCGGAGCGCGTGCGGAGCGGGCCGCCCAGTAGCCGGAGCGTCCGCTGCCGTCTCCCGGACCGCCGATGAGCCCGGCGCGCGCGACGAGGAGGCGCTCGCCGACGGCGCCCTGGGATGCCTGCTCGCAGGCGGACTTGGCCTCGCCGTACAGCTCGCGGTCGACCTCGTCGCCGTCGGCCGGAGGGAGCAGCGCCGCCGACTCGTCCGCGCCCGGCTCGGCGTGGGAGGCGTAGGCGCTGACGGAGGACACGTACGTCCAGTGCCGGGCCCGGTCGCCGAGGGCCGCCAACGCCCCCCGTACGAAACCGGGTTGCCAGGACACCTCGACGACGGCGTCCCAGGTGCGGTCGAGGAGCGGCTCGTACGCCGCGTGCTCGCGCCGGTCGGCGGCGACGAGCCGCGCCCCGTCCGCGACCCGTCCGCTCTCGCCCCGGGCCAGACACGTCACGCGGTGCCCGCGCGCGATCGCCTGCCGCGACACCTCCCGGCCCAGCCAGGCCGTCCCTCCGAGAACCAAGATCTCCATGGGGCCACCCAAGCAGGTGGGCGGCCCGGCTGCCCAGGGGCTTAGCCGACAGCAGACACCCGCTCACGGCAGGACCCTGCTCGCCACCCCGTGGTGCTTGCCCAGCTGACGGGTCCGCTCGAATCCATGGCTTTCGAAGAGTGACACCCTGCCGTTGTGCAGGAACGGCGCGGCGACGCGCCGACCCGCGGCGTCTTCGGGCTCTCGGACCGGTTCCGCTCCGGCGTCCTCCCCCGCCCCACGCCCTCGGCGTGAAAGGCCATGCACCAGCATCCGCCCCACACGCCGTTGTCGGCCTCGACGAGCCGTGACAAGTCGGGCCAGGTCGTCGCGTCGAGCGGGCGTACGTCGTAGCGCACAGCGAAGCGCTCGTCCGCGTGCCGATCGGAGTTCGCCGGATTCCGCCATGCCTCAGCGTGAACGATGACGGGCGAGTGCCGCCAGGGTTCGGGCCAGCCCGCCCGGCCGCTCGTCCGGAGCGAGCACCGCACCGCTCTGCCGGCACACGGTCCCGAGGACCCGCCCGCCCTCGTGCACCACCAGGTCGACGGGGGGATCGAGGTGGCGGGCCTGGTGGATGAACGCGGCCGCGTCGCCGGAGAAGCGGGCGCTGAGGTCGATCACCAGGACGTCGGGGAGCAGGGTGCGGGCGCGGGCCAGGGCGAGGCCGCCGTCGTAGGTGTGGGAGACGACGGACAGCTCGGGGACGCCCTCGATCTGGGCGATCAGCTCGCTCGCCCGCGATGTTCCGGCGAGTACCAGGACGGTCAGCACTCCCCCATTGTCGAAGGGGTCATCCCGCCGCGCACGTGTGGGCCGTCCGTGCCGGTGGCGGCTCAGTGCGACGGGGTGCGTGCCGCGTCGCGGCGTGCCGTGGGAACCTCCGTGCCGCCGGGGGCGGTTGGGGCGGGCAGGCGCAGGGTGTACAAGGTGTCGGCGCCGTCGGGGACCGCCGCCGCGTACGGCACTCCGAGGTCCGTCACCGCCCGGCGCACGGCGGTGTCGTCGAGGGCCGCGCACACCCGTAGCGTGCGGCAGCCGGACTCGTGCGCGGTCTCGGCGAGTGCGGCGAGCAGCACGCCGAGCAGGCCGCGGTCCCGCCAGGCCGCCGCGGCCAGCAGAATCGCGTCGCCGCCGCCGTTCCCGTCCTGGGCCAGCGAGGCCCAGCCGACCGGGCGCCGTCCGGGCGCCACGGCCAGCACACCGCGCCCGGCCCGCGAGCCCAGCAGCCGGGGCAGCGCCGCACGGTCGGGGAACCCGGAGCGGGGCCGTGGCGGGAGCGGGGCGCACAGGGCGTGCAGGGCGGCGATGGCGCGCAGGTCGCGGAGGGTGGCGGGGCGCAGCAGGGCACGAGGGCCGCCGGGCAGGGCGACGGTGCGGCGGCGGCGCCGGGTCCGCCGGATCGCGGTGGCGGCCCGGGAGGTTCGGGATACCCGGGAGGGAAGATCACTTTCAGGCATGTGACGCACCGTACCTGCTTCATCACGCAACGTAGTTGATGCCGGTGTCGGCTCCTCTGGTGAGGTCCACGTCGTTCAGACGGTGATGCGGTACGGGCGGATGCACAACCACCCTGTCGGTGTGGGCTGCACCTCCGGGCGAGGGATGCGTGCCGCTCGCCCGGCGACGCTGACGGCGGCCGGATCCGCAGCCCCGACACCCCGTCAGAAGCGCGCCAAGAAGCACCCCGCGGACTGTCCGGATCCCGGCCACGGGGCGTCAGATGGAGACACCACACACGGTGGGCCACACGTACGAGGAGCGATCGACCCATGCCCGATTCCGGTGCCCTGAAGGCGGACCGCGTCGTCGTGGGCGTGAGCGGTTCGCCGGGCAGTCTGACGGCCCTGCACCGGGCCGCCGACGAGGCCCGCTGCCGCGGCGCCCGGCTGTGGATCGTGCGCGCCTGGGAGCCGCCCGGCGGCGAGCTGAGCCACCGCCGCTCCCCCGTCCCGGCCGACCTCCTCGAACACTGCAGGCGGCTCGCCGGGCAGGAGCTGATCACCGTCGTGGAGACGGTCTTCGGCCCGCACGGGCCCGGCGTCCCGCTGCACGCCTCACTGGCGCGCGGCCGCGCCGCCCCCGCCCTGGTGGAGGTCGCCGACCGCGCCACCGACGTCCTCGTGGTCGGCGCGGGCCGCCGCGGCCGCCTGCACCGCGCGCTCACCCCGTCGGTCACCCGCTACTGCCTGGCCCACGCCGGCTGCCCGGTCCTCGCGGTCCCGCCGTCCCCGCTGGAGTCCGAGCTCGCGGCCGTCCACCGCCGCAACACCTGGCGGCTGCGCCTGGACGCGCACGAGCTGACCGGTGAGCCTCGGCCCTGACACCCGTCAACTTCGATCAGGGACCGCACTGTTGTTGACGTCGTGAAGACCTCACTGGCGTCCGGTCGTTACCCCGGACAGACTGGTGGGCAGCGCGGGCGGGAGCCTGGCGGCGGGGAGGGGACGCTGTGCCGAACAGGACCGCACATCATGGAGGACGACGGCCGGGGAACCTGCCGCCGGAGAGCACAAGTTTCCTCGGCCGGAGGCATGAACTGCAGCTGCTGCGGGGCGTGTTGGCGCGCCCGGCCACCGATGTCTTCGAGGACCGGCTGCTCACCCTCACCGGCGCGGGCGGCATCGGCAAGACCCGCCTCGCGCTGCGCGCCGCCCGGCAGGCCCAGGCCGCGTTCCCCGACGGCGTCTGGGTCACCGAGCTGTCCCCGCTGCACGACCCCGGCCTCGTCGGGCTCGCCGTGATGGAGACCCTGGGCCTGGCCGACCAGTCCACCAAGGACGTCGTGCCCACGATCGCCGACTGGCTCAACGGGCGCAGGCTGCTCCTGGTCCTCGACTCCTGCGAACACGTGCTGCCCGGCTGCGTCGCCATGCTGCGCGAGCTGCTCGCCGACGCGCCGGGGCTGCGCGTCCTGGCCACCAGCCGGCAGCCCCTCGGCGTCGGCGGCGAGCAGCGCATCGACGTCGACCCGCTGCCCGTGACCGGGGAACACGCCGTGGCTGCACGGCTGTTCGCCGAGCGGGCCGCGGCCGCCACGCCCGGCTTCCGCCTCGACGCGCGCAACAAGACCGCCGTACGGGCCATCTGCCGCCGCCTCGACGGCGTCCCCCTCGCCATCGAACTGGCCGCCGCCCAGCTCACCGACCTGTCCGTGGAGGTCCTGCGCGAACGGCTCGGCGAGCGGCTGCCCTCCCGCCTCGACCTGCTCACCTCGCCGGGCGACTGCACCCCGCCGCGCCACCAGGCCCTGCGCACCACCATCGGCTGGAGCCACGAGCTGTGCGAGCCGCTGGAGCGGCTGCTGTGGGCGCGCCTGTCGGTCTTCGCCGGCAGCTTCGACCTGGAGGGCGCCGAGCGGGTGTGCACGGGCGGCCCGCTGCCCCGGCAGCGGATCGTGACGCTGCTGGCCCAGCTCATCGACAAGTCCGTCGTACGCCGCGACGCGCGCGACTGGAACCGCTTCCGGATGCTCGACACGGTCCGCGAGTACGGCGCCGACTGGCTGCGCGCCCTCGGCGAGGAACGCCGACTCCGTCTGCGGCACCGGGACTTCTACCGGGACCTGGCCCGGCGGGGGTGCACCGAGTGGAACACCGGCAGCCAGGTCCTGTGGTGCGAGCGGGTGGTGGCCGAGCACAGCAACATGCGCGCTGCCGTCGACTTCGCGCTCGCCGAGCCGGACCCGCCGGCGGCCTTCGACATCGCGGCCTACACCGGCTTCCTGTGGCGGCACTGCGGCTATCTGCGCGACGCCCGCGCGATCCTGGAGCCCGTGCTCACCGTCGACGGCGAGCCGGGCCCGGTGCGCACCCTCGCTCTGTGGAGCCTGGCCGCGACCGTCATCCTCCAGGGCGACCGGGAGGCGGCGGCGCTGTGGGTGGGCCTGTGCGTCCAGGCGGCCGCCGAGGACGGCGACCCCACGGTGATCGACGCCGCCAAGTACGTGGAGGCGGGCGAACTGGCCGTGAGCGGACGCCTGGAGCGGGCCGTCGAGGTCTTCATGGCGGGGCAGCGGCTGCCGGTGCGCTCCGACTGGTGCGGGGCGGCGATGCTGCAGCGCCGGGCCGCCCTCGGCTTCGCGTATCTGATGATGGGCGAGCACGAGCGCGTCCTGGCCGTCTGCGAACAGGTCCTGCCGGACTGCGAACGCACCGGGGAGCACTGGGTGAGCGCCTACGTGAAGGGCTTCCTGGCGCAGAGCACCCTGGCACTCGGCGACGCGGTGGAGGCCGAGCGCAGGGCCCGCGAGGCCGCCGCCGGGCACAGCGTCGTGCACAACGTGCACGGCGTGGCGATGGCCCTCGACACCCTGGCCGGCTCCCTCCTCGTCCAGGGCGCCGCCGAACAGGCCGCCCTCCTGCTCGCCGTCACCCACCGCATCTGGCAGCTCACCGGCAAGGCCCAGATGAACTCCCCCCAACTCAAGGCGCTGCGGCGCACGTTGGAGGAGGACGCCCGCACGGCCCTGGGCGACGGCGCCTACGAGGCGGCGTACCGGGAGGGGCTCGGAATGACGTACGAGGAGGCGCTCGCGTACGTGACGACGACGCGCTGACGCGGGGCGAGGCCGGGCCCCTCACGCATCGCGCCCGGCCGGCCCGGCCACCTCAGCCTCCTCGGCCTCCTCGGCCTCCTTCGCCGCCCGCTCCACCCGCTCGCGGTGGCCCGCCCACCACGCCGCGTCGCCCGTGGCCATGTTGTCGCCGTTCACCCTCAACCCCGTTGCCCTGTCGATGAGTTCACGCACCACGTCGGCGTGCCCGGCGTGCCGGTCCGTCTCGGCGATCATGTGGACGAGGACGCGGTGCAGCGTCACCTCGCGCCCCTCCTCCCCCAGCGGCAGCCTTCCCACCGCGTCGAGCGGGAGCGCCTCGATCGTCGCGTCCGCGTGGGCCCAGGCCGTGCGGTATCCCTCGACGATCTGCTCGCGCGACTCGTCGGGGGTCGCCCACAGGTCCGCGTTGGGCTCGGCGGCGCCGATGATCCACAGCGGCGGCCCGTCGAAGGGCCGCCCGAAGGTCGCGCCGAAGTACAGCGCCTCGGCGCCGGTCGCGTGCTTGACCAGGCCCAGCAGGTTGGTACCGGTCGGCGTCAGGGGGCGGCGGATGTCGTACTCGGAGAGCCCCTCCAGCTTCCAGAGCAGGGCGTCGCGGGCGTCCTGGAGGTAGAGGCGGAGGTCGGCCTTGGGGTCTGTCGGGATCATGGACGGAGCCTGCCAGACACATGATCGTTGTCCACCGGGTTTTCCGGGCTCCAGGAAACCCCGGACCTCGACCTCAGCCGCGACCTGGGCCTCGACCTCGACAGACTTCCTGGCCCCCTCGCCCCCTCGCCCCCTCGTCCCTGCGACCTACGCCCTCCGCCCGAGGCGCACGGTGATCAGCCGCGTTAGCGTCCACCACCATGACCACGCACCCCGCCCCGCCGCGCGACCCACACCGACGCAAGCACGACGTCCTCAAGAGGCTGCGTGAGGAGTTGGACATCTGGGTCGCCTCGGCCGACGCCGAGGGGGTGCCGTGTCTGGTGCCGCTCTGGTTCGTGTGGCACGACGACGCGCTCTGGCTCGCCACCCGCCCGACCAATCCGACCGGCCGCAACCTCGCGTCCGGGGGCCGGACCCGGCTCGCCCTCGGTCACACCCGCGACGTCGTCCTCATCGACGGGACCGTGGACACCTTCCCGTCCGCCGAGGTGCCGACCCCGGCAGCGGAGGCGTTCAGGGACCGCACGGGATGGGATCCGCGCGCCCACGGAACGTCGTACGCGTACTTCAGGGTCGTCCCGCAGGCCGTGCAGGCATGGCACGAGGAGCACGAGCTGCGGGGCCGTCATCTGATGCGGGACGGGACGTGGACCGTCTGAGCGGGGCGCCCTCGCGGCTCAGCAGCGCGGGCGCTCGGTGTGGGACGGGTCGAGGGCGTTGAGGGCGAGGCGGGTGACCACGCGGTCCTCGGCCAACTCGCTGTGCGGGGTGGCGTGGTGGGGGCAGACGTCCTGGATGGTGATGTTGTCGACGTCCGGGCCCTTGAGGAACGCGTCGCGGTAGTTGTTGAGGATGTTGTCGACCTTGGTGGCGAGCACCGTGTAGCTCACGCCGGGCTGGGTCTCGGAGCCCTCGTTGAGCCGCTTCAGGAACGCGGAGCCCGCGACCTGGTCGCCGCAGGCGGGGCACGGCACGCGCAGGATGTCGCCCACGCCCACCAGCTTGAGCACCCAGTCCAGGAAGCTCCTGAGCTGCGGCTGTTCGCCGAGGAGGCCGTCGAGCAGGGTGCTGCTGAGCGTGCCGTGGTTGGTCGGCGCGATGCCCACCAGGCGGTGTACCTTGGCGGCGCCGCCCTCGAACTTCATGTACTGGCGCGGCATCACGCCACCCTGGGAGAAGCCGACGACGTCGACCTTCTCGGACCCGGTGGCGGCGAGGACGCCGTCAACGAAGGTCTTGAGCTGCTTCGCCGACTTGGCGATGGGCCCGACGCCTCCGGTCCAGAGCGAGAGGATGCTGTCGTTGCGGCCGTAGTCGAGCGCGAAGACGCAGTATCCCGCGGCCTTGTAGGTGGGAGCCTGCTTGGCCCAGACGGCACCGGTGGAGATCGTGCCGTGGACCAGGACGACGGGGCGGGGGTGGGCCGCCGAGGGCTTGCAGAACCAGTCGTTGACGCCGGGGAGGTTGGGTGTCGCGAGCATCTTCGCGGCGAGGACGGGGTCGCTCGACGCGGCCGGGGCGGGGCGAGGGGCCTCGGTGGCTTGGGCGGCCTGGACGGCCTGGACGGCTTGGACGGCTTGGACGGCCGGGGCCTGGAGAGCCAGGAGCGTGGTGGCCGCGGCGAGCGCGGTCAGGATGCGGTGGGGCCCGTGCATGTGTCCTCCGAGGGGGCGTCGTAACCACGGGCAAACTCCCCTGCTCGCGCCGCCCGCTACACCCGTGGTGGTCCATCCGGCGTACGGATGCGCGGCGGGGCGTGCGTGGCCTGGGTGTTCAACCTCGATGTGGCGGCGGGTCCCCGCGCACCGGATGATCGTCGGGTGAGCCGGGACAGTCGGGTGCGTCGCGCGAGCGGCGGCGAGGCGGAGGGCGCGGGCGGGCCGGGGGCGTGGGGGCGGCCGTCGTGGTGGCGGCTGCCGTGGTTGCGGCTGCCGACGGGGCGGGCTGCGTCCTGGCTGCGTGTGCGGGGGCGGGAGGCGGCGTCTTGGGTGCGGGCGCGGGGGCAGGGGCTTGCCTCGTGGCTGCGGGCACGGGGGCAGGGTCCTGCCTCTTGGCTGCGGGCCCGGGTGCAAGGACCCGCCTCCTGGCTGCGCAGGCCGGGGCAAGGACCCGCCTCCTCACTCCGCACGCAGGGGCAGGAATCCTCCCCTTCGCTGCGCACGCCCGGGCAAGGACCCGCCTCCTCGCTGCGCGCACGGCGGCAAGGGCTCACGTCCCGGCTGCGGGCACGTGCGCGGCGGCCTGTGTCCTGGCTGCGGCCGACGGCCTGGGTGGTCCTCGCCCTGTCGGCCCTCGTGCTCGTCCTCGCGGGCTGTGCGCGCGCAACTCTCGTCAACCGGGCCTACTACCAGGACGTCCTGGACGAGCAGGACGCCTACGAGCGGCTCTACGACGAGGTCCTGGTCGACCCGGCGACGGCGCGCGTCACCCGGGACCTGCTGGGGCGGCTCCCGGTGCCCGCGGCGCAGGTGACGGCGAACCTCAAGAACGTGCTGCCGCCCGCCACCCTGCGCACCCTCGTCGACGAGCAGATCGGCCACGCCGTCGCCTACCTGCGCGGCGAGGAGCCCCGGCTGAGCCTCACGGTCGACCTGCGTCCCGTCCTGACGAACATCGGCAGCTTCGCCGGGATCTACCTGGGCGACCTGGTGGCCTCGGCGCAGGGGCGGCAGTCCGCCGACTTCCCCGCCTTCACCCGGGACCTGTCGGCGGCGCTCGGCGACATCGCCCAGGGCCGCCGCCCCGCGAACCTGCCGGAGCTGCGCCTGGACCGCGACACCGCGCACCGGGCGACGGACTGGCTCATGGGACCCGTACCGGAGGACCGGCGGGCGGAGTTGCGCCCGCAGGTGGAGGCGGCGCTCGGCACCGGGGACGCGGCCTCGGCCCTGGCGGCCGTGGGCCCGTACGCGCTCGGCGGCAAGGGAGAGGCCGCCGCTGACCTCTCGGACCTCACGGACGACGGGCACTGGAACGTGCTGCCGGACCTGGAGGCCGCGGGCGTCGACCTGGGGGCGGCCCAACAGGCCCGGTTCTTCACCCGGTTGACCCTGGGATGGGTGCAGGGCGGTGCCGTCCTGCTCGGGCTCGCGGCGGCCGCGGCCCTCGCCTTCACCGGGGGCGCCTCGTGGCCGGTGCGACTGCGCCGGGTGGGGGCGGCCCTTGCGGTCGGCGGTGCGCTCGCCGCCCTGGTTTTCGCCGTGGCGGACGGGCAGGTGGGCGACTTGATGGTGCGTCCGCCCGAGAACTGGCCGCCGTCGCTGCGGAGTCTGCTCGACGACGTGCAGCACGGGGCCGCCGACGCGCTCCTCAGGGTGGGCCTGATCACGGCGGCGCTGCCGCTGCTCGCCGGGCTCGTCCTGGTCGGGGCCTCTTGGGCGTACGAGAAGGCGGTGGCCCGGCGCGCGGAGCTCCGGCCGCGGACGCGGCGGCGCAGGGCGGTGGTCGGGGCCGCGGGCGGCGCCCTGGTGGCGGCCGCGCTCGCGGGCACGGTGCTGGCGCCGATGGTGGCGGGCAAGGAGGCCCGCGAACTGTGTCTCGGCTCGGCGTCGCTGTGCGACAAGCGCTACGACGAGGTCGCCTATCTGGCCACGCACAACGCGATGTCGACGACGGCGGACCGGTTCATCGGACCGCTCCAGGACCCGGACATCACCGCCCAGCTGGACGCCGGAGCCCGCGGTCTCCTCATCGACACGACGACGTGGGAGACCCCCGACGAGGTGGCCGAACGCCTCCAACTGGCCGACTTTCCCCCGGACATGAAGGAACAGATCTCCCTCCTCATCGAGCGGGCCAACCCGCCGCGCCCCGGCCTGTGGCTGTGCCACGCCGTGTGCAGGGCCGGTGCGATCCCTCTCGTGGAGACCCTGCGCTCGATCGGCGCCTGGCTGGACGCACACCCCGGCGAGGTCGTCACGCTCATCGTCCAGGACGCCATCGACGGCGAGCAGACCCGCACGGCGTTCCGCCAAGCGGGCCTGGAGCGGCTCGTGTTCACCCCGGACGCCGACCCCGACCGCCCCTGGCCGAAGCTCGGCGACATGATCAGCTCCGGCCGCCGCCTGGTGGTCCTCGCCGAACAGGCCGACGGCCCGGCACCCTGGTACCGGAACTTCTACCGCTACGGCATGGAGACCCCCTTCTCCTACGCCTCCCCCCAGCAGATGACCTGCGTCCCGCACCGCGGCGGCACCGGCAAACGCCTCTTCCTGCTCAACCACTTCATCACCGACAAGGGCGGCAGCCGCCTGGACGCCGCCGTGGTCAACCAGCGCCCCTTCATCGTGGACCGCGCCCACCGCTGCGCGCGGGAGCGCGGCCGCCCGGTGAACTTCATCGCCGTGGACTTCGCCACGATCGGCGATGCGCGGGGCGCCGTGGACGCCCTCAACAAGGAGCGCTGAAAGGGGACTTCACTCGCCGGCGGGTGCATCCTCGGAGGCGTGCTCGGCCAGTTCCGCGGCCCAGGCCGTGGACCAGTCGACGAGAGGGTCGAGTGCCGCGCGGGCCTGGCGGCCCAGGGGGGTGAGGGTGTAGTGGCCGTCGGGGGTCTGGTGCACCAGGCGTGCCTCGGTCAGTTCGACGAGGCGTTGGCGCAGCACGCTGGAGGACATGTCGCCGCACTGGTGGCGCAGGGCGCGGAAGCCCAGGGCACCCTCGCGCAGTTCCCACACCACGCGCAGGCTCCAGCGCCGGCCGAACAGGTCGAGCGCGGCCATGAGCGGGCGTCCGGTGGTCGAGCCGCGTACCGGCCGTCCTGGTGTCGGTGTGGCCATCGTGCTCCTCCCGCGCTGCCGTGGGCTCGCACCCCTGGTGTTTCGGATTCCGAAACATTAGCATCACAGGTTGTTTCGGAATCCGAACCGCAGTGTGTGGGACTCGTACGAGGAGGACGGCATGACGACCTTGATCACGCCTCTGTGCCGGCAGCTGGGCATCCAAGTACCCCTGGTGCAGGCGCCCATCGGGTCCGCCGTCACCCCGGAGCTGGTGGCCGCGGTCGCCGGGGCGGGCGGGCTCGGCACCCTCGCGCTGACCTGGGTCACCGCCGAGGAGGCCGTGCGCCGGATCCGGGAGGTGCGGCGGCTGACGCCGGGGCCCTTCGCCGTGAATCTCGTGCTGGACTTCCCCGTTGATGAGCTGCTGGATGTCTGCCTGGCGGAGGGCGTGCCGGTCGTCTCGACGTTCTGGGGTGACCCCGGGGACGTCAACGGCCGTGTGCACGCGGCCGGTTCGCTGCACGTCCACACGGTCGGTTCCGTCGCCGAGGCCGAACGCGCCGCCGCCGCGGGCGTCGACGTCATCGTGGCCCAGGGGTGCGAGGCGGGCGGGCACGTCCGCGGGGAGACCTCCACGATGGCGCTCGTGCCCGCGGTCGTGGACGCCGTGCACCCGGTGCCCGTCATCGCCGCCGGAGGCATCGCCGACGGGCGCGGACTCGCCGCCGCACTGGCCCTCGGGGCCCAGGGCGCATGGCTGGGCACCCGCTTCCTCACCGCCGCCGAGGCCGCCACGCACGACGTCTACCGGCAGGCCGTGATCCAGGCGGCGCCCCAGGACGCGGTGCACACGCGGTGCTTCGACGGCGGCTGGCCCGACGCCCCGCACCGCGCGCTGCGCAACTCCACGCTCCGCGCCTGGGAGGCCGCGGGCCGCCCCGCCGTGCCGCACCGCCCCGGCGAAGGAGCCGTGCTCGCCCGCGACGCCGACGGGCGCGGCTGGTCGCGCTACACCGACATGGTCCCCGTACCCGGCATGACCGGTGAGGTGGAAGCCCTCGCCCTCTACGCGGGGCAGAGCGCCGGGCTTGTCCGCGACGTCGCTCCCGCCGGGCGCATCGTCGCGGACATCGCCGCCGGTGCCGCCGCCGTCGTGGGACGTACCCGCACGCCCTGAGGGGCGCGCGGGCCACGGCAGCATGGAGAACTCAACGTCCCCTGACCGTCCAGGACCTCAGCCCTCAACCTTCAGCCGTCAGCCGATGCCCGTGCTGGTCGTGGCGGAACCCTCCACCGCACCACCCCCTGCGGGCTCCATGTCGCAGGACGAGACCCATCGGTGAGAGGCCCCCATGTCATTGGCGGCGGCGTCCTGCGGGACCTCCTGCCCGGGGGCGAGGCACATGGTCACCCGGCCAGTGAAGTCGGGCCCCTCGTAGATCATCACGTGGTCCTTCACTCCGGGCCCGGAGGCCGCGCGGTTCACCCAGGAGGAGTCCTGGTGGAGCAGACCCTCGTCCCAGTCGGAGTCATCCGCGTCGTAATCGATCCTCGTACCGCCGAAGTCCGGTTCGGTCCAGACACAGAAGGAGCCGGACGGGCAGTCGGCCGGTGCGGCTTCCGCAGCCGTCGACGCAGCCAGGGTGGCGCCAAGGGCGAGAGCGGTCGTGGAGATGATGGCAGTCAGTCGCTTCACCGCCGGAGTTGTACTCGGTGTGGCACGCCTGCAGCCAGCAGCAACGATGCTTGGGCACCCAGTTGGGGGCAACTTTCACCCTCGTCCCCACCGTGACGCAGCGCGGCCGGGGCACGGTCAAGGTCTTCGCGTACAGCCACCAGCCCGGCCTCCTCGACCACGCCGCCGAGCCGGCCGGGAAGCTCGCCGCCGCGCACGACGTGGCCGTCGCCCGCGTCGTGCACCCGCTCGGCCCCGAGGCAGCGCCTCGCGGCGGGGGCAGATTCCAGCTGTGGGACTTCACCGCCCACCTCTGCCCGGACCCCGGCAGCCCGGTGCACTCGTGCACCGACTGGCCTTCCTCCGCGCACAGACACAGGCCGGCCGCTGCGGCCCCGTCCTGACCACCGCCCTGGACGGCCGCATCGTCGGCGCCATCGGCCCCATGGAGATCCGCCCCGACACCCTCGGCTTCCCCCGACCCATGCCCCAGTGCTTCGCCGTCCTCCCCGAAGCCCGCGGCAGGGGCCTCGGGCGGCTGCTGTGACGCGCGGCCATGCACTGGTGCCCGTCGCACGGAGCCGCCTACCAAGACAGCACAACCGGGGTGATCTAGGTGGGCGGCGGGTAAGGCACCTTGCCGATGCCAGTGTGAGGCGGGATGCTCGGGGGCGGCTTCCGCCAATCCTTGAGCTTTTCCTGCCGCCAGACACCACCTCGGCAAACCAAGGTCAGCGCTGGGTGCCGCTCTGCCTGCCACTCACCCTCGTCCACGCATGCCTCGCCCTTCCGGGGCGAGATCCTCCAGACCCAGAGGCCGCCGATGCTGTCGACGCATCGCAACGGTGACCCCTTGCGCGTCACTCCATAGTCGTGCCCTCCACATGAGGGGTTGCGCCAGCCACCCTCGGGGTTCCGCTCAGGAGTCATGGTCACGGTGGGCGGCGGACTGGGCGAAGAGGGCTTGGGGCACAAGGTCGACGTGGGTGTCGGAGCAGGTTCGGAGCCCGCCCAGAAGCACACCATTCCTCCCGCCCCGCTACTCGGGGCCGAGTTCGTCGGCTCTGCGGATTCGCGGCCACAAGCAGTGGCCAGCAGCGCCACGCCGATGCCGAAAAGGACGCCCACCACGCCCGGCTGCTTCATGGCCCCTCAGATTAGAGAGCTTGGGGAAGGAGCGACCAGTGCACATTCGGCAACGCTGCGAGCGTGCGTGCCAAAAGCAGCCGGGCAGGCGGGACTTGGTGGAGACGACCTACGCCGCCCGCCGCGCCAGCGCCCCGTGCCGCCGCACGAGGTCCGCGTACCGGTGGCCGCTGCCCTTGATGGTGCGGCGCTGGGTCGCGTAGTCCACGTGGACGAGGCCGAAGCGCTTGTCGTAGCCGTAGGCCCACTCGAAGTTGTCGAGCAGCGACCAGGCGAAGTACCCGGCGAGCGGGGCGCCTTGGCGGGTCGCGCGGGCGCAGGCGGCGAGGTGGCGTTCGAGGTAGTCCGCGCGTTCGGGGTCGTCGACGGTGCCGTCGGCCCGTACGAGATCGGGGTAGGCCGAGCCGTTCTCGGTGACATACAGCTTGCGGGCGCCGTAGTCGTGGGTGAGGCGGAGCAGGAGGGTCTCGATGCCGGTGGCGTCGATCTCCCAGTCCATGGCGGTGCGGGGGACGTCGGGGACGCGGACGTCGCGGGTGTGGGGCGCGGGTCCGTCGGGGTCGTCGGCGACCGTGGCCGGGAAGTAGTAGTTGAGGCCGAGCCAGTCGAGGGGTGCGGCGATTGTCTCCATGTCGCCTTGTCGCTCCGGAAGTTCGACGCCGTAGACGTCCTGCATGTCGGCGGGGAAGCCGCGGCCGTGGACGGGGTCGAGCCACCAGCGGTTGGTGTGGCCGTCCGCGCGGCGGGCGGCGGCGACGTCCTCGGGGCGGTCGGTGGCGGGCCGGATGGTGGAGAGGTTGTTGACGATGCCCACCTCGGCGCCGGGCGCGGCCGCGCGGACGGCCTGGGCGGCGAGGCCGTGGCCGAGCAGCAGGTGGTACGAGGCGCGTACGGCGGCGGTGAGATCGGTGAGGCCGGGCGCCATCCGGCCTTCGAGGTGGCCGATCCAGGCGGAGCACAGGGGTTCGTTGAGCGTGGCCCAGTGGGTGACGCGGTCGCCCAGGCGCTCGGCGACGACGGCGGCGTACGCGGCGAAGTGCTCGGCCGTGTCCCGGACGGGCCAGCCGCCGCGGTCCTGGAGGACCTGGGGCAGGTCCCAGTGGTAGAGGGTGACGGACGGGGTGATGCCCGCGGCGAGCAGCGCGTCGATCAACTGGTCGTAGAAGGCGAGGCCCTTGGCGTTGACCTCGCCGTCGCCGCCGGGCACGACGCGCGGCCAGGCGACGGACAACCGGTAGGCGTTGGCGCCCAGTCGGCGCATCAGGCCGATGTCCTCGCGCCAGCGGTGGTAGTGGTCGCAGGCGTCGTCGCCGTGGTCGTGGCCCGCGATCTTTCCGGGGGTGTGCGAGAAGGTGTCCCAGATGGAGGGCGAGCGGCCGTCCTCGGCGACGGCTCCCTCGATCTGGTAGGCGGAGGTGGCCGTGCCCCACAGGAAGTCGTGCGGGAGGGCGGCGAGGTCGATGGCGTCGGCGTCGGCGTCGGTCACAGATGTCCCTTCGGGGAGGGGGGAGTCGGGGCTGCGGGGCGGGCGGTGGGTGCGGGCCGTGCGGGCCGTGCGGCTCACTTCACGGCGCCTGCCGTCAGGCTCGCGACGAGGTAGCGCTGGAGCAGCAGGAATCCGGCGACCACGGGCACGCTGACGACGAGCGACGCCGCCATGATCTGGTTCCAGTAGACGTCGTTCTGCGTGGAGTAGCCCTGGAGGCCGATGGCGACCGTGCGGGTCGTGTCATTGGTCATGACCGAGGCGAAGAGGACCTCGCCCCAGGCCGTCATGAAGGCGTAGACGGCGACGGCCACGATGCCGGGGATCGCCGCCGGGACGACGACGCGGAACAGCGCGCCGAGCGGCCCGCAGCCGTCGACCAGCGCCGCCTCGTCGAGGTCGCGCGGCACCGAGTCGAAGTAGCCGATGAGCATCCAGATGGAGAACGGCAGCGAGAAGGTGAGGTAGGTGAGGATGAGCCCGGCACGGGAGCCGAACAGGGCGATGCCGGTGGCGTTGCCGATGTTCACGTAGAGCAGGAAGAGCGGCAGCAGGAAGAGGATGCCGGGGAACATCTGCGTGGACAGGACGGTGACGGTGAAGACGCGCTTGCCGCGGAAGCGGTAGCGGCTCACCGCGTAGGCCGCGAACACCGCGATGACGACCGAGCAGACGGTCGCCGCGCCCGCCACGATCAGCGAGTTCACGAAGTACTTGGCGAGCGGGACGGTCTTCCAGATGTCGAGGTAGGGGCGCACGGTCAGCCCGCTCGGCACCCACCGGAAGCGGTCCGTGACGTCCTCCAGCGGCTTCAGCGAGCTCGACACCATCACGAACACCGGCAGTAGCACGAAGCCGGTGAGCAGGGTGAGGAAGATCCGCCGCGACCAGAGGAAGGAGCGGGGCGCCGCCATCGGGGAGCGGCTCGCGCCGGGCGACGGGGCACGGCTCGTGCTAGCCATCGGTGGCCTTCCTTCCTCGCGACCCTCGCGACGTGACCAGCAGGTAGGCGCCCGTGACCAGGAGCAGGAAGAGCAGGAGCAGCACGGACATGGCGGAGCCGGTGCCGAAGTTCCAGGTGACGAACGACGACTGGTAGATGTGGATCGAGATGAGGTCGGCCGCCTCGGGCGCCGACTTGCCGAACAGGATGAACGGCGTGTTGAAGTCGTTGAAGGTCCACAGGAACAGCACCAGGACCAGGACCTGGTTGACGGGGCGCAGCGACGGCAGCGTGATGCGGCGCACCTGCTGCCAGACGCCCGCGCCGTCGAGCGCCGCGGCCTCGTACATCTCCCTCGGGATGTTCTGCAGGCCCGCCATGACGATGAGGAAGGCGAACGGCCACCCCTTCCACACGGAGACGGTGAGCAGCGCGACGAAGCTGTTGTCGCCGATCAGCCAGAACGTGGGCCGGTCGGTGAGGCCCAGCTGGTCGTGCAGGACGTGGTTGATGAGGCCGTTGTCGTGCTGGAACATGAACACCCAGGTGATCACCGCGGCGTAGACCGGCAGCGCGTACGGGATCAGGAAGATCGCCCGCAGCAGGCCGCGGCCGCGGAACGTCTCCTGCATGAAGACCGCCGCCGCGGTGCCGATCAGCCAGCACAGGCCGACCGACAGGACGGTGAAGACGCAGGTGACGAGGAAGGACGTGAGCAGCGCCTCGCCGACCGGCGACGAGAAGTCCACGCTCATGCGGTAGTTGTCGAGGCCGGACCAGGGCGCGGCGCCCCAGTCGCGGATGAAGAACTGGGTGAGCTCTTTGAAGCTCATGAAGATGCCGACGACGATCGGCACCAGGTGGACGAGGAGTTCGAGCAGCAGCGCGGGCAGGAGCAGCAGATACGGCAGCGAGAGGCGGCGCAGTCTCCCGGGGCGGCGCGGGCCGCGCCCCGCCCCGAGGACGTCCTGCAGGGCCGGTGCCTCGGGCGCCGCACCGTCGCGCTCCAGCGTCGGGGTCATCGGCGCGTCACTCACTGCTTGGCCATCTGCTGCTCGGCCTCGGCGAGTTCGGCCTTGACGGCGCCGGTGGACACCTCCTGGCCGTCGGCCGCCTTCGCGAAGAGGTTCTTCACGGCGGTGCCCACGGCGGTCTCGAACTGCGACTCGGCGGCGACCTGCGGCAGGGGTGCGGCGCTCTTGGCGAGGGTGTCGCGCAGCACTTTCAGTTCGGGGCGGGCGAAGGCGGGGTCGGACTGCGCGGCGGTGACCGGCGGCACGGACCCGTACGCCTTGCAGAGGATCTTCTGCTCGGCGTCGCTGGTCATGAACTTCACGAACTTCGTGGCGCCGTCGACGTTGTCGGTGTTCTTGAACACGGCGATGTTGATGCCGGCGACCATGGAGTTGGTGCTGCGTCCGGCGCCGGGGGTGCCGGAGGCGACGGGCACCGGGGCGACGCCCCAGTTGCCGTCCTTCATGCCCTGCGACTGGAAGGTGGTGGCGGCCGCCTGCCACAGCACCATGGCCGTCTTGCCCTTGGAGAAGTCGCTCAGGGACTGGTTCTGCGCGTACTCGGCGTTGCCCGGGGCGACGATCTTGTTCTTGCCCATGAAGTCGACGTACTGCTTGACCGCGGCGACCGCGCCGTCCGAGGTGAAGTCCGGCTTGCCGTCGGCGGTGAACCAGTCGGCGCCGTGCTGCTTGGCGAGGACGAAGACCTGGTGGATGTTGTTGGACAGGTTCGAACCCTCGGCGCCGAGCGCCCACTTGCCGCCCTTGGAGATCTTCTTGCCGTCGGCGACGAGCTCGTCCCAGGTCGCGGGCGGCTCGGTGATGCCCGCGTCCTTGAACATCTTCTTGTTGTAGTAGAGCGCGTAGGCCAGGGAGTACAGCGGCACCGCGGCCGGGTCCTTGCCCTCGGCCCCGGCCGAGGCGAGCGTGGCGGGCACGAAGCGGTCCTTGCCGCCGATCTTGGCGAGGCTCTTCGCGTCCCAGGGCATGAGGGCCCCGGTCGCCTGGAGCGAGGCGCTCCAGGTGTTGCCGATGTTCAGGACGTCCGGGCCCTGGCCCGAAGTGGCCGCCGTCATGATGCGGTTGAGCAGCTCCGACCAGGGGACGACCTCCAGCTTGACCTTGATCCCGGTCTGCTTCTCGAACTTGTCGAGCTCGGGGCGGAGGATCTTCTTGTCCGCCGCGAGGTTCGGCCCCTGGTTCGAGGCCCAGTACGTCAGGGTCTTGGGCGAGTCGTTGGAACCGCCGCCACTCGCCGTTGACCCGCCGCCGCAGGCGGTCGCGGCAAGGACGAGCGAGAGGGCAGCGGCACCTGCGGCCGCGACGCGGATTCTGCTCATGGCTCCTGAAGTCCCTTGTCCGGCGGGGGTCATGAGAGCGCGGGCCCACACCCTGCGGCGCACTGAGGCGCCTTCACCTTCTGAACGCTCTCATGACTTAATTTAGGACGTGAGTTAAACCGCAAGGAAGGGTAACGTCAAGGCATCACGCAGGAGTTGATGCCAGGCAGCGGGCGGGGAGGAGCCATATGACCGGGCGGCGGAACGGGCGCACGGTGCACGACCTGCGGCGGGAGAATCGCGCCGCGCTGTTGCAACAGTTGTATTTCAACGGCCCGATGAGCCGCCAGGAACTGGGCCCGGCCCTGGGGCTGAGTTCAGGATCCATCAGCAACGTCGCCGCCGAACTCGCCGCCGACGGCCTCGTCGAGGAGGCGGGCAGCGTCGGCTCCGTCGGCGGTCGCCCGCGCACGCTGCTGCGCATCTCCCCCGGATACGGGCAGCTGATCGGCGTCGACGTCGGCGAGACCCGCGTCCGCGTCGAGCTCCTCGACCTCTCCCTGACCGAACTCGCCCGCACAGAGCGCCCGTTGGTCCGCGCGGGCCACGCCGCCGCCGACATCGCCCGCTACATCGGCGAGGGCATCACCGAGGTCCTCGCGACGGCCGGGGCCGGGCCCGAGCGGCTGCTCGGCGTGGGCGTCGGCGTCCCCGGCATCGTCGCGCGCGACACCGAGAGCGACAGCGACGGCAGCAACGGAAGCAGCGGCGGCGGCAGCAAGGGCAACGGCGGCAGCAGCGGCGCCGTCGTGCACGGCCAGACCATCGGCTGGGACGCCGTCCCGCTGGAGTCCCTTCTGCGCGAGACCGTCCAACTCCCCGCCCACATCCCGTACTTCATCGACAACGGCGCCAAGACGCTCGGCCAGGCAGAGATGTGGTTCGGCGCCGGGCGCGGGGTGCGCAGCGCCGTCGTCGTGCTGTTCGGGTCCGGGGTCGGCGCGTGCGTGGTGGCGGGGGACGTGGCGCGCGGGCGGGCCGTCGAGTGGGGGCACCTCACCGTCCGGGTGCGCGGGCGGGCCTGCCGCTGCGGGGCGCTGGGCTGCCTGGAGGCGTACGCGGGCGCCGAGGCGCTCCTCGAACGGTGGCAGGAGGCGGGCGGCGGACTGCCACCGGGCGCCGGCGAGGAGGGCGCGCTCACGGCGATGCTGGCCGCCGCCTACCCGCAGGACGCGCGCGCGGCGGACCCCACGGCGCTCACCGTCCTGGAGGAGACCGCCGAGTACCTCGGCGCCGGGCTCGCCGACCTCATCAACCTGTTCCAGCCGGAGCGCATCCTCGTCGGCGGCTGGGCCGGGCTCCAGCTCGGCGAGCGCTTCCTCGCCTCGGTGCGCACCCACATCACGAAGTACGCCCTGACCTACCCGGCCGCGCGCGTCACCCTGGCCCTCGGCACGCTGGGCCCGGACGCGGTCACCGTCGGCGCGGCCATGCTGCCGCTCGCCGGCTTCTTCGCCCGCGGCGGCCACCGCCCCTCCCCCGCCCCCGAGACCCGGGTGCCCCCGTGGCGCACGGCCCTGGACGGCCGCGCCGTCACCTGACGCCGCCCGCGCCACCCGCCCCGCGCACCCGCAGCGCCGTGTCGCGCAGCCACAGCGCGCTGCGCTTGGGCGTGCGCGCCTGGGTGGCGTAGTCGACCCGGACCAGGCCGAAGCGCTGGCCGCGGCCGTAGGCCCACTCGAAGTTGTCGAGGAGCGACCAGGCGAAGTAGCCGCGCACATCCGCCCCTTGAGCCCATGCCTCGGCGACCGCCGCCAGGTGCGCGGCCAGATAGACGGTGCGCTCCCGGTCGTCGACGAAGCCGTCCTCGTCCGGCCGGTCCTCGTAGGCGGCGCCGCTCTCGGTGACGACGGTCGGGACGCCCGGATACTCACGGGCGATGCGCAGCAGGAGCTCGGTGAGGTCGTGCGGCATGACCTCCCAGCCGATGCCCGTCACGGGCAGCCCGCCGTGCGGCAGCCCCCGGGTCACCGGCGCGCCGTCAGCGCCGACGGCCGCCCCGTACGCGTCGACGCCCGAGAAGCGCATCGAGCGGTAGTAGTTGACGCCCAGTGTGTCGATGGGCTCGGCGATGACGTCGAGATCGCCGTCCCGCACGGGGATCTCGATGCCCCGGGCGGCCAGGTCGCGCAGCAGGTCTGCCGGGTAGCGGCCGCGCAGCACGGGGTCCAGGTAGCAGCGGAAGCCGAAGGCGTCGGCCCGGCGCGCGGCCTCCCGGTCCGCCTCCGAGTCGGTTGCCGGACGGCTGGTGCCGAGCAGGTGCGTGACGGCGATGTCCAGGGGGCGCCGGGCGGCGGCCCGCAGCCGCCGCACCGCGAGACCGTGCGCCAGGTGCAGATGGTGCACCGCGCGCACGCCGTCGGCGAGCGAGCGGCGGCCCGGCGCGTGGACGCCCTCCACGTAGCCGAGCACCGCGGAGCAGAAGGGTTCGTTGAGGGTCGTCCAGTGCGTGACGCGGTCGCCGAGGCGTGCGTGCACCAGCTCCGCGTAGTCCGCGAAGCGGCAGGCGGTGTCGCGGGCCGGCCAGCCCCCGGCGTCCTCCAGCTCCTGCGGCAGATCCCAGTGGTAGAGGGTGAGCCAGGGGGTGACGCCGCGGCCGAGCGTCTCGTCGACGAGCCGGTCGTAGAAGTCGAGACCGGCGGCGCCCGCGGGGCCGCGGCCGCCGGGCTGGACGCGCGGCCAGGCCACGGAGAAGCGGTACGTGTCCAGGCCCAGGTCCGCGAGGAGGCGTACGTCCGCGGGCATCCGGTGGTAGTGGTCGCACGCCACGTCGGCGGTGTCGCCGCCCTCGACCGCGCCGGGCACCCGGCAGAAGGTGTCCCAGATGGAGTCCGTGCGCCCGTCCTCGGCCGCCGCCCCCTCGATCTGGAAGGCCGAGGTGGCGGCGCCGAAGCGGAAGCCGGGCGGCAGCTGGTCGATGAGGGTGTCCGGGTGGGTGCGTTCACGTCCGGTCAGGGTCATGGGGGTTCGGGACCTCCGTGGGTCGGGGCGGGCTGCGGGACGGCGCGGGCGGCACCCCCGGTCGCTGAGGGTGCCGCCGTCAGGAACGGTCGCGGCAAGGCCAGTTGTGGACGGACGGTCAGCCGTAGACGCCGAACTCGTAGAGGGAGTAGCCCCATCCGGTGCCGCGCGCGGTGCCGTGGACGCGGACGTAGCGGCCGGTGCCGTTCGCGTCGAAGTCGTCGATGCCGCCGTTGCCGTCGGTCACCTCGTGGACGGTGCGCCAGGTCTGCCCGTCGTCGGAGGTCTGGATCGTGTACGCCTTCGCGTACGAGGTCTCCCAGTTGAGCTGGACGTGCCGGAACGACTGGCGGGAGCCGAGGTCGACCTGGAGCCACTGCGGGTCGCTCCAGTCGCTGGCCCACCGGGTGGTCGGCTTGCCGTCGACGGCGCCGGCCGCGGTGCACGGGCAGTCGCCGCCGCCCGCCTGGGAGGAGGAGGCCGTCGCGGTCTTGCCGAGCGCGAGGTCGGTGCCGTCGACGGGCGGCGCCACCACGCGCACCGACCGGGTCTCCACGCCCACGTTGCCCTTGCCGTCCGTCACCTTGACGTAGATCTTCCACACCCCGGTGCGGTCTGGCGCGGTCACCTTGAGGCGGCCGGAGCCCTGGTCGGTGAAGGGCAGGGGCTTCAGCTCCTTCGCCTTGTCGATGTACATGGAGTTGCCGAGGACCTCGTACGAGAGCACGTCGCCGTCCGGGTCGGTGACCTTGGCCGTGAGGGTGAGGTCACGGCCCGCGGGCACCTGCCCCGCGTCGCCGTCGACGCCCAACTCCGTGATGACCGGCGGGGTGTTGTCGTGCGCGGTGTCGGCGCCGTACGCCTTCTTCACGGCGTAGTACGACAGGCGCTTCTGGCCCGCGGGCAGCAGGTTGAACCAGACGCCCCCGAAGTCGCCCTCGGTGCCGTAGTGGAACATCGTCGCGCCGAGGGCGACGCCCTTGTGGCCGGTGACGCAGTTCCACGCCTTGGCGTAGCCCTCGGCCTTGGCGCGGTCGGTGGGTTCCTGGGGCACGCCGTTGGCGTCGTCGTCGACCTCCCACTCCCCCGCGGGGCCGGTCTCCGTGACGATGTACGGCTTGGTGTAACCCCCTTGCTCCCAGGTCGACTTGATGTCGCACACCGCCTTGTAGGAGTTCACGGCGTACAGGTCGAGGTCGGGCGCGTTCTTCTTGTAGTAGGGCCAGGCGCCGGTCCACGCGTCGGTGGACGTGACGGGGTGGTCGGGGTCGACGCTGTGGATCTTCTTCGCGATGTCGTTGACGAAGGTGGTGTAGGCATCGCGCTGCTTCTCCAACTCGGCGCCCGTGTAGCAGTTCTGCAGCCCGAGCACGGACTCGTTGCCGACGTTCCACATGAGGACGCCGGGGTTGCCCTTGTACGTCTGCACCCACTTGGGGAACTCGTCGAGCATCTTGTTCTTGTAGTCGGTGTCGGTCAGGTAGTTGACGCAGCCGCCGCTGCCGGGCCCGCCGCCGGGCTGCAGCCAGAAGCCCGCGATGACCTTGACGCCGTGGGCGGCCGCAGCGTCGAACAGCGGCTTGCTGGTGCCGTCGGTGCCCCACGTCCGGATGGTGTTCACGCCCATGGACCGGAGGTCGGGCAGGTACTTCTCGGCGTCGGCGACGGACGGGCCCCAGGTCAGCCCCTTGATCTCGTACGGCTTCCCGTCGACTGACAGCTGCCAGTCGCCTTGCGAACCGGTGACTTCGACGACGCTCCCCGCGGCGTGCGCCTGGGCCGCGGGCACGGACAGCGCTCCGGCTGCGAGGAGGCCCGCGGCGAGGGGGGCGGCGATGCGGCGTGGGGTGGTACGGCATGGGGTGGTACGGGGTCTGGTCATGGCGATGGGGGGTCCTTTGGGCGTACGGGAGTGAGTTGTACGGGTGGGGATGTGCGGGGCTGCCAGCCGACGGCTGACGGCTGACGGCTACCGAGGCGCGGACGAGCGCGGCAGCTCGTAGTTCTCGTCGAGTGCCGCGCCCGCCTCGGGGTGCGTCTCGTCGTAACCGCGCGCGTTGCACTGCAGTCCGCCGACGACGCAGTGGTCCACCAGCGCCTTGAGCGTCGCGTCGTCCCACGCGTTGAAGAAGTCGTAGTGGAACGAGTAGCTGGGGCCGCTGGCCAGTCTGACCTGGGAGAGGTCGCCGTTGACGGGGAAGGCCATCTTGAACTCGACCATCGGCAGGGCGACCGGGTGGTCGGCGGGGCAGATGTTGTCGTTCGTGCCCTGCTTCACGACGGGGTAGGCCATGTGGCTCTTGTGGTCGGGGGTGTCGAGATTCTTCCCGTCCCAGCAACTGGGCGCCTGGAAGCGGATGTTGACCTGGGTGTCCGGCGTGGTGGGACAGTCCTTGGGGAACTCCACGTTGAAGTAGCTCGTGCCGCACTCCCACCCCTCGACGAAGCCCGGGTGGTCGCGGAACTCCTGCGCGGACTGCAGGGGGCTCCCGACGACGAACCGGAGCCCCTTCGGGAAGGGCCGCACACTCGTGTAGTCGGTGACGCCGGCCTTGTAGTAGATGGTCTGGACGCCGACCGGGAGCACGGGCTTGTCGCCCTTGAACATCGTGGGCATCCAGTAACCCGACTTGTCACCGGGGGCCTTGCAGGTGGTGGAGCCCTTGTCGAGGGAGTCCACGGTGCTGTGGGCGTCGGTGGTCGTGTTGCCCATGAAGGTGTGGTCGTGGGACTTGCCCGGCTGCCCGGGATAGACGATGGGGTCGTCCGGCTTCGTGTGCGTCACCGCGCAGTTGGCCTGGAACTCGTGGAAGTAGCGGTGGGGCGGCTCCTTGACGGACGGCTCGACGCCGGTGACCGGATCGGGCGCCGGAACGTAGCCGTCGCCGTCGGCGTCGTCCGCGGCGGCGACCGTGGAGGGCGCCATGGTGTGGCCCTGGTGCGTTGTGTGCGCCGTACCGTTCGGCGCCGAACTCACGCTGCCGGGCGCGGCGTTGGCGCTCATCGCCATCCCGCCCACACCGAGCGAGGTGACCAGCAGCGCGCCGGTGATCAGGAACCCTGAGAAGGTCTTCGGTCTCCGTGCCATGGAAGTCTCCTGGCAAGTCGGAACGGACTGAGGGGGGTTGCTGGAGAGCGCTCTCCCAACTCGGAGTGTTCCGGCCCTGGCACGACCGTGTCAATACGAAGTGAACGCACTGCTACGCCTTTTGACGGCGCGTCATGCTCAGACACCTCTCACTGAGCGGCGCCGAAAGGGAGACCGCTCTCCCGTCGCGCCACTCGTTCACTTCCTGAAACCGGGCGGAGGCCAGCCCGGCACAGGGGGGGGGTACCTGGGGATGCCTTGGGAACGCCTCGGGAACGCCTCGGGAGCGCCTCGGGAACGCCTCGGGAACGCCTGGGGGAAAACCCGTACGCGATCCGATGGCTACCCCCCTGGGATCAAGGGAGCCACGCTGGTTCGCTGTGGGGCATGGCTACCGCACAGCGCCGCGAGGCGCACCGCACCACCACTCCCTCCGTCGCTTCCCGGCTCATGGGCAGGCCCGCATGGCGGGAGGCGGGGAAGGGACTTGCGCTCCTTCCCGCGTCCGTCCGGAGGCTGGGATCCGGGCACGGACCGGCGGGCGCGCCCCGCAGAGGTCTCGCGGTGCGCGTCGGCTGCGGGATCCTACTGGGCCTCTTCGCCTGGACCCTCGCACTGCTCGCGGGCCAGGCCACGGTGAACGGGCTGCTGTATCCCCTGGTGGACGCGCACGACTACCAGCACTCGTGGGGAGGACCCACGCTCGTGGGCGCGTGGATCGTGCACGCCCTGGTCGCGGTGCCCGTGGTGGTGGCGGCGCTCGGGATCCTGCGCGGACTCGTCGCCGTCGACCGGGTCAACGGGCTTGCAGCATACGGGAGTCGGCGCCGCTGGTGGCCGGTGCCGGTCTCCCTGGTGCTCGCGGTCCTCGCCGTGCTGCTCCTCAACGCCTGGGTGCATCAGGTCCGGTGAGCGCGGGCGCGCCGCCGGACGGGTCGGTGAAGAAGGTCAGCCGTCGCTGTCCGCACGGACGTTGCGCATCCGCCCGTACGCGTACACGCAGCCGGCCAGCGCGAGGTCGGACAGGAGCATGAAGCCGATCGAGTACGAGTCCTTGGCGCTGTAGATCGCGCCCATGACCAGCGGCGGGACGAAGCCGCCGAGGCCGCCCACCGCGCCCACGATGCCGGTGACGCTGCCGACCTGGCGCTGCGGGGTGACCTGGGAGACCAGCGCGAAGACGCTGCCGCTCGCGGTGCCGAGCCCGGCGGCCATGACCAGGAGCGAGATCGTGCCGACCGGGTTCAGGCCCGGGTCGAATGCCTGGACGATGGCGAGCAGGGCGACCACGGCGAGGGCGGCCGCTGTCACGAGGGCGGGGTGGATGCGGTCCGAGAGCCAGCCGCCGATGGGCCGGAACACCACGGTGACCAGGGCGAACCCGGCCGCCTTGGTGCCGGCGTCGGTGGGCGAGAGCGCGTACCAGGTCTTGAGGTAGGTGGGCAGATAGACGCCGAACGCGACGATCCCGCCGAAGCCGATCGCATACAGGACGGACAGCTCCCACGTCACGCGCAGCCGCCCGGCCTGGCCGAGCCGGGTGCCGAGCGAGGCGGTGGGCACCGGCCGGTCGGGGCGGTCGGTGATGAGGAGGGCGCCGAGCACGGCGAACGCGGCGAGCGCGACGGCCACCACCAGGAACGGGAGGTTGTCGCCGTGCTTGGCGATGCGCGGCGTGAAGTAGCCGGAGAGCGCGACGCCGCCCATGCCCATGCCGAAGACGCCGAGGGCGAGGCCGCGCTTGGCGGGCGGGAACCAGGAGTTGACCAGCGGGATGCCGATCGCGAACGTGGTGCCGCCGAGCCCCAGGAAGAACCCGACGACCAGCATCAGCGGGTAGCTGTTCTTGACCGGGATCAGCAGCAGGACGGGGACGATGGTGAGCGCCGCCACGACCGGGAACATCAGCCGGGCGCCGTAGCGGTCGGTGAGCGCGCCCACCGGGACCCGGCCCAGGGAGCCGACGATCACGGGCACGGCGACCAGCAGCGACTGCTGGAAGGAGCTGAGCCCGAGCCGGTCCTTGTAGTCCGTGGCCAGCGGGGCGATCAGGTCCCAGGCCCAGAACGTGAGCGCGAAGCCGATCGTCGCCACCACCAGGTTGCGGTAGGCGGCGCCGGAGGGCGCGGCGGCCGGGGCCGGCGGGGCGCTCGCAGTTGCGGTTTCGGGGGCATCCACACCCCCACCGTAGGGACGGCGGGGTGCCCCGGCGCGCGGCGCTGCCCCGTACGGATGACCCGGGCGGGACCGCCCGCCCGGGCCGGGTGGGCGGTCGCGCGGGTCAGGAGACGAAGCCGCGGGTCACGTGCGTGCCCGAACCGTCGTTCTCCGCGTGGTAGTTGGACTCGCCCACGCAGTCGCTGTACTCGTAGTTGGCCCGCGAGGTGCCGCCGAGCCCGCCCGCGTCGGTGCTTGTGGGTCCGCCGAAGACGGCGTCCGACCTGGGCATCTGTGCGCAGCTGGGGATCCCCGCGTAGTACTCGACGAAGCCTCCCTGGGAGCCGCGGAGGTTTCCGCTGCCCGAGGGGAGCGTCCACGTACCCAGGTGGGTCTCCTTGCCGGTGACCGTGTCGCGTGCCGTGCCGGTCCAGGTGTCGCTGCCGCTGCGCTGGACGCGGAGGTCGTAGCGGTGGCCGTAGACCGCGTCGAAGTCGACGGCACAGGTGACGCCGGGGCCGCCGTCGGCGCCCTCGTGGCAGAGCGGGTCGGTGGTGGTGGAGCCCGCGACGAAGCTGGAGAAGCGGGCGGACAGGCGCTCGTGGCCGCCGCTGTCCGGGCGGGGCTGGAGGCCGGTGTAGCCGACGTCGGGCGCGCCGGTGAAGCCGAACTGCTGGGCGAAGTAGATGCCGCTCTGGTGGGCCGTGGCCTTGTTGACGGTCAGGGGGAAGGTGATGTTGCTCAGGCCCGCGGCCGGGGTGTTGCCGATGGACCAGCTGACGGACACGTTGCCGCCGCCGACGGACGCGGAGGCCGCGGCCGGGGAGGTCACCGCAAGGAGACCGGCGGCCGCGACCGCGAAGCCGTGACGGAGCAGGGATCTGCGGGAGCTACGTACTGACATGGGGGTTCTCCTCTGATTCGCGCTACGTGTGGGGGTCTCGCTGCGTGCGGAGGAGCGGACGGAACTCGCGGCCCGCCGCGGGGGAAGACGGGGAAGGTGCGGCGGGCGCGGACAGCATGATGGCCGCGGGACGCCCGCCCGGTCGACGGCACGCGCACGGCGGGGCCCCAAAAGTCCATCGGGCCCGCGCGGAAGTCCATGTCGGCGCGGGGCGGGCGGGGGCACGCTGCTGCGCGGCGGTTCCTGTCGTCCCGTGCCGTCGGGGCGGCGGGAACTGCCCTCCACTCCCCCCACCCGTCCGACCCTGGAGCTGCCGTGGCCCGCTTCCGAAGAGTCGTCCCGTCCCTCGCCGCCGTGGCACTGGCCCTGACCGGCGGAGCGCTGGCCCAGGCCGCGCCCGCCTCCACGCCGCAGGCCGACCGCGCGGGCGGGGCCGCCCCCGGATACACCGTCTCGGTCGGCTCGACGGGCAGCTACGCCCACCCCACCGACACCCCGGCGAGCCCGTACACCGACAAGGACGGCACGTTCTACTTCCAGCAGTCCGCCGCGCTCTACGGCAAGGACGACCCGCGCTACTGGGACTTCTTCACCGGCAAGGACTTCGACGACGCCAAGCGGTCGAGCGCGATCAGTGACGCGGTGAACCCCGCGAACGACAAGGACCGCAACAACGACACGACGTGGCGCTGCAACAACAGCCCCACCGGTCTCAAGGCGACGGCGGCGCCCGCCGGTTCGGGCTACGCGCAGAAGAACTACTGCGACCTGTCCGGGGTCTGGGTCGATCCGGACTCCGGTGACTGGTACGGCCTGGTCCACAACGAGTTCACGCCGCAGCCCTTCGGCGACGGCATCCACTACGACGCGATCGACTACGCGGTCTCCACGGACCAGGGCAGGACGTGGACCGTCAAGGACCACGTGATCACGTCCCCGTACAGCACGAAGCGCGGCGACACCGGGCAGTTCCCGCACGAGACGTACTCGTACGGGGACGGCGACCAGCGGCTCTTCGTCGACGCGGCCTCCGGCTACTTCTACGTGTACTACGGCTCGCGGATCGTGGCGAAGGGCGGCAACTGGGAGGACAGCCTCGCCCATGTGGCCCGCGCGCCGATCGCGAAGAAGATGGCGCCGGACTCGTGGGAGAAGTGGTACGACGGCGCCTGGTCGCAGCCCGGTGTGGGCGGCAAGGAGAGCAACATGGTCCCGGCGAACGAGCCGGGCGACACGGGCTACACCCCGGTCGAGGGCGACTACGACCCCGCGAACCCGGGCAGTGTCGCCCAGCAGATCGCGGCGGGCGAACTCCCCCCGAAGTCACCGCTGTTCGTCATGAACATCGCCTACGACGCCTACCTCGGCCAGTACATCGGCGCACCGGAGACCGTGAACGGCAAGGCGCCGCAGCAGTACTACGTGACGGACGACCTCTCCACGCAGAAGTGGCGCCTGGCGGGTGACACGGGCAGCTACACCTCGAACTCCTGGTACCGCTGGTTCCTGGACGGCGCGAACAAGACGAACTCCACGATCGTCGGCAAGACGTTCCGTTCGTACTGCTCGATCGAGTGCGCCCACGGGGACGGCGAGTACGCGAACATCACGATCGACAAGGCGGGGGCCACGGGCGGGGGCGCGAAGCCCGCTTTCGACCCGGCAAAGACGTACCGGATCGGCAGCGGCGCCGGACGGACCCTCGCCAGGTCCTGGTCCTTCAAACCCAACGGCGACGGCTCGTACCGGATCGCCGACGCCGTGAGCGGAAAGCTCCTCGGGGTCGACGGCCGGTCGAAGGCGGGCCGGGCCTGGGGCGCGAAGACGGCGCTCACGGCGGCACCGTCGGGCGGCCCGACGGTGGGACAGCAGTGGTTCGTCATCCCCACCACCGACGCGAAGGGCCACGCGACGGGCCGGTACCGCCTGGTGAACCGCTACAGCGGCCTGGCACTCGGGCTCACGTCGGACCGCGGCACGGTGACGGCCGAGACGGGACCCGTGCGGTCGTCGTCGGCGCAGACATTGACGGTGACTGCGACGCGGTGAGGCGTTGAGGTCAGGAACTCAAGGGGACGTATCGGTTCCTCTTGAAGTCCTGACGATCTCCGCGAGCACCGCGTCCACGTGCGGGCCGACCTGTTCCCGCTGTTCCGTGCTCCACCTCTCTTCGCTGTAGCGGTAGTTGAGGTAGAGGTCCCTGGCGTGCTCCAGGACGGGGCGGTGTTCCGGGGGCAGGTGGGCGAGGGCCCAGTCGGCCGCGGCGTCCTTCGTCCGGATCTCGCCGGTGGCGAGGGTGGTCCAGATGCGCGCGAGGGTGAGTACGACGTTGCGGGTGTCGTCGTCGACGTCGCCGAGCAGGTCCGGGATGCCCGCCACGGCGGCCTGTACCACGTCCTCGTGCGGCACGGGGTCCAGGACGTGGACCGGGGGCGGGCCGCTGAGCGCGTGGCCGCCGGAGAGCACCGTCGTGAGCAGCAGGGCCAGGTCCGGCATCGGCTCCCTGCGCGGGACCTCGCCCGCCTCGTACTGCGCGCGCAGCCACTCCCCGTAGAGGAAGTCGGCGGTCGGCGGGTAGCGCCAGGGGCGGACGTCGGACTGGACGACGACGATGAGTTCGACGGGGCGGAGGCCGCCCTGCGCGCCCGCGCCGGAGAGGGGCAGCAGCCCGTCGAGCAGCGCCTTCCGCTCCTGGCCGGCGAGGGGTCGCCGCGTGACCGTCAGGACGTCGATGTCGCTGGCCGGTCTGAGTCCGGCGCCCAGGACGGCGGATCCGTGGAGATACGTGCCGATGGCCGTGGGCCCCAGCGCGCGCTCCACCAGGGCCACGATCTCCCGCACTTGATCCATCGCCCCAGCATGGTTCACGGGGTGACCTGGCCGCACCTGCGTTTCCGCCCACCCGGCTCCGGGACGCCTCCGCACCCAAGAGGTCAACTCCCGGACTTCATCACTCATTAGACAATGTCTCGGTTTGGTCTCGGTCTCGAACGGCCTGAGGATCCCGGCGCCCTCCCCTCGTACTCCGGCTTCGAAAGCTCCCAACCGGCTTACGACTCAAGGAGATTGCGATGCGCAGCACCTCTCGTTCGACCACCACCCTGCTGGCCGCCGCCGCGGCGGCGGGTGTCCTGGCACTGTCCGCGTGCGGCAGCGGCGGGTCCGACGACAAGGCCGACTCCGCACCGTCGTCACCGTCCACCTCGTCCCCGGCTCCGGGCGGGCAGGGCAAGAACGGCTCGATGGACCTGAGTCTGAAGTCCGGCACCGCGCGGCAGAACGACGCCCCGAAGAAGACCGGCGACTGGGCCAACGCCCCCGGCAAGCCCGCCGCCCAGCCGGTCCAGCGCTCCTGGGTCCAGCTCTCCGCGGGCCGGGCCGGCGACCTCGACCCCGTCGTGGTCAACGGCTCCGGTTTCACGCTCTACCGCTTCGACAAGGACACCGCCTCCCCCTCCAGGTCCAACTGCAACGGCGCCTGCGCCACCACCTGGCCCCCGGTCCTGGTGAACCCGGGCGGCAAGATCTTCGTCGACGGCGTCAGGCCCCAGGACGTCGGCGTGATCACCCGCGCGGACGGCACCCACCAGGTCACCGTCGGCGGCTGGCCCGTCTACCGCTTCAGCAAGGACCTCAAGCCCGGCGACACCAACGGCCAGGGCGTGGGCGGCACATGGTTCGGCGTCACGCCCGACGGCAAGAAGTCGGGGCAGCAGGGCGGCGGCACGACCGGGGGCGGGCAGCAGGGCGGCGGCACGACCGGGGGCGGGCAACAGGGCGGCGGCACCCCGGCCACCAGCGCCGTCCTCTTCGATGACGCCAACTTCTCCGACAACGGCCCCTCCCAGGGCGTCGCCGGTCCGGGCTGCCAGAACCTCGCCCGCCCGAAGGTGACCTCGTCGCTCACCGCCGACGGCTCCCTGAAGATCTGGTCCGGGCCCCACTGCACCGGCGAGTCCAAGGTCGTGGGCGGCGACGTCCCCGATCTGGCCGCCGTCGGCTTCGACAACAAGATCAGCTCCGTGAAGTTCGGCTGACGCGGTGAACCGGCTACAGCGACGCGCCGACCATCAGGGCCAGGTCGATGAGCCGGTTCGAGTAGCCCCACTCGTTGTCGTACCAGCCGACGACCTTGACCTGCGGGCCGAGGACGCGGGTGAGTTCGGCGTCGAAGACGCACGATGCGGGGTCGCCCGCGATGTCCGTGCTGACCAGGGGCGCCTCGGTGTAGGAGAGGAGCCCCTGGTACGGACCCGCGGCGGCCTTCGCGTACGCCTCCTTGACCTCCTCGACGGTGGTACGGCGGCTCGTCGTGACCGTCAGGTCGGTGACCGAGCCGGTGGGCACGGGCACGCGGAGCGCGAACGCGTCGAGGCGGCCCTGGAGTTCGGGCAGGACCAGGCCGATGGCCTTGGCGGCGCCGCTGGAGGTGGGCGCGATGTTGAGGGCGGCGGCGCGGGCGCGGCGCAGGTCCTTGTGCGGGGCGTCCTGGAGGTTCTGGTCCTGGGTGTAGGCGTGGACGGTGGTCATCATGCCGGAGTCGATGCCGACGGCCTCGTGCAGCACCTTGGCCAGGACGCCCAGGCAGTTGGTCGTGCAGGAGGCGTTGGAGATGATCGTGTGCCGCTCCGGGTCGTACGCGTCCTCGTTCACGCCGAGCACGACCGTGACGTCCTCGCCGCTGGCCGGGGCGGCGATGATGACTTTCTTCGCGCCGCCCCGGTCGACGTGGGCGCGGGCCCGCGCGGCGTCCGTGAAGATGCCGGTGGACTCGATGACGACGTCCACGCCCAGGTCGCCCCACGGCAGCGCGCCCGGGTCGCGCTCGGCGAGGACCCGGACGGTGACCTCCCCGACGCGGATCCCGTCGGGACCGGCCACCACCTCGCCCGGGAAGCGGCCCAGGACCGAGTCGTAGGCGAGGAGATGGGCCATCGTCGCCACGTCCCCGAGGTCGTTGACCGCGACGATCTCCAGGTCCGCGCCCCGGGCGGCCGCCGCCCGCAGGACGTTGCGGCCGATCCGCCCGAAGCCGTTGATGCCAATGCGCACAGTCATGGGTCTGTCTCCTCGCGTCGACGGTTCGTCCCCCGCGAGAACAGCATAAGCAACTTATATAAATTCGCGCGCTACATTTTCGGCGTGAACGAACCCAACGCACCCACGGGCGCCGAGGACCAGAATCTGGGCCAGAGCCAGAGCCAGAGCCAGAGCCAGGGCCAGGGCCAGGAGCAGGAGCAGGGCCTCGACCCTGATCTGGACCTCAACGCCTTCACCGCCGCCGTCGAGAACTTCAACCGCTTCTACATCCGGCTGCCCGTCCTGGAGAAGCACCCGTTCACGACGCTGTCGGTCCTCGACACCCTCGCGTTCGCCGGGCGCCCGCTGCGGCTGACGGAGCTGACCAGGACCGAGCAGGTCAGTCAGCCCGGCATCACCCAGCTGGTCACGCGGCTGGAGCGCGAGGGACTCCTGGAGCGCCGCCCCGACCCGAGCGACGGGCGCGCCGTCCTCGTCCACATCACCGAGGCGGGACGGCGGATCGGCCGGTCCCGGCACGCGGACCGCACGCGCCATCTCGCCCCGCTCGTGGATCAGTTGACGCCCGAGGAGCGCCGCGCACTCAAGGACGCACTGCCCGCCCTGACCCGGCTCGCGGAACTCGGGCGGAACAGCCAGGACTAGGGCCCGCCTCAGGGTCGGACGACCGCGCGCTCCAACAGCCCCTGGAGCGTGCGCTGTTCGTCCTGGGTGAGCCCGGCAAGCGGGGAGTCCTGGGTCAGGAAGCCGAGGAGGCGCTCGCGGAGCTCCGCGCCCTCGTCGGTGAGGATCAGCTGCTTGGCGCGCCGGTCGGTGGGGTGCGGGTGACGCTCGATCAGCGACTGCTTCTCCAGCTTGTCCACGACGAACGTCGCGTTCGACGGCTCGCAGCTCATGCGCTCCGCGAGCTCGCGCATGGTCATGGGGCCGGTGAGCTCGCGCAGCGCGGTCGCCTGGGGCGCGGTGAGCCCGAGCGTCGCGGCGCGCACGCGCACGTGCTCCGCGATCTGGTGCGCCATCCCGTTGACCAGGCCGCACAGTTCCCGCTCGGCGACCGCCGACGACTCCCGCCGCCGCGACTCCCGGTTCGTCATGGGCCCAGCCTAACAAATGCATCGAGCTCACATATTGCAAGCTTGAATGATTCGAGCTTGATGCATATGGTGGTGCAGCCGCCACGGGCCAACACCCCTGCGACGTACGGCGCTTCGCCCTGCCGTACGGCATCGCGTCCCACTTCGAGAGGACCGAACCCCATGAGTGCGCTCAACTCCCCCAGCTCCGCCCCGCAGCACGCCGACCGCCTCCGGCGCCCCGGCACGATGCGCTCGCTGACGCTCGGCGAGACCACCGTGACGTACGTGCCGGACGGCGCCGTGCAGCTCTCGCCGCGCGGCTGGCTCCCGGCCACCACCGACGAGGTGTGGCGGGACCACCCCGAGTACCTCGATGACACCGGCAACCTCGTGGCCGGTGTCGGCGGGCTCCTGGTGGAGCGTGGCGACCGGGCACTCCTGATCGACGCCGGGTTCGGGCCGCAGTCCTTCCCGGCCGAGCCCGGCAACGCGCACGGCGCCATCCACGGCGGGGCGCTCGTCGACAACCTCGCCCTCCTCGGCCGCGCACCGGAGGACGTCGAGGCGGTCGCCTTCACGCATCTGCACATCGACCACATCGGCTGGGCCTGGCACCCCGCCCCCGGCAGCGACCGCCCCGTGTTCACACGCGCCGACTACCTGGTGACCGAACCGGAGTGGACGCAACGCGACGTCCTGGAGTCGCACGGCACCGGAAAGGACCTGCTCGACGCGATGGCGCCGCAGGTCAGGACCGTCACGGACGGCGAGGAGATATTCCCCGACGTACGCGTGGAGTTCGTGCCCGGCCACACCCCCGGGCACGCGGCCTACGTCATCGCCTCGGGCGGGCGGCGCCTGATCGCCTTCGGTGACGCCCTGCACTCGCCGATCCAGGTCGGCCACCCCGAGTGGTCCGCCGCCCCCGACCACGACTCCGCGCAGTCCGCGGACTTCCGCCGCCGGCTCGTCGCCGAGCTCCAGGAGCCGGACACGATCGGTTTCGGCATCCACTTCGCGGACGTGGCCTTCGGTCGCGTACGAGCGGAGGGGGCCGAGGGGGCGGAGCGGGACCGGCTCTCCTGGCAGCCCGTCGAGACCGGGACCCCCGCCACCGCCACCCGACGCGGCCACGGCATCTGACGCGGCCCGACGGCGGCGAAAAGCAGTGTCGGCCCGCTCCGGCCGCGTGCTTGCATGGCGCGCATGATGACTGCCGACCGGCTGCTCGCCTTCGCCGCCATGTCGTTCCTCCTGATCGTCGTTCCCGGCCCCAGCGTCCTGTTCGTGATCGGCCGCGCCCTCGCGCAGGGCCGCCGGGCCGCCCTCACCACCGTGGCGGGCAACACGCTCGGCGCGTACGTCCTCGTGGTGGCGGTGGCACTCGGCGTCGGCACCGTGGTGGAGCGCTCGGTGCTCGTCTTCACCGCGCTGAAGCTCGTGGGCGCCGCGTACCTGGTGTACCTGGGCGTCAGGGCGCTCCGGCGGCGCGGCGCGCTGCGGGAGGCGTTCGCCGCCGACGGGGGCGAGGCGCGGGGCGGCCTGCGCACCCTCTGGGAGGGGTTCGCGGTCGGCGTGGCCAACCCGAAGACGATCGTGTTCTTCGCCGCCGTACTGCCGCAGTTCGTCGACCGCGAGCAGGGGCACGTCGCGGCGCAGATGCTGCTGCTCGGCCTGGTCTTCAACCTCATCGCGATCGCCTCGGACAGCGTGTGGGGCCTGGCGGCGGCCGGCGCACGCACCTGGTTCGCGCGCTCGCCGCGACGGCTCGCGGCGGTCGGCGGAGCGGGCGGGCTCGCGATGATCGGGCTCGGGGTGACCGTGGCGGCGACGGGGCGGAAGGACTAGGACCCCCTTCCCGCCCTCCATCCCTGCTCCCGCCCCTACTCCTTCTTCTGCCCCTGCCCCTGCCCCTGCCCCGGAGGGTCCGCGCCCGCGCTCCCCCCGATACCCCCGCTTGCGTTTATACCGCGTGCGCAATTATTGTTGACGCTCGTAAGGCTCCCCTGCAACAGGGGTGTGCCGCACGCATCGACGCAAGGAACACGCACGACATGACCCCCTCCACCTCCCCGGCCCCGGCCGTCCCCACCGTCACGCTCAACAACGGCGTCGAGATCCCCCAGCTCGGCTTCGGCGTCTTTCAGGTTCCCGACGACGAGACCACCGCCGCCGTCACCTCCGCCCTGGAGGCCGGCTACCGCTCCCTGGACACCGCCGCCATCTACGGCAACGAGGCGGGCGTGGGCCGCGCCGTCGCCGACTCCGGGCTCGCCCGCGAGGACCTGTTCATCACCACGAAGGTGTGGAACACCGACCAGGGCTACGACGCCACCCTCGCCGCCTTCGACGCCAGCCTGGCCAAGCTCGGCCTCGACTACGTGGACCTGTACCTGATCCACTGGCCGACCCCTGCCCGCGACCTCTACCTCGACACGTGGCGGGCCCTGGAGAAGCTGGCCGCCGACGGGCGCGTCCGGGCCGCCGGTGTCTCCAACTTCCAGCCCGCACACCTGCGCCGCCTGGTCGACGAGAGCGCGCTGGTCCCTGCCGTCAACCAGATCGAGCTGCACCCGGGCCTCCAGCAGAGCGAACTCCGCTCCCTGCACGCCGAGTTGGGCATCGCCACCGAGGCGTGGAGCCCGCTCGCGCAGGGTGCGCTGCTCGGCGAGGACGCGATCGCCCGGATCGCCGAGCGGCACCAGAAGTCGCCCGCCCAGGTGGTGCTGCGCTGGCACCTCCAGCTCGGCACCGTCGTGATCCCGAAGTCCGTCACCCCGGCCCGCATCCGGGAGAACATCGACGTCTTCGACTTCACGCTCGCGGACGACGAGATGGCCGCCATCGCCGCGCTCGACCGCGGCCTGCGCACGGGCCCGGACCCCGACACCCTCAACTGAGGCCCTGCGAGCCGTCGTTCGAGGCCCCGTGCGGGGCGCCGCCGCACCCTGAGCGGCGTCAGCGCACCCGCCGCGCCACCCGCAGCAGATACTCCTTCCGGTTCAGCGGATCGTGATCCGTGCGCGGGCGGCGCGGCGCCGGGCCGCGCACCGGCCGATGGTGGTCGAAGGCGCTCTCCCACAGGCCCTCGCCCCGGGTCAGGCCCGGCAGCTGCTGCTCCAGGGCGTGCACCCGCGCCGCCGGGATGTCGCCCTCCAACAGGCAGACCGCACCGCGCAGTTCCTGGCCGCGCGGCACCCCGCCGAGGCGCACCACGGCCGACATCACCGGGCTGAACGCGTCGGCCGGCGCCTCGACGCCGAAGCGGTGCATCGGCTCGTACACCGTGGTCCCCGCCTCCTTCAGCGCGCTCATCAGGACCAGCGGGGTCAGCTGCCGGAAGTCGCGGGCCGTGCTCGACATGCTCTTGTCGAAGACGGCGTGGGAGTGGCTCTGCCGGGGCCAGTACCCCGAGTGCGTCATCGTCACGGTGCAGTCGGTGACCTGCCAGCCATGCAGCCCCTGGGCCAGGGTCTCCCTGACCGTGTCCTCGACCGCCTTGAAGAACGCGTAGGGCATGGAGCCGAGTTCGACCTCCAGGCGGAACCGCACGCCGCTGCCGTGCGGTGCCGGATCGACGCGCAGACCGACCGTCCCGAGGAACGGTTCGAGATCCTTCTCGTATCCCGCGCCCGTGCCCCGGGGCCGCTCGACACAGATCGTCGTCGTCTCGCGGAAGGTCACCGCCACGCCGAACTCCTCGGCGAGGGTGGCCTGGACGACCTCCTTCTGCACCTCTCCGTAGAGCGAGACGGACACTTCGTCGCGCACGTCGTCCTGGCGCAGGCCGATCAGCGGGTCCTGCTCGGCGAGCTGGGTGAGGGCGAGGTGCAGCGCGCCCCTGTCGGCGGGGCTCCGCCGCACGACGACCGTCTCCAGGGTCGGCGGCGCGAACTGCGGTCCGGCCATCCGTGCCCCCGCGCGCCCCGCCGCCTCACCGATGACGTCGCCGATCCGCACGCCGCCCAGTCCCCGGAGCGCCCCGATCTGTCCGGCCCTGACGACGTCGCGCCGCTCGCGCGTGCCGTCGGCGAAGACGTCGATGCCCGTGACCTTGTCCTCGCGCATACCTGTGCGCTCGTGCATACCTGCGCCCTCGCACATACCTGTGGGGTCGCACGTCCCGGCAGCCTCCTGCGTCCCTGCGGCTTCGCGCGTCCCTGCATGCCCGTCCTCGCCGACCGGCCCGAAGGGCAGCACGTCGCGCACCGCGACCGAGCCGGAGAACAGCCGGGCGTAGGCGATCTTCTCGCCCGCGGGGCCGCGTTCGACCTTGAACACCGTGCCCGCGACCGGGCCGTCCGGGTCACCCTCGGCCCCCGGCAGGAACTCCCTGACCCCCGCGACGAGTTGGGCCACGCCCGCGCCGGTGATGGCCGAGCCGAAGTACACCGGGTGCGCCTGCGCCCGCGCGCTCTGCACCGCGAGGGCGGCACGCAGCCGCTCGTACGAGAGGGTGGCGGCGTCCTCGACGTAGGCGGCGAGCAGTTCGTCGTCGCGGTCGGCGAGCACCTCGGTCAGGCGCGTGGTGAAGGCCGGATCGGCGGCGGTGTGCGGGAGGGTGGCGGCACCGCGCGTCCCGGGCGCGGTCACACCGCCCATGGGGACGGCCGCGGGCGTCAGCTTGCGCGCGATCTCGTCCAGCAGCGTCCCGTACTGCGCTCCGCGGCGATCGATCTTGTTCACGAACAGCAACGTGGGAATGCGGAGCCGCCGCAGCGTGCGCATCAGGACGCGGGTCTGCGCCTGGACGCCCTCGACGGCCGAGACGACGAGCACGGCGCCGTCGAGCACGCCGAGGACCCGCTCCACCTCGGCGATGAAGTCCGGGTGGCCGGGGGTGTCGATGAGGTTGACCGTCATGCCGTCCAGCACGAAGGAGACGACAGCGGACTTGATGGTGATGCCGCGCTGCCGCTCCAGCGCCAGGGAGTCGGTCTGGGTGCTGCCGTCGTCGACGCTGCCGATCTCGTCGATGACTCCGGCGGAGTGCAGCAGCCGCTCGGTCAGGCTGGTCTTACCGGCGTCGACGTGCGCCAGGATCCCCAGGTTCAGGGTGCGCGGGGTGGAGGAGTGCGTGAAGTGCACGGGGCGTCATGTCCTTTGGGTGGATGGCCATTCCCTTCGGGTGGGACATGAACGCTCGGCGCATGCGGACTCCTCGGTCGCTCGGCTGTTTCCACGAGTAAAGAACTCAGGACGCGCCGGACGCAACCGATTTACGGCCTGCCCGCCCCGGGGTCGAGGCCCGCCATCTGGAAGTCGACGAACCGCTTCCAGTCGCCCCAGTCCGCACGCGCGACCGCCGCCAGGGCGCCCACGATCATGTAGAGGTCCTCGACGGTCACGTCGGGGCGCACGGTGCCGTCACCTCTCCCCCGCTCCAGCAGTTCGGCACCCAACTCCCGCAGCTCGGAACCGACTTGCCCGCTCGGCGCCGTGTTGCCCAGGGCCGCCTCGATGGACCGGGAGAGCGCGCGGCCGTCCTCGTGCACCTGCCCGATGTGCGACAAGAACCGCTTCACTCCCTCCCGGGCGTCGGGCGCGGACAGGCACTCCGCGCGCGCGAACGCCAGGATCTCGGTGAAGCGGGCCTCGGCGACCGCCTCGATGAGGGCCTGGCGGGTGGGGAAGTGCCGGTAGACGGTGCCGACGCCGACTCCCGCGCTCTTGGCCACCTCGGCCATCTGCACCTCGTCGCCGCGTTCGGCGAAGAGTGCGCTCGCCGCTTCCAGGACGCGGGCGCGGTTGCGGCCGGCGTCGGCGCGGGGGCGACGGGACGGGGTTGACATACGGGTTCGGCCCTCTCCATAGTCTTTTCCGGAATCGGATTCCGCTTCCACATCTGCTTCCGGAAGGATACCTCTTGTCCACGGACCGCTTCATTCTGCTGGCCCCCGGTGCGTCCCGCCCGGAGTCGGGCCCCGACTCCGGCCCGCTCCCGTCCTCCCTCACGACCTCCCTCACGGTCAAGGCGACCACCGCCGATACGCAGGGCCGCTTCTCGCTCCACGAGCACCACGAGCACTATGACCACCATGAGCACTATGAGCGCCACGCCATGGACGTCGCAGCGCTCCAACTCCACGACGGAGCAGATGAGTTCGTCTATGTCATCGCCGGGGAGCTGAACCTCGACGCGGACGGCGCCACGCACCTGCTCACCGCCGGAATGACCGCGCTGCTCCCCCGGGAGGCGTCCCGTCGCACGCTGCGTCCGCACGGGCCGGAGCCGCTGCACGCGCTGCAACTGTCGGCACCCGCCACACCCGCGACGCCACCCACCGACGCGTCGCGAACGAAGAGGAGCGGGCGCCCCCTCGTCCTCGCCCCGGGTGCCGCGCGCCCCGGCCGCATCCCGGTGCCGCCCGCCTTCTCGGTCAAGGCCCGCACGACCGACACCGAAGGCCGCTTCTCGCTCCTCGAGGTGGTCGTGGCCCAGCCCATCCCCCAGCATGTGCACCATCAGGCGGACGAGGCGATCTACGTGCTCGACGGCGAGCTGACCGTGGAGTTCGACGGCACCGCGCACACCGCCGCCGCGGGCCAGTTCGTGCTGCTGCCGCACGGCGTCCCGCACGCCCTGCGCCCCGGCTCCACGCGCCCGCCGAAGGTGCTCCAGATCTCCGCGCCCGGCGGCTGGGAGTACTTCGTCGAGGACCTGATCGAGGCGCGGGCCCAGGTGAGCAGCGGTGGGGCGCTGGACGCGGCGCGGCTGAATCCGATCGCCGCCAAGTACGGGATCACGTACGAGGTATGACACCACGTCACGTGAAGCCTTCGACTGCCACCCCCACGCACCCGCGCTCGGGGAGCGCGCCTGGCCCGGCGTGACCGTCTTCGCCCGGCTCGCGCTCACGGCCGGGTTCCTGTCGGCGGTCGCCGACCGGTTCGGCCTCGATGTTCTTCCTCTCCGCCTACGAGGAGATCTGGAGCACTGCTGGTCGCGCTCGCGCTGACCTAGGCTGCGACCATGATCGGTTCAGCGCGGCGCCCCCTCCTCCCCCGGATCGACCCCGCCCTCGGCCCCCGGCTCCTCGCCCTCCCCTGCGACCTGGTCTGGGCGACGACCTGGCTCGACGAGGCCAACAAGGCCGTGGGGCCCCGGCTGGGACTCCCGGAACTGCCCGTGCTCGACTGGCCGGACGGACCGGACGGACCGAGCGGCCTGCACTGGAAGACCCGGGCCATCGTCGAGTGGGCCGGCGGGCGTGACCTCGTCTGGGCCGACGACGAGATCGCGGACGCCGACCGGGAGTGGATCGCGGCCCACCACCCGGGGCGCGCGCTGCTGCGGCGCGTGGATCCCCGACGGGGGCTCACCGACGCGGACTTCACGGCGATCGAGATGTGGTGTCAGGGCCGGACGGGACGGCCCTGAGACACCATCAACGGCTCGGGCACGCCGCTCTCGCAGAAGCGCATCCAGCCGATGCGTACGGAGCCGTCGTGATCTCGTACATGTCAGACATCGCGCCACCGTAGCGACGCCCCCGTCACCGCCACTCAGCCGCCCCGTCGAAGTGCACGTCGAACGTGTCGTGCAAGCCGTCCATGCTGGACCAGTCCGCCTCGCCGCGCGCGATGCGGCCCAACTGGCGGAAGTAGGCGAAGCGTTCGATGCCCGGGGTGAGGACGGCGAAGAACTCTGCCGGGGTGCCGGGGGCGGCACCGAAGGCGTGCACGGTCCCGGGTGGGACGACGACGAGTCCGCCCGCCGCGACGGGGGTCAGGCTGCCGTCCAGGAGGAACTCCATCGTGCCGGTGAGCACGTAGAAGAGTTCGGTCGACAGGCGGTGGTGGTGCGGGCGGGTGCCGTCCGCTCCGGCCGGCAGGGTGAGGCGGTTGGCGCCCAGGAGGCCGCCGGTCTCGCGGCTGTCCTCCAGGAGCTGGAAGAGGCCGCCGCCGGGGAGCGGCACGGTCTCCGCGTCGCGCCCCTGGACGACGAGGGCGGCGGCGCGGCCCTTCTGGTCCTGTGGTGATGACTGCTTCGTGTTCATGGCGTGCTCCAGGTGTTCTGCGCGTCATACAGGCTCGGCGTGCCTCGGGGTACACGCTCGGCGCGCATCGGGCTGAAGCACCAGTCGACCGCGGGAACACCCCGCGACCAAGAAGCAGTTGATGTTCCCAGGCATCACCGGAGGTGATCAGAAGTCGTGGAGCTTCGGCAGTTGGAGTGTTTCGTGCACGTCGTGGACGACGGCGGGTTCGGGCGGGCGGCGCAGCGGCTGTTCATCGTGCAGGCCGCCGTCAGCCATCAAGTGGCGCGGCTGGAGCGGGAGTTGGGGGTGCTGCTCTTCGATCGGAGCACCCGGCGGGTGACGCTCACCGCGGCGGGGCGGCGGCTGCTGCCGGAGGCACGGGCCGCGCTCGCCGCCGCCGAGCGCGTCACCCGGGTCGCCGAGGACCTCGCCTCGGTGCGGGCCGAGGAGACGCTGCGCGTCGGCAGCAGCCGCGCCTTCGCCGACCGCGTCCACCGCGCGCTCGACGACCTCGCCGAGCGCACGCCCGGCCTCCGCGTACGGCTCGTGCAGGACACCCGCGAGCGGCGCCTGGCGGCCGTGCACGGCGGGAAGCTGGACGCGGCGCTCGTACGAGGGGAGCAGCCGCGCACGGGGCTTGCGGCCGACGCCCTCTGGCAGGACCCGCTCGTCGTCGCGGTGCCCGTCGCGCACCCGGCGGCCGCGCTCGACCGGGTGCGGCCCGCCGACCTCGCGGGGCTGCCGGTGCGGCTCGCGCCCCGGGCCCACAACCCCGCCTTTCACGACCTGGTGACGGGCGCGCTCCTTGCGGCGGGCGTCGAGCCGCTGCCGGGGCCCGCGTTCACGACGCTGCAGGACACCCTCGCCGAGCTGGCGGCCGACGCGGCGGCCGGGGCCCCCTCGTGGACCGTCTTCGACCCGGTGGGCGGGCTGCCCCCGGCGCGCCGCGTGGCCTTCCGGCCCTGGGACGGACCGCCGTCGACCGCCTTTCTCGTACGCCGGGAGGGAGCAGCCCCACAGGCCGTCGAGCGACTCGTCGCGGCACTGCGGGACAGCGCCCTGACCTCGGCGGGCGAGTGAAGGCGACGGGAGTGCAGGCGATGGGCTGGACGCGGCTGGACGACGCCTACGCGCTCAGCCGGTGCTCCCGGAAGAAGCGCCAGATCAGCGGCGTCGCGTCGAGGGCCGCCGGGGTGTCGGAGTCCTCGTTCGGCACCGTGCTCGGCCAGTCGTGGCCGAGTCCGCCCATCCGGTAGTGGACGAGGTCGGACCGGCCGTCGCAGCCGTGCCAGCGCTGCCGGGTCACGCCGTCGCCGAGGTCGCGGGACGTGGGGGCGGGGCGGCAGCCGTCGCGGCGGGCCCAGTCCGCGAGCCAACTCGGCAGCGGGGGCAGGCCCTTGGCGGGCACACCCTCGTACGGGATGGTCGTGTCCGCCGTGCCGTGGAACTCGATGACCGGTGCCGGGCGGTCGGGCTCGCAGGCGCCGCCCTGCGGGTAGAAGGCGCCCGAGACGGGGGCGAACGCCGCGATGCGTCCGGGCATGCGGCAGGCGAGGACACCGACGAACCCGCCGCCGTTCGACTTGCCCGTGACGTACACGCGCCGCGCGTCGACGCAGAGTTGGCGCTGCAGCAGGGAGATCAGGTCACTCGTGAACAGCACGTCGTCGACCGGCGCCGAGTAGGGCGCGCCCTGCCACGCGGACTCGCTGTCCGTGCCGGTCACGCCCTGCGGGTAGACCGCGATGGCGGGCAGCCCGGACATCCCGGTGAGCCGCTCCTGGTAGGCGGAGGTGCGCTTGTGCCCGTGGAAGGAGAGGACCACGGGTGTGGCACGGCGGGGGTTGTAGTCGGCGGGCACGTGGATGAGGTAACTGCGTTTGCTGCCACCGGAGTTGAGGTGTGCCACCGTCGACGTGCCGGGGGTGTAGGGGGAGGCGGTGCGGCAGCCTGTCGTGCGCACCGGGCGGTCGACGACGACGCCCGCCGATCCCTGCTCCGGCTCCGGCTTCGGCCCGGCCGGGGCGGCGCCCGCGGGAGCCGTGCCCGCCGCGCCGGTCAGCCCGGCGAGCACGGCGGCGAGCACGGCGGCCAGCAGGGCGGCCCGCAGACGACGTCTGCGTCGGAGCTCTGCGGGCACGGCTGGCACGGCTAGCACGGCTAGCACGGCTGGGTCAGCGGGGCCGACGGACATGACGGGGCTCCTTCGCCTCGGCGGGGACGTGCCGCTGACTATGGCGCCCAGTGTGACGGCGGTCACCGTTGCGTGCATTTCGTTCACGGAGGCGCCGGGCCCGCGATGCGGCCGAGGGTGGCGCGCTCGGCCCGGACTGGACTGCCGCGCGGGCGAGTTGGGCGGGGCTGCGCAGGGCACGGCCAGGGCGGCCCGGGGCCGGGCCCGGAACACCTGTGGGATCGCGGGGAGTTGAGGCCGGGGCAGGGGGGACAGGGGCGGCCACCGCGGCGGGGGCGAGCGTACGCATGCGAGATCCGGCCGTACGGAGCAGGACGGTCCCCCGTCCGCGTCCCGGTACATGGACGAACCGACTTCGGACCTGGACTGTCCGCTCCGTGGAACTGCCTTGCCGCGCGGCGGGCCCGCGCCCGAGCATGGCGCCGCAAGCGAGGGACGACGCGAAACACGGGGTGAGACGGGGTGCACGGCTCTTTCGAGGCGTCGGCAGCGGGGTCCGGCGAGGAATCCGGCGAGGAATCCGGCGGGAGGTTCTTCGCGACAGGTCCGCTGGAGGGGCGACGGGTGCGGCTCGAACCGCTGACCGTCGCCCATGTGCCGGGCCTCGTCGCGGCGGCCCGTGAGGGGCGGGAGCGGTACGCGCTGACCGACGTCCCCGCCGACGAGGCGGAGGCGCAGGCGTATGTCGCACGTGCCCTCCGCACGGGCCCGGGCGGAGCGCCCGAGACGGTGCCGTACGCGACGGTGGACCGGCGCACGGGGCGGGTGGTCGGCTCGACGCGGTTCTGCGGCTTCGAGTACTGGCGCCGGCAGGAGCGGTACCGGCGGCGCCCCACGACCGAGCCCGACGCCGTCGAGATCGGCGCCACCTGGCTCGCCCTGGAGGCACAGCGGACCGGGATCAACCGGGAGGCGAAACTGCTGATGCTGACGGTCGCGTTCGAGCGGTGGCGGGTGCACCGGGTGCGGTTCCGCACGGACGCCCGCAACGAGCGCTCCCGCCGGGCCATCGCCGCGCTCGGCGCCCGCCTGGACGGGGTGCTGCGTGCGGAGGCCGCCGGGTACGACGGGGCCGTGCGGGACAGCGCCGCGTACTCGATCCTCGACGCGGAGTGGGCGGGGGTGCGGGGGGAGCTGGAGGTGTCGCTGTCCGGTGGCCCGGCATGACCGAAGGGCATAGCCGAAGGTGATGGCGCCGCAGACTTTAGGCGGAAGCCGGTGCGCAGGGGCCGCTTCTAGCGTGGACGTGCTGTTGACCGCTCCGGCTCGAGAAGGCACGCATGAAGATCGACGTACGGCACAACCCCTCGTTCGCGGTGGCCCGGGCGCACCTGGCGGCCGGTGAGACCGTCCGCGCCGAGTCCGGGGCGATGATGGCCCACTCCGCGGGGATCTCCGTCGAGGCGAAGGCCGAGGGCGGCCTCATCAAGGGCCTCAAGCGCAGCGTCCTGGGCGGTGAGTCGCTGTTCGTCACGCGGTTCACGGCGGGTGCCGAGGGCGGCTGGGTCGATGTCGCCGCGCAGCTGCCCGGGGACGTGACCGCCGTCGAGGTCGACGGCGGCATGAACCTGGCGCGCGGCGCGTGGCTCTGCTCGTCGGAGGGCATCGACCTCGACACGAAGTGGGGCGGCTTCAAGAACCTGACCGGCGGCGAGGGCGGCTTCCTGGTCCGCGCCGAGGGTCGCGGCCAGGTGGTCGCCGCGTGCTACGGCGCCCTGGACCAGGTCGAGTTGGCGTCCGGCGAGCAGCTGGTCCTGGACTCCGGCCACCTGGTCGCCTTCGACGACGGCGTCTCGTACACGACCCGCAAGGTGACGCGCGGGCTGATGCAGACACTCAAGTCCGGCGAGGGCCTCGTCTTCGAGTTCACCGGCCCCGGCCGCCTGTGGACCCAGAGCCGCAACCCGGGCGCCCTGGTCACCTGGCTCACGGCGAAGCTGCCGTTCAGCAGGGGCTGAGCCACCGCTGCCCCGCGAAGACCCGCGCGCGAAGGTGCCGCTACTCCAGCGCGAAGGAGTCCGCCAGCACGTCCATCTGCGCCGTCACCAGCGTCCTGGCCCGGTGCCCCATGCCCGCGTACTGGCCCGACACCTCCAGGCTCACCGTCCCGTGGAGCTGTGACCAGCTGAGCAGCGTCCCGGCCAGGGCCGTGCCCGCGCGGGGGTCGGTGGCGGTGAGCCCCGCGCACTCCCGCAGCCAGTCGGCGGCGGCCTCGTCGTCGCGCACCCAGGTCTCCGTCTCGGCCACCACCGGCCGCACCGACGCCGCGGGGCGGCCCGTCGCGAAGACCTTCACGAAGGGGCCGAGCACCGCGCGGGCGCGGACCAGGGTGTCGGGCGGGGCCTGGTAGCCGGGGAGCGGGCTGCCCTGGATCAGCAGATAGCGGTGCGGCTCCTCCGCCGCCCAGTCGAGGTAGGCGTCGGCGAGCGCGTGCAGGGCCGCGCGGGGGCTGGCGGGAAGGGCGGCGGCGATCCCCTCCGTGGCCCGCGCGGCCTCGTCGTAGGCGTCCCTGATCAGGGAGTTGAGCAGATCGTCCCGGCTGGCGAAGTAGCGGTACAGGGCGGGGCCCGAGAGCCCGACCTCCTTCGCGATGCGCGTGAGCGCCACGGCGGGCGCGCCGCCCTCGGCCAGCTGCCGGAGCGCGATGGCCTTGATCTCCCCGCGGGTCCGCTCCCGGTAGCGGGCCCGGGGGCTCGATGCCGCGTCGGCCATTGCCCTTCTCCTTCCCTGTCCTCCTGCGCCGCCTTGCGGCGCCCTCTGTCTCCAGCACCCTCCGTCTTCAGCGCCCTCTTCCTGCGCTGCGGCTCCGTACACGATCGACGGTACAGGAACTCCCTATTGCGATCACTATTCGCGAGCGTTACAGTCTCTAACAGTTGCTAGTCCGCATCGCGAGGGAGCTTCTCATGACCACCCGCACCGACCCCCACACGGACCTCCGCACCGACCTCCACGTCGTCCTGGGCGCCGGCCCCGCCGGCACCGCGCTCGCCACCGAACTCGCCCACCGCGGCCACCCCGTCCGGCTGATCGACCGCTCCGGCACCGGCCCGGAGATCGAGGGGGTGGAGCGGCGCCAGGGCGATGTCGGCACGCTCGCCGGCGCCCTGGCGGCCATCGAGGGCGCCGCGGTCGTCCATCACTGCGTGAACGTCGCCTACCACCTCCAGATCGAGGTCATGCCCTCGATACAGACGACCGTGCTCGGCGCCGTCGAGGCCACGGGCGCGCGGCTCGTCGTGCTCGACACGCTCTACCCGTACGGGGAGACGCACGGCGAGGTCATGACGGAGGAGACCCCGTGGCGGGCCACCTCGCGCAAGGGCCTGATGCGCGCCCGGCTCGACGAGATCTACCTGGCCGCGCACCGCGAGGGCCGGGCCCGCGTCGTCCTGGGGCGCTCGGCGGACTTCGTGGGGCCCGGCGTGCTCAACTCGACGCTCGGCGGCGCCACTTTCCCCGGCGCCCTCACCGGCGGGGACGTCCTGGCGCTCGGGAACATCGACCTGCCGCACAGCTACACCAGCATCCGGGACGTGGCGGCCGGGCTCGCGACGCTGGGCGAGCACCCGGAGGGCGACGGCCGCGTCTGGCACCTGCCGACCGCCCCCGCCGTCACCACGCGCGAGGTCCTGCAGATGATCGAGGAGCGGGTCGGGCAGCCGCTGAAGACGGTCGTCGTCGACGAGCCGCGCCCCTTCGGGCCCTTCGACCAGGTCTTCATCGACTCGTACGCGGAGCTCTTCTACCAGCACCTGGAGCCGCAGATCATGGACTCCTCCGCCTTCGAGGAGACCTTCGGCGTCCGGCCCACGCCGCTGGGCGAGACCCTCGACATGACGATCGAGTGGTACCGGGACCTGCTCAGCCGCGGCTGAGCCCGGCCGCCCGCCCGCTCACCTCCGACGCCTCCGCCTGCTCGGCGTCGATGAGGGCCCGCAGCAGACCGGGGAAGCGGGCCTCCATGTCGTCCAGGCGCAGCGCGTTCATCTTGGTGGTGCCGACGTAGTACTGCCGGATGACGCCCGCCTCGCGCAGGGTGTTGAAGTGGTGCGTGGCGGTGGACGCCGACACCGGCACGTCGAAGGACCCGCAGCTCACATCGGCCTCGGTACGGGCCAGTTGGGCCACCACCGCCCTGCGTACCGGATCGGTGAGCGCCTCCAGGACCCGCTGCAGCGAGAACTCCTCCGGCGCGGGGTGCGCCACGGTGCGCGGCGCACTGCGGGGACGGGCCACGGCGGACTCCTCGGAGCAGGGACGGATGAACAGTCCTACTACGATAGCGGTCGAAGTACGGGGGTCATGCGGATGTCGTCCTCGGCCCACAGCACGAACCGCTCGATCGGCGTCACCTCGTGGCCCGGCACCGGCCGGAAGCGGAAGCGCTTCAGCAGGACGGCGAGGACGAGTTGGGCCTCGACCGTCGCGAGCGCGGCACCCTCGCAGCCGCGCGACCCGATCCCGTACGGGATGTGGGCCAGCCTCGGCCGCTTGGCCGTCTCCTCCGGCGTGAACCGCTCGGGGTCGAACCTCTCCGGGTCCGGCCAGTGCTCGGGGTTCAGGTGGACCGCCCAGAACGGGTAGAAGACGGTCGCCCCTGCCGGGATCTCGTAGTCGCCGAGCCTCATCGCCTCGGTGGTCTCGCGCGCGCCGTAGGGGCCGGGCGGGTAGAGGCGCATCGACTCCTTGAGGACCATGTCGAGATACGGCAGGCGGCGCAGGTCCGCGAAGTCGGGGGCGGTGCGGTCGCCGAGGACCTCGTCGAGTTCGGCGGTGACGCGCTCGGCGACCTCGGGGTGGCGGCCCAGCAGGTGCAGCGTCCAGGACACGGCGACGCCGGTGGTGTGGTGGGCCGCCAGCAGCGTCACCATGACGGTGTCACGGATGCGGGCGGGGCTCTCACCGGCCTCGACGAGCGCCCCGATCAGGTCGCTTCGGTCGGTGCGGCCGTCGGAGCGGTGGGCGGCGATCACGTCGTCGACAGTCGCCCGCAGAAAGCGGAGGGCCTCCTGGGCGCGCTCGGGGGGTTCCTCCCCCGGATCCGGGGGCGGCACTTCGTAGAGGCGCCCGAGGTAGGCGGTGAGGACTTCCTCGAACGCGGCCACGACGGCGTCCGGTTCGGGGGCCGCGCCGCCGAGGGCGTACGCGCAGATCATGCGCAGGGACAGCGCGGTGAGGTCCTTCTGCAGCGCCACGGGTTCCTGGCCGCCGCGCTCGGCCCAGCGGTCCGCGAGCTCCTGGGTGAGCGCGGCGAACTCCGCGAAGTGCCGCTCGTGGGAGGGGCGTCCGGCCAGGACCGACAGCAACAGCCGCCGCCACGGCGCGTGTTCGGCGGCCGGGAGCACCTGGAGGTTGCCCGCCTCGCACAGCGGGGACAGGAATGCGAAGAGTTTCTGCGGGCGTTCGTCGAGGTGCGCGGTGGCTTCGAGGAGCACGGGGTCGGCGACGGACACGGCCGTCTCCGCTCCGGGGAGCTGGAAGCGTACGACGGGTCCGTACTCGGCATGCAGGCTCAACTGGTACTGGTGCAGTCCGCCCGCCGCGGCGACGGCACCCGCGCCGCCGTCCGGCCTGGGGTCGGGGCCGGGGATGTCCATGAGGTGCCTCCTCGTCGTCGCCGCCGCCGGCCAGGTGTGGCCGGGCCCGTGCTCGCCTCGGCCCCACCTTGCCAGGCGGCCGCGCCCCTGTGACTACCGCGCGCCGTCGGGCAGTTCGGACGGGCCGGAGCCCGCGCAGTCCCCGAGCGGCGGCGACGCACCCCCGGAGAGCTGGGCCCTGAACGGCGCCTCGGTCACACGGCGCCCGGTCCCAGCAGCTGTCCGCCGTCCACCACCAGCGTCTCCCCCGTGATCCAGCGCGCCGCGTCGCCCGCGAGGAACACGACCGCGGCGGCGATGTCCTCGGGCTCGCCGATGCGGCCCAGCGGCGTCGCGGCCGCCACCTTCGTCTCGCGCTCGCCCTGCCACAGGGCCTCGGCGAGGCGGGTGCGGACGACGCCGGGGGCGATGGCGTTGACCCGTACCGCCGGGGCGAGTTCGAGGGCGAGCTGCTTGGTGAGGTGGATGAGCGCGGCCTTGGACACGTGGTAGACGCCGACGTCGGCGGCGACCGAATAGCCGCCGATCGAGGCGGTGTTGACGACGGAGCCGCCGTGCTCGCCCATCCACGCCTTGACGGCGAGCGACGTCCACAGGACCGGCGCCCACAGGTTGACGTCCATGGTCTTGGCGAAGCGGGCGTGGTCCTGGTCGATGACGGGGCCGTACGCGGGGTTCGTGCCGGCGTTGTTGACGAGGACGTCGAGGCGTCCGTATGTGCGCACGGTGTGCTCGACGCAGGCGCGGGCGGCCTCCTCGTCGGTGGCGTGGGCGCCGAACCCCTCGATGGCGCCGCCGAGTTCGGCCGCTGCCTCCTTGGCGCGCTCCTCGCTGCGCGAGGTGATGACGACGCGCGCGCCCTGGTCGCGGAGCGCGGCGGCGACCGCGAGGCCGATGCCCCGGGAGGCGCCGGTGACCAGAGCGACCTTCCCTTCGAGGCTCCCCGCCGACCCGAGGTCTCCTGACGGTCCGGGGCTCCCGGTCGGTGTCATCACTGTCCTCGCTCTCCTCGCTGGGCCTCGCGGCGCCGCAGCTCGCGCAGCGCGATGGTGCGCTTGTGCACCTCGTCCGGCCCGTCGGCAAGACGCAGCGTACGCAGGTGCGCGTACATGCTGGCGAGCGGGAAGTCGTCGGAGACGCCCGCGCCGCCGTGCACCTGGATGGCCCGGTCGATGACCTTCAGGGCGGCCTCGGGGGCGGCGACCTTGATCGCGGCGATCTCGGTGCGGGCTTCCTTGTTGCCGACGGTGTCCATCAGGTACGCGGCCTTGAGCGTGAGCAGGCGCGCCATGTCGATCTCGATGCGGGCCTCCGCGATCCAGTCCTGGATGTTGGCGCGGTCGGCGAGCGGGGCGCCGAACGTGGTGCGCGACTGCGCCCGGTCGATCATCAGGTCCAGGGCTCGCTCGGCCATGCCGATGGTGCGCATGCAGTGGTGGATGCGGCCGGGCCCGAGCCGCGCCTGGCTGATCATGAACCCGTCGCCCTCGCCCGCGAGCAGGGCGGTGCGCGGCACCCGTACGTCTTCGAAGAGCACCTCGGCGTGGCCTTCGCGGTCCTGGTAGCCGAAGACGGGCAGGCCGCGCAGGACGGTGACGCCCGGGGTGTCGAGGGGGACGACCATCATGCTCTGCTGGCGGTGGCTCGGCCCGTCCGGGTCGGTCTTGCCCATGACGATGAGGACCTTGCAGTTCTTGTGCAGGGCGTTGGAGGTCCACCACTTGCGGCCGTTGAGGACGTACTCGTCGCCGTCGCGGACCATGCGCATCTCGATGTTGCGGGCGTCGGAGCTGGCGACGGCGGGCTCGGTCATCGCGAACGCGGAGGCGATCTCCCCGGCGAGCAGCGGCTTCAGCCACTTCTCCTTGTGCTCCTCGGTGCCGAAGAGCGTGAGGACTTCCATGTTGCCGGTGTCGGGGGCGTTGCAGTTGGTGGCCTCGGGCGCGAGGTGGGCACTGCGGCCCATGATCTCGGCGAGCGGCGCGTATTCGAGGTTGGTGAGCCCGGGGCCCCACTCGGGGTGCGGGTGGAAGAGGTTCCACAGGCCCTGCTTCTTCGCCTCGGTCTTCAGCTCCTCCACGACCGGCGGGTGGAAGTGCGGGTCCCCCGACTCGGTCATCTGCACCTCGTAGACGGCCTCGGCCGGGTAGATGTGCGCGTCCATGAACGCGCGCAGCTTGTCCTGGTACTCCTTGGCCCGGTCGGACAGGTCGAACACGGTTCCTCCAACGGTTGGGTGCCGCGGGCGCGGGGCGCACGGCTCGGATTCAGCGCACGTCTCGGATTCAGCGCGCGGTCGTGGGGGTGAGCAGCTCGTGCAGCCGCTCGGCCGTGGCGGCGGCGGAGCGGTGGACGACGCCGGCGAGGCCGATGCGGGCCGCCGCCGTGATGTTCTGCTCCAGGTCGTCCACCATGACGGTCTCCTCGGGCGGCGCGCCCAGGCGTGTGCAGGCCAGGGCGTAGGCGCGGCGCGAGGGCTTGCGGACACCGATGTCCCGGGAGACGGTCACGGCGTCGAACAGGGCGGGCAGGTCGAAGCCCGCGTAGCAGTCGTCGCCGAGGGAGTTGGAGAGCAGACCGACGCGGTGTCCTGCGGCGCGCAGCCGGCCCACGAGCGCGACCGTGTCCGGGTCGGGTGCGAGCCGGGACTGCAGCCGCCCGACCAGTCCTTCGCCGACCGCCGGGACGCCGTGCGCCCGCAGCCGGGCGGCGAAGCCGTCCTCGAACTCCCGCTCCCCGATGCGCCCTTCCTCGTGCGCCACCAGCAGCGCGCTGCTCTCCTCGTCCTTCGACAGCAGCCCGAGCAGCAGCCGCGGGTCGCCGCACAGTTCTGTGCTGAGCTCTTCGAAGGCGGCGACCACGCTGGTGGTCAGGACGCCGCCGAAGTCGAAGAGGACCGCCGTGCGCCCGCGGCTCCCGGTCATCCGCCCACCCCTCGGCTCGTCGCTCGTCGCTCGTCACCGGGAACGTACTTGAATCCGGTTTCAGGTTCAATGCTGGAGCGGTGCGTTCGTCGACCGTATAGTCGAGAAGTCGAATCCAACGTCAAGTTCAGCGAGAGGGGTCCCCCCATGAGCACGGATGCGCCGACGGCCGCGTGGGGCCAGGTGGCGGCACGGGACGTGACCACCGACGGCATCACCCTGCGCGTCTTCGAGCACGGCCCGCAGGACGGCCCCCTGGTCGTGCTCTGCCACGGCTTCCCCGAGCTGGCCTTCTCGTGGCGGCACCAGATCGGGGCGCTCGCCGACGCCGGGTACCGCGTGCTCGCGCCCGACATGCGGGGCTACGGCGGCAGCGCACGCCCCGAAGCCGTCGACGCGTACGACATGCCGACCCTGTGCGCCGACCTGGCCGGGCTCCTGGACGACGTGGGCGCGGACGACGCGGTGTTCGTGGGGCACGACTGGGGCGCGAACGTGGTGTGGCACATGGCGTGGCTGCACCCGAGCCGGGTGCGGGCCGTGGTGGGCATGAGCGTGCCGGTGCGGCCTCGTTCGCCGGTGGCCCCGCTGCCGGTGCTGCGGGAGCGGCTCGGCGACGACTTCTACATGGTGTGGTTCCAGGAGCCGGGCGTCGCCGACCGTGCGCTCGCGCGGAACGTGCGCAGGACGCTGGTGGCCCGCGAGATCTGGTCGGCCGCGTGGGCCGAGCGGGCGGACGAGGAGTTGGCGCCGCCGCACTGGATGAGCGAGGCTGAACTCGCCCACTACGTCGATGTGTTCGAGAAGACCGGCTTCACCGGCGGCCTCAACTACTACCGGAACCTGGACCGCACCTGGGAGCTGACGCCGCAGCTGGCCGGCCGGACCATCGACTGCCCCTCACTGTTCCTCACCGGCTCCGAGGACCCGGTCGTCCGCTTCATGCCGGACGACAGGCTGACGGAGGTCCTCACCGATCTGCGCGGCCGCGTCGTCGTGGACGGAGCCGGGCACTGGGTCCAGCAGCAGCGGCCCGGGGACGTGAACGCCGCGCTGCTGGAGTTCCTCGCCGGCCTCGGCTGATAGCATCCCCCGCCTCCGACGAGAGAACGAAGGACCGCAGTGGCTGCCCAGGCCCCGGCCGCCGAGGGCGGCCAGAAGCAACCGATCACACCCCGCAGCGCGCGCGGCGTCAGGACCCGCAACGCGCTGGTCGCCGCCGCCCGCGAGGTCTTCGAGCGCGACGGCTACCTCGACGCCCGGATCACGGACATCTCCCAGGCCGCGCACGTCGCGTCCGGCTCCTTCTACACGTATTTCAACAGCAAGGAAGAGATCTTCCAGGCGCTCGTGGAGCAGGTGCAGGAGGAGATGCTCCACCCGCACGTGCGCGAGCGCACCGGGATCACCGACCCGCGCCGGCTCATCGACGCGGCGAACCGCGAGTATCTGCGCGCGTACAAGAAGAACGCCCGCCTGATGGCGCTCTTCGAGCAAGTCGCCCAGGTGGACGAGCAGTTCAAGGCGCTGCGCATCGAGCGCGGCAACGCGTTCGCGCGCCGCAACGCGAAGCTGATCCGCACGCTCCAGGAGAACGGGCAGGCCGACGCGAGCCTCGACCCGCTGATCACCGCGCACGCCCTGTCGGTGATGGTGAGCCGCATGGCCTATCTGGTCTTCGTGCTCGGCCAGCGCATCCCCTTCGAGAAGCTCGTCACGACGCTCAACACGATCTGGGAGAACGGCCTCCAGCTCACCGGGCCGGAGTCCTGAAGGAGTCGGCGTACTGAAGGAGTCGGCGCACTCAAGCAGTCGCGTACTGACGAGTCAACGGGCCAGCGTCCCGAAGAAGAACCGCCTGATGTCGTCGACCAGCAGCTCCGGCTGCTCCATCGCCGCGAAGTGACCGCCACGGTCGTACGAGGTCCACTGCACGATGTTGTTCGTCCGCTCGGCGATGTGGCGCAGCGGGATGAAGTTGTCGCGGGGGAAGTCGGCGAGCGCGGTGGGCGTCGTCGAGGGCTCCGGGGACGTGCCCCAGTGCCCGGCGTGGGCCCGCTCGTAGTAGATCCGCGCGGACGAGCCCGCCGTGCCGGTCAGCCAGTACAGCATCACGTTGGTGAGCAGCTGGTCGCGGTCGACGGCGTCCTCGGGGCGGTCCGTCGCGTCGGTCCACTCCTTGAACTTCTCGGCGATCCAGGCGAGTTGGCCGACGGGTGAGTCGGTGAGGGCGTAGGCGAGGGTCTGCGGGCGGGTGGACTGAAGGTCGGCGTAGCCCTGCCGGTCCCGGGTCCAGTCACGGAAGCGGCGCCAGGAGGCCAGCGTCCGCGCGCGCTCGTCGGGGTCGAGCGCGGCGAGCTCGTCGGGGGTGGGTTCGTGGGTGGCGCCCGAGTTCGGCAGCAGGTTGAGGTGGACGCCGATGACGCGGTCGGGCCGGGTCCGGCCGAGCTCCCGGGAGACGGCCGCTCCCCAGTCGCCGCCCTGCACCCCGTACCGCTCATAGCCGAGGCGCTCCATCAGCTCGGCGAACGCGGCGGCGACCCGCACGAACTCCCAGCCGGTCTCGCGGGTGGGCCCGGACAGGCCGAAGCCCGGGATGCTCGGCAGCACCAGGTGGAAGGCGTGGGCGGGGTCGCCGCCGTGGGCGCGGGGATCGGTGAGCGGTCCCGCGACGTCCGTGAACTCCACGACGGAGCCGGGCCAGCCGTGCGTCATGAGCAGCGGGACGGCGTCCGGCTCCGGGGAGCGGAGGTGCGCGAAGTGCAGGTGCGCTCCGTCGATCGTGGTGGTGAACTGCGGCCACTCGTTCAGCCTGGCCTCCGCGGCCCGCCAGTCGTAGGCGTGGCGCCAGTGGTCCGCGAGCTCGCGCAGATAGCCGCGCGGGATGCCGTACGCCCAGCCCACGCCCGGCAGTTCGTCGGGCCAGCGGGTCCGGTCGAGTCGGGCGTGGAGGTCGTCGAGGTCCTCCTGGGGGATGTCGACGCGGAAGGGGGTGATGGACGGGTGTGCGGGGGTGGTCATGGCGGGTCATGGTACGGACGGGGCCCGGGGGCGGGCACCCGGGTTTTCGCCGCGCGGAGCGTGCGTGCGCGCGGCGAGTACGTACCGCCCCGGTGGCCCCCTCAGTGCCGCACCGTCACCACGACCTTGCCCACCTGCGCGTTGGACTCCAGGTAGCGGTGCGCCGCCACGATGTCCTCCAGGTCGAAGGCGCGGTCGACGACCGGGGTGAACGAGCCGTCGGCGAGGCCCGCGTTGATGAACGCGACGCCGCGGGCGAGGCGTTGGGGGTCCTGGGTGACCTCGTGCATCGTGTACGTGCGGGTGGTGAGCGCCGGGTAGCTGCGGGCGCCCGGCAGCGGGGTCGGGCGCGGGTCGAGGGCGCCGTAGACGATCAACTGGCCCCCGGGGGCGATGGCTTGGGCGATGGTCTCGACGCCGGGGCCCGCGACGGGGTCGAGGGCGGTGCGCACGCCCGCCCCGTCGGTGATGTCCTTGACGCGCACGACGAGGTCCTCCTCGTCGGTGACGACGACGTGGGTGGCTCCGGCGTCCAGGAGGCGCTGCTTCTTCTCCGGGGTGCGGGTCGTGGCAATGGGGATCGCGCCGATGCGGTGGGCGGTCTGGATCGCGGCCAGGCCGACGCTGCTGGAGGCGGCGGTGATCAGGACGTGGTCGCCGGGGCGGTTGCGCTGGTCCTCCACCAGCGCCCCGTACGCGGTCTGGTAGGCCATCCACACCGCCGCGGCCTGCTCGGGCGCGACCCCGGCGGGACGCGGCACGGTGGCGGCCGCCGGAACCAGGACGCGGTCGCCGTACGTGCCGTAGTCGGTCTGCCGGAACGCGGGCACCACGCCGACGGGGTCGCCCACCGCGAACCCGGTGACGCCCGGGCCGACCGCCTCGACGGTGCCCGCCGCCTCGTAGCCGAGCCCCGAGGGGAACTCCGGCCGCAGGTAGTACGTGCCCTCGCGGAACATCACCTCGGCCCGGTTCAGGCCGATGGCGTCCACGCGGATCCGAATCTCCCCGGGGCCGGGCTCACCGACCTCGACGTCGCGCACTTCAAGGACCTCGGGCCCGCCGATCCTGTCGAACCGCACCGCTCTGGCCTCAACCATGATTCCTCCCCCATTAGTTCGATGCCAGTCAAAGTATCACCATCATCGAAGTAATGGGGAGGGCGTCACAGGGGGATCACCGCCCGATCGAGAGCAGCCGGGACCGCTCCGCGTCGTCGTCGTAGGAGTCGCCGTCGAGGCGGGACGGTGCCACGAAGAAGCGGCCGTCGCGGTAGAGGGTCGTCGACGCGTACATCCCTGACTCCACCTTCGCGGCCGACGCCGGATGCTTGAGCAGCACCTCGGGCTCACCGCCCCGGGGGCCGAAGCGGACGGTGCGCCCGGCCTTGCCGGTGGCCGCCCGCGCGTACGTGACGACCTTCGCCTTCTTGCCCGCCCCCTCCGCGCGCAGGGGCATCAGCTGGTAACTCCCGCTCCCGGAGGCCCACTTCACCTTGCCGGAGTCCAGGTCGAAGGCGACGACCTTGTTGGCCCCGAGGAGGCCGCCCTTCGGCTTGGTCGCCAGGTAGAACCGGTCCGTGCCGACGGCCGCCCCCGCGCAGTTCTGCGCGCCTTCACCGGAGTCCCCGCTGCCGTCGCACCGCTCGAAGGGGTAGGAGCCGAACTTCAGCGTGGACCGCTCCTTGCCGCGGCCGTCGACCGCGACGACGGACCAACGGTCCATGTCCTCGCGGTTCTTGACGGTGATCACGATCGGGTCGACGGAGTAGACCTTCTCGATGTACCAGCCCTTCTTGCCCACGTAGCGCCACTTCACGTGGCCGGTCCTCGGGTCGATCTCCTTGAGCTGGTCGTACGGCTTCGGGGCGCTGATCCCGCAGTTGTCGATCTCCAGGAGCCGGGTGCCGCCGGCCACGTCATTGGGGTAGCAGGACCCCTTGAACTCCTTCTTCGACGTGAACAGGCGCTTGCCGTCGCTGACGCGGTAGGCGTACGCCACCATGTTCTGGCCGACCAGCACGGTGTCCTTGGAGATGGCGAGGTGCACGATGATGGTGCTGTCGAGGGTGCTGTGCTCCGTCAGCTCCTTGTGCCAGCCCTTGTCGCCGGTGCGCAGGTCGATCATCTGCAGCTGGCCGCACCGGGCGCGGTCGTTCTTGCCGTTCTGGTACGCGACCACGATCTTGCCGTCCGGCGTGGGGTTGACCGGGGTGTCGCAGATCTTGTTGGGCATCTCGACGGACCACGCGGTCGAGCCGTCGGAGGCCCGGTAGGCGGTGATGTCCTTGTACCCGGCCTGCACCACGGTGTCGCCGACGGTCCACACGTCGTGCAGCGAAGCCCCGTTGCCCGGCACGGCCCCCGTGTTCAGGGCCCGCCACACCTTGGCCTCACCGGGCTTGCGGTCCGCGTTGACGTCCTTGGCCCAGTGGTCGGGAGCGCTCGCGCTCGGCTCGGGGCGTGCGGGCTTGGCGTCGCCTTCGGCGCTGGCGCGCGGCGAGGGCGTGCGCGTCGCTTCGGCTTGGTCGCCGCCGCCGTCTTCGCCCCTCGTGACCAGGAACACTCCCCCGCCGATCAGCAGCAGAGCGGCGAGCACCGCACCGGCCACGACCGCGGGCCTGCCGCGCGACCGCTGGGGGTCCGCGTACGGGTTGCCGCGCACCGGCCGGTGGACGGGACCGTACACGGACGGCTCCGACGTCCGCTTCTTTCCTCGCCTCACCGTGCGCTCCGTAAGCTCGACGACTCATGTCCATGACGTGCCATGGCCATGAGTGTGGACCATGAAGGGGGCCCTCCAGAGGACTTTTTGGAGGACTTTTCTAGAAGATCGTTCTAGAACCGCCGACACTCCCCTGGTGCTCCGCCGTTCGCCCCCGCGGTTGCTGACAATGCGTCACATGGAACTGACCCTGATCGCGATCGTCGGCGTCGTCAGCATCGTGGCCGTGGCCGCCTTCTCCGAGCGGCTCGGCCTCGCCGCCCCGCTGAGCCTGGTGGTCGTCGGCATCGGGCTCAGCTTCGTGCCCGGGGTGCCGCATCCGGACGTGGAGCCCGAGTGGATCCTGGCCGGGGTGCTGCCGCCGCTGCTGTACTCGTCGGCCGTCACCATGCCCGCGCTCGACTTCCGCCGGAACTTCAAGACGATCAGCGGGCTCGCGGTGCTCCTCGTCGTGGTGACCACCCTGGGCGCCGGGTGGCTCTTCCACTGGCTGCTGCCCGAGGTGGGCTGGCCCGCCGCGTTCGCGCTCGGCGCGGTGGTGAGCCCGACCGACGCGGTGGCCGCGACCTCCGTGGGCAAGCGGCTCGGGCTTCCGTCGCGGCTGCTGACCGTCCTGGAGGGCGAGGGCCTCGTCAACGACGCCTCGGCCCTTGTCCTGCTGCGCTCGGCGATCGCCGCGATCGCGGGCAGCGTCTCGGTGTGGGGAGTGGCCGGGGACTTCGTGTTCTCAGTGGTGGTGGCCGTCGCGGCGGGCCTGGTCGTGGGCGTCGTGAACGTGCGGGTCCGCGCGCTCCTCAAGGACACCGTCCTCAACACCGCGATCTCCTTCGTGATCCCCTTCGTCGCGTACGTGCCCGCCGAGGAGTTCGACGCGTCCGGGGTCCTCGCGGTGGTCGTGGCCGGGCTGGTGACGGGTCATCAGAGCCCGCGCTTCCTGCGCGCGCAGGACCGCCTCGCCGAGGCCACCAACTGGCGCACCGTCGCGTTCCTCCTGGAGAGCACCGTCTTCCTGCTCATGGGCCTCGGCCTCAAGGCCCTCATCGACGACGTCCACGACCACGGCCTGAGCGCCTGGCGGGCCCTCGGCGTGGGCCTCGCCGCCGCCGTGTTCGTCATCGTGGCGCGGATGGTGTTCGTGGCGCCGCTCGTCGCCGCCCTGCGCAAGGACGAGCGGCGCGCCGCCGAGGCCAAGCCCCATCTGGAGCGCATGCAGGCCCGGTTGGACGCCACCGACTCCGCGGAGCGCGACGACGGCCGGTTCAGCGAGCGGCAGCTGCAGCGCATCAGGCGCCGGGTCACCCGGGTCTCCGCCCACGTGGACTTCGTCCTCAAGGAGACCCTGGGCTGGCGCGGCGGCGTCGTCCTCGCCTGGTCCGGGATGCGCGGCGCGATCACCGTGGCGGCGGCGCAGACCCTCCCCGACGACACCCCGTACCGCCCCCAGCTGATCCTCGTCGCCTTCGTCGTCGCGGCAACGACCCTGTTTCTCCAGGGGCTTACGCTGCCCGCCGTCATCCGCGGCGTACGGGTCCCCGGCGACGACCCCGAGGTGCTGCGCGCGGACTACGTCGGCCTCCTCACCGAACTCGGCGACGCGGCGGCCGCCGTGCTCGACGGGGTCGACACCGACGGGAGGGGGCCCGGCGCGGTCGCGCCCGAGGTCGTGGACCGGGTCCGCGCGGACAGCGTGCGGGGGCGGTCGCGGTCGCCCGAGGGGGGAGGGGCTGCAGCTGGTGCGGAGGAGGGGATGGTGGGGGGAGAGGCCGCGGCTGCGGTGGGAGAGACTGCGGTGGAGGCGAAGGCCAAGGCGGAGGTGGAGGCGGCTGAGGCGGAGGCGGCTGCAGTTGAGGAGGCCGCGCGGGTCGAGGCCGCGGATCTTCAACGCGCCCAGTACATCCAGCTCCGCCTCGCCGTGCTCACCGCCGAACGCGAGACGCTCCTGTCCGCCCGCTCCCGCGGCACGTACAGCTCCCGCGCCCTCACCCACGCCCAGCACGCGCTCGACCTGGACGAGGCGCGCATGGAGCAGCTTCTTGAGGTGAGCTCCGAGTGAGACGCCTGCGCGGGGCGGGGCAGGGGGGTGCGGGACGGCGCGTGGCGGGACCGGGGGTCGGGGGCCGGGGGTTGGAGAGCCGGGGGCCGGGGCCGGGAGCCGTCAGGACAGCAGCAGTACACGGTCCCAGTACGGGTCCGACGTGTTCGGGACGAGGGACAGCAGGGCCGCGCCGATCCCGGCGGCGCCCTGAAGGATGCCGGGGACGGGCTGCGGCGCGGAGGGAAAGCCGAACGGCGCGTCCGGGTCCGCGAGTTCGAGGATGCGTCGGCCCGCCGTGGCCGCCTGACCGAGCAGGGAGGCATCCCCGGTTGCCCGGCCGAGGCGCCAGGCCGCCTGGAGCAGGCCCGCCTGGCCGTGACAGACGATGGGGCTCGGCAGCGGGTCGCCTGTGGGGTGGAGGGGATGGCTGGGGTGATGAGGGCGGTGAGGGCGGTGAGGGTGGCGGGGGTCGCTCAGGTCGTGCCGGTGCGGCAGGGCGTGCAGCGCGGTGCGGGCCAGGAGCTGCCAGCCGGGTTCGTCACTGACCTGGCCCGCCAGGTACAGGGCGGCGGCGATGCCCGGGGTGCCGTAGCACCAGCTCGGCCGCTCGACGCCTGCGCCGTCGCGGCCGCGGTCGCCGCTGCCTTCGCCGGCGTCAGGCCCACGGCCGTTGCCTCCGCCGTCGCCACGGCCTCCACCTCCCCCTTCGTCACCACCACTCCTGACCCTGCCCTCACCTCTCCCTCCGCGGCCTCCAACGCCTTCGCCCCAACCCATGCCTGCGCCACCATCACCGTGACCGCGCCCGCCGTCGTCACCACGGTCATGGCCCACCTCCTCGTCAAAGGCGATGCGTGCGGGCCAGTGCGGCCCGGCGGGGTCGGTCCGCGTACGGTTCGCGAGCCAGCCTCCGATGCGCTGGAGCGCGTCGTCCTGGCCGGGGACCCGTATGCCGTGCTGCGCGCACAGCCCGAGCAGGGTCAGTGGGCCGGAGATCCCGTGCGCCATACCGACGTTGAACTCGCCACGCGGGTACCGCTCCCGGTCGAAGTCCATCACCAGGAGCGGCTCCGGCACCCACCAGCCCGGCACCTCTCTGCCGTGCGCGGAGACCGGCCGGGACAGCCCGGTGAGGTACGTGAGGGTGTCGCGCAGCGCGGGGCCGCTCGCCGCGCGCTCTTCGGCCCCGCCCTCGAGGCAGGCGCTGAGCAGCAGCCGGCCGGTCCCCGACAGTCCGGCGATGGCGTCGTACCCGGCCCAGCGCACCCCTCCGCCGCGCGCCGCCCCCGCCGCCCGCTCCGCCGCGACCCGGCCCCGCTGCTCGTCAGCCAGGTACGTCACGAGCCGGCGGCGCAGCGTCGGATAGTGCCCGCCGTGCGGGGCGCACGCCTGGACGGCGGCCAGCACGGCGGCGGGCCCCATGTGCAGGCCCACCGAGGGGGATGTGTCCGTGAGTGCCTGCGCCGCCACCGAGACGTGGGCGTGGGCCGTGCGCAGCCAGGCCCGGTCACGTCGGGCGAGCTCCGCGAAGAACAGCGCCACCCCGGCGTTCCCCTCCAGGCTGTCGGCCCGGGCCGCGGGGGCTCCTGTGGCGTCGACGCCGCGGTGCGCCACGTGCCGGGGGTCGGCGAGCGTGCGGGCCACCTCCTCGATCGCCGATTCCACCGTGCTCGTGGACCTCAACTCCTCAACACCTCTTCTCCTTCTCGGACATGTCCTTCTTCCCGTGCCGTTGGCGGTCGGCATGGGCCACCACGCAGGCGCGCGCCACCGCGAGGGCCCGGCGTTCGGCGTCCCGGTCGGTGCCGAGGAGCCGGTTGCAGGTCAGGTGCGCGAGGCTCGGCACGACCTGGTGGAGCGTGGCAGCGGCCGCGGCGTCTGCGGCGTGTGCAGCGTCTGCGGCAACGGGGCCGAGTTGGTCCACGTACGTACGCAGGGCCGCGGTGCGGTCGGTGAGTGCCGCGAGGACGGCGCGGCCCTCGGCGTTCCGGCGCAGCCCCGGCCAGCCGCCCCCGGGGTCTATCAACCGCAGCCAGTCGGCGCGACGTTCGCGGAAGTCGTCCGGTACGTCGCGTGCGGAGGCCATCCCGGACAACCAGGCCGCCGCCACGGTGCCGGCGCCGCCGTACCTCCCCGTCTCCCCCTGGCCGCCGGGCGGCAGCCGCCCGATGCCCTGCGCCAGGGACGCGAGGGCGATCGCCGCGACCGCGGTGGTGTCCAGGCCGGGCCTCCCGCTCCGGGCGGCCGCGAGCAGGACCAGGGCAGCCTCGCTGTCCGCGCAGAAGTAGCGTTCTGCCGCCTCCTGTGCGCACGGGCCGCCGTAGCGCTCCCACTCAGGGTCGTACGTGTCGAGGACGAACCGGCCGGTCACCCCCTCGTCCGTCCACCGCCGCACGGCGTCCCGCAGGCGCGGGAAGAAGCGGCCCCAAAGGGCGTTGGGCGATCCGTGGAAGCGGAGTCGCAGATGGTCGGCCCCGTCGTGGTAGCGGATGAAGAACCAGCGGTCCACGGCGCCGCGTTCCGCGTCTGCCAGGCCGCCGAGGAAGGGGGCGAGGCGCTCGCACAGGAAGGAGTCGATGGCGCGGGCGGGCAGATGGAGCTTGGCGTACAGCCACTCCTCGCCGGGCAGGCTGAGCCGCTGGTGGGGGGCGTGGTGGGGCACCGGGGCGTGGTGGGCCACTGGAGCGTCGTGAGCCGCCAGAGCTCCGCGGGCCGCCGGAGCGAGGTGGGGCACCGGGCCGTGGGCTCCCGGAGCACCGTGGGGCGCCAGGGCATGGTGCGGCGCCGGGGCGGTCGGCACGTCAGGGGCGGAGCGGGCGCGCACGAGTTCCGCCCTGCGGAACGGTACGACGAGTTCCGCCACGTGGTGCGAGCCGGTGCCGTCCCGCAGCCAGCCGTCCTCCTGTTCGGCGCCGCCGGGCACCTCCTCCGCCACCAAGTCGGGCTGCTTCGCGGCCAGGTCGCGCAGCACGTCCAAGTGCCAGCGGCACTCCAGGTCGAGCCGGAGCCGCCGGTCGAACTGGCCCACGACCACGTGCCGGGGGACCGACCACCGGCGGCGCCACGCCGCGACGGCCTCCCGCCACTCCTGCTCCGCGTCCCGGCCCTGCCCTCTGCTCCCGTCCCTGCCCGGCTCCGTGGCGCCGCTCGTCGCCCGCTCGCCCAGCTCGTCCAGGCGCCAGCGCGCCGCGGCGAGGACCGACCTGCCGTACCGCACTCGTGGCAGGTACGGCAGATCGCCGAGCGGGCCCCACTCCCACGGGCGCGGGAAGCGCTGCCCGAATCGGCCGATGTCCAGGAGGAGCCGCGCCGCGTTGGGGGCCTGTCCCTGTGCGTCGAGCGCGTGGTGGGCGCGCGGGCGCACCCGGCGGCCCGTCGGCAGATGCACCACGTACAGGCGGTCGGGCTCGGCGCCGACGGCCAGGTCGTCGAGGCCGACCTCGCGTTCTCCCGCCACGGGTGGCACGCCCAAGGAGAGCCGATACGGGGCGGTGGCAGGGCAGTTGGCGACGTTGCGGGCCCGGCTCAGGCGGGGTTGGTAGGCGAGGGTGAGGGGCAGCTCGCCGTGGCTGCCGGTGGTGTCGGCGTCCGGCAGGCACGCGGCGACGGCCTCGTCCGGGAGCGAGCCCAGGAGCCCCGCGAACCGGCCCATGCTCGCCCCCGCCTCCAACGGCCCCGGCCAGGGCCCGGCCGCGAGCAGGAACTCCCCGCCGGACAGCGCGGCCTCGGAGCGGGCGAGCAGTTGAAAGTAGAACTCGCAGGATTCCGGGACCTGTTGAAGGTCGACGGGGTCGGGCGCGAGCCGTGCCACCGTCTCGTCGTCCAGGACCACTTCGCGCGCACCGTCACGGAGCGCCTCCGCCACGCCGCGGCTCAGGAGACGGCCGTACGGCGACGGAGCCGCGAACGCGGGCCTCTCGGGAGCGGCGGGGGCTGCCAAGGGGGAACGGTGGGCCGAGTGCCGGGGCCAGGTGTACCCGGCGGGCGCGCCGAGCCCTCGTACGTCGTCGAGGAGCTCGGGCAGCGGTACGACGCGGTCGACGCCGTATCGCTCCAGGAACTCCGCGTGGTAGGCGGCCAGTTGTGACGCGCCCGGCAGGGGCGGGGCCATACGCCACAGCACGCCGGCGGCGCGCGCCGCCTCGTCGAAGACGTCGACGGGCAGGCGGACGTCCGCGCCGAGCGAGAGGTCGACATGGACGGCGCCCTCCCCATTGCCGCCCAACTCAGCCGCACCAGCAGCCAGTTGCTTCATGCTGTCGCGCCGCTCCCCCAGCGGCGTCGCGTCATGGCGCGCCCGGGCGGCGTCGAACCGCCGGAGGGCGGCCAGCGGCGCCCGGGCCGCCGCGCAGCCGCGCCGTACGAGGCGGTCGAGTACCTCGACGGTCCACGCCGAGGCATCGGAGCCGTCCAGCGCGGGGCGCAGCTCCGACAGCAGGAACTCCTGTTCCACCAGGGTCCGCACCACCCGCAGCGCCGCACCCGCGGGGGCGCCGGGGAAGCGCCGCTCCAGGTCGCGCACGACATCGCCCGCGACCACGCCCACGCCCTCGCCCTCGCCGTCGCCCACGCTGTCCAGCGCGGCCCGGACGGCCGCCGTGCAGCGGATCGACACGTCGTCGCGAGGGCGACCGCCCTGTTCCGGGGCCACATGCGAGGGTGCGAGCACCGCGAGGCGCCGCCCGCGCGTCACCAGGCCCGCGTGTCTGCGCAGCACGAGATGGGCGAGGATCTCCGGTTCGCTCTCCCAGCGACGTACGAGACCGGCCAGCCAGTCCAGGTCGGCCTGGGTGCGGCTGACCGGCTCCGAGCGCCACTGCACCTTCGCCGAAGCGCCGGCCCGCACCGGGGCCACGCCCGCGAACAGCCCGAAGGGGGTGCTGCGGGTGCGCAGTCGGCACTCGTAACGCGCCACCGACACGGCTGCCTTGCGCACCTGGCCCGCCGGGCGCGCGGCGAGCTTCCCGGGTGTCAGGCCGAGGCCGACGAGACGCGCGAGGGAGGGGCTGGCGACGCGCAGGGCGTCCATGAACAGCGCGTCCGAGGCCGCGCCTTCGAGCAGTTCGACGGGGGACGTGGCCGCCGTCAGCCAGCGTGGCGGTTCGAGGGGACGGAGCGGGGAGCGCAACAGGGCCGCGTGCACCGCCTCGAAGGGCCCGGCGGCGCGGGCCCCCCGAGACGGTGCCGGATCAGCCGACACCGGCGTCATCAACGGTTCGCGGTCTCAACGGCTGTCGGGCCTCAACAGCTGACGCAGGTAAGGGGATTGATGACCGTCTGGCAGCTGCCCGTACAGCCGATGGTCGGAAAGGCCGCGTCGGGTTCGGCGGAGCTCAGCTCTATCTCCACGTCCAGGTCGAAGACATCCTCGATGCCTTCGATGCCTTCGATGCCTTCGACGGCTTCGGTGGCTTCGGCGGCTTCCAGGGCGACAGGTGACATGTGACGACACTCCTTCAGATAGGCGGTCGGACGCGTCGAACCTAGATGCCCCTCCTCCTGGCTGTCCTCCGACCTGAGATCCACTCGGGGGTAAACCTCTGAGGCATCAGGGCGGGGCCGTACAACCAGCGCGGTACGGACTCATCCCCCGAGACGGTCGGCCAGCTCCCGCAACTCGCCCACCCGCAGCACCCGTTCACCGAACCCGGGCAGCGGCACGTGCAACGCCTCCGTCCAGCGGACCGGGATCGCGTCGGCGCCGTACCAGGCACCGGCCAGCCCCCCGGTGACCGCCGCGACGGTGTCCGTGTCGCCCCCGGCGTCGATCGCCGCGCGCACCGCGTCCGCGTAGTCCCCGGTGGTGCGCAGCGCCCACACCGCCGTGCCCAGGCACGGCCAGACGGCGCCGTTGAACTCGGTGGCGTCGTCGGGGTGCCAGCCGGGGGCCAGGACCGTGGCGTAGCGCTCGCGGTGGTCGGGGTGGACGTGTGCGAGGGCGTCCGGCAGCGCGTGCAGCGGGTCGGTGCCCTCCAGGGCCACTCGGACGAGTTCGTGAAACAGGGCGGTGCCCTCCCAGGCGGCGCGGTCGCCGTGGGTGAGCGCGGCGATGCGCCGGGCGGCGTCCATCGTGGCCGTCCGGCCCGTGTTGGCGAAGTGGACGGCGGACGTCGACGCCCGCATCAACGAGCCGTTGCCTGCCGCCCGTTGGCTGATCTGGAAGTGCAGCGCAGCGGCCCGGTCCCAGGGGTCGCCGCTGGTCAGGACGGACTCGGTCTGCAGCCCGATGTCCTTGGGCTCGCTCGCCGCCCACCGCTGGAAGCGCGCGAAGATGTCGGGCAGGTCGAGGCCGCCCCGCTCCAGCAGGGACTCGCCGACCAGCACGGCCATCTGCGTGTCGTCCGTGGCCTCGCCCGGGTCCCAGCCGCCGCCTCCGCACATCTCGCCGCCCTCGGACGTACGCGGGAAGCGGGCGGAGTACGCGCCCTCCGGACCGAACTCGAAGGGAGCGCCCAGCGCGTCCCCGACCGCCGAGCCGACGACCGTACCGACGACTCGTTCACCGCGTTTCAGCACGCGCCTCGTACCTCCTGCGTGAGGGATTCCAGGGCCGCCCGCAGTGCCGCCACCGTGTCGTGGCCGATGCGGTCGGCGAGTTGCTCCTCCAGCTCCCTGAGCGTCGACTCGGCCTGGTGGTGGGCCCGTTCGCCCTCCGGAGTGCGGCGGATCAGGCGCTGCCGGGCGGAGGCGGGGTCCGGGATCTGTTCGAGCAGGCCCGCGTCCACCAGGCCGTGCACCGCCTGGTGGGCGGTCTGGCGGGTGACGCCCATGCGGCGGGCCAGTTCCGCGACCGTCGTGCCGCGCTCGTCGAGGACCGCGAAGAGCTGGACCTGGGTCGGGGACACCGGCGTCGCCCCCGCCGCAGCCATGGCCGCGAGGAGGCTCTCGTCGAACCAGCGGCGGGCGTCGCCGAGGAGTTGGGGCAGGTTGCGGGGCACGGACATAGATGTCAGGCTACCTGACATTCAGGGATCCCGGGGCCCAACTCCGGGGCCGGACCAGGGAGTCACCGCATGACCATCGAGTACGCCACCCGCCACCGGCGGGCGTCGCGCATACCCCCCGAACCGGGCAAGCCCTACTTCGTCGAGAAGGGTGAGGGCGACCGCGCCCATCTGTTCGGCGACCTGATCACCATCTACGCGGGCGGCGAGCAGACCGAGAACAGCTTCAACTTCTTCACCGTGGAAGGGCCCCGGGGCGACCTCATCCCCGCCCATCTCCACACCGACACCCACGAGGTCTTCTACGTCACCCAGGGCGCCGTCCGCCTGTTCGTCGAGGACGCCGGGGGCGAGCAGCAGGAGAAGCTGCTCACGCCCGGCGACTTCGGCTTCGTGCCCAAGAACTGCCGCCACGCCTACCGCATGGAGCGGCACCACACCCAGATCGTCGGCGTCGCCGCGGGACCGGGCGGCGCGGGACCCGGCGGCACCTTCGAGAGGTTCTTCGAGACACTGGGTGCGCCCACCGAGCAACTCGGCCTGCCGCAGCGGCCTGTCGTCCCCGAAGCCCAGCGATTCGGCGACGCCGCCCGGCAGTTCGACGTCACCTTCCTGCCCGACCACGAGTGGAGGACCCCGCTCCGATGACAGCCACCGAACGCCCCGTATGGGAACTGCTCCCGGTCCCGCACCCGGACGTCGCCCCGCTGCCGCCCGCCGCCCCGGCCGGGGACGGCGTCCGTCTGCTGCGCGGCATCCCGTACGGGGAGATCGAGGGCGCCCGGCCACTCGAACTCGACCTGTGGCTGCCGGAGTCCGGCCCCGGTGAGCGGCCGCCCCTCGTCCTCTACGTGCACGGGGGCGCCTGGCGGCGCGGGCGGCGCGAGGACATGGGGCTGCGCACGCGCGGCTGGACGCCGGGGCCGTTCGCGCGGATCGCGGCGGCGGGCTTCGCCGTGGCGAGCGTCGACTACCGGCTCACCGGCGAGGCCGTCTTCCCCGCCCCGCTCGACGACCTGCGCACGGCCCTGCGCTGGCTGACGCTGCGCGCCGCCGAACTCGGGCTCGACACGGCGCGCACCGTGGTGTGGGGCGAGTCCGCGGGCGGCCACCTCGCCTCGCTGCTCGCCCTGACCGGGCCCCGCGCCGAGGGAGCGGGCGGAGCGGAGGAGGCCGGCGTCGCCCCGCACGTACGCGGAGCCGTCGTCTGGTACGGGCCCAGTGACCTCACCACCGCGCGCGGCGGCTTCGACCCCCACAACGCCCTTCTTCCCGAGGCCCAGTTGCTCGGCGCGGCGCCCGCGGCGGTCCCGGACCTCGCCCGCGCGGCCAGCCCGCTCGCCCAGGTCTCCGCGGATGCCCCGCCGTTCCTGCTCGTCCACGGCGAGGCGGACACGATGGTGCACCTCAGCCACAGCGAGGCCCTCGCCGCCGCGCTCGACAAGGCCGGGGCGCGGGCCGAGCTGTGGCCGGTGCCGGGCGCCGACCACGGCTGGCACCGGCTGCCCGAGCCCCAGGTGGAGGAGATCTTCACCCGCTCGCTCGCCTTCGCGACGGCCGCTGTGAACTGACCACTCCCGCACGGGTGTTCAGCCGGTCAGGGCCCGCAGCTCCTCGTCCGTCAGGCGCACGGCACCGGCGGCCACGTTCTCCTCCAGGTGGGCGGGGTTGCCGGTGCCCGGGATGGCCAGGACGTGCGGGCCCTGCCGGAGGGTCCAGGCGAGGCGGACCTGGGTCGGCGAGATCCCGCGCGCGGCGGCGACGGCGAGCACGCGGTCCTGCTCGCCGCCCCGGGCGTCGGCGCCCGCTTCCTTCCCCGGCCCGGCGATGGAGTAGTAGGGAACGAAAGCGATGCCCTCCGCGCCGCACAGGCGCAGCACGGCATCGTGCTCACGGCTGTCCAGGCCGTACTGGTTCTGCACGCAGACGACCGGTGCGATGGCCCGGGCCTCGGCCAGGTGGGCCGCCGTGACGTTGGCGACGCCCAGGTGCCGGATGAGCCCCGCGTCCCGCAGCTCGGCAAGCGCGCCGAAGTGCTCGGCGATCGACTCCTGGCTCATCCGGCGCAGATTCACCACGTCGAGGTGGTCGCGGCCGAGCTGCCGCAGATTCTCCTCGACCTGCCCGCGCAGCTGGTCCGGCCGGGCCGCGAACCACTCCCCCGACGGGTCCCGGCCCGGCCCCACCTTCGTCACGACGACGAGGTCCTTCGGGTAGGGGGCGAGCGCGGTGTTGATGAGCTCGTTGGCGGAGCGCAGCCGGGAGAAGTAGAAGGCCGCCGTGTCGATGTGGTTCACGCCGAGCTCGACGAGACGGCGCAGCACGGCCAGGGAGCGCTCGCGGTCGCTCGGCACACCGAGGTCGAAGGCCGCGCTCCCGGTCAGCCGCATGGCGCCGAACCCGACGCGGTTGACGGTGAGATCACCGAGCGTCCAGGTGCCGGCCGCTGCCGCGGGGACGTCGGTCAGGGAGGGCTCGGGGTGCGCGGATACGGGCAAGGCGGGGGTCCTCTCTCTGTCGGCCGGGGGGCCGTTGGGGAGCCTGGGTCTGTCCGGCGGATCAGGCCGCATGATTATGCGCGGGCGCCGGGCCTGCCGACAGCCCCCGCCGGGGTGGAGGTAGGTCACATCGGGGAGCGGAACGATCCCGGCCGACGCGGCGTTGGACAGGACTGAACCCCCGTCCCCACCAGGGCCTGTCCGGCGGGACCGGTCGCAGGAACAGGAATGCGAGCCGAGCCGTGCGTCGCTCAACGACGGCCACGCCGAGGCGACCGCGGCAGGATCCGCCGGACAGGCCCTGGGTCGTGCCCGCGGACCACGTCCGCGCCCCCCCCCACGTCCGCGGCGCCCCCTCGTGCGAGCGACACCCCGCACGCGCCCCCTGTCGCACCACGCCTGCACCCCACTCCACCTGTCCCGCACTCCCGCCGCAGGGCCCGCCCCTCGGGGACGCATGTGGCCTCCCCTGCTCGAGCGAAGCCGGGCGCGCGCCGAAGTGCCGCGGCCCCCGACGCGGCAAGAGCCGCCGACCCCGGCCTAAAGTGCCCCCATGCCGACCCTCGCCACCCCCGCGATACCCGCCGGATCCCTCGCCTCAACACCCCAGCCCCTGCTGCCCGTCGACGCGGAGCTCTCCCTGCGGCCCTGGCGGGTCTCCGACGCCGAGGACGTGTGCGCGGTCTTCGAGGATCCCGAGATCCAGCGCTGGCACGTGCGGCGTGCCGACTCCGTGGCCGAGGCGCGCGACTGGATCGCTCAGTGGCAGCGGCACTGGCCGGACGAGACGGGCGCCAGCTGGGCCGTCGTCGACGCCGGGCACGGCACGCTCCTGGGCCGGGCCTCCCTCAAGTCGTTCGCCCTGCCGGACGGCGTCGCCGAGGTCGCGTACTGGACGGCGCCGGCCGCGCGGGGCCGTGGCGTGTGTCCCCGCGCGGTGCGGGCGCTGTGCGACTGGGCGCTGCACACCGCCGGGTTCCACCGGTTGGAGATCGAGCACTCGACGGCGAACCCGGCCTCGTGCCGGGTCGCGGTCAAGGCGGGCTTCACCGAGGAGGGCGTTCGGCGGGGCGCGGCGCGCCATGCGGACGGCTGGCACGACATGCATGTGCACGCCCTCGTCCGCGGGGACGGCTGAGGCAGGGGCGCCGTCCCGTCTCACGAGACCGCGCCGGTGGCGGTCAGGCCGGCTGCTCGGGTTCCAGGACGAAGACGGGGATCACGCGGTCGGTCTTCTCCTGGTACTCGGCGTACGGCGGATACGCGGCGACCGCGCGCGCCCACCACTCGGCCCGCTCGTCCCCGGTGATCTCACGGGCCGTCATGCCCCGCCGCTCGGGGCCGTCCTGGAGGTCCACCCGCGGGCCGGCCTTGAGGTTGAAGTACCAGACCGGGTGGTGCGGGAAGCCGCCCTTGGAGGCCACCGCCGCGTACCGCCCCTCGTGCTCCACCCGCATCAGCGGGATCTTGCGGATCCTGCCGCTCTTCGCGCCGCGCATCGTGACGATGACGACGGGCAGGCCCGTGTCCCAGAGCGTCGTCCCTTGCGTGCCGCCCGAACTCTCGTACAGCTCGACCTGTTCACGAATCCACTGCGCCGGGCTCGGGTCGTACTCGCCCTCAAGAGCCACCGCGTTCACCGCCATCGCCGGGTACGGATGATGTCGGGACAGTCCAGCACACGCCTCGCGCGAAGGGGAGACCGCCGTAAGGGGAGACCGCCGTAAAGGGTGGAGCAGGAGGGTTCAACCGGCAGGCGACACCGGCTCCTTGAACACGTACATCACCTGCGGCGCCCCGAACTCCACGAACCGTTCCGCCAGTTGGGCGCCCAGCACCTCCAGCAACGTGCGCGAGCGCGCGTTGGCCGCCTGGGTGACCGCGACCACCTCGCCGGGGACGTTCGGGGGCGGGCCCTCGGTCAGCGCCCAGTCCACCGCGGCGGCCACCGCCTCGCGGGCGTAGCCCCGGCCCCAGTGGTCCGGCAGGAAGAGATACCCGACCTCCGTACGGCCGCCGTGGCCGTCCGGCCTCACCGTGACCAGGCCGAGGGGCGCGCCGTCCGCCGTGCGGACCACGCTGAACACGCCGGGTGCGCCCGCGGCCCGCGCGCGGCGGGCCTCGATCACCTCGCGCGGGACCGGGCCGCCGAGGTAGCGGCGGACGTCGGGGTGGGACCACAGGGGCATCAGCACCGGGACGTCCGGCTCCTCGACGGGGCGCAGCGTGAGGCGTGCCGTCACGAGCGGGGCGTCGAGCCAGGGCGTGTGTGTCCCGCCCGCCTCGGTGACCGTGGCCTCACCGGCCTCAGCAGCCTCACTGCCCTCACCGGCCCTGCCCGCCTCACTCATCGCCCGGCTCCGCCCACAGCGACCGCACATGCCCCAGGTGCCGGGTGATGCACTTCTCCGCACCTTCCGCGTCCCCTGCCAGCATCAGGTCGAGGAGTTCGACGTGCTCCTCGGCCGACGGGAGGAGCTGGTCGCGTTCGTCGAGGCCCGTCAGGCCGTACAGGCGGGAGCGCTTGCGCAGGTCGCCGACCGTCTCGACGAGGCGGGCGTTGCCGCCGAGCGCGAGCAGCGAGAGGTGGAACTGCCGGTCCGCGTCCAGGTAGCCGATGAGGTCGTGCTCGCGGGCGGCGCGCACGATCTCCTCGGCGACCGGGCGCAGCGCCTCCAGGTCCTCGCGGGCGGCACCGCGCGTGATCCGCCCGATCATGGGCACTTCGATGAGCAGCCGGATCTCGGTGTACTGGTCGAGGTCACCCTCGTCGACCTCCGTGACGCGAAATCCCTTGTTGCGTACGGGTTCCACGAGGCCCTCGCGGGCCAGGTCCAGCATCGCCTCGCGCACCGGCGTCGCGGAGATGCCGAAGTCCTCCGCGAGGCCGGGCGCCGAGTAGACCTGCCCCGGCCGGAGTTCACCGGAGATGAGGGCGGCACGCAGCGCGTGGGCGACCTGGTCGCGGAGCCGTTCGCGGGGCATGCCCAGGTTGCGCTTCAGGTAGCCCATGACGTTCCCTTTCGATGGTGCCGCCGCCGGGCCCCACCGTACAATGTCACGTTGTCCGACCGGGAAGCCTAGACCAGGAAGCCTTGCGGGAACGGGTCTTCGGGGTCGAGGAAGTACTGGGCGGTGCCGGTGATCCAGGCGCGGCCCGTGATGGTGGGGACGACCGCCGGAGTGCCGCCGACCGTGGTCTCCTCGACGAGGCGGCCGGTGAACTCCGTACCGATGAAGGACTCGTTGACGAAGTCGCGGTCCAGGGGCAGTTGGCCGCGCGCGTGCAGCTGTGCCATGCGGGCGCTGGTGCCGGTGCCACAGGGCGAGCGGTCGAACCAGCCGGGGTGGATGGCCATCGCGTGCCGGGAGCGGTGGGCGTCGGAGCCGGGTGCCGCGAGGTAGACGTGTTTGAGTCCGGCGATGGCGGGCTGTTCGGGGTGGACGGGGCGGTGGTCGGGGTCGGCGTTCACGGCGTCCATGACCGCGAGCCCCGCGGCGAGCAGTTCCTCCTTGTGGGCGCGGTCGAACGGCAGCCCCAGGGCGGCGAGTTCGACGAAGGCGTAGAAGTTGCCGCCGAAGGCCAGGTCGTAGGTGACGGTGCCGAGGCCCGGCACGTCGATCTTGCGGTCGAGGGCGACGCAGAACGCGGGCACGTTCGTGAAGGTCACCGCCTTCGCCGCCCCGTCCGTCACGTGGACGTCGACGCTGACCAGTCCCGCCGGGGTGTCGAGGCGCACGGTGGTGACCGGCTCGACGACGGGCACCATGCCGGTCTCGACGAGGACGGTGGCCACGCCGATCGTGCCGTGCCCGCACATCGGGAGCAGCCCGGAGACCTCGATGTAGAGCACGCCGTAGTCGGCGTCCGGGCGGGTCGGAGGCTGGAGGATGGCGCCGCTCATGGCGGCGTGGCCGCGCGGCTCGTACATCAACAGGGTGCGGAGATGGTCGAGTCGGCCGATGAAGTGCTCGCGGCGCTCGGCCATGGTGGCGCCGGGTATGACGCCGACGCCGCCGGTGATGACGCGCGTGGGCATGCCCTCGGTGTGGGAGTCGACGGCGTGGAAGACGTGGCGGGTGCGCATGGGGGTCCCTTCTGTCCGGTCAGCTCTGTCCGGTCCGCTCTATCCGGTCTGTCCCGGTTCGCTGTGCTCGGTTCGCTGTGCTCGGTCCGCTCTGATCGGTCCTCGCTCAGCGGTGGCCCTCGGCGATGCCCTTCTCCGTCGCCTCCCGCACCGCGTCCGCCGCGGCCGCCGCGAGCGGGGTGCGGGGCGGCCGCACGGGGCCGCCGTGGCGGCCGGTCAGGTCCATGGACAACTTGATGGCCTGGACGAACTCGGTCTTGGAGTCCCAGCGCAGCAGCGGGTGCAGGGCCCGGTACAGGGGCAGCGCGGTGGCCAGGTCCCCGGCGACGGCGGCGCGGAAGAGGGCGGCGCAGGAGTCGGGGAAGGCGTTCGGGTAGCCGGCGACCCAGCCGACGGCGCCCGCCACGGCGAGCTCCAGGAGCACGTCGTCGGCGCCGATCAACAGGTCCAGCTCCGGGGCGAGTTCGGCCAGCTCGTACGCACGTCGCACGTCGCCGCTGAACTCCTTGACCGCCACGATGCTGCCCTCGTCGTGGAGCCCGGCCAGGAGCGCGGGCGTGAGGTCGACCTTCGTGTCGATGGGGTTGTTGTACGCGACGACGGGCAGTCCGGCCGCGGCCACCTCGGCGTAGTGGGCGCGGACGGCCGCCTCGTCGGCACGGTAGGCGTTGGGCGGCAGCAGCAGGACACTGCCGCAGCCCGCCTCGGCCGCCTGTTCGGTCCAGCGGCGGGACTCGGCGCTGCCGTACGCGGCGACGCCCGGCATCACCCGGGCGCCGTCCCCGGCGGCGGCGACGGCGGTGCGCACGACTTGGGCGCGTTCGGCCTCGGTGAGCGTCTGGTACTCGCCGAGCGAGCCGTTGGGCACGACGCCGTCGCAGCCGTGGTCGAGCAGCCACCGCACATGGGTGGCGTAGGCGTCGTGGTCGACCGAGAGGTCCGCGCGCAGCGGCAGGGCGGTGGCGACCATGATGCCGCGCCAGGGTCGGTCGGCGGTCCAGAGGGGAGCGTTCATGTGCGGGGCCGTCCTTCTGTGATGGGGGCGGTGACCTTCTGTGGCGGGGGGGCGGAGGTCGGTGCGGACTACTGCTTACGGTGCCTCTCTTCGCTCAACCCCCTCCTTTCTCTTCGTTCAACGCCCCTCCCCCCTCTGCCTCTTGCGGGAGCTCGGCGAGGGCCGCCAGCGGGACGGGCACGGCGAAGGGGCGGCGCTCGGGCGAGGAGGGAGCCACCTCCTGCCGGGCGCTGAGGCAGGCGACGGCCGCCCCGCACAGACGGCCCTGGCACCAGCCCATGCCCGCCCGGGTCAGCAGCTTCACGGTGCGCGCGTCGCGGGCGCCGAGGTCGGCGACGGCTTCGCGGACGCCGCCCGCGGTGACCTCTTCGCAGCGGCAGACGTCCGTGGCGTCGTCGAGCCAGTCGGTCCAGCCGGGGCCGGGCGCGTGGGCTGCGGTCATGGTCTCGGCGAAGGCCCGCATGTGGGTGCGGCGGGCCAGCAGCGTGCGCACCCGGGGGCCCGTGGCGAGGGCGGGGCGGCCGCGCAGCCGGGCGGCGATGGCGTGGGCCGCCAACTCCCCTTCGGTACGGGCCAGTCGGACCCCGCCGACGCCGCCGGTCTCGCCCGCCGCCCACAGGCCGGGCACGGAGGTCTGCTGGCGGGCGTCCAGGAGCAGGGCGTGGGTGCCGTCCGGGGTGCGGCGGGTGGCGCAGCCGAGCTGGGTGGCGAGCTCGATCTGCGGGACGAGTCCGAACCCGACGGCCAACGCGTCGCAGGCGATGCGGTGTTGGGTGCCGGGCCGGGGCCGCCAGTCGCGGTCGAGGCGGCTGACGGTGACGGCCTCCACGCGGTCGGTGCCGTGCACCTGGGTGACGGCGCTGCGCGGGTACGGGCGGATGCGGTGGCGCAGCAGCGCGGCGGCATGGCCGGCGGACTCGGTGAGCTTGTCGGGGTTGGCGGCGAGGGTGCGGGGGTGGCGGGCGTAGCGCTCGTAGCCCGTGGCCTCGACGAGGGCCGGCACGCGGGCCCCGGCGGCGGCGAGCGAGGCCGCCACGGCCAGCAGGAGCGGCCCGCTGCCCGCCACGACGACGCGCTTGCCGGGCAGGACGAGGTGGGACTTGAGCATGGCCTGCGCTCCCCCGGCGCCCACGACGCCGGGCAGCGTCCAGCCGGGGAAGGGGAGTTGGCGTTCGTACGTCCCGGTCGCGAGCAGCACCGCGCGGGCCCTGACCCGCACCGGCCGCTCCGCCGCCGGGTCGCCGTCGGTCCCGGCGAGCGCGTGCACGCTCCACTGGCGGCGCACGCTCCGCTGCCGGTCCTCGGCGTCCCGGGTGACGGTCCACACCTGGTGCCCGGCGAGGTGCCGGAGGCCGTCGGCGTCCCGTACGCGCCGCAGCAGGTCGTCGAAGGCGGGCCAGTTGTGCCGTGGCGGTCCGAGGGCGGGGTCCGGGTGCCGGTAGAACTGGCCGCCGAGCCGGGGCGAGGAGTCCAACAGGGCGACGGTGAGGCCGAGTTCGGCGGCAGTGGCGGCCCCGGCGAGCCCGGCGGCGCCCGCGCCGATGACCGCGAGGTCGACGGCGAGGTCATCGGCCAGGCCGTCGGCGCGGCTGTCGGGACGGCTGCCGGGGCGGCTGTCGGCGATGCCCCCTCCCCCGTCACGCGCCGGGCGTGCCATGACCGTGCCCTTCCTGGGTGGTGACCACGGTGCCGGACCGGACGGGGACCAGGCAGGCCCGCAGGTTGGGGCGGCCGTCGATGGTGGCCAGGCAGTCGTGGCAGTGGCCGATGCCGCAGAAGGCGCCGCGCGGGTGGCCGCCGTGGCGGGTGGTGCGCCAGGCGAGGATGCCCGCCGCCCACAGCGCGGCGGCCACCGACTGTCCGGGCCTGGCGGTCAGGGTGCGGCCGTCGAAGGTGAACGGGACGGGTTCGCCGCAGGGCTCCGAGGGGGTGCGGGCAGCCACCGCGGGGCCTCCTTTCACTCGGGGGGAAGTCAGTGGGGGGGTCGGCCACCGCTCTCAGGCGGCCGAGGTGAAGCGTTCAGGCCGGAACGGGCCCGCGTCCAGGGGCGGTTCGGCCCCGGTGAGCCAGCGCGCGATGAGCAGCCCGGTCGCCGGGGCGAGCCCGATGCCCGCACCCTCGTGCCCACAGGCGTGCAGCAGTCCGGGCAGACGCGGGTCGGGGCCGATCGCGGGCAGGTGGTCGGGCAGGTAGGGGCGGAATCCGGCGTACGTGCGCAGCGCCCGCACCCGGACGAGGGCGGGGAAGAGCCGGGTGGCCTGCGCGGCGAGGCGGCTGAGCGCGGCCGTGGAGAGCGTGCGGTCGAAGCCGACGCGCTCACGGCTCGCACCGATGAGGACGGGGCCCGCGGGGGTGCCCTCGACGACGGCGGAGGTCTGCAGCGCCGCGGAGTCGCTGGCGACGTCGCTCACATAGTCGGCGGCGTAGACCTTGTGCCGGACGAGCCGGGGCAGCGGCTCGGTGACCAGGACGAAGCCGCGGCGGGGCCGCACCGGCAGGGCCACGCCGGCGCGTTGGGCGAGCTCGCCGCCCCAGGTGCCCGCGGCGTTGACGACGGCGGGCGCGTGCACCTCCCCGACGGGGGTGCGCACCCCGCGTATGCGCCCGTCGGGCCCGGTGAGCAGCCCGGTGACCTCCTTGCCCAGGCGCAGCCGCACCCTCGGCCCGGCGGCGCGCAGCAGGTGCGCGGCGGCGAGGGCGGGCTGGACCTGGGCGTCCTGCGGGTAGTGGAAGCCGCCCGCGAGGTCGGGCGCGAGGTGGGGCTCGGCCTCGCGGAGCCGGTCGGCGGGCACCTCGACGGCGGTGACGCCCGCCGCGCGCTGGGCGGCGGCGAAGTCGCAGAGGGCGCTCATGCTGCCGTAGTCGGCCGCGACGACGAGGCCGCCCTTCTCCTCGTACTCGATGCGCGGCGGCAGGACGGTGGCGAGCTCGCGCCACAACCGGCAGGAGAGCAGGGCGAGTTCGAGCTCGGCACCGGGCTGCTTGTCGGAGACCAGGAGGTTGCCCTCGCCGGAGCCGGTGGTGCCGCCCGCGACGGGGCCGCGGTCGATCACGGTGACGGACAGGCCCGCCTTGGCCGCGTAGTAGGCACAGGCGGCGCCGATCACTCCGGCGCCGACGACGATCACGTCCGAGGAATCTCTCGTGAGCACGTCAGTAATATTTCACATTGCACTTGGCTTGCCAAGACCTCCAACACGCTCGCCCGGACGGGCACTTGGGCACGTGGGTCCTCGGACGGCCCGGTCACACGCCGTCGAGCAGCGCCCCCATCCACGCCTCGACGTCGTCCGCCGCGCGCGGCAGGGCGTCCGACATCAGCCGGGTGCAGCGGCGGTGGAGGTCGCCGTCGGCGCCGCTCAACACCGCCCATTCCACGAGCCCTTCGGCGATGACACGCATCGCGGAGCGGTGGAGGTCGCGGAAGCGGGCGCCCGGCTTCAGGGCCGCGATGCCCGCGTCCTGGGCGGCGAGCACGAGCTCGTACACCTGGCGCTGGACGGGAGAGAAGCGGCCGGACAGGGGCAGGGTGCGCAGCGGGGCACAGCGGATCCCGGTCATGCGCCCGGCCTCGGCCAGGTCGGGGCGGCGGCCGGCCCAGAGCTCCCCGTGCGCACGCGCAGCTCGCCCGCGGGGACGATGAGCCGCTCGCCGGGGAAGCGGGCCGAGAGGCGGGCGCGCCGGGCGGCGGTGAAGTCGGCCGCGGGCATCCGCTACTTCCCGGCCGCCTCCTGCGCGATCCGCTCGAACTGGGCGCCCATCTCCTGCGCGAGGGCCTGGGCCGCCGAGAGCGGGCGGACCATGACGGTGAAGTCGTCGATCTTCCCCTCGTCGTCGAAGTGCAGGAAGTCGCAGCCCTGGATCTGCTTGCCCGCGACGGTCGCGGCGAACACGAAGGCGTGGTCGCGACCGTCCGGGTTCCCGATCTCGCGTACGTAGTGGAAGTCCTCGAAGACGCGCACGACGGCCCGCAGGACCGCGGCCGTGATCGCCTTGCCCTGGTACGGCTTGAAGACGACCGGGCTGGTGAAGACGACGTCGTCGGCAAGGAGCGCCTCCACGGCGTCCAGGTCGTTGGCCTCGACCGCCTTGCGGAAGGAGTGCATGGGCCCGCCTCTCAGAGACTTCATAGACAACAAATTGACTAGGTCAGTGCTCCGGACCCTAGGCCGAGCTGGTCTAATGGCGCAATGGCTCTGCGCAACGCGGTGATGGCGGCCCTCCTGGACGGCGAGGCGTCCGGCTACGACCTGGCCAAGCAGTTCGACGCCTCGGTCGCCAACTTCTGGACGGCCACGCCCCAGCAGCTCTACCGGGAGCTGGACCGCATGGAGGGCGAGGGCCTGGTCGCCGCGCGCGCCGTGGAGCAGGAGGGCCGCCCCAACAAGCGCGTCTTCTCCCTCACCGATTCCGGCCGCGCGGCGCTGCGCGCGTACACGGCCGAGCCGTCCGCCCGGCCCACCGCCGTCCGCGACGAGCTGCTGGTCAAGGTGCGCTGCGCCGACGTGGGCGACCTGGACGCCGTGCGGGCGGCGGTGACCGAGCGGATGGAGTGGGCGGCCGCCAAGCTGGACCACTACGAGCGGCTGCGCGGCCGGATGCTGCGCGGGCGCTCCGAAGACGAGTTCTTCGAGAGCGCCCGGCGCATCGGCCCCTATCTCACGCTGCTGCGCGGCATCGACTTCGAGCGGGAGAACCTCCGGTGGGGCGAGCGGGCCCTGAAGGTCCTTGAACGGCGTCGGCGGCCGCCGGGCGACCGCGCGTAAGCCCGTCGAGTTCTTGTAAGCCCGCCGAGTTCTCCCTCTCCGCCCGTCAGTCCACCGCCCCGTCGCAGCAGCTGTCCCGGCGCAGCTGGCGGCCGACGGCCGCCCAGTGCCGCGCGTCCGCCCCTCCTCCGGCCGCCGCTTCCTTGCGCGCGGCGGGGGACTCGGGGAACTCCCCCACCAGGTCGTCCTGTCGGAAGACCTGGCCGCCCCGCACCACCGACACCGTGCGGATCAGGGCGTCGAAGTCCGTGAAGGGGTCGCCGTCGACGAGGGTGAGGTCGGCGAGCCTGCCCTCCTCGACCGTGCCGAGGTCGCGGTCCGCGCCGAACACCCGGGCGGGCAGCGCCGTGGCGGTGCGCAGGGTCTGGGCCGGGGTGAGTCCGGCGCGGTGCAGGGCGCGCAGGGCCAGGTGGAGGTGGAGGCCGAGCGGGACGAGGGGCGCGTCCGTGCCGAGGGCGATGAGGCCGCCCCCGGCCAGGATCCGCCGGTAGATCGCGGTCTCCCGGTCCAGCCAGGCGAGTTCGTCGCGCGTCGGCGGGGTCCCCGCGCGCTGCTCGATGGACTGGACGTCCCAGGGCGGCAGCAGCCGGGTCACGCGCGGGTCCCGGGCGAGCGCGGGGTCGGCGCCGAGGAGGCTGAGGGCGCCGAAGGGCGTGGCGATGAGGTGGAAGCCGTTGCCGCCGGTGTAGATCTCCTCGACGTCCTGCTGCGCGTGGCCGCTCGCGGTGATGGCGTGCCCGAACTCCAGCCGCTGGGTGGCCTGCAGATGGGTCGTCAGATCCTGGCCGAGCTGGGATCCGGGGGTGCACAGATGGCTGCCCGAGCGCACGCCGAGCCGCTCGTGCGCGAAGTCGGCCGCCGCCTTCATCACCCAACCCGGCGCGCGCACATACGTCTTGACGAAGTCCCAGTCCAGCGCGGCACCCCGGGCCAGGGAGCGGCGCAGTCCCTCCTCGGTGCGGTGGGCGCGGCCCATGCTGTACGCGACGCGGGCGCCGTCGAGGAGTTCGCCGGTGGACAGCAGGCGCGGGCCCGCGAGCGCTCCGGCGGTGATCGCCTCGCGCAGGCGCGCCTGTTCGTAGGAGAAGCCGCCGAGCGAGACGGCGGTGGTGATGCCGTAGGCGAGCTGGGTCGCGGTCTGGCGCCCTCCGTAGGTGGTCTGCCAGGGGTGGGTGTGGGCGTCCCACAGGCCCGGCAGGACGGTCAGCCCGGAGGCGTCGACGCGGCGGGCCGCCGGGCGTCCCGCGCGGTGCGGGGCCACCTCGGCGATGCGCCCGTCCCGCACGACGACGTCCACGTCCTCGCGGACCCGCTCCCCGGTCCCGTCCCACAGCCGCCCCGCGTGCACGACCGTCTCCTCGGTGCGGGGCCTGCGGTAGCTGAGGCGCACGGGGACGGTGCGGGGTGCGCCGCCCTCGGCGTCGACGCGGCGCAGGCGGCCCGCCGACTGGTAGAGCAGTGTGCGGGAGTCGCCCGACCAGGAGGGGTGGTCGGCGGGCTCGTCGGCGAGCATCCGCGGCTCGCCGTCGGGGGTGCCGTCCGCGCGGACGGGGAGCAGCCACAGCGCCGACTCGGAGACGAACGCCATGGTGCGGCCGTCGGGCGACCATACGGGACCGGAGGCGTAGCGGTCGGCGAGCGAGAGGTGCGGGGCGGGGGCGTGCAGGCGCGCAGTGCCGGTGGCGGCGTCGACGACGCGGACGAGGTTGTAGCCCTCGCGGAAGCGCATGTTGAGCCGGTTGCGGTCGCAGAGCGCGAGGTGCCTGCCGTCCGCCGACCAGCTGGGCGGGCCCGGGACGCCACCGCCGCCCAGCGGCGCGGCGAGCGTGCGTTCCTCTCCGGTGGCCAGCTCGCGCACCAGGAGGTTCCCGGCCAGGTCGAGGCAGGCGAGGCGGCGCCCGTCCGGGGAGAGCGCGGGGAAGACCCGGCCGCCGCTCGCGAGCACGGTGTCCTTGCCGGAGTCGAGGTCGTGGCGGCGGATCGCGAGGAGTCCGTCGCGGTCGTCGGCGTACAGGAGGGCGGTGCCGTCGGGGGTCCAGACGGGCGCGAGGAGGTAGCGGCTTGCGCGGGCGCGCACGAGGGCGCGCGGCCGCCGCTTGCCGTCGGCGTCGGCGATCCAGAGGGAGTTGAGGGCGGCGAACGCGACGCGGCGGCCGTCCGGCGAGAGGGCGGGCAGGTGCACCCCGCGCACCGGCCGCGCGGCGTGTCCGTCGAGGTCGTACTCCTTGATCCGGTACCGGGGCCGGGTGACGGGCAGCTCGGCGCTGAAGGGGATGCGCCGCGCGGCGCCGGGATCATCGGCCCGTACGAGGGTGAACTGGCCGTCCACGGTGAGGAGAAGCTCCTCCCGCCCCACCCAGCGCGGCGGCACCGGCGCCACGTCGCCGCCGACCGCGACGGCCTTCCCGGCCACGACGAGCGTGCAGCTCCCTGCGGGCTGCGGCGTGGTGCGCAGGTGCGCGATGCGGCCGTCCGGCGAGACGGCGGGCGTCATCACCTCGGCCTCGGCGCTCTCCTGGTACTCGGTGCGCACCGGGCCGGTGCCGTCGGCGGCCACGGAGGCGAGGGTGCGGGCCTTGAGGGCGGGCCCGTTCGGCCCCTTCACGACGGCGCCCCGCACGAAGAGCACGCGCCGCCCGTCGGCGGACCACACCGGGTCGAAGTCCTCCCAGGGGCCGGACTGGTGGGGCCCGTCCTGCCCGTCGAGGCCGGTCAGCGGGGCGAGTTGACCGGTTTCGAGGGTGAGCACCCAGATCCGGTACGGGCTGCCGCCGACCGGATCCCCGCTGCGCTCGGAGGCGAAGGCGAGGCGGCGCCCGTCCGGTGACCAGGCGGGAGCCCGGTCGTCCCAGGGCCCGTCGGTGCGCTGCACGAGGTCGGTGCCGTCGGGCGCGAGCGTCCAGAGGTGGAAGCCGCCGCCCCGGTAGGCGCAGACGGCGAGTTGCCGCCCGTCCCGGGAGAGCACGGGGCGGGTGGGTTCGAGGCCGGGCGGGGTGAGGGCGGTGGCGCGGCCGCCCTCGCGGGGCACGGACCACAGCACGTTCTGCACCTCGGCGACGAGGGGCCCGTCGGGCGTGGGCGCGAGGGTGGCGGCGCCGTTGGTGGCGGCGGTGACCGTGATCGTGGTGGTGGTCGTGCCGCTCGCCTGTGCGGTGCGCGGCAGGGCGGGGGCCTCGGGAGTCGCGGACGCGGCGGCGGCCGCGGCGGCCGCGAGCGGGCCGGTGGCGGCCGTCACCCCGGCCGCGGCGCCGACCGTGGCCCCGGCCTGGAGGAGCCGGCGCCGGGAGAGCCCGGCTCTGGACGTGTCGGCACACGGATCATCGGACTCGACGGGACGGCCGGACGGGGCGGGCGTGGTCAACGTGCCTCCAGGACGGACGAGTTGTGCGCAGCGGTGCGTCGCGCGGACGGGCCGAGCGTGACACGAGAGTTCCGGGCCCGGACCGCGCCACGCAACCGATATGGAGGGACGCCCTCAGGGATCGGCCATTCGGGCCGGGTGGGGCGGGGGTGCCCAACTGGCCCCGTACAAGCGTCCGATAGGGTCCGCGACCATGGCGACGGAAGCGACGGACAGCCCGGTTGACCTCGTATGTCCCGGATGCGGGGGTCAGGAGACACGGCCGGTCGAGGAGGCGCGCGGCGGGAAGGGCGCGCTGCGCGAGAAGCTCAACTCCCGTCTGGAAATGGCTCCGGACACCGGCGGCGACGGCTGTCTGCACTTCATCGAGGGCACGGTCATCAGCCTCATGATCGGCGGCGGCCTCGCCTACATGGGCAAGGAGCAGGACAAGCCGCTGTACATCGTCGGCGGACTCGTCCTGGCCGTCGTCGCCTTCGCCCTGACCCTCATGGTGGTGCGCGACGGCGGCAGGGACCGGGCGGCGGCGCGGGCGGGCGAGGAGCGCGCCGAGCGGGTGTGGCGGCCCGCGCGCTACTGCTACGGCTGCACGACCGTGTTCTGTCCGGGCGGCCGGCCGTGGCCGGGGCAGCTGACGCCGGAGCAGTTCAAGAAGCTGGTGTGGACCGAGGGCGGCTACGCGGACCAGCTGCCCGCCGGGGACAAGGCGAAGGACGCGGTGCTGCCGGAGGCGTGAGCGGCACGGGACATCGCGGGATCCCGGAATCGTCGAAGTCGGAGAATCCCGGAATCGGGGAAGCCGGAGAATCGCGGATCGCGGAATCCGGGAATCGGGGGATCGGGGGATCGGGGGATCGGGGATCAACGTCTGGCCGCTCCGGCGTTCACCTCGCATTGATTGCCACTCCTGATGCTCACGGGGATCCTGTTTCTCCCACTCTCCACGAAGGGGAACTCCCGTGCGTCGTACAGCACTTGCCCTCATGGGCGCGGCCGGGCTCGCCCTGGCCGCCGTCGGCCAGGCGACGGCCGAGCCCGGTCCGGTTCAGCCCCCGCGCAGCGACGTGGTCGACACCGCCACCAACCACACCCCGTCCGAGAAGCTCGACGCCTACTGGACGCCGAGCCGCCTCGCGCACGCCAAGCCCGCCACCGAGCTGGCCAAGAAGGCGGCGAAGTCCGCGAAGGCCGGCTTAGCCACGGCACCGGCCCCCTCCGCCGCCGCCAAGGAGCCGGCCGGCAAGCCCAGACGCCTCCCGGCGACCACCCCGAAGAACGCCGTCGGCGCACAGGCCAGCGTGTGGGGCACCCTCGGCCGCCTGGTGTTCACCGTGCCCGGCAAGGGCGACTACATCTGCTCCGCCAACGTGGTCACCAGCAACAACCGTGACGTCATCGCCACGGCCCGGCACTGCGTCATGGACATCGACACCGGCCAGACGTACACCAACTTCCGCTTCGCGCCCGGCTACGACCGCGGCAACGCCCCGCAGGGCTGGTGGAACTGGCGCTCCATGGGCTGGCGCGTCGACGACAAGAGCCCCGGCGGCGACAACGCGTTCATCGTCCTGAGCACGGGCGGCAACGGCGGCGGGCACGTCCAGGACACGGTCGGCAGCTCGGGCATCGGCTTCAACCAGCCGACCAACAACTACGCGCACGCCCTGGGCATCCCCGGCGACAAGGACTACGCGGTGTGGTGCGAGGGCATGCCGTCCGACGCACAGCAGGGCGGGGTCAGCATCAACCCGTGCAACGGGCTCTCGGGCGGGGCGAGCGGCGGGCCGTTCGTCGTGAACTACCAGAGCAACGGCGAGGCGATGCAGACCGCGAGCTACTTCGGCTCCTGGGGCGCGGCGTACTGGGCGTACTTCCGGGACGCGGCCTGGCAGGTCTACGACGGCGCGCAGAAGGCGTAGCGCGGAGCCGCCCGCTTCCCGCGGGGGCGCTCAGCAGCAGTGGCCCTCGAGGCCCTGCGCGCCGCAGCACCGGTCGCAGACCTCGGTGACGGCGGCCATCGCGAGCGGGCCCGCCGCACGCTGCACCTCGAGGTCGAAGCCGTCGTCGGCGGTGGACCGGGCGGGCATGAACACGTCCCGGTCGAGCCCGGCACTCACTTCGGTGATCACGGGGAACTCCCTGCCTCGAGGCGTGGCCGCGGGGGCCGGCGGACAGCGGCAGTCTGGCCCCGCGGCGCGTACGAAATCCGTGGGCTGACCGATTGCGGACAGAACCACGGATGAACGGACCGCAACGACGTCGGCCCGGTGACCTCTTGAGCTTGAGGTCACCGGGCCGACGTTCATTCAATGCAGGGTCAGCGGACGGGCTGCAGCTCGCGCTCCCCGTCGGCGTCCGGCACCTCGCCGGGGCCGTTGCCGGGCCGCGCGTTGTCGCCGAGCTGCTGGTGCAGCTTCTCGCCCTCGACGTCCACGTTCGGCAGGACCTTGTCCAGCCAGCGCGGCAGCCACCAGGCGCTCTTGCCGAGCAGCGCGAGGACCGCGGGGACGATGGCCATGCGGACCACGAAGGCGTCGAAGAGGACGGCGATCGCGAGGCCGAAGCCCATCATCTTGACCATGTCGTTGTTCTCCATGATGAAGCCGGAGAAGACGCTGGTCATGATGATCGCGGCGGCGGCCACGACACGGCCGCCGTGCGTGAAGCCGGTGACGACGGCCTCGCCGGGGCGCGCCCCGTGGACGTACGCCTCGCGCATCCGCGTCACGAGGAACACCTCGTAGTCCATGGCCAGGCCGAAGACCACACCGATCATGAAGATCGGCATCATGCTCATGATCGGGCCGGGCTGCTCCACGCCGAACACGTCGGCGAGCCAGCCCCACTGGAAGACCGCGACGACGGCGCCGAGCGCGGCGGCCACCGAGAGCAGGAAGCCGAGCGCCGCCTTGAGGGGCACCAGGACCGAGCGGAACACCAGCATCAGGAGCAGGAAGGCCAGGCCCACGACGAGCAGCAGATACGGGATGAGCGCGTCGTTCAGGGTCTGCGAGAAGTCGATGGTCATGGCCGTCTGGCCGGTGACCAGGATCTCGGCGCCGGTCTTCGACTCCAGGCCGCCGACGGTCGAGCGGATCTCCTTGACCAGTTCCTCGGTCTTGTGGTCGCTCGGGCCAGTGCTCGGGGTGACGCTGAAGATGGCGGTGTCGCCGGGCTTGTTGGTCTGCGGCGGGGCGACGGCGACGACGCCGTCGACCTTCTTGAGCTCCTTGCCGACGGTGTCGGCCGCGCCCTTGGCGTCCTTGCCGTCCACTGTGATGGTGAGCGGGCCGTTGAAGCCCTTGCCGAACGACTGGGACAGCATGTCGTACGCCTTGCGCTGCGTGCTGTCCGGCGCCGAGGTGCCCTCGTCGGGCAGGCCGAGCTCCAGGCTGGTGGCGGGCACGGCGACGGCGCCGAGGCCGAACACCGCGACGAGCAGGACGGGCAGCGGGCGGCGCAGCACGAAGCGGGCCCAGCGGGTGCCGAGCTTGGGCTTGCCCTGCGCGGCCGCGGCGAAGTCGGCCGCGGTCTTCTTGCGGTCCTTGCGGCGCAGCACCACGCGGCGCGCGAAGCCGAGCAGCGCGGGGATCATCGTGAGCGCGATGAGGACGGCGACGGCGACCGTGCCGGCGGCGGCCAGGCCCATCTTGGTGAGGATCGGGATGTTGACGATGGCGAGGCCGGAGAGGGCCACGATCACGGTGAGACCGGCGAAGACCACGGCGGAGCCCGCGGTTCCGGTGGCCCGGCCCGCGGCGTCCTCCGGTTCGCGGCCCTCGGCGATCTCCGCGCGGTAGCGGGAGACGATGAAGAGGGCGTAGTCGATGCCGACGGCGAGGCCGATCATCGTCGCGAGAGTGGAGGTCGTGCTGGAGAGCTCCAAGGTGCTGCCGAGGGCGGCGATGCCGGAGACTCCGATGCCGACGCCGATGACGGCGGTCAGCAGCGGCATGCCCGCGGCGACCAGGGAGCCGAAGGTGATGAGGAGGACGACCGCGGAGACGGCGATGCCGATGAGTTCGGCGCTGCCGCCCATCTCCTGCTCGGCCTCGACGGCGTCACCACCGGCCTCGACGGTGAAGCCCGCCTTGCGGGTGTCGCCGATGGCCTTGGTCTGCGCGTCGTGCGCCTTGTCGGTCAGCTCCGTGCCGGGGACCTTGTAGGTCACCGCCGCGTACGCCGTGGAGCCGTCCTTGGAGACGGCGCCCGCCTTGTAGGGGTCCGCGACCGAGGCGACCTGCGGGCCCTTGCCGAGGGCGCCGACCAGCTTCTCGACCTCCGCCTTCTGGGCGGCGGCCGTCAGCTTCTCGCCCTCGGGGGCGCGGATGACGACGCGCGCGCTGGCGCCGTCGGCGCTGGCGGCGGGGAACTTCTTCTCCAGCAGGTCGAACGCCTTCTGCGACTCCGTGCCGGGCATGGAGAAGCTGTCGGCGGGCGGCTTGGGCGCCATCGAGGAGGCGGCGCCGACCCCGACGAGCAGCGCCACCCATATCAGCGCGACGTACCAGCGTCGCCGGAAGGCGAGGCGGCCGAGTTTGTAGAGGAACGTAGCCACGGCGAAAGGGACCCCCGTCGGGAATTGGCAGGCAGGCGTGACCGCCCGGCGCAGGCTGTGCGCGGCGGGCGGTCGAACAAGAATCCCTTACATAATCGCCACTGTTCCGGGGGAGAAAGTCAGCCTCCAAGCTGGACTCCGGGCCCGCGTTTGATGTACGGCCACAGGCGGCGTCTCCTCCTGGGGGAGGAGACGACCCTGGTGCATGTAAGGCGCACTCACCTGCGGCGATGTCGCGCCGACAGCCGCTCATGTCCCGTTTGTCCGCGGGCCGCTCTCCCGTCACATCGCCGTGCGGCCCGCCTGGTCCGCACCAACTCCTTGACGGCGCCACACCCTCTCTCTTAAATCAAGTACTGAAGAAAGCGCGGGAGTTGAGCGCTCTCAGCGTTCACGTCTCGACGCCACATTGTCATGCGCACGACCGTACGCCCCCCACACGAAGTGACGTGATGACCATGCCCTCCGCTTCCCGCGCGGCCCGCTGCGCGCTCGCCCTCGCCGCCTGCGCCGGCGTCCTCACCGCGATACCCGGCGGCGCGACCGCGGCCCCCGCCCCGGCCGCCGTCCCCGCCGCCGCCAAGGCCGACGCCTTCACGGACAACTTCGACGGGCCCGCCGGAGCCGCCGTCGACGGCTCCAAGTGGCAGATCGAGACCGGCGACAACGTCAACAACCACGAGCGGCAGTACTACACGCCGGGCAACAACAACGCCGCCCTCGACGGCCAGGGCAACCTGGTGATCACGGCGCGCAAGGAGAACCCGGGCAACTACCAGTGCTGGTACGGGCGGTGCGAGTACACCTCGGCCCGCCTGAACACGGCGGGCAAGTTCACGCGCGCGTACGGCCATGTCGAGGCGCGCATGAAGGTACCGCGCGGCCAGGGCATGTGGCCCGCCTTCTGGATGCTCGGCGACGACATCGGCAGCGCGGGCTGGCCCGCCTGCGGCGAGGTCGACATCATGGAGAACGTCGGCTTCGAGCCGAGCACGGTGCACGGCACGCTGCACGGCCCCGGCTACTCCGGCTCAGGCGGCGTCGGCGCCGCCTACACCCTCCCGAACGGACAGCAGTTCGCCGACGACTTCCACACCTTCGCGGTGGACTGGAGCCCCGACTCCGTGAAGTGGTCCGTGGACGGGAACGTCTACCAGACCCGCACCCCGGCCGACGTCAACGGCAAGCAGTGGGTGTTCAACAAGCCGTTCTTCCTGATCCTCAACCTCGCCGTGGGCGGCTACTGGCCCGGCGACCCGGACGGCAGCACGAGCTTCCCGCAGCAGCTCGTCGTCGACTACGTCCGGGTGACGACCAACGACCAGGCCACGCCGGGCAGTTAGCCCTCCCGCGAAGGGCCCGCCTCGACCTGGCGCTCCACCTCCGCCGCCTCCTCGCGCAGCTGCCGCAGGCGCTCCTCCGCCTGGTCGGCCCGCGCCTGGAGGCGGGCGGTGTCGTCCGCGATGACCTGCAGGGCCGCCTCGACGGCGGCGTCCACGCGCTGCGGATCGGCACCGTCCGCCTCGGTCAGCTCCTCCAGGGCGCTCTTCACGGCGGGAATGCCGCCGCGCGCGTGGATCTCGGTCCAGTACTCGTAGTCCATCCCGGCATCTTCGCGCACACAGGGGGGTGCTCCGCACCCTGAGCCCACGCATGACCCCCTCCCCCGTGGGGAACCCGATGCCTGCCGGCCGACCGCGCCAGCGATGCGGACGCCGTGGAGAGGGGGTCGCCATGCCGGACGAGTGGAGCGAGGAGCCGTGGACGGAATCGCGGATCGCGCTGATGCCGGACGGACTCGTGGTCCAGATCGCCGTGGAGCCGGGGACGTCGCAGGACACGGTGGCGCTGCTGGCGGTCCAGGCATGGCAAGGGCTGCCCGAGCCCGAGGTGCCGAACGACTAGACCGTGTGCGCACGGTCGCGTCCGGCCGGGCGCAGATCCGCCCGCACCGCGATGAGCATCTTCAGGCGGCGGCCGGTCATGCCCTTCGCCGCGGTCACGCCGAACGCGTAGCGGTCGACGGTGGCCGAGGCGCGGACCGTCAGGCGTCCGTCCGTCACGTCCACCGCGTCGACGGTCACCGTGACGGGGCGGGTCACGCCGCGCACCGTCAACTCGCCGGGCAGCGTGGCCAGTCCGGCCGGCGGCACGCTCAGGCCGCCGCTGGTGAAGGTGATGTCGGGGTACGTCGCCGCGTCCAGGTAGTCCGCGGACTTCACGTGTGCGTCGCGGCGCGCCACCCCCGACGCGAAGGTGTCCGCGCGGAGCGAGACGTCCACCGTCGAGGCCGGGAGCGAGTCGGAGACCGTGATCCGGCCGCCCGCGACGGCGAAGTCGCCCCGCACGGGGAGGAGTCCGAAGAACGCGCTCATCCGGAACCGCACCGTCGACGCCGCAGCGTCGATGTCGTACGTGCCGCTCTCCGGCACCGTCCTGTCCCCCGTGACCACTGTCTCCATGAGCCTCGCACCTCCGGGTTCCGCTGTCCGCCTCGGCCTTGTCGCCGCTCCCTTCATCGTCGGGGGGCGGGCCCGGGTCCGGCAGATCCGCATGTCTCCGTCTCGCCCGTACAAATGTCACGGCCGCTCCTGCACGGCCGCTTATGGTGGACAGGTGATCGAACTGCCTCTCTCCGCCCTGGAAGTCGCCATGGTCGAGGCCGGGACACCGACCTCCGCCGCCCTCCGCAACGCCGAGGAGACCGCCCTCGCGCTCGACCGGCTCGGCTATCACCGCCTGTGGTTCGCCGAGCACCACCGCTCCCCCTCCATCGGGGCCTTCCCGCCCGCCGTCCTGAGCGCGCACATCGGCTCCGCCACGACCGGACTGCGGGTCGGCTCGGGCGGGGTGCTCGCGCCCAACCACGCCCCGCTGATGGTGGCCGAGCAGTTCACGACGCTCGCCGCCCTCCACCCGGGCCGTGTCGACCTCGGCATCGGGCGCGGGCCCGGCACCTTCCACGCGGAGACGGTGCGGGCGCTGCGCCGGGGCGCGGATCCCGCCACGGACGAGGAGTACCGCCGCGACGTCGCGGCCACGCTGGACTTCCTCGTCGAGGTCGGCTTCGGCGAGCTGCCCGAGCCCTGGCTGCTCGCGTCGAGCGCCGCGGGCGGCACGCTGGCGGGCGAGCTCGGCCTGCCGGTCGCGGTGGCCCATCACATCCGGCCCGACAACACCCTTGAGGTGGTGGGGCGTTACCGCGACGCGTTCCGTCCGTCGCGGTGGGGTGCGGAGCCCCGCGTCCTCGTCTGCGTCGAGACGGTGTGCGCGGACACCGAGGAGCGGGCCGTCGAGCTGTCCCGGCCCATGGAGGTGGTGAAGGCAGGGCTGCTCAAGCGGCAGGGCGAGCTGCCCTTCCCCAGCCCGGCCGCGGCGGCCGAGCACGTCTTCAGCCCCGAGGACGAGGCGGCGCTCGCCGCGTACGGGGCCCAACAGGCCAAGGGCACACCGGAGTCGGTGGAGGCTGCGCTGCACCGGATCGCGGAGGCGACGGGCGCCGACGAGCTGATGATGGTCACGCCGGTCTACGAAGTCGCCGACCGGGTGCGGTCGTTCGAGCTCGTGAGCGAACTGAGGAAGGCGTAGCCCCGTACGGCATGGACCCGGTGAGGCCGGACCCCGTACACCCCCGTCTCAGGCTCCGACCGCCGCCGCCCGCTCGTCGATGAGGCCCTCGCTCAGCAGATCTCCCCAGAGCCCCTCCGGGATGTGCGCCTCGAACGCGGCGACGTTCGCGAGGACTTCGTCCGCCGAGCGCATGCCGACGACGATGCCCGCGACCACGGGGTGCCGCAGCGGAAAGGCCATCGCGGCCTGCGGCAGCGTCACCCCGTGCGCCTCGCACACGTCCGCGACGCGGTGCGCGCGGCGCAGCCGCTGTGCCGAGGCGGGCACGTAGTCGAAGTAGGCGCCCTCGGCGGGCCGGGGCGTGGCGAGGAGGCCGGAGTTGAAGACGGAGGCGGCGACGAGGGAGACGCCCCGCTCCGCGCAGGCGGGCAACAGCGTGTCCAGGGCGTCGTGTTCGAGCAGCGTGTAGTGGCCGGAGAGCATCACGACGTCGGCGTCGGTCTCCCGGACGAGCGTGGTCAGCATCGCCGTGTCGTACATCCCGGCGCCGACCGCCCCGACCAGGCCCTCGGCGCGCAGCTCGGCGAGGGCGGGGTAGCCCTCGCGCAGGGCGGCGTCGAAGTGCCGCTCCGCGTCGTGCAGGTAGAGCACGTCGATGCGGTCCACGCCCATGCGTGTGAGCGAGTCCTCGACGCTGCGCCGGATGCCGTCCCGGGTGAAGTCCCAGACGCGGCGGTGCGTGGCGGGCACCTCGAAGCCCTCGTCGGTGCGGCCCCGCGGGTCCTGCGGGACGAGCAGGCGGCCCACCTTGGTGGAGAGGGTGAACTCCGCGCGCCGCTTGGTGCGCAGGAGCTCGCCGGTGCGGCGCTCGGAGTGGCCGATGCCGTAGTGCGGTGAGGTGTCGTACGTGCGGATGCCGCTGTCCCAGGCGGCGGCGAGCGCCCCGGCCGCCGTGGCGTCGTCCAGGGGTGCGAAGAGCCCGCCCAAGGGGCCGCCGCCGAAGCCGAGTTCGGTGACCTCCACGGTGGTGTCACCGAGCCGATGCGTCTTCACGTCGCGTACCCCGCCCCCTCGCGCGTAGGGAAAAGCGCGGTGGCCCGCGCGGCGATCACGGTATCCGTGGGTGCCGCGCGGGCCAACTCAGTTTTCACACCGGGCCGTTGGCCCTCACGTCTTCACCAGATGCGGACGCGCTCCGTCGGGTCGAGCCACAGCCCGTCGCCCTCGGCGGTGCCGAACGCCTCGTGGAACTCGTCGAGGTTGCGCACGATGTTGGCGCGGAACTCCGGCGGCGAGTGCGGGTCGATGGTCAGGTACTGCTGCTCCTGCTCCTTGCGGCGCTTGGTGCGCCAGACGTAGGCCCAGTTGAGGAAGAGCCGCTGGGAGCCGGTGAGTCCGTCGCTCTCGGGCAGCGGGGCGCCGTCGAGGGAGATCAGGTAGGCGGTGTGGCCGATGGTCAGGCCGCCGAGGTCGCCGATGTTCTCGCCGACAGTGAGGGAGCCGTTGACGAACTCGCCGGGGAGGTTGCGCGGCGAGAAGGCGTCGTACTGCTTGACCAGGGCCTTGGACTTGGCCTCGAAGGCGGTCTTGTCGGCGGCGGTCCACCAGTCGTTGAGGTTGCCCGCGCCGTCGTACTGCGCGCCCTGGTCGTCGAAGCCGTGGCCGATCTCGTGGCCGATGACGGCGCCGATGCCGCCGTAGTTCTCGGCCGCGTCGGCGTCGGGCGCGAAGAACGGCTTCTGCAGGATGCCCGCGGGGAAGCAGATCTCGTTGGTGCCCGGGTTGTAGTAGGCGTTGACGGTCTGCGGCAGCATGAACCACTCGTCGCGGTCGACCGGGGCGCCGATCTTGGCGAGCTGCCGGTCGGACTCGAAGGCGGCCGCGGCCTGGGCGTTGCCGAGCAGGTCGTCGGCGCCGACCTGGAGGGCCGAGTAGTCCCGGAAGGTGTCGGGGTAGCCGATCTTGGGGCGGAAGGTGGCGAGCTTCTCGTACGCCCGCTCCTTCGTCTCGTCGGTCATCCAGTCGAGCCGGGCGATGGACTGGCGGTACGCCTCCAGGAGGTTGGCGACCAGGTCGTCCATCAGCGCCTTGGAGCTCGGCGGGAAGTGCCGGGCCACGTACACCTTGCCGACGGCCTCGCCGATGGCGCCCTCGACGAACTGGACCCCGCGCTTCCAGCGGGCGCGCAGCTCCGGCGTGCCGTTCAGGGTGCGCCCGTAGAACTCGAAGTTGTTCTGCACGAACGCGTCGGTGAGGTAGGGCGCGCAGGCCCGCAGGACGCGGGTGAGCGTCCAGTCCCGCCACTGCTCGACGGGGGTCTCGGCGAGGACCGTCGAGAGGTGGGCGAGGTAGGAGGGCTGGCGGACGCAGGTCTCGGCGATCGTCGCGTCCGTGCCGCCGAGGCCCTCGACGTAGCCGTGCCAGTCGAACTCGGGGGCGAGGGCGGTGAGTTCGTCGAGCGTGGTGAGGTTGTAGGTCTTCTGCACGTCGCGGGTCTCGGCGCGCTCCCAGTGCCCGGACGCGAGCTTCGTGTCGAGGGCGAGGACCGTGCGGGCGGCCGCCTCGGGCTCCGCGTGCTCGGCGAGGGTGAGGAGCTGGGTGAGGTAGCCGACGTACGCCTCGCGGATCTCGGCGAACTTCTCGTCCCGGTAGTACGACTCGTCGGGCAGGCCGAGGCCGCCCTGGAGGATGTTGAAGAGGTAGCGGTCGGAGTCGCGGTCGTCGGTGTCGATGTACGTACCGAAGAGGCCGGAGCCGCCGACGCGCTCGAACCGGCCGAGGAAGGCGGCCAGGTCCTTCAGGTCGCGCAGCCCGGCGACCTCCTCGATGAGCGGCGCCACCGGGGCGAGGCCGAGGTCGGCGATGCGCTCCTCGTCCATGAAGGAGGCGTACAGGGCGGCGATCTTGCGCGCGTCCTCGGAGTCCGGGCCCGAGGCGTCCGCGGCCAGCTCCTGGATGATCTCCTTGACCTGCTGCTCGGCGGTGTCGGCGAGCTCCACGAAGGGGCCCCAGCTGGAGCGGTCCTCGGGGATCACGGCGGTGTCCAGCCAGTGGCCGTTCACATGACCGAACAGGTCGTCCTGGGGTCGGATCTCGGGGTTCATGCCCGCGCGGGCGTCATCCAGAATGCTCATTCATGCAGCCTATGCGAGCGATCAGCGGGACACGAAGGGGTTGTCGGCGGCTCCGCGCCGGGCCCCGCCGCTCTCCTCGCGGACCCTCGCCGCGCCGGGGTGGCGGCGCACGACGGGCGACTGGCGCGGCAGCGCGGAGAGGTGCGGCCCCTCGACGGGTACGGCCGGGCGCGGCTCGGTGCGCACGGGCTCGGTGCGGCCGATGCGCTCCGTGGTCAACAGGATCAGGCCGCCCGCCGCGACGACGCCGCAGCCCAGGGCGAGGAGGGTGCCCGTCGTCCCGTACCGGAAGCTCTCGCCGAAGAGGGTGAGGCCGACGACGGCCGCGACCACCGGGTTCACGACGGTCACCACGGCGAGCGGCGCGGCGAGCCCGGCGCCGCGGTAGGACGCCTGCGAAAGGAGCAGCCCGCAGGTGGCGAGCACCGCGATGACGGCGAGGCTGGGCAGCCGGCCGAGCAGCGCCGCTGAACTCCAGTCCAGGGCCACGCTCTTGGTGAAGACGGAGGCCATGCCGAAGGCGACCCCGGCGCCGCTCGCGAGGAGCGCGGCGCGCACCACGGGGTGATGGTGCGCGGCGCGGGCGCACACCGTGAGGGCCGTGACGACGGCGAAGGCGGCCAGCGCGACCACGATCCGGTCGGCGCCGCGCAGCGCGGAGGAGTCGGCGGCGCCGGTCAGCGCGAGCAGCCCGGCGAGGCCCACCGTGGCCATGACGGCACCGCGCCAGGCGGTGGCCCCGGCCGGGCGGCGCAGGAAGAGCGCGGCGAGCGGCAGGGCGAAGACGATGGTGAGGGCGCCGAGCGGCTGGACCAGGCTGAGGGGCCCGCAGGCGAGCGCGGTCACGTGCAGCAGGGCGCCGATCCCGTTGAGCGCCACGGCGATCCACCAGCGCGGGCGGCGGACCGGGGCGTACGCGTGGTCGGCACTGGCCGCGGCCACCTGCTCCTGGAGGAGGGCGCCCGCCGCGTAGGCCACGGCGGAGACGAGGGAGAGCAGCACCGACAGCGCGAGGGCACTCATCGAGAGCTCCTTTCGGGCAGGGGCTGCGCGGTAACCGGACCGTACCCGGCAACCGGGAGGGCGGTCTCAGTTCCTTTCAGCGGTCCGTCAGCACCCGGCCCTGCACAGGCCCCTCAGTAATCGAATGTGAGGCACACGCGCCCGGTTCGCACCTCTTCACGGGCCGCCACCTGCTCCTCATTCCCCTCCGGCACGGCGCGCAGCCACCGCGAGGGGCGCGCGGTCGGGGCGGCGTCGTCCCGCTCCGGCGTGCGGCCCTCCCCCTTGAGGACGGACAGGCGCGGGGCGTCGGCGGCGTCGCGGTCACGGAAGGTCGTCATCGCTGCTCCTTGGTCGGCGGCGTGGGGGCGCGCTGTCGCTCGGGGGTGAGCGTGCACGGAGCGTGCTGTGTCGAACACCGTACGGATGCCGTACGGTGTGCGCAATATCGCACGGCGTACATTCCCAAGTTCCCGAAAAAGTGGCTCATTACGCCTGTGTACGGTCGTCCCCATGCCCCCTCACGACCCCAGCAGCACCGCCGAGTTCGCCCTGGACTCCTACCTGGCCAGGATCGGCCGCCCCGGCGGACGCCGCGCGGACGCCGCCGCCCTGCGCGACCTCAACGGCGCCCACCTGCACGCCATCCCGTTCGAGAACCTCGATCCGGTCCGCGGCCGGGCGCCGTCCCTGAGCGTCCCGGACCTGACGGCCAAGCTCGTACGGAGCGCGCGCGGCGGCTACTGCTACGAGCACAACACCTTGTTCGCCACGGCACTTGAGGCCCTCGGCTTCGGCGTGACCCGGCTGACCGCGCGCGTCCTGGTCGGGGCGCGCGGGGTGGTACGGCCGCGCACGCACATGCTGCTCCTCGTCGACGTGCCCGGGGAGGAGCAGCCCTACGTCGCCGATGTGGGCTTCGGCTCGATCGGCTCGATCGTGGAGGCCATGCCACTGGTCGCGGACGCGGAGGTGCGCGTCGGTGCGCGCCGCCACCGGCTCGTCCGGCGGCCGGACGGCGGGCCGTTGCCGCAGTGGGTGCTGCAGGCGTACGCGATCGAGGCCGAGGGGCCCGGCTGGCAGGACCAGTACGCCTTCACCGTCGAGCCGTTCCTCGCGCCCGACTTCGAGGTCATCAACTGGCACATCGCGACCAACCCCCGCTCCCCCTTCGCCACCACCCTCCACGCCCAACGGCTGCTCGCCGACCGGCACTTGGCGCTCGCCGGGCGGAGCCTGGTGGAGACCGACACGGACACCGGCGCGCGCAAGGAGCGGGAGCTGGCCGACGGCGACGAGGTGCGCCGCGTCCTCGCGGACGCGTTCGGGATCGTGGCTCCGCAGGACACCCCGCTCGGCTAGAGCGCGCACGCGCGCGGGCTCACACGGGGGTCGGGAACCCGTACCGCACCCCGGTGCGCCGTTCCGAGACCTCCCACAGGCGGCGGCCGTTCTCCGCGTCGGCCGCCGCCGGGGCGAGGCGCACCCGAGTGGGGGCGCCGCGCAGTTCCGCCGGGCCGTCGGGCCCGATGAACTCCCCGCCCTGTACGCCCGGTTCGGTCGCCGCGTAGAGCTGGGGCAGGGCGCCGCGCTCCGGGCGCTGGGCGAACAGGGGGTTGCCGATGCGGCCGAGGAGCACCCGCCACGGGCCGGTCGGGCCGTTCAGCTGGAGGTTGCTCGCGGTGTAGCCGGGGTGGGCGAGCACGCTGCGCACGGGGCTGCCCGCGGCGGTGAGACGCCGGTGCAGCTCCTGGCCGAAGACGGCGTTGGCGAGCTTGGACTGGTTGTACGCGGCCATGGGCTTGTAGCGGCGCTCGCCGTCGAGGTCGTCGAAGCGGAGGGCGGCCTGCCGGTGGTTGACGGAACTGATCGTGACCACGCGCGGATCGCGCCCGGCGGCGAGCAGGTCGAGCAGCAGCCCGGTGAGCGCGAAGTGGCCCAGGTGGTTGGTCGCGAACTGCAGCTCGTGGCCCTGCGGGCTCAGCGTGCGGGGCGGGGCCAGCACGCCCGCGTTGTTGATGAGCACGTCCAACGTGCCGTGTTCGGTGTGGAGTTGGGCGGCGAAGTCACGTATCGATTCGAGGTCGGCGAGGTCCAGGCGGCGCACGTCGAGACGGGTGTCGAGGCGCGCCTCCGGCTGCTCGGCGGCGAGGGTCGCGACGGCCCGGCGGCCCTTCGCCTCGTCGCGCACCGCGAGGACCACGTGTCCGCCCGCGCGGGCGAGCTCCCTGGTGGTGGCGAGTCCGAGGCCACTGCTCGCCCCGGTGACCAGGAAGGTCCGGCCGCTCTGGTCCGGGATCTGTTCGGCTGTCCAGCGCTGCTGCTGCGTCATGCGGCACAGATTGCCCTCGGTGGCACTTGGTGTCAAGAAGGGCCACGAGTGCCGAAGACGGCATGACGTGTACGATGACGGCGTGACCCCACGACCCGAAACCGGCCGCTCCCAGAGCAGTCTCGCCCAGCGCAAGCGCCAGCTCGTCTCGGACGAACTGACCGAAGCGGCCCTGCAGTTGATGGCGCTCAAGGGCTTCGACGTCGTCACCGTCGACGAGATCGTGGCCGCCGCCGGGGTCTCCAAGCGGACGTTCTTCCGGTACTTCGCGTCCAAGGAAGAGGTGGTCGTCCAGTTCCTGGCCGAACTGGGCACGGGGATCCCCGCCGAGCTGGCCGCACGGCCCGCCGCCGAGCCGCCCTCGGCGGCGCTCCGCCACGCCGTCCAGGTGCCGCTCGCCGCCTGCGCCGCCGACCACTCCGAGCGCGCACTGCCCGTGGTCCAGCTGATCCTGCGCACGCCCGCGCTGCGCGCCCGGTTCCTGGAGCGCCAGGCACAGTGGCGCGACGACCTGACGGCGGAGCTCGCACGCCGCCTCGGCCTCGACGCGGAGGCCGACCTCTACCCCCAACTCGCCGCCGGAATGGCCCTGTCCGCCTTCGACGCCGTGCTCCAGCGGTGGAGCGGCAGCGACGGCGACGCGGATCCGGCCGAGCTCCTCGACCGGGCCTTCACGGTCATCGCCCCGTCACTGGACGCCGTCCGCCAGGACGGCGCGGGACCGGTGTCCTAGCTCAACTCCGCGTCGGCCGCGAGGAGTTCGGTGAGGCGGCGCACCGCGAACTCCACCAGGGGACGCACCGGGAGCAGCCGGCACGACGCGGCCCCGACCATGACCTCCGCGATCCCCGCCCACTCCTCGAAGGCGCGGCCCACCGCGGGGAAGTGGCGGCCGTTGTCGTTGCCGACGTCGAGGGTCTCGGTCCAGACCCGCTCGCCGTGCACGGACAGCGGGAAGCGGCGGACCTTGAGGCGGGGGCGGGGCGTGAGCGTCTCGGCGTAGTGGAGGAAGGTGTTGCGGTCGTGGCCGACGCCGACCAGCAGGATGTGGCCGTCGAGGTCGTGCAGGGCGCCGAAGGGCGAGGTGCGGCCGATGGCGAAGCCCAGGGTCTGGCGGGCCACGATCTCCGCGGCCCGGGCGCCCACGGCGGCCACGGACGCCTGCGGGTGGGAGCTGCGCAGGCTCTCCGGCAGGGCGCGCACCAGCTCGGGCACGGCGCCCATGCCGGTGGTCTCCAGGTCCGGGTGGAACAGCGGCACCGCCGCACGCCGCTCGCGCACTTCGGCGTCCGGGACGCCCGCGTGCCCGGGGTCGGGGTCGGCGACCTGCCAGGTGAAGGCGGGCGTGACGAGGGTGCCGGTGGGGCCGAGCGCGGTGCGCAGGCTGTCGACGACCGCGGCGGCGCCGCCCTCGACGTGGCCGAGGCTCGACAGGGACGAGTGCACGATCAGGTCCATGCCCTCGGCGACCCCGGCCTTGCGCCAGCCCTCCACCAGTTCGTCCGTGGTCAGCGCGCCGTCTCTCGGCTCGGTCGTTCGCATGCTGAGGTCCCCCTCGTTCGGTTCGTCGCGCGCCGCTCGCACGATATGCGGAACAGCGCCTCCGTACCCTCGTGATCTGCGCCACCGCCCGGGCGGTGGCTCCCGCTCCGCCCCCTTTTGTGCGCCGCTTATTCGATGTCGCCCGCCGGTCCCCGGAATTAGCATCCCGGCATGCTCACCTCAGCCCTCGCCTTCGCCGGAGTCGCCGCGCTCATCAACGTCACTCCGGGCCTCGACACGATGCTCGTCCTGCGCACGGCCATCGCTCAGGGCAGAGCCGCGGGGCACGCGGCGGCGCTCGGTATCATCGCGGGCTGCTTCGCCTGGGGCGTGGCCGCCGCGGTCGGCATCACCGCGCTGCTCACCGCCTCCCACCTGGCGTACGACGCGCTGCGCGTCGCCGGGGCCGCGTATCTGCTGTGGCTGGGCGGCTCGGCCCTGTGGCAGGCGCGGAGCCGGAAGGCGTTCGCGGCGGCGATGGGCGACAGCGCGCAGGCAGAGGCAAAGGCGACGGCCGCTGCCCCGGCGGCGGAGGGGCCCGCGACGGCCAAGGGGGCGCCGGGGCGTGCGGCCGCCTTCCGGGCCGGGCTCGGCACCAATCTGCTGAACCCCAAGGCGGGCATCTTCTACATGAGCCTGATCCCGCAGTTCATCCCGCGTGGCGAGCCGGTCTTCGGCGCGACCATGCTCCTGACCGTGATCGACGTGGCGGAACTCGCCCTCTGGTACTGGGTGGTGTCGGGCGCCGCGGCCGCGCTCGGCGAGCGGATCCGCCGCCCCGCGTTCCGGCGCCGCATGGAGCAGGTCTGCGGCGTCGCCTTCATCGGCTTCGCGGCGAGCCTGCTGGTGCCGGAACGCCCCTGAGCGAGCCCGCTCCCCCATGCCGGTCGCGCGACCTCATGCCAGGATGAATGGGATAAATCCGGTCGAAACCTTAGAGCGCCCGGAAAGTCCTGGTGGGAGAGGAGAAGCGTCCATGTCCTCGAAGCGTCGCCGCAAGAAGAAGGCCCGCCGCAAGCACGCGGCCAACCACGGCAAGCGGCCCCAGTCCTGAGCAGCGCCTCCGTCGGGCGCTACGCCCGGTACGCGGCCTTCGCCGCCGTGCTGCCCCTCGCGGCGGCGGCCCTGGTCCTCGCCCTGGCCGTGTCGCCGTGGTGGTGGATCGCGGCCGCCCCCGCCCTGGCCCTGGCGGCGCTCGGCTGCTGGGACGTGCTCCAGCGCCGCCACTCGATCCTGCGCAACTACCCGCTCCTGGGGCACGCCCGCTTCCTCCTGGAGGACATCCGCCCCGAGCTCCAGCAGTACTTCATCGAGCGCAACCACGACGGCCGCCCCTACGACCGGGACGTCCGCTCCACCGTCTACCAGCGGGCCAAGGGCATCGAGGCGGAGGAGCCCTTCGGCAGCGAGCGCGATCTGTACGAGCGGGGATACGAGTACCTCGTCCCCTCCATCGCGCCCCGACCCGTCCCCGAGGACCCGCCCACCGTGCGGGTCGGTGGCCCCGACTGCGACCGCCCCTACGACATGGCGCTCCTGAACGTCTCCGCGATGAGCTTCGGCGCGCTGTCCGCCCACGCGATCCTGGCCCTCAACAAGGGCGCGGCGCTCGGCGGTTTCGCGCACGACACCGGGGAGGGCGGGCTCTCCGAGTACCACCTGCGCCACGGCGGCGACCTCATCTGGGAGCTCGGCACGGGCTACTTCGGCTGCCGCACCGACGAAGGCGGCTTCGACGCCGCGCAGTTCGAGGCGAAGGTCGCCGCCCACCCCCAGGTCAAGTGCGTGTCCCTGAAGCTGTCACAGGGCGCCAAGCCGGGCATCGGCGGGGTCCTGCCGGGGCCGAAGGTGAACGCCGAGATCGCCGCCGTCCGCGGGGTGCCCGAGGGCCGCGCGGTGATCTCACCCCCGTACCACCAGGTCTTCTCCACCCCGCGCGAACTCGTCCTGTTCCTCGCCCGCCTGCGCGAGCTCGCGGGCGGCAGGCCGGTCGGCATCAAGCTGTGCGTGGGCGCGCGCCTGCAGGTCCTCGCGCTGTGCAAGGCGATGCTCGACGAGGGTGTCACCCCCGACTTCGTCGTGGTGGACGGCGCGGAGGGCGGCACCGGGGCGGCGCCCCTCGAGTTCGCCGACATCCTGGGCACGCCGCTCACCGAGGGCCTCATGACCGTGCACAACGCGCTGGTCGGCACCGGACTGCGCGGGCGGATCCGGATCGGCGCGAGCGGCAAGGTCGCCACCGGCTCCGACATCGTCAAACGCCTCACCCAGGGCGCGGACTTCACCAACGCCGCCCGCGCGATGATGTTCGCCGTCGGCTGTGTGCAGGCCCAGTCCTGCCACACCAACACCTGCCCCGTGGGCGTCGCCACCCAGGACCCGCGGCGCGCCCGCGCCCTCGACGTCGCCGACAAGTCGCTGCGCGTGCGCCGCTACCAGGCCGCGACGGTGCGCAGCGCGCAGCAGATCATGGCGGCCATGGGCCTCGAAGGGCCGCAGGGGCTGCGCCCGCACCTGCTGCTGCGCCGCACCGGCGCGGCCGGCCAGGTCCTGTCGTACGCGGAGCTCTACGAGTGGCTGGAGCCGGGGCAGCTGCTGGCCGACCCGCCCGCGTCGTGGGCCGCGGACTGGGCGGCGGCGGACCCGGACCGCTTCACGGTCTGAGCGGACCCGTGAGCCGCCTCGCGGGCGACCCGGTGAGCGGCCTGTCGCCGCATACGGTCACCAGCGGCCCAACCGGTGCAGGCGCAGGGCGAGTTGGATCTCCAGGGCGCGCTCCGGTCGGTTCCAGTCGCAGCCGAGGAGCTGCGCGACCCGGTCCAGGCGCTGCACCACCGTGTTCACGTGGACGTGCAGGACGTCCTTGGCCTGGGCGAGGCTGGCGCCGTGCGCGTAGTAGGCGTCCAGGGTGCGGATGAGGTCGGTGCCGCGCCGGCTGTCGTAGTCGAGGACCGGGCCGAGCACCCGCCGCACATAGCTCGTGACGTCGGTGCGGTCCCCCAGGAGCACGCCGAGGAAGCCCAGGTCCTCGGGGCCCGCGCCGTCCCCGGTGCGGCCTAGTGCGTGCAGGGCGTCCAGACAGCGGTGGGCCTCGCGGTGCGTCGCCGAAAGCCCCGCGGCGTCCGTCGCGGGGCCCGCCGAACCCACGGTCACCGGGCAGCCGACGCTGCGGCCCAGGTCGTGGGCGAGCTCGCGGGCGAGGGCACCCGGGTCCTCGGGGGCCGGGGCGAGCAGCACGACGCGGCTGTCGCGGGTGCCGGCCAGGCCGCCGAGTGCGCGGGCGCGGCGGGCGGTCTCGGCGGCGAGTCGGGGCCGCACGTCGGGGTCGCAGTCGAGAGCGAGGACGAGGTGGGGCCGCCCGAGGTGGACGCCGAGCCGGCGGGCGCGCAGGGCGAGGCTGCCGCTGTCGCGGGAGGTGCCGGGCGGCGCGGGGGTGAGCAGGTCGTCGAGGAGGTCGCCCCGCACCCGGTCCTCGGCCTCGGCGACGGAGCGGCGCAGCAGCAGGAGCAACGCCGCGACCAGACCGGCCCGTTCGAAGAGCCGTCGGTCGGCGGCGGTGAGTGCGGGCCGCCCGGTCAGGACGAGGCTGCCGAGGAGCTCGGGCCCCGCGAGGATCGCGTACACCCAGGTGTCCCCGGCCTGCACGGCCTGCCCGCTGCGGCGCGAGGCGGCGATGCCCTCGGCGCTGGGCGGCACCGTGTCGGTACCGGTGGCGGCAGCATCAGTACCAGGAGCGGCAGCGGTACCCGTACTCGTACTGCTGTCGCTCCTGGTACGGGCGAGTTCGGTGCCGTCGGCGTCATGCAGGGCCAGGCCGCCGCCGAGCAGCGCGGCGATCTCGCGCGCCACGTCCTCGACTCCCCCGCCGCGCAGCACGAGTTGGGTGAGCCGGTCGTGGGCGTCGGCGGCGCGGCGCAGGGCCTCACTGTGGGCGCGGGCCGTGTCGTTGGCCGCGCCCCGCTCGACGAGCGCGGCGCGGGTCTCGTCGAGGAGGCGGGCGCCGTCGATGGCGACGGCGGCGTGGTCGGCGAGCGAGGAGAGCAGGGCGATGGCGTCGGGCGGGAAGTCGCGGTGGGTGCGGTCGGCGGCGAACAGCACCCCGATGACGCGGGTGCCCACGCGCAGCGGCACGCCGAGGATGGCCCGCAGCCCCTCCTCCCCCACGCCCGCGTCGATGGTCCCGGTGTGCTTGAAGCGGGTGTCGGTGCGGTAGTCGGCGGAGGCGTAGGGCCGGGCGGTCTGTGCGACGAGGCCGCCGAGCCCCTCGCCCATGCCGAGCCGCAGCTGCTGGAAGCGCGCGGACACCGAGCCGTCGGTGACGCTCATGAACGTGTCCTTGGCGACCGGGTCGTTGAGGGTGAGGTAGGCGACGTCGGTGCCCAGGAGCGTGCGGGCGCGATGGACGATGGCGCGCAGCACGGCGTCGAGATCGCTGAGCGCCGCCAGGTCCCCCGCCGTGTCGAACAGGGCGGACAGCTCGGCCTCGCGGCGGCGCCGCTGGGCGAGCGTGCGGCCGAGCTCCAGGGCGACGCGGGTCGCCTCCTCGACGACGGCGAGGTCCGCGGGCGGCGCCCCGCCCGCCCGCGCCTCGGCGGCCACGCGCGCGAACCGCTCGGCGGGCGCCTCCGCCGCGACCAGGTCGAGCAGCGAGCGGAGGGCGGCGACGGCGGGGGCGGGTCTGTCATCGGCGGGGGCCATGGGGACATCTTCTCCGGTGCGGGGCGGTCAGTTCCGTACGGGATCGGCGCCCTGCCCGGGAACGGCGACCGCCTCCGGTACGTCCGTGCCCCCATCGCTGTCGCTGTCGCCGAGGTCGCGGCCCCGGGTCTCCTTGGCGACGACGACCGTGACGGTGGTGACGACCGCGGCCAGGGACACGTACAGGGCGACGGGCAGCGAGGAGTCGTAGTCCTTGAGGAGTTCGACGGCGATGATCGGCGCGAGCGCCCCGGCAACGATCGAGGCGAGCTGGGAGCCCATCGAGGCCCCGGAGTAGCGGACCTTCGTGTCGAACATCTCGGAGATGAAGGCGGCCTGCGGCCCGTACATGGCGCCGTGCAGCAGCAGCCCCACGGTGACCGAGAACGTGATCACCGGGAACGACTTGGAGTCGAGCAGCGCGAAGAACGCGAAGGCCCACCCGGCCATGCCCACCGAGCCGATGAGCGACACGGGCCTGCGCCCGATCCGGTCGGAGAGCGCGCCCCACAGCGGGATGGTCACGAAGTGCACGGCGGAGCCGATGAGTACGGCGTTGAGCGCGGTGCCGCGCGGCAGATCCAGATGCGTGGTGACGTACACGAGGAGGAAGGAGGTGAGGATGTAGTAGGAGATGTTCTCCCCGAACCGGGTCCCGATGGCGGCGAGCACCTCGCGCCAACTGCGCCGCCACACCTGCACGACGGGCGCTTCCTGCCGCACCCCGGCCTCCGCCTCCCGCTCGGCCTTCGCCTGCGCCTCCAGGAAGACCGGCGACTCGGACACGGAGACGCGGATCCACAGCCCGATGCCGACGAGCACCCCCGACAGCAGGAACGGAATGCGCCACCCCCACGCCTCGAAGGTCTTGTCGCTCTGTACGGCGGCGAGCAGCGCGAGCACACCGGTGGCCAGCAGGTTGCCGCCGGGGGCACCGGCCTGCGGCCAAGAGGCCCAGAATCCACGGTGCTTGGCGCCCCCGTGCTCGGACACGATGAGGACGGCACCGCCCCACTCGCCGCCCAGGGCGAAGCCCTGGATCAGCCGGAGCACGGTCAGCAGGACCGGCGCACCGACGCCGATCGAGTCGTACGTGGGCAGCAGCCCCATCGCGAAGGTGGCGCCGCCCATCATCAACAGGCTCACCACCAGCAGCTTCTTGCGCCCGACCCGGTCGCCGAAGTGCCCGAACACCAGCCCGCCGAGCGGCCGGGCGGCGAAGCCGATGGCGTAGGTGACGAAGGCGATCAGGGTGCCCGTGAGGGGGTCGCTCGCGGGGAAGAAGAGGGTGTTGAAGACGAGGGCGGCGGCGGAGCCGTAGAGGAAGAAGTCGTACCACTCCACGGTGGTACCGATGAGGCTGGCGCCGACGATGCGGGCGATGCGGCGCGGCGGTGTTTCGGTGGCGGACATGAGCACCACTTCCGGGCAGTTGGCGGGGACGACTCGATGCCGCCAAACCGTAGGAAGCCGCAGGTCAGTGGCACATGTGCGGGTGCACCACAGTTGTGGGTCGGCTCATGGTGGCCGACTCCATGCCCGGGTGGAACGCCGCGTCACCCGGCGCGCGTCACCCGGCGCGCGACGCCTGGTCGGCGGCCTGTTGGCGGGCCGCCGCATGCGCGATGTTGCGGGCCATTCCGCCGAAGACGATCGCGTGGAAGGGGGCGACGCTCCACCAGTAGAGATGGCCCGCGAGGCCGTGCGGGCAGAACAGGGCTCGCTGGCGGTAGCGGGTGCGGCCGTCGTCGTCCGTGTCGCAGTGGAGCTCCAGCCAGGCCAGGCCGGGCAGGCGCATTTCGGCGCGCAGCCGCAGCAGGCGTCCGCGTTCGATCGCCTCCACCCGCCAGAAGTCCAGTGAGTCGCCGGTCCGCAGCCGTGCGGCGTCCCGGCGTCCGCGGCGCAGGCCCACGCCGCCGACGAGCCGGTCCAGCCAGCCGCGGATGCCCCACGCGAGGGGGAAGGAGTACCAGCCGTTCTCGCCTCCGATGCCCTCCACCACCGACCAGAGGGCCGACGGGGTGGCGTCCACGAGCCGCTCCCGGCGGTCGGAGTAGAGGCTGCCGCCCGCCCAGTCGGGGTCGGTGGGCAGCGGATCGCTGGGCGCGCCCGGCACGGCGGCCGAGGACCAGCGCGTGGAGACCTGGGCGTCCCGGACGCGTTCCAGGGCCAGTTGTACGGCCTTCTCGAAGCCGAAGGGGTGGCCGGGTGGATCGGGCACGTAGCGAGTGATGTCGTGTTCGTGGCAGACGACTTCGTGGCGCAGCGACTCGGTGAGCGGGCGTGCGATGGAGCGCGGCACCGGGGTGACGAGGCCGACCCAGTGGCTGGAGAGGCCGGGCGACAGCATCGGCACGGAGAGGATGAGCCGGCGCGGCAGGTCGGCGGCCTTGGCGTACCGCAGCATCATCTCGCGGTACGTGAGCACGTCCGGTCCGCCGATGTCGAAGGTGCGGTTGACGTCGGCCGGCATACGGGCGCTGCCGACGAGGATGCGCAGCACGTCCCGTACGGCGATGGGCTGGATGCGGGTGTGCACCCAGCTCGGGGTGACCATGACCGGCAGCCGCTCGGTCAGATAGCGGAGCATCTCGAACGACGCGGAGCCGGAGCCGAGGATGACGGCGGCCCGGAGCACCGTCGTGGGCACTCCGGAACCGAGCAGGATCCGCCCCACCTCGGCGCGCGACCTGAGGTGGGGCGACAGGTCCTGCTCGGGCACGTCGGCCGGGGTCAGGCCGCCGAGGTAGACGATGCGGCGGACTCCGGCGGCGCGGGCCTGCCGCCCGAAGATCTCGGCGGCCTTGCGGTCGGTCGCCTCGAAGTCCGGCCCGGTGCCCAGCGCGTGCACGAGGTAGTACGCGACGTCGATCCCGCGCATCGCCTCGGCGACCTCGCCGGCCGCCGTGACGTCGCCCCGGACGGACTCGACCCGGTCCGCCCAGGGGTAGTCGCGCAGCTTCTCGGGGCTCCGGGCCAGACAGCGGACGCGGTGGCCCGCGGCGAGGAGTTCGGGCACCAGGCGCCCCCCGATGTAGCCGGTGGCTCCGGTGACCAGGCAGCGCAGCCCGGACGGTCGGCCGCTCACCTCGGGGGCGCCTTGGCTGTTCATGGTGCCTCCGTCAGCTCTTGGGCATGAGCACGGTGTCGATGATGTAGACGTGGGCGTTCGCCGTCTTCACGTTGCCACAGACGACGTTGGCCATCTCGTTGACCTTGTACGACTCCCCGGAGCCCGAGGTGGTGACCTTGGACTTCTCCAGCGTCTCGAACGATCCGCTCTCCAGGTCCTCGGGCGCCAGCTTCTTGCCGACGACGTGGTAGGTGAGGATCTTGGTGAGCTGGGCCTTGTCGTTGAGGACCTTGTCCAGATCGGCCTTGGGGATCTTCGCGAACGCGTCGTTGGTGGGCGCGAAGACGGTGATGTCCTTCGCGTTGTTGAGGGTGTCGACGAGCCCGGCCTTCTTGACCGCGCTGACCAGGGTGGACAGGGCCGGGTTGTGCGACGCGGCGGTGGCCACGGGGTCCTTGGCCATGCCCGCGAACGAACCCGCACCGTCCTTCGGCACCGACGCACACGCCGAACCGAAGGGCTCACTCATGTTCCCCGCGTCATCCGGCGGGGACGCCTTGTCCGACTGCTTGGAGGGCGTGGCCGACGGGGTGGTGTCTGCCTTGTCCTTGGAGTCGCTGTCGGAGCAGGCGGTCAGCGCCAGCGGGAGGAAGGCGGCGGTGGCGACGGCGGCGGCGACACGACGGACTCTGGTCTGCATGACTGTTCCTCGACGATCGATGGGGGGAGGCGGGCTGCCTCTGTCGCCGGGAATCCGGGGCGGGGCGGGAAGCGGATTGGTGACTCACCCGAACGAGTTCCTGGGGCCCGTCGCCGCGAGGGCGGCGCAGGCGGTGCGGGACAGCTCAGGGGCAAATCTCGCAAATGAGCTTAAATCGCCAATCCGCTTCCTCGGGGGCTACGGATTCCCGATGTGGAGCGCGCGCAAGACGCGCCGACCCCCTGAGGAGGGTTGATCATGACCACTCATCGAGCAGGAACCCGGATTCTGGTGGCTGCCGCCGGACTCGCTCTGCCGCTGTCCCTGGTGGCGATGGCCCCGGTCGCGACAGCCGAGGGCGCCAAGGACATGGACGGCCCCTTCGGTTCGGCGTGTGCGTCGGTGCCGAAGGACGGTGCGGGTTCGTTCGCGGGCATGGCCAAGGACCCCGTGGCCACCGCCGCGTCGCACAACCCGGCCCTGTCCACCCTGGTCAGCGCGGTCAAGAAGGCCGGGCTCGTCGACACCCTCAACAACGCGAAGGACATCACCGTCTTCGCGCCCACCAACGACGCGTTCGCGAAGATCCCCAAGGCCGATCTGGACAAGGTCCTCAACGACAAGGCCCAGCTCACCAAGATCCTCACCTACCACGTGGTGGGGCAGACGATCACGCCGGACAAGCTGTCCGGCGGGACCTTCAAGACGCTGGCGGGCGGCAGCCTGACCACGTCCGGGAGCGGGGAGAAGTACAAGGTCAACGACTCGGCCAACGTGGTCTGCGGCAACGTGAGGACGGCGAACGCCCACGTCTACATCATCGACACCGTGCTCATGCCCAAGAGCTGACGGAGGGCCAGGGCCGTCAGTCGACGGTGACCACGACGGAGTGCCGGCCGGACGCTCCGTCGGGAAGGGTCCCGGTCCGCCGCGCCGTCTGCACCTCGCCGGTGCGGTCCGTCGCCCGTACGGTCAGGGTGTGACCGCCTCGGGTGGCCTGCCACGCGTACGACCACTGGCGCCAGGTGTCCCGGGAGTCCTCGGCGGCGAGGCGGGCCTCCTCCCAGGGACCGTCGTCGACGCGGATCTCGACCCGGTCGATGCCGCGGTGCTGTGCCCAGGCGACACCGGCGACCATGACCGGGCCGGCCTTCGGGCGGGCGAACGGCCGGGGCGTGTCGATGCGCGACTCGGTCTTGACCGGCGCGCGCCGGGCCCAGTCCCGCTTGACCCAGTAGGAGTCGAAGTCGTCGAACGTGGTGAGTTCGATGTCCTGGATCCATTTGCAGGCGGAGACGTAGCCGTACAGGCCGGGGACGACCATGCGGACCGGGAAGCCGTGCTCGAAGGGCAGGGGCGAGCCGTTCATGCCGAGGGCGAGCAGCGCGTCCCGGCCGTCCATCACGTCCTCCACCGGGCTGCCGAGCGTCATTCCGTCCACGGAGCGGGCCACCAACTGGTCGGCGGGGCCGCCCTGTGAGGGGGGCCGGACCCCGCAGCGGGCCAGCAGGTCGGTCAGGCGGACGCCGAGCCAGCGGGCGTTGCCGACGTAGGGGCCGCCGACCTCGTTGGAGACACAGGTCAGTGTGATGTCCCGTTCGATGAGCGGCATCTTCAGCAAGTCGTCGAAGGAGAGCGTCAGTTCGCGTTCGACGCCCTTGCCGTGGATGCGCAGCCGCCACGTGGTGGCGTCGACGCGGGGCACCCTGAGGGCGGTGTCCACGCGGTAGAAGTCGCCGTTGGGCGTCATGAACGGGCTGATGCCGTCGATCCGCAGGGCCGCGCCGCGCGGGACCGGGGCGGCCTCGGACGCCGGAGCGGGCAGCGACACGCTCTCGCGTGAGGCGACGGCGTCCTGCCCCTGCGCACGGTTGATCGCCCGCCCTGCCAGCCCGGCGCCGGTGGACGCGGCCGCGGCGGCGGTGGCCGCGACGATGAACGCGCGCCGGTCCCAGCCGGGTTGCGCGGGTGCGTCCGGAGGCTCGGGGGCGTCGGCAGGCTCGGGGGCGTCCGGAGGTTCGGGTGCGTCCGTCGTCTGGGGCGCGACGACCCGTTCGGGCGCGCCCCCCCGGCCAAGGCGCCCTGTCAGCCAGTACAGCAGCCCGCCGCCCGCGAGGGCCCCGACGACGGAGGGCAGGGCGTCGGCCGCGCTCGTCGAGTCGGGGCGGCTCACCGCGGCCAGTGCACCGACAACTCCGAAGGCCAGCACGCCGATCGAGCCGGTGCGCCGGTGCCGGGCGGCCAGCATGCCCAGGAGGACCGCGAGGACACCGAGGACGGCGAGGATGCCGAGCTGCAGCACGAGCTTGTCGTTCGTGCCGAACTGACGGATCGCCCAGTCCTTCACCCCGGGCGGCGTACGGTCGATCGCCGCCCCGCCGACCGCGATGACGGGGCCGGACTCCGGCCGCACCGCGGCGGAGACCAGCTCGGCGACCGCGAGCGCCGCGTACCCGGCGAGGAGCCCGCTCAGGGCGCCCAGGAACAGTCGTGCGATGCCGCGGAGCGGCCGGTGTGTGGCGTCGTCGTCCATACTCGGGAATCCGTCCTGGCCTCCTGGCCGGATTGGTGCTTCACCTGTATGGGCCAGTTCCTCATCAGCACGAAATCTCCTCGGGTCGGAACCAATCCGCGATCACCGTGGGAACGAAATACCTCTGGACATGTCCCGACCACGGAGGACCCTGTGAGAGAAGCCGTGCACATCGGCAGAAACCCCTCGGCGGAACCCGACCTTCAGGAGCTCGTGGGCCGGGTGGCCCTGGGCGACGAGGACGCGTTCGCCTCGGTCTACGACGTCGTCGCGGGCTCGGTCCTCGGCGTGGTGCGCGCGGTCCTGCGGGACCACGCCCAGTCCGAGGAGGTGGCGCAGGAGGTGCTGGTGGAGGTCTGGCGCACCGCTCCCCGGTACCGGGCCGAGCGCGGGACGGTCATCAACTGGATCCTCACGCTGGCCCACCGCCGCGCGGTGGACCGGGTGCGCTCGGTGGAGGCCGCGACCGCCCGCGACCACAAGGCCGCGCTGCTGGACCGGACGCCCGACTACGACGAGGTGACCGAGCAGGTCGAGGCGCGCCTGGAGCGCGAGCAGGTGCGCCGCTGTCTGCGCACCCTCACCGAGATCCAGCGCCAGGCCGTGAACCTCGCCTACTACCGCGGGCTGACCTACCGTCAGGTGGCCGAGGCCCTGACGGTGCCGCTGGGCACGGTCAAGACGCGGCTGCGCGACGGGCTCATCCGGCTGCGGGACTGCCTGGGGGTGACGGTGTGAGCACCGCCGAACTGCACCGGATGACCGGGGCGTACGCCCTGCACTCGCTGTCCGACGCGGAGCGCGACGCGTTCGAGCGGCACCTCGCGGACTGCGAGCCGTGCACGCAGGAGGCCGCCGAGCTGAGCGCCACCGCGGTCCTGCTGGGCCTCGCCGTCTCCGTGGCGCCCCGTCCGGCGATGCGCCACGAGGTGCTGCGCAGGATCACCACGGTCCGGCAGGAGGGCCCGGACGCCCCCGTGCCGTCCGTCCGCAAGGGCCGGATCCGCGGGCGCGCGCGGTCGCTGTCGCGCTGGGCGCTGGCCGCCTGTCTCGCGGCGGCCGCGGGGCTCGGCGGCGTCGCGGTGTGGCAGCACCAGCGCGCCGAGGACGCGCTGGACCAGTCCCGGCAGGCGCAGCAGCGGGCGGCGGAGATCTCCTCCGTCCTGGCCGCGCCGGACGCCAGGACGGCCGCCGGGGCACTCAGCGGCGGCGGCACCGGCACGGTGGTGGTCTCGCGCAGCCAGGGCAAGGCCGTGTTCGTCGCCTCCGGGATGGCGCGTCCGCCCGCCGGGAAGGTGTACCAGCTGTGGTTCAACGACGACGGCACGATGCGGTCCGCCGGTCTGATGGACCCCGGCCGCAAGGAGCAGAGCGTCCTTCTGCGGGGCGCCGTCGACGGCGCGTCGGGCATGGGCATCACGGTCGAACCCGCGGGCGGCTCCAAGGAGCCCACCTCCGCCCCGCTGGCCCTGATGAACTTCCCTTCGTGACCCCACGCCCCCTCAGCCCCGCCGGGGAGGCAGCGGGAAGAAGCCGCTGGTGCGGGCCGCGTACGCCGCGTACCCGGGGCGCTCGGCCAAGTGCCGCTCCAGGAGCCGCTTTCCGCTGCCCCAGATGAGCAGGTAGCTCATGACGAGCGGCGAGAGGGCCGCGACCGCGGCGGCCTGGCCGGAGTCGCAGGTGATCAGGTACAGGCCCCACCAGACGCAGAAGTCCCCGAAGTAGTTGGGGTGCCGGGTCCAGCGCCACAGTCCCTGGTCCATGATCCGGCCCCGGTGGGCGGGGTCCGCCTTGAAGCGGGCGAGCTGGGCGTCCCCGACCGCCTCGAAGAGCACGCCGGCCACCACGACGGCCGCGCCCGCCACGGCGATCCCCGTGGCGGGCCCCGTCACGTACTGCGCGGTCTGCACCGGCAGCGACACCAGCCACACCAGCGCCGCCTGCACCAGGTAGACCATGCGCAGCGCGTACAGGTTCCGGTGGCCCGGCGCCTTGGCGAGCAGCCGTTCGTAGCGCGGGTCCTCTCCGTGCCCGCGGCCCCGCCGGGCGATGTGCACGGCAAGGCGCAGCCCCCACAGCGCAGTGAGTGCGGTGACCAGGTAACGGCGTCCCGGATCACCGGTGCCCGCCGATGCCGCGCAGCTCACCACGGCGACGGCGGTGAAGGCGAGCCCCCAGGCGATGTCCACGATGCGGTGCACGCCTCGGCGGACGGCGATCGCGAAGGTGGCGAGCAGGACGGCGAGTGAAGTGGATGCCGCCCAGGCGAGGTTGGCGGCGAAGGCGCTCCAGGCGAAGCCGTTCACCGCGCGCCTCCGCCCGCGTACCAGGACGCCGGTGTGCCGGTCAGTCCGCCGGCCCCGTCCGGCGTCGGCCGTACGCAGAGGATCTGGTCGACCCCCATGCGCCGCTCCTCGAACGCGAGGGCCCCGCCCGCCAGATACAGCCGCCACACCCGTGCGGTCTCCTCCCCCACGAGCCGTACGGCCTCCGGCCACCGCTCTTCGAGGGTGCGCTGCCAGGCCGCGACCGTGCGGACGTAGTGCTCGCGCAGCGACTCGGCGGAGCGCACCTCCAGGCCCGCCGCCTCCAGCAGGCCGACCGTCTCGCCGAGCGGCCGCATGTGCATGTCGGGCGCGATGTACGCCTCGATGAACGCGCCGCCGCCGGGCGCGTGCGCGCCGCGCGACATCTGCTGCACCAGCACCCGGCCGAGCGGGGCGGCCAGGCGGTACAGGGCCGCCGTGAACGCCGGGTACTCGGCGTCCCCGACGTGCTCGCCCATCTCGACCGTGGCGACGGCGTCGTAGCCGCCGCCGGAGAGGTCGCGGTAGTCCCGGCACAGCACCTCCACGCGGTCCCCGAGCCCGCGCCGTTCGACCTGTTCTCGGACGTAAGCCGCCTGCTCCGCGGCCAGGGTGACGGCGGTGACCCGCGCCTGGTGCCGTTCGGCCGCGTACAGGGTCAGCGAGCCCCAGCCGCAGCCGATGTCGAGCAGCCGGGCGCCGCCGCGCAGCCCGAGCTTGCGGCAGATCAGCTCCAGCTTGGCGCGCTGGGCACCGGCCAGGGTGAGCGCGGTCTCGGCACCGCCACCCTGGTCGTCGTCGGCCCAGTAGCCGCACGAGTACGCCATGGTCTCGTCGAGCAGCAGCTGGTAGAACGCGTTGGACAGGTCGTAGTGGTGGCTGATGGCGGCCCGGTCCCGGGCCTTGCTGTGCAGGCCGCCGCGGAGCCGCGCCTGTGCCGCGGGCGCGGCGGGTCGGGGGCCGAGGGCGCCGAGCCGTGCGGCCGTCGCGGCGGCGCGGGCCAGGTCGGCGGGGCCGAGCCGGGGCGGGTGCAGCCGCCGGTCCCGGGTGGCGGCCCACAGGGTGCGCAGGCCGTCGGCGAGGTCCCCGGCCACGTCGATCTCACCGGTCACGTACGCCTGGGCGAGGCCGAGTTCGCCGGGCTGCCACAGCAGGCGGCGCAGGGCGCGCCGGGACCGGACCACGACGACGGGTCCCTCGCGCGGGCCCGTCTCGCTGCCGTCCCACAGGCGCAGCCGCACCGGGAGCGGGCCGCCGAGCGCGGACTCGACGAGGGCGGCGAGCCGGTGGGCCGCACCGGTCCGAGCGGCACCGGTCCGTGTGGCACCGGTCCGTGTGGCACCGGCCTGGGCGGTTCGGGTGAGGCGCGTCAATGGGAGGTCTCCTTGGTGAACAGGTACTGCTGCACATCCAGGTATCCGGAGCGGAACCCGGCCTCCGAGTAGGCGAGATACAGGGTCCACATGCGTCGGAAGGTGGAATCGAAGCCCAGGGCGGCGACCTCGTCGGCGCGCTCGGTGAAGCGCTCGCGCCAGAGCCGCAGCGTCTCGGCGTAGTGCGCGCCGAACGCGTCGCGCCGCGCCACGCTCAGCCGGGTGTGGTCCCGTACGGTCGCGGCCACCGCCTCGACGGACGGCAGCAGCCCGCCGGGGAAGATGTACTTCTGGATCCAGGTGAAGGTGTCCCTGCTGGCGAGCATGCGCGGGTGCGGCATCGTGATGGCCTGAAGTGCCGCGCGCCCGCCGGGGGCCAGGCGGTCGTCCAGCGTCCGGAAGTACTCCGGCCAGTAGTCCGCGCCGACGGCCTCGATCATCTCCACGCTCACCACGGCGTCGTACACGCCCCGGGCCTCGCGGTAGTCGCACAGGTCGATCCGGACGCGGTCGGTGAGCCCCGCCGCGGCGACCCGGGACAGCGCGAGGTCGCGCTGCTCGCGGGAGAGGGTGAGCGAGGTGACGTGGGCGCCGCGGGCGGCGGCGCGGACGGCGAGTTCGCCCCAGCCGGTGCCGATCTCCAGGACGCGGGTGCCCGCACCGACCCCGGCGAGGTCGAGGAGCCGGTCGATCTTGCGGTGCTGGGCGGCGGCGAGCAGGTCCCGGCGGGCCGGGAAGCCGCGGAAGACGGCCGACGAGTAGGTCAGGGTGTCGTCGAGGAAGAGGGCGAAGAGGTCGTTGGACAGGTCGTAGTGGCGGCTGATGTTGTCGCGGGCGCCGTCGGGCGTGTTGCGCAGGGAGCGCGGCGGGCGCAACGCCCAGAGTCCGCGCAGCCGTTGCAGGGGCGCGGGGATCAACTCCTCGGCGTGGCGGGCCAGTACAGTCAGGGCAGCCACGAGGTCGGGCGCGTCCCACTCGCCGGCCATGTACGACTCGCCGAAGCCGATCAGCCCGTGCGCGCCGATCCGGCCGTGGAACGCCTTCGGGTCGTGGATCGCAAGGAGCGGTCCGCCGCGGCCCGCGGTGGTTTCGTCGGCGAACCGGACGTGCAGCGGCAGGCGTTGGAACGTGCGGCGCAGGACGGCCGCCGCGACGGCGGTGCGCAGCGGGGACGCCTTCGGCGCGGCGGCGACGTCCGGCCAGCGGGCCGGGTCGACGGCGGCGCGCCGGGGCGGGGGCTGGGGTGGCGGCGCGTGCCGCCGCAGGGCGCGGGACGGCTCGGCTGTCGTCATGACGCGTCCTCCGGGCGGTGACGGTGCGCGGGGCGGGGCTGGACCGGCAGCCCGCGCAGGGCGAGGCGGATGCCGTGCAGGCGGATGGCCGCGGACACGGCGAGCGTGGCGCACGGGTGGCGCAGCGCGAGGCGCAGCAGCACCCCGGCGGTGACCTCGCGGCGGCTGCCGCGCACGGTCGCGGTGAAGGGCCTGCCGCCGTCCCGCTCCAACTGCACGGTGAGATCGAGCCGTTCACCGGGCCGGGGCAGCCGCATCCGGTAGCGGCCGTCGACGGGGAAGAAGGGCGAGACGTAGAACTCCTTGTCCGCGCAGGCCCGCCCCGCACCGTCCGGGCCGAGCAGATAGGCGTGCCGCTCGCCGTAGGTGTTGTGGACCTCGGCGACCACGCACCGCAGGCGGCCGTCGCCGCCGTGGCACCAGTAGAGGGTGAGGGGGTTGAACACGTACCCGAACACGCGCGCGTGGGTGAGCATCACGACAGGACCGCCGTCCAGGTCCACGCCCTCCCCGGCCAGGAACGCGTCCAGGCGCGCCCGCAGCGACGGCTGCCCGCCGGTGAAGTGATCGCGCGCGTCGAAGCGCGCCAACACGCGCAGTCCGCGCGGAAGTTGTGGCGGGTGGTCCGGGTCGATCAGCCACATGTACGTGCGGTGGCGCAGCGCGTGGCGCACGGGCACGGTCCGCACGTGGCGGATCGTGCACCGGTACAGGGCGGGGGCGGCGGCCGTCACCAGCGCACCCCCAGGGCCGCGGCGGCCAGCACCCCGGAGCGGCAGCCGTCCTCGTGGAACCCCCAGCCGTGGTAGGCGCCCGCGTACGCGGTCACGGCGGTGCCGAGCTCGGGCAGCCGCGCCTGTGCGGCGACCGACTCCGGGGTGTGGACGGGGTGTTCGTACACCATCCGGGCCAGCACCCGCTCGGGCGCCACGCGGTCCTCGCCGCCGAGGGTGACGATGTACGTCTCGGCGGCGTCGAGCCGCTGCAGCCGGTTCATGTCGTAGCTGACCCGGACCTGGGCGGAACCGGTCGAGCAGGCCGGCATCAGGTAGTTCCAGGACGCGCGGGCGCCGCGGGCGCGCGGCAGCAGCCGGGTGTCGGTGTGCAGGAGGGTTTCGTTGCGGGAGTAGCGGAACGCGCCGAGGACCTCCTTCTCCGCCGGGGTCGGGTCGGCCAGCAGGGCGAGGGCCTGCGCGGGGTGGGTGGCGACGACCACGGAGTGGTACCGCTCGGTGGCGCCGTCGTGCGTGGTGACGTCGGCGCCGTCGGAGTGCCGCTGTACGGCGCGCACCGGGGCGGCCGTGCGCACCGCGTCCAGCCGCCGGGCAATCCGCTCGACGTAGGTGCGCGAGCCGCCCGTCACGGTGCGCCAGGCCGGTGCGCCGGTCACGGAGAGCATCCCGTGGTGCGCCAGGAAGCGGAACAGGTGAACGGCCGGGTAGCGCAGGGCCGTTGTGGCGTCGCAGGACCAGACCGCGGCCACGAGAGGCGTCGCGAAGTGGGCGCGGAAGTAGGCGGAGAATCCCTCCCGCGCGAGGAACTCGCCCAAGGTGGCGGCGCCGGCGGGCTCCTGGGCGAGGCTGCGGCGCGCGGCACGGTGGAAGGCGGGCACCTCGGCGAGCATCCGCAGGTAGGCGCCGCGCAGCGCGTTGCGCGGCTGGGCGAAGAGCCCCACGGGCCCGCGCGCGCCCGCGTACTCGAGGCCGCACCCGGCGCACCGCACCGACATGCTCATCTCCGACTCCTGCGTGGCGACGCCGAGTTCGCCGAAGAGCCGCAGCAAGTGCGGGTAGGTGCGCCGGTTGTGGACGATGAAGCCGGAGTCGACGTGGCGCGTCACGCCGTCGGTGCCGGTGATGTCGTGGGTGTGTGCGTGCCCGCCGAGCCGGTCGTCGGCCTCGTACAAGGTGACGTGACGGGACCGGCTCAGCACGTACGCGGCGGTCAGCCCGGCCACTCCGCTGCCCACGACCGCCGTGCGCCGCCGCCCGTCCGCGTCCGCACCCCCGTCCCCGCCGGTCGCGGACGGCCCCGTCCGTGCAACGCCTGGCATCGCTTCTCCTCCTGCTCGGCCGCGGACGCGATCTCGCGCGTAATCCGGAGCCGGGGGGAGAGCGGATTGGTCAGGAACGGAGAGCGGATCGGTCGGGAATCAGGCGCCGGTGGGATCAGGTGGCCGTCCAGCCGCCGTCCAGGGGCAGGGACGTGCCCGTGAGGGAGCCGGAGTGGGGGCCGCACAGCCAGAGCGCCGCCGCGGCCACCTCCTCCGCTTCGAGGAGGCGCTTGACCGGGGAGCGGGTCAGGAGCACGTCGGACAGGACCGCGTCAGGGGTGATGCCGTGGGCGCTGGCCTGGTCGTGGAGCTGACCCTCGACCAGGGGGGTGCGGACGTAGCCGGGGCTGACGCAGTTGCTGGTCACGCCGTGCGGGGCGCCCTCCACGGCGGCGACCTTGCTGAGCCCTTCGAGGGCGTGCTTGGCGGCGACGTACGCGCTCTTGTAGGCGCTCGCGCGCACGCCGTGGACGCTGGAGATGTTGATGACGCGGCCCCAGCCCGCCGCGTACATGTGCGGCAGGGTGTGGCGCAGGAGCAGGAACGGCGCGGTGACCATGACCTGCTGGATGAGGGCGAAGCGCTCCGGCGGGAAGTCGGTGAGCGGTGCCACGTGCTGGAGTCCGGCGTTGTTGACCAGGATGTCGACGGCGGCGGGGAGTTGACCGATGGCGGCGGGGTCGGCGAGGTCGGCGACGTGGGCCTGGCCGCCGGTCTCCTCGGCCACCGCCTTGGCCGCCGCCGCGTCCACGTCCACCACGTGCACGGCGGCGCCCGCTCCGGCGAGGGCCGCGGCACAGGCCCGGCCGATGCCGCTGCCGCCGCCGGTCACCAGGGCGGTGCGGCCGGCGAGGAAGCCGGCCTCGGGAAATGCGCTTGTCATGGCGGAAACCGTAGGGACGGCCGTACGCGGGTCCTATGGCACCGGAACCCACAAAGCGCGCCGGGGGTGTGGGGTCCATGCCCACGTCGCGCCCCCTCGTCGGCGTGGGGCAGGCCCCCCCGTGATAGAAACTAAGTCATTCGTTCAAGTTTCTCGTGATGCGCCGCGGAGGCCCTCATGCACCACTTCCCGCTGCCCACATGCGACCAGGGGACGGGCCATGGCTGACCCCTACCGCCGGCTCTTCTCCGCACCCGGCACCCTCGGCTTCTCGGCCGCCGGGCTGCTCGCCCGGCTGCCGCTGCCCATGACCCACATGGGCATCCTCACGATGCTCTCCGAACTGCGCGGGCAGTACGCGCTCGCGGGCGCCGTCGCCGGGACGTTCACCCTGGCCATGGCGCTGATAGCCCCTCAGATCTCGCGCGTGGTGGACCGGTTGGGCCAGGGGCGGGTCCTGCTGCCCGCCACCGGCGTCAGCGTCGCCGCCCTCGGCGGGCTGCTGCTGTGCGCGTCCTACGACGCCCCCGTGTGGACCCTCTTCGTCTTCGCGTTCCTGGCCGGCTTCATGCCCAGCATGGGCGCGATGGTCCGGGCCCGCTGGACGCACCTCTACCGCGACTCGCCGCAGCTCAACGCCGCGTACTCGCTCGAGTCCGTGGTGGACGAGCTCACGTACATCGTCGGACCCGCCATCGCCGTGATGCTGGGCACCACCCTGTTCCCGGAGGCGGGGCCGATCGTGGCGACGGTCCTGCTCGCGGTCGGCGTGCTGCTCTTCGTGCCGCAGAAGCGCACCGAACCGCCGGTGCGCACGGACGGGCCCGCCACCGGGCGCTCGGTGATCAGGTCACGGGCCGTCCTGCTGCCCGCCCTCACGCTGATGTTCGGCGGCGCCATCGCCGGGACCGTCGACACGATGGGCCTGGCCTTCGCCGCCGACCAGGGGCAGAAGGGGGCGGCGGGGATCGTCTTCGCCGTGTACGCCGTCGGGTCCGCCCTGTCCGGACTGGCCTTCGGGGCACTGAAGTTGAGCGTTCCGCTGCCCCGGCTGCTGCTGCTCGGGGTGACCGGCACCGCCCTGACGACGCTGCCGTTCCTCGTCGTGAACAGCATCGCGACCCTGTCCTTGGCGGTCTTCTTCGCAGGCGTGTTCTTCGCGCCCACCATGGTGACCGTCATGGGCATCGTGGCGAAGGTCGCCCCCGCCTCCCGGCTCACCGAGGGGATGACCTGGATGATCGCGGGACTCCAGGTCGGGGTGGCGCTCGGCGCCGCCGCCTCGGGACAGGTCGTCGACTCCTTCGGGACGCGGGCGGGGTTCACGGTGGCCGTGACCGTGGGCGCGCTCGCCCTGCTCACGACGCTGCTCGGCCACCGGCACCTCATGGCGGAGACCGCGCGCGCCGACGCCCGGGCGGCGGAACCGGCGCAGGACACCACCCTCGCGGTCTGCGGCTGAGAGCGAGGCCGAAGCCGCTGCTCCGCGCCGGTGTCACCTGCCCGGCAGGTGACACCGGCGCCCGGGTATCGTCGCGGGTGAGCACGACCGGACGGGAGATCCACACTGAACGAGCCGAGCACCGACGGCCGCCGGGCCAAGGGCGAACGCCGTCGACGCGCACTCATCGAGGCCACCTTGCGCGTGATCGAACGCGATGGCGCCTCGGGCGTCAGCCACCGCAGCGTCGGCCGCGAGGCGGGGCTTCCGGTCACCGCGAGCACCTACTACTTCGAGAGCATCGACGCGCTGCTGACCGCGGCCCTCACGACCTGCATGAACGAGGACGCGGAGCGGCTGCGCGCACTCGCGGAGGCGCCCGCGGACGGCACCGACCCACGCCGCAAGCTCGCCCTCCTCATGACGGACATCCTCACGCGCCCCGGGCATCTGCTCGCCGAGTTCGAACTCTGCCTGCTCGCCTCCCGCCGCCCGGACCTGCGCGGCCCGACCCGGCTCTGGCACCGGACGCTCGACGACTTCGCCCGGCTCTTCACCGACGACCCGCTGCGGGCCAAGGTCTTCGTCAACGCCTACGACGGTCTGCTGCTCCAGGCCCTCATGGCCGACGAGCCGCCGACGACCGACGAGTTCGAGGCGATGCTGCGCCAGCTCCTGCCCGACGTGTCCCCCGGCTGAGCCACTCAGCCGGGCAGGGTGCGCAGCAGCGCGTTCCGCAGGCCCGTGCGGCGCACGCTCATGAAGCGGTGCAGGGTGCGTGAGCCCAGTGCGACCCGCTGGGCGCTGCGGCGGCGTTCCTTGTCGTAGGCGCGCAGGGCGGCCGGCAGGCCCTCGGGGCCGTGGTCCGCGAGCGCGCGCGTGAGCGCCTCCGCGTCGAGGAGCGCCGTGCAGGCGCCCTGGCCGAGGTTGGGGGTCATGGCGTGGGCCGCGTCGCCGACCAGGGCCACCGGAGCGGACGGGGCAGACGGGACAGACGGGGCGGACGGGGCGGACGGGGCGACGAAGGTCGGCAGGGCCGGATACAGGTGCCGCATCTCGTAGCGGATCCAGGTGTCCGGGTCGGTGTCGGTGAGGATGCGGGGAATCGGGGCGTGCCAGTCCGCGAAGGCGGCGCGCAGTTCGGTGGCCGTGGTCGCCTCGGGCACCGTCGCGTACCAGTTGGTGCGGCCAGGCTCGACGGGGGTCATGCCGAAGAAGCGGCCACTCCCCCACGTCTCCCCGTACACGCCCGTCTCGAAGTCCGCGGTGCCGATCCAGGCGACCGTGCCGATGCGCCGGGGAGCGGAGCGGGTGCCGAACCGGGCCGTCCGGACGGCGCTGTTGATGCCGTCGGCGCCGATCACCAGGTGATGGTCGGACAGCAGCTTCGCCACGTCGTCGGCGCCCTCGACGCGCTCGCCGAACTTCAGGGGTACGTCGCCGAAGGCCGCCAGCCGTTCCAGAAGGCCGTCCACCAAGTACGGGCGGGAGATGAGGAGTTCGGGGCGGCCGGCCCTCTTCTCGATGCGCTCCAGGGGCAGGCTCGCGAGGACCGTGCCGTCGGGGGTGCGGATCCGGGCGCCCCGGTAGGGCACCGCGCGGGACCAGAACTCCCCTCCCGCGCCGAGGCGTTCGAGCGCGGCCTGCGCGGTGGGGTGGATGCCGAAGGCCGTTCCGTAGCGCTCGACGTCCGGCCTGCGGTCCAGGACCGACACCGACCAGCCCGCACGGCGCAGCCCGAGCGCCGTCGCCAGGCCGCCGATGCCCGCGCCCACCACGACTGCCGTTCCGCTCATGACGTCCCTCCAGAGGCATCCATCGCAGCGACTACCACACCTGTGGTACCACGGCTGGGGTAGTAAGCTCAAGGCATGCAGCGAAGAGAAGAGTGCGCACGGTGAATGCGGACCGCCGGGAGCGGCTGCGGGACGCGGCCATCGAGGTGCTGGCCGAAGCGGGCGGGCGCGGCCTCACGCACCGGGCCGTCGACACGGCCGCCGAGGTGCCCTCCGGCACGACGAAGAACTACTTCCCCACCCGCGAGGCCCTGCTGCGCACGGCGGCCGAGCGCTGCCTGGAGCAGTACCGGACGCTCACCGAGCAGGCGGCGAGCGGGCCGGGGCCGCGCGATCGCGACGGGCTCGCCACCGTGTTCCGGACGCTCCTGGAGAACGTCGCGGGGCCGGGCCGGGGGCGGCTCCTCGCCTATCTGGAGCTCCAGGCCGAGTCTGCGCGCAGGCCCTGGCTCGCCGAGACGCTCGACCCCATCGGGGCCTGTGACTTCGCCGGGTTCGAGCTGCTCCAGCGGGCCGCCGGGCTGCCGGTCACGCCGGAGCGGAACGCGGCGGTGACGCTCGCGCTGCACGCCGCGATCCCGCACCTCCTGTCGGGCGGCCCCGCGACCCTCGCGGCGGCCGGGCTCGACGACCTCGACCGTTTCGTACGCGACCTCCTGGACGCCGTGTACCCGAGGTCCCCCTGACGGCGTCCGGCCGACAGCGAGCGGTCAGCCGGACGCCGAGACGAGCCCCAACTCGTACGCGATGATGACCAGTTGGACCCGGTCGCGAGCCTCCAGCTTGGTGAAGAGGCGGGCCACGTGCGCCTTGACCGTGGCGACGGTGATGAACAGCTCCGCGGCGATCTCGGTGTTGGACAGGCCGCGGCCGACGAGGGTGAGCACCTCGCGCTCGCGTTCCGTGACCAGCCCGATGGGGCCGCCGGAGCCGCCGGGGCCGCCCGTCCCGGCCGCACGGCGCGGCGGCGTCGGCTCGGGGCGGGCCGCGAACTCCGCGATGAGGCGCCGCGTGACGCTCGGCGCGATGAGGCCGTCCCCGGCGGCGACCACGCGGATCGCGGCGAGGATGTCGTCGAGCGCCATGTCCTTGACGAGGAAGCCGCTGGCCCCCGCGCGCAGCGCCGCGTACACGTACTCGTCGTCGTCGAACGTCGTCAGGACGACGACACGGGCCGGGGCGGGCCCCTGGGTGACCTGCCGGGTCGCCTCGATGCCGTCCATGCCGGGCATGCGGATGTCCATCACGACGACGTCGGGCGCGGTGTCCCTGACCAGCGCGACCGCCTCGCCGCCGGTCCCGGCCTCGCCCACCACCGTCAGGTCGGGGTGGTCGTTGATGAGCACGCGCAGGCCGTTGCGGACCAGGGGCTGGTCGTCGACGAGGAGGACGCGCACGGGCACGGGCACGGGCCGCCCCGCACCCTCATCGACCCCCGTGTGCACGTCGCTCATCGCGCCGCCTCCGCCGGTACGGGCAGCAGCACCGCCACCCGGAAGCCGCCCTCGGGGCGCGGGCCCGCCGTGAACTCCCCGCCGTGCAGGGCGACTCGCTCGCGCATGCCGACCAGGCCGTAGCCCGAGCCGGAGACGACGCCGCCCCTGCCGTCGTCGGCGATCTCGATGCCGAGCTCCTGCTCCCGCCGGTCGACGGTGACGCGGCAGCGGCCGGTGCCCGCGTGCCGCACCACGTTGGTGACGGCTTCCTGGACGATGCGGTACGCGGACAGGTCCAGTTCCGCGGGGAGTCCGCGCTCCGGTCCGGCGCCCCGCAGCCGCACGTCGACCTCGACCCCGGCGTCCCGCGCGGCGGCGACGAGGCGGTCCAGGTCGGCGAGGCCGGGCGTCGGGTCGAGGGGGACGGACTCCGCGTCGCCGCCGTCCGGTTCGACACGGCGCAGGGCGCCCAGCATCCGGCGCAGCCCGGACAGGGTGTCGCGGCTGGTGTCCTCGATGACCCGCAGGGAGGCGCGGGCCTCGGCGGGCTGGGTTTCGATGACCCGCCGCCCCACCCCCGCCTGGATCGCGATGATGCCGATGCTGTGCGCGACCATGTCGTGCAACTCCCGGGCGATGCGCAGCCGTTCGGCGGCCACGGCCTGGGCGCGCAGCGTCTCGGCGTGGTCCCGGCGCTGGCGCCGCGCGTCCCCGGCGAACCAGGACGTCGTCACGGCGAGGAGGAGCAACAGGGCGCTGCTGCCCAGCGCGTTGGGCCCATGGACGTACACGAGGGCGGCGCCGACCTGGCTCAGACAGGTCAGGGCGGCGGCGGTGAGGGAGAGCCGGCGGCGCCGGGTGGCGGCGATGTGGGCCACGGCGAGGTCGGCGGCGAGGGCCAGCGGGTACGCGTACCACTCCGTCCGCTCCTGACGGACCATCTCGACCCCGTTGACGTAGGAGGGTTCCGGTACGAGGAGGGTCGCGGCGGTCGCCCCCACGAGCAGCAGGAGCAGGGCGGGCAGCGGGCGGCGGCGCAGCAGCGGGAAGGTCAGCACCGTCGCCACCGCGGGCCCCAGCAGCCGGAGTTCGCCGGAGGTGTCCTTGGCGAGGATCGCGGCGAAGCCCGCCAGGAAGGGGTAGGCGAACGCGGCGCACCAGGCGAGCGCCGCGCGGGCGCCCGGCGGCAGCCGCGTGGGTATCGGGGCACGGAGCGTGGCGGACATGCGCCGATCGTAGCCAAACCCCTGGTCAGAGGGGATAGACCAGGGGATTAAGCCCGTGGTCGTACGCGACCGCCCCGGTTGTCGCCGACGGCCCGATGCCCGCGGGCCGCGCCGCGCGACACCGTGGAGCGCGTGATCGATGTCAGGGAACTCACCAAGCGCTACGGCCCGAACACCGCCGTCAGCGGGCTCACCTTCACCGTCCGCCCGGGGCAGGTCACCGGCTTCCTCGGGCCCAACGGGGCGGGCAAGAGCACCACGTTGCGGATGCTCCTCGGGCTGAACGCGCCCAGCAGCGGCTCCGCCACGATCGACGGCCGCCCGTTCCGGGACCGGCCGCGCGGCCTGCGGCACGTCGGGGCGCTCCTCGACGCGCACGACGCGCACAAGGGACACACCGCGCGGGCCCACCTCGCGGCCCTGGCCCGCACCAACGCCCTCCCGCGCCGCCGGGTGGACGAGGTGCTCGACGAGGTGGGGCTCGCGCACGCGGCGCGGCGCCGGATCGGGGGCTTCTCGCTCGGCATGAAGCAGCGGCTGGGGATCGCCGCCGCCCTGCTCGGCGACCCGCCGGTCCTCCTCTTCGACGAACCCGTCAACGGGCTTGATCCGGAAGGGGTGTTGTGGGTGCGCGGGCTGTTCCGGCGCCTCGCCGGCGAGGGCCGCACGGTCTTCGTATCCAGCCACCTCATGACGGAGATGGAGCACACCGCGGACCGGCTCGTCGTCATCGGGCGCGGCGAGCTGATCGCCGCCGAGACGGTCGCGGAGTTCGCGGCGCGCGCCACGGGCACGAACGTCCTGGTGCGCTCACCGGAGGCCACCGCCCTCGCGGGCGTGCTGTCCGGCGCGGGCGCGCAGGTGCGGGGCGCGGGCGAGGGGGCGCTGCGGGTGACGGGGCTCGGCGCCGCGCGGATCGGCCGGCTGGCGCTGGAGCACCGGCTGCCGCTGCATGAACTGACGCCGCGTACGGCCTCGTTGGAGGACGCCTTCATGCAACTCACGGCCGGACGCGTCGAGTACACCGCCGGAGACCACCGATGACCGCCACGACAGGTCTTGCCTCGCCGACCGCCACCGGCCGCGCCCAGGACGCACGCCCCCGCTTCCGCGACCTCCTGGCCGCCGAGTGGATCAAGCTGTGGGCGCTGCGTTCGACGCCCTGGAGCCTCGGGCTCGCCGCCCTCGTGGTCGTCGCCCTCAACGCGAACGCCGCGTACGCCGACTATCTGAACTGGCCCCGCTACGAGCCCGCCGTCCGCGCCGGCTTCGCGCCGGCCGGGGCGCTGCGGGACGCGTTCACCGACGGGGCGGCGGCCGTCCTCATGCTGGTCGCGTGCGGGGTCGGGGCCATGGTGCTGGTCGGCGAGTTCGCGCAGGGCCTGGTGCGGACGACGTTCGCGGCGGTGCCCGCGCGGCGCTCGCTGGTCGCCGCGAAGGTCACCGTCGTCGCGGGGGTGATGACGGCGTACGGGGCGGTGTGCTCCCTCGCGTCCTTCTGGGCCACCCAGTCGATCCTGGCGCGGCGGGGCGCGGAGGTCTCGCTCGGCGATCCGGGGGCGCTGCGGGTCGTGCTCGCGTCGGCGCTGCTCGCCCCCGTGTGCGCGCTCGCGGGCCTCGGGATCGGGTCGGTGGTGCGGCACGGGGCGGGGAGCGTGGCGGTCACGACGCTCGGCCTGATCATGCTGCCGTCGTTCATCGACGACAGGAAGTACCACTGGGCGGCCGTGGTGCGGCACGCGACGCCGATGGGCGCGTGGGAACAACTCGTCGCCATGTCCGTCGAGTTCATGCGGCCCGACCCGTATCCGGCGACGGTCGCCGGTTCGTGGACGGTGCTCGGGCTGTGGGCGCTCGGGGCGGCGGCCCTGGCGGTCGTGACGGTGGACCGCCGGGACGTGTGACAGCGCGCCCTCAGGCGGGAGGAAGCGGGGGCAGGCCGTCCTCCGGCTGGACTCCGAGCGAGTTCAGCGTGAAGGCGATCAGGTGGTAGTGGCCCACCAGCATGGGGAGTTCGATGAGCTGGTGCTCGGTGAGGAGCCGAGCCAGGCCCCGCCAGGTCTCCTCCGCGATGCGGGCCGCGGTGTGCAGCTCGTCCGCCGCCCGCAGCAGCAGCGCCTGCCGCTCGCTCCAGCCGGGGGCGTCCGGGCCGTCCGCGACCCGCGCGACCTCGGCCGCCGAGAGTCCGACCCGCTCGGCGGTCCGCGCGTGGTGGCCCCACTCGTAGGGGGAGGCGCAGTTGTGGGCCGCCCGGAGGATGAGCAACTCGCGGTCGGTGGCGGGCAGTTCGCCGCCGGTCAGCTTCACCCCGAACGGCAGCCACACCTGGAAGAGCTCGGGGTGGCGGGCGAGTGTGGAGAAGATGCGGGCCTCGCCGAGGGTGGCGAGCCCCAGGCCGAGCCCGCTGACATCGGCGGTGAGCGTCTCCCGCAGCTCCTCGGCCCACTCCTGCGGGGGCTGCGGCGGGATGCGGGGCGTTGCGGGCGTCTCACGCTTCTCGGAGGGCATCCGGTCACGCTACGCCGCACCCGTCCGGCGCGGTACGCACGCAACGCCCGTACGGAGAAGGACGGGCGCGCATACGGAAAAGGGGCCCGCGGCGACGCGGGCCCCTCTCTCGCCTTCCGGCGCCGGACGCTCAGTCCGCCGCTTCCGCCGCGACCGGCTTGGGGATCAGGAACGACGTGAGCAGGGCGATCAGGAGCAGTACCCCGCCCGCGATCATGCCCGCCGAGTAGCCCCCGACCGACGCCTTGTCCGCGGGCTGGGCCGCCGTCTGCACCGCGTACAGGAGCGCGAAGCTGAGGCCCGCGCCCAGGTTGAAGGCGCCCGCGTTCAGGCCGGGCAGGAAGCCCGGGTTGTCGCGCGGGGAGAGCACGATGCCGAGGCCGTTGAGGACGATGTTGCCGATGCCCGCGTACGCGACGCCGAGCAGCAGCGACGCGGCGAGCAGCAGCGCCCGGGAGTCGCCGTGCAGCATCACGATCATCAGGGCCACCGTCGCGACGGAGCCCACGAGCCCGAGGCGCAGGATGCGGCCGTAGCCGTAGGTGGCGGCGAGCCGTCCCGCGAGCGGGCCCATCGCGAGGCCCGCGAGGGCGTACGGGGTGAGGGTCCACCACGCGGACTGCTCGGCGCTCATGCCGAAGCCGATCCCGGCGTCCTGGGCGAACGCGGGGATCATGCCGTTCATGACCGCGAAGACACCGGTCATGGTGAGCACCGTGGTCAGGAGCAGCGCCCAGGTGGAGCGCTCGCGCAGGTGGTGGGTGGCGACCAGCGGGTGGCTGCTGCGGTCCTCGGTGCGCCAGAACAGGGCGAAGGCGAGCGCGGCGACCACCAGCAGGCCCGCGACGAGCGGCCAGTTGGCCTTGCCGAGCTTGCCCGCCTCGTTGAGGGCGATCAGGGCGGCGCCCACGGAGACGACCAGGAGGGCGACGCCCGGCCAGTCCATGCGGCGCTCGCTCTCGGCGGTGCCGTCGGCCACGGACTCGCGGGTGAGCGTCGCGACGAGGACGGTGGCGAGCGCGGCGACGACGGCCATGACCCAGAACACCGAGTGGAAGCCGTAGTTGTCGGCGAGCTTGCCGCCCGCGATGGAGTCGACGCCCGCGATGCCGCCGTTGACGGCGGTGATGACGCCGAGCAGCGTGCCGTACTTCTTCGGCTCGTGCACCTCGTTGCGCAGCATGATCAGGCAGAGCGGCACGGTCGGCCCGGAGACGCCCTGGATGACACGGCCCGCGAAGAGCACCGGCACGCTCTGCGCGAGCGCGGCGACGACGCAGCCGACGACCATCAGGGCGAGCATCCCGGTGAGCACCTTGCGGCGGCCGATGAGGTCGCCGAGGCGCGGCAGGAAGAGGGAGAAGAGGGCCGCCGAGGTGAAGAACGCGGTCTGGGTGAGGCCGACTTCGGCGGTGGTGGCGCCGAGGGAGTCCTCGACGTTCTTGAGGGCCGGGCTGAGCATGCTCGCGTTCAGCTGGAAGGCGAAGCAGGCCGCGAGGAGCGCGGTGACCAGGACCCAGACGCGGGTGGGGCGCCCGCCGGTCCGCTGGGCGGGGGCGTCGGCGAGGGAGGCGTTCACGGGCGCACGTCACCGATCCGGACGAGAGCGTCCACGACGAGGTCCCAGAAGCGCTGGTGGTCCAGCTTGACGGCGACCTGGGTGCGGCAGTCGTCGGGGGCGGGCGCGCGGAAGTCGGCGACGGTCATGCCGAGGGTGAGCGTGCCGGTGAGCTCGATGTCGACGGGGGCCTTGCGCACGGTCATGACGGACGGGTCGATGACGTAGGCGACGGCGCACGGGTCGTGCACGGGCGGGGCCTCGAAGCCCTGGTTCTCCAGGTACATCGCGCCGAAGAAGTCGAGCAGTTCGTTGACGAAGACCGCCGGTCCGGTGCCGACCTTCGCGATGCGCTCGGTGACCTCGGGGGTGGCCAGGGCCTGGTGGGTGAGGTCGAGGCCGACCATGGTGACCGGCCAGCGCTCGTTGAAGACGATGTGCGCGGCCTCGGGGTCGATCTTGATGTTGAACTCGGCGACCGGGCTCCAGTTGCCCTCGTGGTAGCCGCCGCCCATGAGGACGACCTCGCGGACCCGCTCGGCGATGCGCGGCTCCTTGCGGACGGCGAGGGCGATGTTGGTGAGCCCGGCGGTGGGGACGATCGTGATCTCGCCGGGCTCGTGGGACATGACCGTGTCGATGATGAGGTCGACGGCGTGCCGGGGGTCGAGGCCGAGGGTCGGCTCGGGCATCACGGGGCCGTCGATGCCGCTCTCGCCGTGGATCTCGGGGGCCGTCTCGACCGTGCGCACGAGGGGCCGGGGGCAGCCCGCCGCGAAGGGGACGCCGGTGATGTTCGCGATGCGCGCCACGGAGAGGGCGTTGCGGGTGACCTTCTCCAGCGTCTGGTTGCCGACCACGGTGGTCACGGCGACCAGCTCGACGTCCGGGTTTCCGTGGGCCAGGAGCATGGCGATCGCGTCGTCATGGCCCGGGTCGCAGTCGAGAATGATCTTTCGGGGCATCGCGGAACCTCTTTGTTCGGCAGGGCGGCTGTGCGGTCGTGCGGTCATGCAGCTGTGCGGCAGCGCCACCCTCGGGAAAACGTTCTCCCGAGACTCTGTGCGCAGGTGCGAATTATGTCAATGGTCCACCGCACACCCGGACAGTGCGACCCGGATCCTGTCCGTTCAGTACGGATAGGTGGAGAAAGAAGCGGGAGAAATCGACCCTGGCCGAGCGGGCGGGCCGCTGATAACGTTTGCCGAAACTTACCGAAGGGGTGTCCACCGCGTGGCGGACGTAACGCTCAGAGATGTGGCCCTGGCCTCCGGCTGCTCGGTCGCCACGGTCTCCCGGGTGCTCGCCGGGACCCGCCCCGTCGGCGCCGAGACCGCCGAGCGGGTGCGCGCGGCCGCCGAGCGGCTCGGCTACCGCCCCAACCACGCGGCCCGCGCCCTGCGCTCCAAGGCCACCGGCACGGTCGGCCTGGTCCTGCCGCAGATCACCAACCCCTTCTACCCCGCTCTCGTACGGGAGTTGACGCACGCCCTGCACGCCGACGGGCGCGCGGTCCTGCTCGCCGACTGCGACGACGACCCGGCCGCCGAGGCCGAGCACCTCGCCGATCTGCTCGGCCGCCAGGTCGACGCGCTCCTGGTCATCCCGGCCGACGCGCGCCGCAGCCGCGAGGCGGTGGCCCTGGCCGCGGCCCGGGTGCCGCTGGTCCTGATGGACCGCGGCTGCGGTCCGGGCATCGCCGACTCCGTCGCCGTCGACAACGCGGCCGGCATGGCGCTCGTCCTCGACCACCTCGCCACGGCCGGGCGCCGCCGGGTCTGCTTCCTCGGCGCCGCCGGAACCGCGTCGGCGGCCGCCGAGCGCCGGGCCGCGTACGAGGCGGGCGCGGGCGCGCTCGACCCGGAGGCGCCGGGCCGCATCGTGCTCGGGGACTTCTCCGTGGAGTGGGGCCGGGCCGCCGTCGACGCGGTGTGGCACCACCGGCCCGACGCCGTCGTCTGCGCCAACGACCTCATCGCGGCGGGCGCGCTGCAGCGGCTGCACGAGCTCGGCGCCCGGGTCCCCCACGACGTCGCCGTCACGGGCTTCGACGACATCCCGCTCGCGGGCCTCGCGGCCCCCGGCCTCACCACGGTCCGCCAGCCCGTGGCCGAACTCGCCGCCGAGGCAGCCCGGTTGCTCGACCGGCGGCTGGCCGGGGAGGGCGGCACACCGGCTCAGCGGGCGATACGGCTGGCTCCCGAACTTGTCGTACGGGGTTCCAGTGCGCCCCGGCACGCGGCGGCGCCGGACGCTCCGGCGCCCCTCGCCCCCTCTCGGAACCCGCAGGACTCACAGAACTCACAGGACTCACAGAACCCGCAGGGCTCACAGAACTCGCAGGGCTCGCAGGACTCAAAGGAAGAAGCAGCAGAGTGATTACGGTCGTAGGAAGCCTCAATCTGGACCTGGTCGCACCCGTCCCCCACCACCCCGTGCCCGGTGAGACGGTGCTCGGCGGCGACATCGCGCAGCACTCCGGCGGCAAGGGCGCCAACCAGGCCGTGGCGGCGGCCCGGCTCGGCGGCGCCGTCACCCTGGTGGGGCGCGTGGGCGACGACGACGCGGCGGACGTCCTCATGGAGTCGGCCCGCGGCCACGGCGTGGACACCACACACCTGCTGCGCACGCGCGACGTGCCCACCGGGCGCGCGCTGATCGCGGTCAACCCGGCCGGCGAGAACTCCATCATCGTCAGCCCCGGCGCCAACTCCCGCCTGACGGCGGCCGATTGCGAGGCGGCCGCGGAGGCGCTGCGCTCGGCCCGGGTCACCGTGCTCCAGCAGGAGGTGCCGGACGCCGCCAACCACGCGGCGGCCCGGCTCGCGGGCGGCATGGTCCTCTACAACCCGGCCCCCGCCGTCACCGGCGCCGAGCCTCCGGCCCACGTCGACCTGCTCATCCCCAACCGCACCGAACTCGCCGCCCTCACCGGCTCGGCGGAGCCCGAGACCATCGACGAGGTCACCGCGGCGGCCCGCAAGCTCTCCGGCGCGGACGCCGTCCTGGTGACGCTCGGCGGCGACGGCGTCCTCCTCCTGGAGGGCTCGGCGAGCCTGCACATCCCGGCCTTCCCGGTCCGCCCCACGGACACGACGGGCGCGGGCGACGCCTTCTGCGGCGCTCTCGCGGTGGCCCTGGCCGAGGGCAACTCCCTGGAGCAGGCGGCGCGTTGGGCGTCCGCGGCGGCGGCGATCAGCACGACGCGGACCGGCGCGCAGGGCTCGTCCCCGCACCGGGACGAGGTGGAGGCACTGCTCGCCGAGCACGCCTGAGTGCCCCGGGCCCCTGGGCGCTCTGGGCCGCCCGGGTGTCAGGCGGCCAGGGCCCGCCGCAGGGTGGCGCCGAGTTCGGCGATCTGCCGCTGTGAGACGTCGGCGGACACGATCGCCTGGGAGCCGTGGAAGGTGCCGGGCCACTGGTGTAGTTCGACGGAGACGCCGGACTGCAGCAGGCGCAGCCCGTACACGAGGGCCTCGTCGCGGTTCGGGTCGAACTCCGCGGTGGCGATGTGGGCGGGCGGCAGCCCCGACAGGTCCGTGGCCCGCGCCGGGGCGGCGTACGGGGTCGCGGTCTGCCAGCCCAGGTAGTGCTTCCACGCGACGGCCTGCTTGTGCCGCGTCACCCAGGGCGTGTCCGTGAAGGTCCGCTGCGACCAGGTGTCCTGCCGGTCGTCGAGGGCGGGCTGGTTGAGCAGCTGGAAGCAGATCGCGGGTCCCTGCTCGTCCCGCGCCCGCAGCGCCGTCGCGGCGGCGAGGTTCGCGCCCGCGCTGTGCCCCCCGACCGCGATCCGCTCGGGCGCGACACCAAGAGCGGCGGCGTTCCCCGCCACCCAGGTCAGCACGGTGTACGCGTCGTCCAGCGCGGCGGGGAAGCGGTGTTCGGGGGCGAGCCGGTAGCCCACCGAGATCACGACCGCGCCGGAGCTCGTCGCGACCCAGGCGGCCCCGGGGTGCTCGGTGTCCAGGCCGCCCGTGACCCAGCCGCCGCCGTGCAGCCAGATGATGGCGCCCTGCGCCTGCCGCGGGCGGTAGATCCGCACCGGCACGCCGGGATCGCCGCCCTCGCCCGGCACCGTGCGGTCCTCGACGTCCATGCCCGAGGTGTCCGGTGCGGGCACGGCGGCGGCCAGCTCGGCGAGCTTCTTCCGCTCGGCGGCCGGGTCCGTCAGATCGGAGTGGGGGAACAGCGGGACGAATGCTTCGAGTTCGGGGTCCATGACGGCCATCGTGGCGCGCGCCCGCCCCCGCGCTCATCCGCCGTGCGTCGGACATCCGCCCCTCGCCGTCCGCCAACTGGCGCTCACAGCGGGCCACTTGCGGCCTATCCTCCTGCCATGGAGGCACTGGCCCTGCGACTGTCGCACCTGGACCCGCACTCCGAGGGCGTGGTCCGCGTGGTCATGTTCTACGACACGCTGATGCGGCGACGAGTGGACCTCCCGGTGCTCGCGCGGGCCTCGGCGGCCCTGGCCGAGTGCGTGGCCGGGGTCCGGCTGCACGGCTCGGGCCGGGTGATCCGCATGGGGCCCGACGGCCGACCGGCTCCTGGTCCCGAGGGGGTGTTGGGGGCGGCGGGGGCGGTGGCGCCGGTGGCGCCGGTGGCGCCGGTGGCGCCGGTGGCGCCGATCGTGTCGGCCACGTCGGCCGCGTCAGCCGCGTCGGCGGCATCGCCCGCATCGCCCGCGCCAGCGGCGTCAGCCACATCAACCGCATCTGCCACGTGGGCCGCGTCGGGTCCGGCGCCGGGTGCGGCTTCGGGTGCGCCGGCCACCGCCACGGCCCCGAGTTCGGCTCCCGCTCCGGCCCCAGCTCCTGCTCCCGCTCCGGCTCCGGCTCCGGCTCCGGCTCCGGCTTCGGATGCGTCGGCCACTGCCACGCCCCCGAGTTCGGCCCCGGCCCCGGCCCCGACTCCAGCGGCATCCTGCTCGGCGCCCGTCACCCTCGACGGCGAGGAGATCGGCACCGTGTGGCTGGAGCGACCCGGTCCGCCCAATCCGCTCGACGAGGCCCTGCTGGACCGGTTCGCCATCGCCGTCGCGGCGGTCGCCGAGCGCTACGGGCCGGCCCGCACCACCATGGCCGATCCCGCCCTCGTCGAGCTGGTGGTCAGCGCCGACAGCGACGAGGCGGCCAGGGCCCGGGCGCTGCGGCTGCTCGGATTCGCCGCCGACGGGCCGCTGTTCGTCGTCGCCGTGCGCACGGACCTGCCGCTCGACCGCATCGGCGCCCTGATCTGCCCGGACCACCTGGTCAAGGCGGCGCCACTGGCCGACGTGGGCGCCCTCGTGGCGGCCTCCGTCGACGCGTCCGGGTTCCCGGCGGAGGTGTGCGCGGGCATCGGCGCCGCCGCACGCCCCGACCACGCCGACCGCTCCTGGCGCGAGGCGCGCACCGCCCTGCGCTTCGCCACCCCGCGCCGACCGGTCGTCCACCACGACAGCCTGGGCGCCCTCGCCCTGCTCGCCGAGGTGCCCCCGGACGTCGCGCGCGCCAACGCCGACGTGGCCGCTGTCGCCCGCATCGCCGGTCATCCGGACCGCCCGGACCACGCAGACCACTCGGACCACGCGGATCACCAAGACCGCCTCACGACCCTGGACGCGTACTGCGCCGCGGGCTCGCTCCGCCGCACCGCCGAACTGCTGCATCTGCACCACAGCAGCGTCGCCCGCCGCCTCGAACAGCTGGGAAAGGAGCTGGACTTCGAGCTCACCGAGCCGGACGGCCTGCTCCGGGCGCGGCTCGCGCTCACCGCGTGGCGACTGCTCGACGACTGAGGGATCGCGGGGCGACCGCGGGCAGCCCCGGGCAAGAGCGGGGCAATCCCGGGCAGGAGCGGGGCAACCCTGGGCAGGAGCGGGGCAACCCTGGGCAGGAGCAGGCTGATCCCGGGCGGGCGCGGGGGCCCTTGGCGCGCTATACACGCCCGGTGCACCTCCGTACCGTACGAGAGGCAGGACCCTTACGGCCCCCTACGCCCCCTGCGAGAGACCGGACCGCACGAGGGACCGGACCGTCGCGAGAGGCAGGGCCAGCCCGCAGTCACGGGCCGGGCCCCGGGCCCCGACCGACCTCGTCGATGAGGAGCGTGCCGATGCCGCCCGCCCCGCCGCCTTCGGGCTCCCCGCCGCCCCCGGGCTCCCCGCTGCCCGCACTGCTGCAGACCCTGATGTTCCTGGCCGCGCCGGGCGCCGCCACCCGGTCAGCGCGGCGCCGGTACGGCCCGGCCTTCACCGTGCGGCTGCTGGGCTTCCCGCCCGAAGTGATGGTCGCGAGCGCCGAGTTGGCGGAGCGGGTGTACTCCGTGGACGCGGGGACCGGGCGGGCCGGCGAGGTGCGGCGGCGGGTCCTGGAGCCGCTCGTCGGCAAGGGTTCGCTGCTCAGCCTGGACGGCGATCCGTGGTGGCGGCACCGGCGGCTGCTGAGCCCGCCGCTGCACGGCAGGGCCATCGCGCGGTACGGCGACGAGATCGCCCGGATCGCGGCCGCCGAGATCGAACGCTGGCCGCGCGGAAGGCCGTTCGTGCTGCGCGACGCGATGCAGCACATCACCCTGGAGGTCATCCTCCGCCTCGTCTTCGGCATCCGCGACACCGACCGCCTTGCCCGGCTGCGGACCCTGATCCCCGAACTGGTGCGGGTCGGCGGCTCGGCGGCGCTGCTCATGACGCCGCCGCGGATCAGCGCGTGGCTGCGCGAGTCCCCGTTGCCGCTCCGCCTCGGCTTCCTGCCGACGACGCGCTTCATGCGCCTGCGCGACTCCGTGGACGCGCTCCTCTACGAGGAGATCGGGCGCCGCCGCGCACAGCCCGTGCCCGGCGCCACCGACGTCCTGTCGCGGCTGATCGAGACGCGCGACGAGAGCAGCCGCCCGCTCAGCGACCAGGAGCTGCGCGACGAACTGATCACCCTCCTGGAAGCCGGGCACGAGACCACAGCCACCGGTCTCGCCTGGGCCTTCGAGCGGCTCCTGCGCAGCCCGGACGTCCTGGCCAGGCTCCGTGCCGAGCTCGAACGCGGGGCGGAGGAGCGCTACTTGGAGGCCGTGGTGAAGGAGGTCCTCCGCGCCCGCCCCGTCGTGTACGACGCGCCGCGCCTCCTCGACGCCCCGCTGAAGCTAGGCCGCTACGAGGTCCCCGCGGGCTGGTACGCGGGACCGCTCATCCCCCTCGTCCACCGCGACCCGACGGCCTACCCCGACCCCGACGCGTTCCGCCCGGAGCGGTTCCTCGGCGCGGAGGCGGCGCGGGCCGGGCGGGCGTGGATGCCGTTCGGAGGCGGGCGCCGCTACTGCGTGGGCGCCCAACTGGCGCTGCTGGAGATGAAAGTGATCATCCGTGAGGTGCTGACCCGCACGGACCTGACCGTCCCCGACCCGGCCCCGGAGAGACCCCGCACCCACCACGTCACGCTGGTCCCCGCCCACGGCACGGTCGTCCTGGCCCGCCCCGGCGGCTCCCCCGCGCCCGCCGCGGCCGAGCCCCGGCGCACGGTGACGGTGCGCGCGGACATCGACGGCATCACCCCGCAGGCGGCCTGGGCGGCGGTCGCCGATGTGACGCGCATGGGCGAGTGGAGCCCCGAGTGCACGGGCGGGACGTGGCTCGACGGCGCCACCCGAGCCGTGGTCGGCGCCCGTTTCACCGGCACCAACCGCACCGAGCACGGCCGCTGGACCACCCGCTGCACCATCACCCGCGCCCACCCCGGCCACACCCTCACCTGGGAGGTCAACTCCCCGCTCCCTGTGTCCCGTTGGACCTTCACCTTCACCCCGACCGAGCACGGCACACGCGTCGAGCAGACCTGGCACGACCTGCGCGTGGGCCCTTTCGGGACGCTGCTCGGCCGGGCGTACGAGCGGCTCGGGCACACGGGGCCGCGGGCGGATCACAACGAGCGGACGATGCGGACGACGCTGGCGGCGTTGAAGAGGGAGCTGGAGGCGGCGCCGGGCGCCGCAGTCGGCCCCTGACCCCACCGAGCGCCCACGGGCCGGGCCCGCGGGCGCTCGGTGGAGGTGCCGGGTCAGGACGTGTAGAGGTACACCTTGGCTCCGCGGCCCTTGCCGAGGTTCCAGTCGAAGGACTTGGTGTGGCCTCGCGTTTCGGGCGCAGCCGAAACACCCGTTCTCAGTGCCCGCCCCGCGGCTCCTCGCACCCCGTGCCCTCGATGTGGACTCCGTGCGCCTCGACGGTGACCCCGGTGCCGACCGCGCCGTCCACGGAGCCCCGCAGGCAGACCGGGGACAGGTCGACGACGTAGCTGACCCGGCCCGCGCCGAAGCCGCCGGTGGTGATCGCGGACGCCCGGTAGCCGAGCTTCTTCAGCGCGGCCCGCACCTGCTCCGGGGTCGCCTCCCGGGTCTGGGCGAGGGGCGCGAGGGCGCCGCGGATCCGCGCGGACTCGGCTAGCCCCGTGCAGCGGCTCTCGCCCTTGAGCGGCACGGTCGACCGGTAGGCGTGGTTGTCGGCGTAGTTGGGCGGCATGTCGCCGGGGGTGTCGGGATTGTCCGCGGTGTCGTCGGTGTCGTCGGTGTCGTCGGTCGGGCGCGTGGGGCTCGGCGTGGGCGACCCCGGCCCGCCGGGGCAGGGGGCGTCGGTCGCGTCGGTTCCGGCCCGCTCCGACGCACGGGCCCCGGGAGCCGCCGACGCCCCGGCGCTCCGGTCGCCGCCCGCCGCGTCCCGGTGCTCGTCGCCGCAGCCCGTGGCGGCCAGGACGAGGGGCAGCGCCACGAGCGCGGCCAGGGCGGTGTGTCTTCGTATGCGGGGGTGCGGGTGCGTGCGCGCAGTCATGCGGTGAGTATCGCCGACGTGCGGCGGGCCTGACCTGAGTAGGCGTACTCAGTGCTGCGGCACTCAGGGCAGCGGGCCCGTCACTCGGGACAGCGGTGCCCCCGTCAGCTCAGGGCAGCGGAGCCCCGTCCGGGACGCGGTCCGCGAGGAAGCGCCGGAAGTGCGGGCAGGTGTCGAGGTCTTCGTGGTCGCAGTCCAGGGCGCAGTCGATCAGGTCGAGCGACGCCCGGGCCGCCGCGATGCGCCGCCGCAGGGCCGCCTGTTCCCGGCGGAGGACGGTGCGCCGGGCCTCCGGGTCCGTGGTGGTGAGCAGTTCGCGCAGCGCGGGCAGTCCGAGCCCGGCCTCCTTGCCGCGCAGGATGACGGCGACCCGCGTCAGGTGCGCCGCCCCGTACCGCCGCCGCCCCGCCGCGTCCCGCCCCGGCGCGAGCAGGCCCATCGCCTCCCAGTGCCGCAGTACGTGGGTGGCGAGCCCGAAGCGCTCCGCCAGCGCGCCGATGGGTATCGCCAAGTCGGCTGCCGGGTTCGCTCGTTGACCGTCGCGCGGCGTCTCCCTTGACTTCATGTCGGCATTAAGTCGCAGGCTCATCGGCATGGTCAACACACCGCACACCAGGACTGGCACCAGCACCAGCACCGGCCGCGACACCGGCACCGGCACCCCTGCCCGCCCCGACGCCTCCGCCGTGGACGCGCTCGTCTCCGTCCTCGACGCCCTCGACGCGACGCCCGAAGCGACCCTGCTGCGTCACCACTCGTACGAACTCCTGGGCGCGGCCCCGGGCTCGGCGGTCCTCGATGTGGGCTGCGGGGCGGGGCGTGCCGTCGGGGAGCTCGCCGCGCGGGGGGTGCGGGCGCAGGGCGTCGATCTCGATGGGCGCATGGTCGCGATCGCGCGGCGGCGGCATCCCCGGCTCACCTTCAGCGCCGGCGATGCACTGCACCTCCCCTTCGAGGACGGCTCGTTCGGCGGGTATCGCGCCGACAAGGTCCTGCACGACTGCGCCGACCCCGCCGCCGTCGTGCGCGAGGCCCGCCGCGTCCTCGCGCCCGGCGGCCGGGCCGTGCTCATCGGCCAGGACTGGGACGGCCTCCTCGTCGACGCGGACGACGCCGACCTCACCCGTGCCCTCGTGCACGCCCGCGCCGACCTGGTCCACGGACCGCGCACCGCCCGCCGCTACCGGGCGCTCCTGCTCGACGCGGGGTTCCGGGACGTCGCCGTGGAGGCCCATATGGGCGTGTTCACCGATGCGGCCGCGCTCCCCCTGCTCAGCGGGGTCGCCGAGTCGGTGCGGGCGGCGGGACTCGTCGACCCGGACGACTGCCGGGAGTGGATCGGTGAGCAGGAGCAACGGGCCCGTGCGGACCGGCTGTTCCTGGCCGTTCCCCTGGTCGTCGCCCACGGTCAGCGCGGCGCGTGACGGCCCGGCTCCTCCCCCGCGAGCAGCCGCGCCCCCAGCGGAGTCACCGCGTGCCGCACGGAGTTGCGCACCCGGACGCTGGAGATCAGTCCGCCCTCGCGCAGCACCGCCGCGTGCTCGCTGGCCGAGGAGACCGACAGGCCCGCCCGCCGGGCCAGCTCCGTGGTCGTCGCGCCGTGTTCGGCGAGGGCTTCGAGGGCCGCTGCCCTGCTGTGCCCGAGCAGTCGCGCGAGCTGCTCCTCGCGCCGTGAACCAACGTCCCTGGAAGGGGAGTTGACGCGCGTCGCACCGAGCTCCGGAGCCGGGTAGACCAGCACCGGCGGCAGCGCAGGATCCGCGAGCATCACCGGGGTGCGGCGGCAGAAGTACGAGGGGGTGAGCAGCAGGCCGCGGCCGCCGAGGTGGACGTCCTTGTCGAACGGGTAGTCCGCCTCCAGGACCGGCGGGCGCCAGCGCATGGCGGGCCCGAAGCCGCTCAGCATGGCGTCCGCGCCGGACCACAGCTGGGTGTGCGCCCGCAGCGTGCGCTCCGCCTCGACGCGGGCGGCGACGCGCCACCAGGACGGGCGCAGGGCGGCCTCGTGATAGGCGCGCAGGGCGGTCGCGAGGCGGCGCAGCGCGGGCACCTCGCCGTCGGCAAGGCCCCTTGTCCAGCCCGGCAGTCCGACCCCGGCGGCGAGCGCGGGCAGCTCCGCGCGCAGCCGCCGTCGGGGCGTCGACAGGACGGCCTCGAGGCCGTGCGCGAGCCCCGCCGCGCCCGCGGACGGCGTCAGGAAGTCCGGGAAGTAGCCGCGCGGCGGGACCAGCGGCAGCAGGACGCGCAGCGGCCCCGGGCCGTACCGGGAGGCGTGGTGCCGCCAGGCCGCCAGGGCCGGTTCCGGCCGGCGCTCCTGCAGCCGGTGCAGGCTCAGGACCGTCTCCCAGAGCGGATCGGGGCCCTCACTGACCTTCGTACGGGCCAGGTCGTCGGCCTCGAAATGCACGCGCAGCACCACGTTCTCCCCCGGTTCTCGCCGGCCGCTCCCCCGAACGCCGGCGTCAACGACCTTGGCGCGGCCCACCGGCGGTGGCAACACGTCCGGCGTCCCGCTGGGACGGTGGGACGGCCGGGCAGGCGTGAGCTGCTACGTTCAGGCGCAGTGGGACGACACTCGGGGGATCGAACATGTCGGACGACGACGAACTGGCCGTTCTGTTACAGGCGTTGAAAGAGCGCTGCGGACGCAGCTACACCGCACTCGCCCGCCGGACCGGGCTCAGCCGCTCCTCGGTGCACCGCTACTGTCTGGGCCTCACCGTGCCCGGCAGCTTCGGCACCGTCGAGGCGGTGGCGCGGGCCTGCGGAGCGGACCAGCGGGAGCTCGACCGGCTGTACCGGGCCTGGGCGAGAGCCGACGCGCGGCGGGAAGCCGACGCCCGGCAGGACGACCCGGGAACACCGGAGGGCCAACCGGGCACCTCCGTAACGGAGTCGGCGCCTCCTGTCGCGCCTCCCCGGCCCCGCCGCGGCCGCCCCGCCCGGCGGCTCCTCGGGGCCGGTGTCGGCTTCCTTCTCGTGGTCGCCGCCCTCGCGGGCTCCGTCGCGTACCAGGCGGCGCGGCACGACTCCAAGGGCGACGGGGCCGTCTCCGGACGCGCCACGGACTACTGGGCCGACGATCCCATCCCGGTCCCCGCCGCCTACGTCGGGATGACCATGAACAGCCACACCGGTGCCATGCCCGGGTTCGGTGTGGGCTCCGTGCGGCTGTGGGAGAGCGACACGCGGTGGGCCACCGTGGAGGCCGAGCGCGGGCGCCCGAAGTGGACGTACATGGAGGACCTGGTGAGGGGCGCCCGCAAGGCCCGCCTCCCCGTCCTGTTCACCTTCGGAGGGACGCCGCGCTGGGCGGCTCCCGGCGGGCGCCGGTCGGCGTACGGCGACTCGCTGGCCTCGCCGCCGCACCGGATGGCCGACTGGGACCGCTTCGTGAGGGAGGTCGCCACCCGCTTCAAGGGGCGCATCGACGCCTACGAGTTGTGGGACAACGTCGCCTCGCCCTCGCACTACGCGGGCAGCCCGCGCACGCTCGCCACGATGGTGCGGCACGCCGCCGGCATCATCGAGAGCATCGACCCGGGCGCCACCGTGGTGTGTCCGTCGATCGGCAGGCTGTGGGAGGCGGCGGGACAGGACTTCCTGCGGGCCTTCATGCGGGCCGAGGGCTACCGGGACTGCGACGTCGCCGCCTTCAAGCTCCACCCGCGCCGCGCGGACGGCCCGCCCGAGGAGATCATCGAACTCGCCGCCCGGGCACGCAGGATCCTCTACGAGAAGGACCTCGGCATCCCGATCTGGAACACCGGCCCCGGCAAGGACGTCGCCACCGTCGGCCCCCTCGGCCCGCGCCGGGGCGCGGACTACGCGGTCCGGTTCTATCTCGCGGGGCTCTACAGCCGCTTCTACGACGTCGAGCGGATGTACTTCTACAGCTGGGGCAGCACGGCCGTGCCCGTCGTGGTGCAGACCCCCGTCGGCCCGCCCACCGAGGCCGCGCGGCGCATCGGGCTGCTGCGTGGCTGGCTGGCCGGGGCGTCGGTCACGGACTGCGGCCGCGGCGCGAAGGTGCGGCTGCCCGGGGACGCCTACGAGTGCCGCTTCGAGCGCGGCCAGGAGCGGTTCGCGATCCGGTGGACGGCGTCGGGCGGAGAGCACGCGGTGGCCGTGCCGCTCGGGGCGGGGGCCCGGCGGGTGCGCACCCTCGACGGCGCGGAGCGGGCGGCCCGGCCGGGAGAGCGGCTGCGCTTCGGCGAGGAGCCGGTCCTGGTCACGTACCGGAAGATCGGCAACCGGTAGGTGGCGGCGGCCCGTTGGGGTGGTCCCGGCTGTGCGCCGGGGCCGTGGCGGGGACGGGAACCCCTTGAGAGACTGCCGTCTCCCCGATCATCGCCACAGCCCCGACGTCGCGGACAGGTGGACCGGACCTGTCCTTCGGAGGAGCCGCCATAGCGGCCGCGCCGGTCTCCCCTGAGGTCTCGCAGAAACCTCGTGCCCCGGCGCCACCACGAGGAAGGTCCGCCTCTCGCTGGGCACCCGTCACAGGAACGGAAACGAGAGGCGGTCACGCGACGAACCGCCTCCGCGGGAGAGGAGACGCTCCGTCCGCGGGCCTCGCGGACTGCTCCCTACAGTGCTCCGGCGCGCGGCTCGGCAGCAGGGGACGAAGGGCCCCGGAGGAGGGCCGTTCGGCCCTCCTCCGCGGCCCCTTACGGGCCCGGCGCCCCGTGCCGGGCCCTGCGGTCACCGCGCCGCGAAACCGTGCATGTCCCGCAGATCGGGCAGCGGCGCCGGTACGCGGTTGCAGAAGAACTCGGGCCTGCTGCCCGGCCCGTGGGCGGGGGCGTTGCGGATCGTGTTGTACGTGATGAGGGCGAGGTTGCGGGTGGCGGCCGAGGTGTTGGGGGCGGAGCCATGGACGATGTTGCCGTGGAAGAGGACCACGCTGCCCGCGGGGCCGGTGGCCGTGAACGTGCCGCGTGCGTCGGTGACTTGGGCGCGGGCCCCCTCGGGCAGCGCGTAGGTGAGGCGGGAGGAGACCATGCCCGCCCAGCCCCGCCCGTCCGCCGACTCGCGCCCCACCCCCTGCCCCGCGGTCGCGAGCCGCCGCTCCTGCTCGCTGGTCACGGTGTGGCTGCCCGGCACCAGGCGCAACGGCCCGTTCTCGTACGTCACGTCGTCGAGGAACAGCGCTGCCGTCAGGACGTCGGGGCGGGCCATGCCGTCCCGCTCGCGCCAGAAGTCGAAGTCGCGGTGCCACTGCCAGCGGTCGCCGGTCCTGGCCGCCTTGGGGTTGAGCTTCCACTGGAAGACGTACATGTCCTCGTCGAGCAGCAGCCGCGCCACGGCGGTGAGCACGGAGTTCTCCGCCGCCTCCCGCCACGGCCCGCCCTTGCGGTGCAGCCCGTACACGGCGCGCACGGTGCGGCCGTCGTCCTCGTAGAAGCGCTGCGGGCCGTCCTCGGCGAGCACGCGCGGCAACTCGCCGCGCAGACGGCGCAGCAGACCGACCGGGAGCAGCGACGGCAGGAAGACGAAGCCGTCCCTCTCGTAGCCCTGCGCGAGCCCCGCCACGGCCCCGCCACCCGCTCGGCCGGCATCGGTGTCGGTCACGGCACATCACCCCTCACACCGGTCCCGGGGCCGTCGTGTGGCGGCCCATGTACCGCGGGTGCCCGGCGAGTTGAGACCTGCCCCAGCAGGTGTTCGGCGACTCCACGGCGTACGGCATCGGGCCGAAAACGACCGCGGTGATGTGCCGCTCGCGCTCCGCTCACGGGCCGCGCGGGGCGCGGCCCGCGGCGGGCGCTGGCCGGTATCCGCCCCGTCCGGCCCTGGTGCGCCGGGCCGACCGGCCCGCCGCGAGGGCCGTTCGACCGTGAACAGGGCCGCTCGGCCCCTGCCACCTCGGGGGCTCGCGGCAGAAGGTGGAGTAAGCCCACACCGGCGGGCGGCGCGCGGCTGTCAGGAATGCCGGAGGGGGACATTCCTGACAGCCGTCGCGCATTCGGGGGACAAGGAGGTAACGGGATGATCAGCACCGTCACCCTGACGCAGGGCCTGCCCGCTCGCCACCGCGCGCGGCTGCTGCGCTTCGCCCGGGACGCCGCGTTCACGCCCGGCACCCGGCTGTTCGAGGAAGGGTGCCGTGCCGACCGTTTCTGGGTGCTCAAGTCGGGAACGGTGGCCCTGGACATGCGGATGCCCGGCCGTCAGGCCCCGGTCGTGGAAACGGTCGGCGCGGACGAACTGGTCGGCTGGTCCTGGCTGTTCAGCCCCTATGTGTGGCGGCTCGGCGCGGAAGCCCTCACGCCGGTGCGCGCCCATGAGTTCGACGCGATGGCGGTCCGCCTGATGTGCCAGGACGACCGGGATCTGGGCATGGAGGTGTGGCGCTGGGTCGGCAAGGTCCTCTGCCACCGTCTGGCCGCGACCCGTTCGCTGCTGCTCGACATGTACGAGCCGTACGGTGGCGCCGACACCCTGCGCGCCGGCTGACGCGGTCGACGGCCTCCGCACCGACGGGGGCCGTTCGGCCCCTGGTGTCCGCCGGCCCCGACCCCGCACGATCTCCGGCAGGACGAGTGGCGTGGAGGCCCGCATGTCAGGCCAACGCGGCGCCTCGACACAGGCGCCCATCAGAGTGTTCCTCCTGGACGACCACGAGGTGGTGCGCCGGGGGGTGCGGGACCTGTTCGACGCCGAGCCGGACATCGAGATCGTCGGCGAGGCGTCCACGGGGAATCAGGCGCTGATCCGCGGTCCCGCGCTGCGGCCCGACGTCGCGGTGCTCGACGTGCGGCTCACGGACACGGACGGCGTCACGCTCTGTCGCGAACTGCGCTCGCTCATGCCGGAGTTGGCGTGTGTGATGCTCACGTCCTTCGATGACGACGACGCCCTGCTCGACGCGATCATGGCGGGCGCGGCCGGGTATGTGCTGAAGCAGATCAAGGGCGCCGACCTGGTCACGGCGGTGCGCACGGTGGCGGGGGGCCGGTCCCTGCTCGACCCGTCGTCGGCGTCGCGGCTGATGGGCAGTCTGCGCACGACCGGAAATGGGAGCGCTCCCGACCCGGACGACCCGCTCGCCGGGCTCACCCGGCGGGAGCGCGAGATCCTGGGGCTGATCGGCCGCGGGCTGACCAACCGGCAGATCGGCAGGGGGCTCGATCTGCCCGAGGAGACGGTCAAGACCGATGTAGGGCGGCTGCTCAGCAAGCTCGGCGTGACCCGGCGCATCCAGGCGGCGGCCCTGGCCACGCACTTCAAACCCCCGCCGGGAAAGCCTTCTTGAGACCGGCGCCCGGCGGCGTCACGGTGTCCTCGGTGCCCCAGCTGCCTCAGGTGCCCTAAAGGGCAGCTTCCTGAACGGGTTCCGGGGACTCCGGGCCTCCTGGAGCATCGGCCGGGGCGGCGGCCCGCAGCGCCGCCTCGACCCGGCGGTTGCTGGTCATGGTCGCGGTGACGGCGGTCATGGCCAGGAGGAGGCCCGCCGCGGTGTACAGCGGGGCGCGGACGTCGTAGGTGGTGGCCAGCCAGCCGCCGAGGAAGGCGCCGAACGGGGCGGCGCACATGGCGAGCATGCGGGAGGTGGAGGCGACCCGGCCCATCAGGTGGCCGGGGACGATCGCCTGCCGGAGGGAGGGGCCGAGCACCATCGTGGCGCCCATCCCCGCTCCGCAGACGGCGAGCGCGAGGCCGGCGACGTACGGGTTCGGGGCGGCGGCAAGTCCCAGGACGGCGAGCCCCTCGACCGTGGCCGTGGCGGTCAGCGCGGCGCCGGTGCCGAGCCGCCGGCCGAGGAAGGAGGCGATGGCCGCGCCGAGCAGACCGCCGGTGGCCTCCGCCGTGAGGAGCAGGCCGAAGCCGTAGGTGTCGATGCCCAGGCGGTCGTGCGCGAAGAGGGCGAGCACGGTCTCCACGGCGAGGAAGGCGATGTTCCCGACCGCCGGGCGCAGCGCGAGGCCGAGCAGCAGCCGGTCCCGGAAGACGTACGAGGCACCGGCCCGCGCCTGCCGCAGCAGCGACTCGCGGTCCTCCGGCACGGGCCGGGGCATGGCGGGCAGCGTCCGTACGAGCAGCGCGGAGAGCGCGAACGACACCGCGTCGGCGAGCAGCGGAACGGCCCGCCCGAGCGCGAGCAGGGCGCTGCCCGCGGGCGGCCCCGCGAAGCCGGACATGGCGGTCTGGGCGCCGCGCAGACGGGAATTGGCGCGCTCCAGGAGTGCCGGGTCGCGGCCGAGCAGGTCCGGCAGATAGGCCGTGGCGGCGGTGTCGAAGAAGAGTCCGCCGAGGCCGAGGAGGAAGGCGACGGCCGCGAGCAGCGGAATACTCAGCACGTCGAGTGCGGCCGCGGCCACGGGTATCGCGAGCAGCGCCGCACGCGCCGTGTCCGCGACCCACATCGTGCGCCGGCGGTCCCAGCGGTCCACCAGCGCACCGCCGAGCACCCCGAAGAGCAGCCACGGCAGCGTCCCTGCGGCCGTGACCACGGCGAGCGCCATCGGGTCCCGCGTCAGCGTCAGCGCGAGCAGCGGCAGCGCGGCGTGCGTCACCCCGTCACCGAGTGAGGAGACCGTCTGCGCGGTCCACAGCCGTCCGAACCCGGTCGGCAACGTGCGTATGCCTGCGGTCACTTGGCGTCCCCCTCGGCCTGCGCCTGTGCTGTCGGGTGGAACAGTGCGAAGACGAGTGACGCGTCCGGCAGCGACGGGTCGGACAGCTCCCGGTACTCGTCCGCCAGCGCCTGCAGCCGCTCCCCCAGCTCCGCGAACTGCTCCTCGGTGAGCCGCAGATGCGCCATCCGTACGTGCCGCTCGCCGTCGGCCGGCGACGCCTCCAGGTCCGCCACCGCATGCCGCATCAGCAGGTCCGGCCCGCCCTCGCCCGGGTCCGGCAGCACGATCGACCGCGCGGCCATCGCGTAGTACCGCTCGGTGACCCCGCGTACCTTCCGCGTCCGCACCACCTTCACCAGGCCGGCCCGCTCCAGGAGGCGCACGTGATAGCTGGAACTCCCCTTCGCGAGGCCCACGCGCGCGGCGATCTGCGTGATCGTCGCGGGCTCGAACCGGAGGACGCCCATGATCCGGTGCCGCGTCAGATTGGAGACGGCGCGCAGCTGTTCGTCCGTGGTGACGTGAAACGTCTCGGGGAGATCGTCGGTTGGCATGCGAGCAATGGTCAACGATTCTTGACCATTGAGCAAGAGGTTGAACAAACAATTGAGCAAGGGAAATTGAGCCAGGGCCCACACTCCCGCGGCTCCTGGACTCCTGCCCCCTCGGGCTCTCGGGCTCTCGGGCTCTCGGCCTCTCGGGCTCTCGGCCTCTCGGGCTCTCGACCTCTCGGGCTCTCGACCTCTCGGGCTCTCGACCTCTCGGGCCCTGGGGCCCTGGGGCCCTGGGGCCCTGGGGCCCTCAGCGCTCCCCGTTCATCCGGGCTCTCAACGCTCCCCGTTCACCCGGTTCCGCAGCGGCACCGTCCACTCCAGGCAGGTGCCGCCGCCGTCGGCCGCCGAGAGGGCGAGGGCGCCGTCGAGGCCCGCGGCGCGCTCGGCGAGGTTGCGCAGGCCGCTGCGCGGGCCCTCCTCGGCCACGCCGATGCCGTCGTCGGTGACCGTGACGGTGAGCCGTCCGTCCTTGACGGCGAGGGAGACCTCGGCGGCGTGGGCGCGGGCGTGCCGTGCGGTGTTGGACAGGGCCTCGCCGAGCACCGCCACCACCTCGTCGGCCACGGTGCGCGGCACATCCGTGTCGATGAGCCCCTCCATGCGCAGACCCGGGGTGAAGCCCAGCACCTGCACGTACTCCTCGACGGTCTTGGCGGCGCGCATGCGCAGGCCCGAGCCGCTGTGGCTGCCCTCGTGGTCGCGGAGCCCGAAGACGGTCGACCGGATGATCTTGATGGTGGTGTCCAGGTCGTCCACGGCGCGGCGCAGCCGCTCGGCGGCCTCGGGGTGCTGCACGAACCGCTGGGCGCTCTGCAGGGTCATGCCGGTCGCGAACAGCCGCTGGATGGCCAGGTCGTGGAGGTCGCGGGCGATCCGGTCGCGGTCGGCGAGAACACTCATCTGCTCGGCGTCGCGGCGCCGGTCGGTGAGTTCGAGCGCCAGGGCGGCCTGTCCGGCGAAGCCCACGAGCGGCTCGGTCTCCCAGTCGCTGAACGGCGGCCGGCCCGCCCTGCGGGCGAGCAGCAGCACCCCCCGTACGCCGTCGCGCGTGCCCATCGGCACGGCCACGGCGGGCCCGAACCCCTTGAACCGCTCGGGCGCGTGGGTGACACGCGGGTCCCGCGAGACGTCCTCGGTGGTGACGATCGTCCCGGCGCTGACGGCGGCGCCCGCCATCGTGCCCTCGGTGGGCAGCACCCCGCCCCGGTGCGCCTCGGCCCCCTCCCCCAGGGCGAGCACGGCGTGCAGCTCGCCGGTGCCCTCCATCATCAGGTCGACGACGCCGAGTTCGGCCGAGGAGATCTGCCGGGCCTGTTCGACCATGGCTTCCAGGACCTCGGCCTCGGGGGTCCCGGACAGCAGGTCGCCGGTGAACTTGGCGCTGGCCTCGAGCCAGCGCTGGCGCAGCCGGGCCTCCTCGTAGAGGCGGGCGTTCTCGATGGCGACGCCCGCGGCGACGGCGAGGGTGGAGAGCACGGACTGGTCCTCGGCGTCGAACTCGCCGCCGCCGCGCTTCTCCGTCAGATACAGGTTCCCGAACACGGAGTCCCGCACCCGGATGGGCACCCCGAGGAAGGTGTGCATCGGCGGATGGCCGGGCGGGAAGCCGTAGCTCGCCGGGTGCTCGGAGAGCTCGCGCAGGCGCAGCGGTTCGGGGTGCCGGATCAGCTCCCCCAACAGGCCGTGCCCGGAGGGGAGATCACCGATGCGCTTGCGGACGTCGTCGCTGATTCCGACGGGCAGGAACTCGGAGAGCCGGTCGCCGCCGCCGATCACGCCGAGCGCTCCGTACTCGGCGTCGACCAGCACGACGGCCGACTCGACGATGCCGCGCAGGACTTGGGGGAGGTCGAGGCCGCGGCCCACGGAGAGGACGGCGCCGAGGAGGCGGTGCAGCCGGTCGCGGGTCTTGCGGACCGTCGCGATGCGCACCTGGAGCTCGTCGAGGAGGTCGTCGAGGGGCAGCCGGGCCAGCGGCTCGGCTCCTTGCGTCACGTCCCCGCCCATGCCCGCCTCCGACCTGGCCCCCACCGGGAGGGAAGCCCCTCCCTCAGGGTAGCCAGGCCCCGCTCTTCATGAGCCGCCCTCGCCTCAACTACGTGCTCTCGCAGCCGAGTTGGCGACGCGTCCGGGACTCGCGCCACGGAACACCCGGAGCACCCGGACGCCCCGCCCGCCCCTCACTCCCCGGGTGCCCCTTCCGCCCCTTCCGTGGCGGCACCGGCACCCGTACCGGCTTCGGCACCCGCAGCCTTGAGCCGTTCGACGACCGCCGCGAGGGTGTCGACGACGTACCTCTCGGCGGCCGCCGCGTCGACGCCCGCCCGGGCGAGGACCCCGGCGCCGTCCTCGTGCTCCAGGAGGGCGAGCAGCAGGTGTTCGGTGCCGACGTAGTTGTGGCCGAGGCGCAGGGCGGCGCGGTAGGTGAGCTCCAGGCACTTGCGGGCCGCGGCGTCGTAGGGCACGAGTTCGGGCACGTCCGCGGCCGCCTCCGGCAGCGCCGCCTGCGCCAACTGCCGTACGGAGTCCAGGAGTACGCCCTGCGCGACGATCGCCTTGGCGCCGATGCCGTCCAGGTCGGCGAGGAGCCCGAGCACCAGATGCTCGGGGCGCACCTCGGTGTTGCGGGCGGCCTGCGCCTCGTTGGCGGCGGCGATCACCGCGTTCTTGGCGCGCTGCGTGAAGCGGCCGAAGCCCTGGCTGGGGTCGAGGTCCGCGAGCCCGCCCGCGGCCCCCTTCGGCACGAACCGCTTCTGGGCGGCCTGGCGGGTGACCCCCATGCTCTTGCCGATGTCCGTCCACGAGGCGCCGGAGCGGCGGGCCTGGTCGACGAAGTGGCCGATGAGGTGGTCGGCCACGTCGCCCAGGTGGTCGGCGGCGATGACGGCGTCGGTGAGCTGGTCGAGGGCGTCGGTGTGGGCGTGCTTGATGGCGTCGATGAGGTCGTCCAAACGGACGGAACGGGTCAAGCCAACTGGATTCGTCATGAGGCAACCTTAGGTTGACAGCCCTGAATCGTCAACCACGAGTTGACACCTACGGAAATTCGGTTGCGGCCCCTCCCGGGGGCCCTGGCACCATGACCCGGCGGCCGGACCTCATGCCCGGCGACCGGAACTGACGACACGGGAACTGGAGCGAAACGGAATGCGCCGACACCTCGGAACTCCCCAGCGCCCTGACCGGACGACAGTTCCCGAGGTCTCGACCACCCATGCTTTCCACACCCACCGCACCCACGCTGAACATCGGCGTCCTGGCCCACGTCGACGCCGGTAAGACCAGCCTCACCGAGCGGCTCCTGTTCGACGCCGGCGCCATCGACCGGCTCGGCAGCGTCGACTCCGGCACCACCCGTACCGACACCGGCGGCATCGAGCGACGGCGCGGCATCACCATCCGTACCGCCGTGGCGCCCTTCACCGCCCGAGGCGTTCAGATCAATCTGATCGACACCCCCGGGCACTCCGACTTCATCGCCGAAGTGGAGCGCGCGCTCGGGGTGCTCGACGCGGCCGTTCTGGTCCTGTCCGCCGTCGAAGGCGTGCAGGCGCAGACCCGCGTCCTGATGAAGACGCTGCGGCGGCTCGGCCTGCCCGCGCTGATCTTCGTCAACAAGACCGACCGGCCGGGCGCCCGCACCGACGCCCTCCTCGACGACATCCGCCGCAAGCTCACCCCGTACGCGGCCCCGATGACGGCCGTCCACGACGCGGGCACCCCCGCGGCCCGCACCGTCGCCCTGCCCCTGGCGGACGTCGCCCAACGGCAGCGCCTCGCCGAGGTGTTGGCCGAGACGGACGAGACGGTCCTGGAGCACCTCGTCGAAGGACGCACACCGACGGCCGGAGAACTGCGCTGGCTACTCTCCGCCGCGACCGCGCGCGGGCAGCTGCACCCGGTCCACTTCGGGTCCGCGCTCAGCGGGGCAGGGGTGGCGGAACTCGTCGACGGGATCGTGGAGTTGAGGCGCGGCATGCCCGCCCCGGCCCTCCCCGCCTCCCCAGCCCTCCCCGCCTCCCCGAACCTCCACACCTCTCCCGCACCCCACGCCTCGCCCGCACGCCGCCCCTCCCCCACACCCCGCGGCGTCGTCTTCGCCGTCGAGCGTGGACCGGGCGGGGCGAAGACCGCCTACCTGCGGCTGTACGAGGGGGAGTTGGCGGCCCGGCAGCGGGTGACGTTCTGGCGGCGCGAGGCCGACGGGACGCGCACGGAGGAGTCCGGGCGGGTCACCGCCCTCGATGTCGTGGGCCGGGACGGGCCGTTGACCCCCGGCAACATCGCACGGCTGCGGGGCCTGCCCGGCATCCGGGTCGGCGACCGCCTCGGCGGCGCGGGCGAGGCGGGCACGGCAGGCAAGGCCGGCGGGGCAGGCAAGGCAAGCGAGACAGGTGACGCACCGGACGCCGCCGAGCCGTACTTCGCCCCGCCCACCCTGGAGACGGTGGTGCGCCCCTGCGACCCGGCCCAGGCGGGACAGCTGCACGCCGCGCTGCTCGCGCTCGCCGACCAGGACCCGCTGATCCACACCAGGACCGTGCCCGGCGGCGCCACCTCGGTGCTGCTCTACGGCGAGGTGCAGAAGGAGATCGTCGCGGACACGCTCGCCGAGGAGTTCGGCGTCGCGGCCCGCTTCGAGCCCAGCCGCACGGTCTGTGTGTCCCGGCCCGCCGGGGTGGGCGAGGCCGTGGAGGAGATGGCGTTCCGCGACCGGGGGCCGAGCGGGTTCTGGGCGACGGTCGGGCTGCGCGTCGAACCGCTCCCGCCCGGTTCCGGGGTGGTCTTCGGCTACGAGACCGAACTGGGCGCCCTGCCCTACGCGTTCCACCACGCGATCGAGGAGACCGTGCAGCAGTCCCTCCAGTCGGGCCCGGACGGCTGGGCGGTGACGGACTGTCACGTCACGTTGATCCGCTCGGGTTTCGTCGGCCCGCTCAGCACCGCCGCCGACTTCCGCGGCCTCACCCCGATCGTCCTCGCCCGCGCCCTGGAGCACGCCGGGACCCGGGTGTACGAGCCCTACCACTCCTTCGAGGTGGAGTCGCCGCTCGACTCCGTCGCCGGGGTCGGTCAGCGCCTCGCCGCGCTCGGGGCCGAGATCAGGGAGAGCTCGGGCGGGCGGGACTCGGGGCTGCTGTCGGGTGAGATCGCGGCCCGCCGGGTGCACGAGTTCGAGCAGGCGCTGCCGGGCCTCTCGCACGGGGAGGGGGTGTGGTGGTCGCGGCCGGCGGGCTTCCGCCCGGCGACCGCGACCCGCTGAGGCCCGCCGCAGGCACGGCCCGGACTCACCTCACTTCACGTCGCCTCACGTCACCTCACCTGCGCTGGTGGGCAGTTCACCTGACCTGCGCAGGCGGGCAGTTCACCTCACCTGCGCAGCCAGGCGCTCGCCTCGTGCAGCCAGTCGGTGAGCACCCCGGCGTCCCCGTGGGCGGTGAGCGTCTCGCTGTCCGGGGTCCTGCGCCCGTAAAGGAGCAGGACGAGGTCGGCGAGCGGGCCGTGCACGGTGGCGGTGGGCGTGGAGGTGTCGGTGCCGTCGCGGTCCTGCTCGGTGGTGCGGCGCCAGGTGAAGGCGTCGGCGGAGAGGTCGGCCAGCCAGTCGGCGGGGGCCTCCGGGGAGGTGTCCGTCGCGTACAGACGCAGGGTGCGGCCGGGCGCGCACAGGGCGGTGCGGGCCTCCTCGGAGGCGTACGCTTGCGGCAGCGCGCTGAATCCCAGCCACTCCTCGACCGCGTCGACACCCACCTCGTCCTCGACGACGTACTCCGCGCCGACGGCCGAGGCGGCGTCCGCCCGGTGCACCAGCGTCTCGTACGTCATGCGGCGGGCCCAGAACAGCGGGGTGCCGCCCGGCGCCACCGTCCACACGGCGATGTCGGGCCCCGCCTCGCGCAAGGCGGCCGCCAGCTGTTCGGCGCCCTCGCCGAGCCAGGCCCCGAGCGCGGCCGCGTCCACGTCGGCGTAGACGGACGGGTCGTCGATCTGGTCGTGGGCGACGGGTCCGGTCGCGCGGGTGCGCACGATCGTCTCGGTCCAGCGGTGGGCGCCGCCGAGGTGGCGCAGCAGGTGGGCGAGCGTCCAGTCGGGAACGGTCGGGACGGGGGCCGCCGGGTCCGCGCCCTTGATGTGGGCCCTCAACAGCTCGGTCTGCGTGACGATTTCGGAGCAGTAGCGGTCGTGGCTCAGGTGCTTCATGGCCTCACGCTAAACCAGGTGACAGATGGGGAGCGCGGATTAAAGTGCCGCCGTGACCGAATCCCACGCATCCCCTGCCGCCCCCGTCTCGAACGACCCGCGCCCCAAGGGCGACGTCCCCCCGCCCGGCATCAACGCCGACGAGAGGGAGACGCTCCTCGCCTTCCTCAACTACCTTCGCGCAGCCATCATTTCGAAGGCGCAAGGGATCGACGAGGAGAGCGCCCGTGCGGTCGGCGTGCCCTCCGGCACCAGCCTCCTCGGCCTGGTCAAGCACCTCACCGAGGCAGAGTTCAACTGGTTCGTGTGGGCGTTCCAGGGCGCCGACGCCGAGATGCAGACGGACGGCATGGAGCTCGGCCCCGACGACACCGCGGAGTCGCTGATCGCCGCCTACCGCGCGGCGGGCGAGCGGACCGACGCGCTGGTGCGGGCCTGCGACGACCTGGAGACGCTGTGCGTCCGCGACACCGGCGGCACGCCACCGCGGCGCTCGCTCCGCTGGGTCCTGGTGCACACGGTCGAGGAGACGGCGCGGCACGCGGGCCACGCCGACATCCTGCGCGAGCAGCTCGACGGCTCCGTGGGCCGCTGACCCCCGACAATTCACGAGGACGCCAGGAACTGTGTGGCCGCCAGCTCCCCGTAGAGCGGGTCCCGGGCAACCAGGTCCGCGTGGGTGCCCACCGCGCGGACCCGGCCCGCGTCCATCACCACGATCCGGTCGGCGAGCGTGACCGTGGACAGGCGGTGCGCCACCACGAGGACCGTCACCTCGCGGGCGACCTCGGCGACGACGTCGCGCAGCGCGAGTTCGTTGACCGCGTCGAGCTGGGACGTCGCCTCGTCCAGGAGCAGCAGGCGGGGCCCGCGCAGCAGCGCCCTGGCGATCGCCACCCGCTGCCGCTCGCCGCCCGAGAGCATCGAACCCCGGTGCCCCACCAGGGAGTCGAGGCCGTCGGGCAGCCGCTCCACCAGGCCGTCGAGGCGGGCCTGCTTCAGGACCCGGTGGACGTCGGCGTCGCTCGCCGCGGGGGCGGCGAAGAGGAGGTTGTCGCGCAGGGTGCCCGCCAGGACGGGCGCGTCCTGCTCCACATAGCCGATGGCGGCGCGGAGCCTGGCGAGCGGCCATTCCCGTACGTCCCTGCCGTCGACGAGGACCCGGCCGCCGCTCGCCTCGTAGAACCGCTCGATGAGTCCGAAGACGGTGGTCTTGCCCGCGCCGGACGGGCCCACGAAGGCCGTCATGCCGGGTCCGGGTATCGCGAAGCTCACGCCCCGGTGGACGGCCGGCAGTCCCTCGCGGTAGCGGAACGTCACGTCCTCGAAGGCGACCGAGGCGGCTCCCGCGCCCCGCACCGCCCCCGCGACGTCGCCGGACCCTGCGCCGTCGACGAATTCCGCGGCTACGGCACCTCGCCCGTCCGCAGCCCCCTCGGCTCGCCCGTCCGCGAGCTCCTCCGTCTCCAGCCGCTCGGCCGCCACGATCCGGGCGAGCGCCGCCGAGCCCACCTGGTACTGCGAGGCCGCCTCGACGAGCCGGGACACGGGGTCGATCAGATAGAACAGGAACAGCAGGAACGCCACGAGCGTCGACACCGAGATCGCCCCGGACGCGACCCGCGCCCCGCCGATGCCCAGCACCGCGAGGAACGACACCTGCACCGCGAGCCCCACCGAACTCCACGCCACCGCCTGCCACTTCGCCGAGCGCACCCCGTGCCGCCACGCCTCACGCGCGGCAGCCCGTACCGCCTCGGTCTCGCGCTCCTCGGCGCCGGACGCCTTGAGCGTGCGGAACGCGCCGAAGGCCCGCTCCAGGGCGGCCGAGATCGAGCCGACCGCCTCCTGGGCGCGCCGCGTGGCCTGCGCGATCTTCGGCATCACCAGGCCCGTGGCGCCGCCGATCAGGACGATCACACCGAGGGTGACTCCGAGGAGCACCGGGTCCATGAGGCCCATGAACACGATCGTGCCGAGGAAGGTGAGGCCGCCCGTGACCGCCGACACCACGGACTGCGTGGTGACCGCGCGCAGCAGCGTGGTGTCCGAGGTGATGCGCGACATCAGGTCGCCGGGCTGGGTGCGCTCGACCTCGGAGAGCCGCAGCCGCAGCAGCCGCCCGATGAGGGAGCGCCGCGCCGCGAGCACCACGGACTCGGCGGTGCGCTCCAGGACGTACGCGCCCACCGACTCGATCGCCGTCCCGCACACCACGAGCGCGGTGAGCAACAGCAGCACCCCAGCGATGGGTTCGTCCTCGCCGAGCCGGTCCACGAGGGTCTTCGCGGCGAGCGGCTGCACGAGTCCGCTCAGGGAGCCGATCAGGGTGAGCGCGGCGCCGCACACCACGACGCCCCGGTGCGGGCGGAAGTGCCGGTACAGGGCGCGCCAGGTCTCCCCGGCGGACAGCTTCTCGGGGGCGGACTCGGGGCCGGTGGGCGGAGAGTGTTCAGTGGTCACAGGGGTAAGGACGCCGTCCGGGCTGATCCACCTGCCCGGCGTTCGACCTCACGTCCGCACGCACTGGTGTGCACGGGTTCGCCGCACCGCGTGATTCGCCGGGATCCGCGCGTACCCCGGCGTTCCGGCGGTAGTTAAGGCAGGTGCCGAACCCGATGCAGAAACAATTCTGCACGCCGGGCTCGGCACGTAGGGCGCTGGGGCGGGCGGCTTGGCTCGCGGTGGAGCGGGACGCGAGCGGAGTGGGAGATGACGGGTGGGCTCATCGGCCGGGCCGGTGAACTGGCGGCGCTGCGGCGCCTGTTGGCGCAGGGACGCCTGGTGACGGTGGTGGGCGCGGCGGGCGTCGGCAAGAGCGCGCTCGCCGCGCACGCGGCCGCCGCGGTGAGCGGGCAGCTGCCGGACGGCGTGGTGCGGGTGCGCTGGTGGGACGGGGCTCCTGCGCGGCGGCAGTCCGCCGCGCAGGCGCTCGCGGAGGCGCTCGACGGCGGCACGGCCGAGCGCGCGGAGGCCCCGAAGGGCGGCGGGCGACGGCCGCTCGACGGCGCCGACGTCGTGGCCCGCCTCACCGGCCGCCGCGTCCTGATCCTGCTGGACGACATCGATCCGGTACGTCAGGAGTGCGCGCGTCTCGTCCAGGCGGTGCTCCAACAGGCCCCGGGCGTACGGCTCCTGGCCACCGGGCGGCACCCGATGGGCCTGGGCCACGAGTCGGTGCTCCGGCTGCGGCCGCTGGCGACGACGGAGCAGGACGAGGCGGGGGCGGGCAGGCGGGCGGGACGGCGCCGGGGCGGCGAGGACGTACGCCCCGGGCCTGCGCGGGATCCCGGGGCCGCGCAGGATCCGGGGAACTCCGGAGCCGCCGGGGCAGCGGGGAACGTCCTGGACTCGGCGTTCGCCGGAGACGTCGCCGCAGGCGGGGCGGGTACCGAGGCCGCCGGGCCTCCTCCCCCGCGCCCCGGGCCCGCCGTCGCCCTCTTCGTCGCCCGCGCCCTGGCCCTGCGCCGGGACCGGGACCGGGGCCGGGGCCGGGGCCGGGATGACGCGCAGCCGCTGGGCGCCGAGGCCGAGTCGCGCACCGTTCTGGAGCTGTGCGCGGCTCTCGAAGGGGTGCCGCTGGCCATCGAGTTGGCCGCCGGCGAGTCGGCGTCGACGTCGGTGACGCAGGTGGCCGGGCTGCTCGGTCTCGGGCACGGGTGGCTGGGCGCGCCGGACGCACCGCTGCGGCGGCACCGGTCGGTGCGGGCCGCTGTGGGCGCGAGTTATGCGTTGTGCGACCGGGCGGAGCGGTCCACGTGGGCGCGCCTCAGCGTCTTCGAGGGCGACTTCGACGAGGACGCGGCGACGTACGTGTGCGCGGGCGGCGGGCTCGGGGCGCACGAGGTGCCGTCGTGTCTGGCGCGGCTCGCGCTCGCCTCGGTCCTGGAAACGGTGCGGGATCCCGGCGGGGTACTGCCGCCGCGGTACCGGCTGTCCGCGGCGGCCCGGGGATTCGCGGCCGAACGCCTGGAGGCGGCCGGTGAGGTGGCCGCCGCCCGCGGCCGCCACCTCGGCTGGTACGCGCAGGTCGCGGCCGGTGCCCACCAGTTGTGGAGCACCGGAAGGCACGAGCGCGCGACCCGTCTCGTACGGGACGAGGAGCGGCAGTTGTACGCGGCCCTGGAGCACGGCCCCGACCACGGCGACCGGGGAGTCGCCGCCCTCGCGATGGTGCGCGACCTGTGGTTCTGGTGGGCCGTGTGCGGCCATCTCACCCGCGGGCGCGAGCAGTTGCGGCGGCTGCTGCCGCTGGCGCGCGCGGACACGCGGCTGTGCGGGCAGGCGCTGTGGCTCGCGGGCTGGCTCGCGGTGTGCGCCGGGGACGCCGGGGCGGAGGAGCTGCTGCGGCAGGCGTGGCGGGTGGCGGTGCTGTCCGGGGACGACGCCACGGTGGGGCGGGTCGCGCACGCCGAGGGCACGCTGGCGCTGCGGGCCGGGCAGACCGAGCGGGCCATCGAACGGCTGCGGGAGGCGGCCGACACGATCCCGGCTCACGCGGCACACGGCCCGTCGGCGGCGGTCAGCCTCGCGGTGCTCACCGTGGCGCAGGCCGCGGTCCGCCCCGCCGAGGCGCTGCGCAGCGCCCGCCGCGCGACGGCCCGCCCGCAGGCCCGCCACGACGCCTGGACGCATGCGATGACGCAGTACGCGCACGCCCTGGTCGAGTTGGCGCGGGGGCGCCGCAGCCGGGCCTGGCGCCGCGCCCACCAGGCCCTCGCGGCGGTCGCCGAGGTGCCGAGCGCGGCGGGCACGGCCACCGTGCGGGCACTGATCGCGGCGATCGAGGGGCGGTCGGGTCAGCGGGCCTGAGGCGCGGACGGTGGCGGCGGGGCCGGGGGCTGCGCCGCCGCCCGGGCCGCGCGGGCCACTTCTCGGGCCGAGGCGAGGCGGTAGGGGACGTCGATGACGACGACGCCCTTGGTGAACAGGAGGCGGGTCTTCAGGCGCAGCGCGGACTGATTGTGCAGGGGCTGCTCCCACCAGTGGCCGACGACGTACTCGGGGATGACCACCGACATCACCATCTCGGGGTCCTCCTCGGTGACGCGCCGCACATACCGCAGGACGGGCTGGACGACCGAGCGGTAGGGCGAGTCGAGGAGTTCGAGGGGGACCTCGATGCCGTGGGTCTCCCACTCTTCCTGCAGCCGGGCCGCGGCTTCCTGGTCCTCGACCACGGAGACGGCGGTCAGCTCGTGGGGCCGCAGCGCCTTGGCGTACGAAAGGGCGCGCAGGCTGGGCGCGTTGATGTGGGAGACGAGCACGATGACGTGGTGCCGGGCGGGGACGCGCGGGCGGGCGTCGGGGGCGACGGCGACTTCCGCGGCGACGGCGTCGTAGTGGCGGCGCACGCCCTTCATGCCGAGGAAGAGCAGCGGCATGGCGATGACGACGATCCAGGCGCCGTGTGTGAACTTCGTGATGAGGACGATGACCAGGACGATGCCGGTGAGCGCGGCGCCGAAGGCGTTGATGGCCATGGAGCGGTGGATGTGGCCGGAGCGCGCGGCGCCCTCGGGGGTGCGCAGCACCTTCTTCCAGTGCTTGACCATGCCCGCCTGGGAGAGCGTGAAGGAGACGAAGACGCCGAGGATGTAGAGCTGGATGAGGCGGTTGAGGTTGGCGTTGAACGCGACGATGAGGGAGATCGCGGCGAGCGCCAGGAGCAGGATGCCGTTGGAGTAGACGAGGCGGTCGCCGCGGTGGAAGAGCTGGCGCGGGGCGTAGCGGTCGCGGCCGAGGATCGAGGCGAGCATCGGGAAGCCGTTGAAGGCGGTGTTGGCGGCGAGGATGAGGACGCCCGCGGTGACGGCCTGGAGCAGATAGAAGAGGAAGTCCCAGCTGCCGAAGGTGGCCCGGCCGATCTGGGCGAGCGCCGTCGAGGTGGCCGTGCCGGGCGGCAGGCCCAACTCTGTTGGGTCGGCGGCGACATGGACCTTGTAGACCATGGCGAGCACGGTGATGCCGAAGAACATGGTCACCGACAGGGCGCCCATGACGGCGAGGGTGGTCGCGGCGTTGCGGGCCTTGGGCTTCTGGAAGGCGGGGACGCCGTTGCTGATCGCCTCCACACCCGTGAGGGCCGTACAGCCGGAGGCGAAGGCGCGCATGGCGAGGAGCACGAGGGCGAGTCCGCTGTAGGCGGAGACCTCGTGGATGGGCAGGTCCGCGGACTCGGCGCGGATGGTCGTGCCGGTGGCCAGGCGCACCGCGGCGACGGCGAACATCAGGTACACGCAGCAGATGAACGCGTAGGTGGGGACGGCGAAGAAGCGGCCCGACTCGCGCACGCCGCGCAGGTTCATCCAGGCGAGCAGCACCACGAAGAAGACCGCCATGGCGACGGCGTGCCCGTCGAGCCGGGGAACGGCGGAGGTGATCGCGGCGACGCCGGAGACGATGGAGACGGCCACCGTCATGACGTAGTCGATGAGCAGGGCGCTGGCGGCGGTGAGCGCCGCGGTCTGGCCGAGGTTCTCGGCGCTGACGACATAGGCGCCGCCCCCGCCTGGATAGGCGTGGCAGGTCTGCCGGTAGGAGGCGACGACCACGACGAGCAGGACGACGATGGCCGCGGCCGCGTACCAGGCGAGGTGGAGCACGGCGATGCCGCCGAGCGCCAGGATGAGCAGGATCTCCTCGGTGGCGTAGGCGACCGAGGAGAGCGGGTCGCTGCAGAAGATCGGCAGGGCGAGCCGTTTCGGGAGGAGTTGCTCCCCCAGCCGCCGGGTGTCCAACGGGCGGCCGACCAACGCCCTCTTGAGCAAGTAACCACGCTTCATAAGCGGTGAAACTATGGCTCACCGCCACGCCTCACGGGCTGCCACGCCACGGCCCCGCCGCCTTCACGCTCCGCCCCCGCCCGCTTGAGCACAACGGGTCAAGTTCGGGGAAAAACATGGGTTTGTCTGATTAGCCCCTCTCCTTGCCGTCAACACATGGGGCGTCTGTGACGTGAGCGAAGGGAGAGGGCATGGGTGCGGAGAACCGTGCGGTGGACCGAAGGAGCGCTCTGGGCTGGGGACTTGCGGTGGCGGCGGGCGCGGGGCTCGCCGGGTGCGGGGACCAGGAGCCCTCCGCCGGACCGCCCGGACACGGAGGCGGACACGACAGCGGACACGGCGGCGGCGCCCACCGCCCCGCGCGCCCCGCGCAGCCCACCCGCAGACAGCCCCGGCTGATCGGCGACGGCTCCACCTCGTTCACCGGCGCCCAGCCTCACCAGCCGGAGCGGCCGCGCCCGCTCGAACCGGGCGAGACACCACCGCAGTTCGTGGTCTTCTCCTGGGACGGCGCGGGCGAGGTCGGCAACGGACTCTTCCCGCGCTTCCTCGAACTCGCCGAGAACCACGGCGCGCACATGACCTTCTTCCTCTCCGGGCTCTACCTCCTGCCCGAGTCGAAGAAGCGCCTCTACCGCCCGCCCAACAACCCCGTCGGCGCCTCCGACATCGGCTACCTCACCGACGCGCACATCAAGGAGACCCTCACGTACGTGCGCCAGGCGTGGCTCGCGGGGCACGAGATCGGCACGCACTTCAACGGGCACTTCTGCGCGGGCACCGGCACCGTCGCCCGCTGGACGCCCGCGCAGTGGCGCGACGAGATCGAGCAGGCCACCGGCTTCGTCAAGAAGTGGCGCACCCACACCGGCTTCCACGACCTGCCGTCGCTGCCCTTCGACTACGACAAGGAACTCGTCGGCGGCCGCACGCCCTGCCTGCTCGGCCAGGACAACCTGCTGCCCGCCGCCCGCGCCCTCGGCTGGCGCTACGACGCCTCCTCACCCGGCGGGCTGCAGCGCTGGCCGGTCAAGCGGCTCGGGATCTGGGATCTGCCGCTGCAGCAGATCCCGTTCCCCGGGCACCGGTTCGAGGTCCTGTCGATGGACTACAACATCCTCGCCAACCAGTCGAAGAACTCGACGCGGGCGCCCTCCGCCCACTACCCGGGCTGGCGCACCCAGGCGACGGAGTCCTATCTCGCCGGGTTCCGGCGCGCGTACGAGACGAACCGGGCGCCCTTCTTCATCGGCAACCACTTCGAGGAGTGGAACGGCGGCATCTACATGGACGCCGTCGAGGAGACCCTCAAGGCGGTCGCCGGAGAGAAGGACGTACGCCTGGTCTCCTTCCGGCAGTTCGTGGACTGGCTGGACGCGCAGGACCCGGCGGTCCTGGCCCGGCTGCGCGCCCTGGGAGTCGGGCAGCGGCCGGACGGCGGCTGGCGGCGCCACCTCACAGCGGCCGGGTCGCCGTCCGCGGTGCGCTGACGCCGAGCCCGGGGCGCGGGGCGAGCGCGAGGACGCCGACCTTGCCGGTGTGCCGGTTGGTCTGCACGAGCCGGGCCGCCTCGGCGACCTCGGACAGGTCGTACGTCGTGGACAGGGCGGGGCGCAGCCGGCCGAGGTCGAACAGGCGGTGCACGGCGGCCTGCTCCTGGAGGTTGGCGCCGTGGCTGCCGATGACGCGCTTGAGCCGCATCCACAGATAGCGGTTGTCGAACTCGTGCCGGTAGCCGGTGCTCGACCCGCACGTCACCACCGTCCCGCCGCGCCGCACCACGAACACCGAGACCCCGAACGTGGCCCGGCCCACGTGCTCGAAGACGATGTGCGGGTCCTCCCCCACGGCCGCCCTGATGCGCTTGCCCAGCTTCTTGCCGATGACCGTCGGGTCGGCGGGCTCGGCGCCGGTCAGCCCGATCTCCGCCCGGTTGATGACCGCGTGGCAGCCGAACGCGCGGGCCCGCTCGGCCTTCTCCTCTCCGCTCACCACACCGACCGCGATGCCCCCGCCATTGCGGACGAGCTGCGCGGCGTACGCCCCGAGACCGCCGGCCGCGCCCCAGATCAGCACGACGTCGCCCTGCGTCATGCGGGCGCCCCGGTCGCTCACCAGCATGCGGTACGCCGTGCCCGCGCACAGCGGGTTGCTGGCGGCCTCCTCCCACGTCAACGCGCCCGGTTTGGGCAGGAGTTGGCTGGCGCGGGCCACGCAGTAGTGGGCGAGGCCGCCGAAGTTGGTCTCGAAGCCCCAGGCGAGCTGGGCGTCGCCGAGCATGCCGTCGGCGTGCGTGGCGGGCTCCTCGTCGTCGACGTAGGCGGGCGTCACGACGACCCGGTCGCCCGCCCTCCAGCGGCGCACCCCGGCGCCCGCACGGACGACGACGCCCGCCGCGTCCGAGCCGATCACGTGGTGCGGCTGATCGTGCCGCGCGGCCCAGCCGCCCTTCTTCCCGAAATGCCGCAGGAAGGAAAAGGTGGACATCGGCTCGAACATCGCCGACCACACGGTGTTGTAATTGATGCCGCTCGCCATGACGGCCACCAGGACTTCGTCCGGGGCGAGTTCGGGCATCGGCACCTCGCCCACATGCAGGGATTTGCGGACGTCCTTGTCCGCCACTCCGGAAAAGCTGTCGGCGTCCTCCGCCCGTAAATGCGCGGCGGTGAAGTGCGCGGGCACGGGCAGGCGCTCGAGCTCGTCGGCGGTGGCTCCCGCGACGACTGCCTCAGCGAGCACATCCATGACGGTCCTCCCTCGGCACGGCTGGGCCGCGGCCCGGGGGCGGGCCGCGGCGATTCCCCCGAGACTGCGGCGGGCCGCCTTCCGCTCACAAGCGGATCGCCGCCATTCCGCCCGGATCGCTAATCGGCCGGGGGCCCTTTCATTACTTCCCGACAGCCGCCGCAATTCCCCTCCGCCCGCTGTCAGTTCCGTGATGAACGGACATGCGCGGATGCGCCTTCGGTGACTGGAGACCGCCGCACGGCCGTCAGTAACGTCCCGGTCGCCCGCACCGAGCGAGGGAAGTGAGCACCGCCATGGCCCAGCCACAGCCCACGACCGCCGACGCCGTGCCGGGAGCGCCCATGGGCAGAGCCGACCGGATCGTGGTCGGCGTCTTCGTCGGTGTCCCCTTCGTCGCGGTCCTCGCCTCCGTGGTGGTGCTGTGGGGCTGGGGCGTGGGCCGGCACGACCTGGTCATCGGCGCGGTGATGTACGCGGTCGCCGTGCACGGGATCACGGTCGGCTACCACCGCCTGTTCACGCACAAGGCGTTCCGGGCCGCCCGCCCCCTGAAGATCGCCCTCGCCGTCGCCGGGACCCTGGCCGTCGAGGGCGACGCGCTCACCTGGTGCGCCGACCACCGCCGCCACCACCGGTTCGCCGACCGCCCCGGCGATCCGCACTCCCCCTGGCGCTTCGGCACCTCCGTGCGGGCGGTGGCCAAGGGCATGGTGTGGGCGCACATCGGCTGGACGCTCCACAACGAGACGACCGACAAGGAGCGCTACGTCCCCGACCTGCTCGCCGACCGCGACCTGGTGCGCCTCGCCCGCCTGCAGCCCCTGATCGTCCTGTTCTCGTTCGGCGCGCCCGCCGTCGTGGGCGGGCTGTGGGGCGAGGGGACCTGGGACACGGGCGCGGCCTGGTCGGCGTTCTTCTGGGCGGGCCTCGTGCGGATCGGCCTGCTCCACCACGTCACGTGGTCGATCAACTCCATCTGCCACCTGACGGGGGCGCGCCCCTTCAAGGCCCGCGACCGCTCCGGCAACGTGTGGTGGCTCGCCCCCTTCTCCGGCGGGGAGTCCTGGCACAACCTCCACCACGCCGACCCCACCTCGGCCCGCCACGGCGTCCTGCCCGGCCAGATCGACTCCAGCGCCCGCCTCATCCGGCTCTTCGAGCGCGCGGGCTGGGCGACCCAGGTGCGCTGGCCGGACGAGCGGCGCCTGGCCGCCCGGCGCCGTCCCGCGCCACCGGGGCCTGTCCGGGAGGCGCCATGATCCCGCGTAGACTCGGCGCCTGTGGCGAACACCCAGTACGAAGACCTGTTGCAGCTAGTCCTCACCTCCGGAACCCCCAAGGCCGACCGGACGGGCACCGGCACCCGAAGTGTCTTCGGGCACCAGCTGCGCTACGACCTCTCCGAGGGATTTCCCCTGGTCACCACCAAGAAGGTGCACCTCAGGTCGATCGTGTACGAGCTGCTGTGGTTCCTGAAGGGCGACTCGAACGTCCGCTGGCTGCAGGAGAACAACGTCACCATCTGGGACGAGTGGGCCGACGCCGACGGCAACCTCGGCCCGGTGTACGGCGCCCAGTGGCGCTCCTGGCCCGCACCGGACGGGCGGCACATCGACCAGCTCAGCGAGGTCCTCGACACGCTGCGCCGCGACCCCGACTCGCGCCGCATGATCGTCTCCGCGTGGAACGTCGCCGAGCTCGACAAGATGGCGCTCGCCCCGTGCCACGCCTTCTTCCAGTTCTACGTCGCCGACGGCAAGCTCTCCTGCCAGCTGTACCAGCGCAGCGCGGACCTGTTCCTCGGCGTCCCGTTCAACATCGCCAGCTACGCCCTGCTCACGCACATGGTGGCGCAGCAGGTCGGCCTGGAGCCGGGTGACTTCATCTGGACCGGCGGCGACTGCCACATCTACGACAACCACGTCGAGCAGGTCACGACGCAGCTTTCCCGCACCCCGTTCGCGTTCCCGGAGCTGCGGCTGCGCCGGGCCGACTCCCTCTTCGACTACGCGTACACCGACGTCGAGGTGGTCGGCTACGAGCACCACCCCGCGATCAAGGCCCCGGTCGCCGTATGACCGCCGGTGACCGCATGCACGCCGACGGCCGGACGGCCGTCGGGCTGATCTGGGCACAGAGCCTCGACGGCGTGATCGGCGCGGACAACGGCATCCCGTGGCGGCTGCCCGAGGACATGGCCCACTTCAAGGCCACCACCCACGGCCACCCCGTGGTGATGGGGCGCAGGACGTGGGATTCGCTGCCCCCGCGCTTCCGCCCCCTGCCCGGCCGGCGCAACATCGTGGTGACCCGCGATCCGCACTGGTCGGCCGAGGGCGCGCACCGCGCCGGCTCCATCGCCGCGGCCCTCGGCCTCGCGGCCGAGCCGTCGGAGTCGGGCGCCCCCGCCGAGGTGTGGGTGATGGGCGGCGGCGAGATCTACCGGGCGGCCCTGGCACACGCCACGACGCTCTCGGTGACGGAGGTCGACGCCCCGGTCGCCGGTGACACCTACGCCCCGGACATCGACCCGACGTGGACCGTCGCCGAGGACCAGGGCTGGCAGTCCTCCGCATCCGGCCTGCGCTACCGCATCCGCACGTACACCAGGGGCTAGGGCCTGATCCGCCGGACAGGCCCTAGCCTGCCCCGCGCAACACCGCCTCCCGCCACAGGTACCGGTCCCCTATCCCGTCGTACGCGATGTGGCCCGTGTCGAGGTCGACGAGGAGCGGCGGGCAGCCCAGGAGCATGTCGCGGGCGTCGCGGGAGGCGAGGTACTGGACCGCGTTGTACGGGACGACGAGGATCCGCCCCCGCCGCGTGATCAGTTCGGCGTCGACCGCCATGAGGGGCTCGCCCTCTTCCCAGCTGTGTGTCAGGAACGTCTGGGCGGCCTCGATGGCTTCAGTGAGCCGCATAGGAACCCCCTTTGCCTACGCAGGTCCCTCCCACTGTGCGCGGGGCCCCGGCGGACGTCCTTAGCAATCCGTGCCGGGTACTTCGCTGCGCGCGCCATCCCGGTAGGCGCGCGGGGAGACGCCGTACGCGGCGTGGAAGGCGCGGGTGAGGTCGCCGGGGCGGCGGAAGCCCGCGTGGGCGGCGATGGCGTGGATCGGGCGGTGCGCCTGGAGGGGGTCGGCCAGGTCGCGGCGGCAGCGCTCCAGGCGCTGGGCGCGGATCCACGCGGCGGCGGTGACGCCGTGGGCCTGGCACAGGCGGTGCAGGGTGCGCAGCGAGACGTGGTGGGCGGCCGCCACCGCGGCGGCCGTCAGACCGGGGTCGCCGAGGTGCTCCTGGACGAAGTCCTGGATCTGCAGGAAGAGCGTGTTCTCCCGTGATTCCGGGGGCAGTTGGCCCTCGGCGTCCAGGACGTCCGCGACGAGGCCGCCGAACAGGTCGAGCAGCACCCGGGAGAGCCGGGGCGCGTCCTGGGCGCGGAAGGCGTCGGCGTGGGCGCTGGTGTGGGTGAGGAACTGGGCGAGCAGGGCGCCGAACCCCGCGTCGCAGGGGAGGCGGCGGGCCACCAGGCGGTGCACCGCGTCGGCCGGCAGCGGCACCAGGGCCTTGGGGAACTGGGCCACGATCTGCTCGACCCGGGTGTCCCCGCCGTCCGCCGCGACGGCGCCGCCGTGGAACTCGCGCGCCGAGTCGTACAGGAGCAGCTCACCGGGGACGGAGACCGCGTCGCGGCGGTCCTGGGACAGGGCGTGGCCGCCGCGCACCGTCAGGGACAGCTGGAAGTAGTCGGGGTCCCGTCTTCGGATGTGGTGCGGGGTGCGCGCGACCGTCACGGGCGCGTACGCCAGGGACGTCACCTGGATCCGGCCGAGGTCCAGGACCCGGGCCCGGGCCCGGAAGTCGGCGGCGTGGTCGCTCCCCATGCTGGTGGGGATCAGGGCCTGGGCCGTGAGGTCGTGCCACCACCCGAACCGCTCGGCCGCGGGCAGTTCCTCCGTCGTGTACCGGGTCACCATCATCACGCGTCCCCCTTGTGCGCTCGACCCTCCATGGAACGGGAGTGGTTGACCATTGAACCGGAGAGGCGCCGTTCCGGGGTGGCTTTGGGCGGGCCGTTCCGTGAACCGTTACCGAGCCGCCCGAGCAGGATCCCGCCCAACACCAGTACCAGACCGCCTCCTTGATGGGGCGTCAGGGTGTCGCCCGCGACCACCGTCCCGAGCAGCACCCCGGTCACGGGGTTGAGCAGCCCGACCAGACCGACCGTCGCGGCCGGGAGATGGCGCAGCCCCGCGAACCAGGCCGCGAACGCGAGGGCCGTCGCCACCACGGACACATAGCCGAAGCCGAGGACCGCCGCCCCGTCGAGGGCCGGGGGCGCGCCTTCCACGGCGACGGCGAGCGGTACCAACACCAGCCCGCCGGCGATGAGTTGCCAGGACGTGGAGGCGAGCACGGGCACCTCGCGGCCCCAGCGCTTGGCGAGCACATAGCCGAGCGAGGACAGGAGCATGGCGGCGACGGAGGCGAGCACACCCAGCGGATCGGCCGCCACGCCCCCGGTCAGCAGCATGAGACAGACGCCCCCGATGCCGACCGAGGCCCCGGCCAGGAGCGGCAGCCGGGGCCGCTCCCCGAGCAGCGCCCAGGCGATCAGCGCCATCACGAGCGACGAGGTGGCCATCACCGTGGACGCCGCGCTGGTCGACAGGAGCTGGGCCGCGGCATAGACGAGCGCGAAGAACCCGCCCATGTTCAGCACGCCCAGGACCAGGGACTTCCACCACCACGCCCCGTGCGGCCGGGCCCGGGCGACCGCGAGGAGCAGCAGCCCGGCGGGCAGCGCCCGGATCGCGGCGCCGTACAGCGGCCGGTCCGGCGGCAGGAATTCATGCGTGACGTAGTAGTTGGTGCCCCAGGCGACCGGGGCCACGGCGGTGACGAGGCTCCAGCGCAGCGCACGGCGTCCGCCGTCGCGGCCGGGCCCGGAGTCGATACTAGCTTCCATGGAAGGTATTATGTCTTCCATGGAAGACAAACGTCTCGACCACGTCGCCCGGATCCAGGCCGAGTGGGCCCGGGAGCGGCCCGACGTGGACGTGCGCCCGCAGGCGGTCATCGGGCGGCTGCACCGGCTGGCCGGGCTGCTCACGGATCAGCTGTGCCTGGTGTACCGGCGCCACGGCCTGAGCGAGGGCGAGTTCGACTGTCTGGCCGCGCTGCGACGGGCGGGCGAGCCCTTCGAGCGGGCGCCGGGTGAGCTGGCGGCGCACACGATGGTCACGACGGGCGCGATGACCAAGCGGATCGACCGCCTGGAGCGCGCCGGGCTCGTCACGCGCCGCCGCTCCACGGCGGACGGCCGCGGCCGCGTGGTCGCCCTCACCTCCGCGGGCCGCGACCTCATCGACCGGGCCTTCACGGAGCACATGCACAACGAGCGCCGCCTCCTCGACGCCCTGGAGGCCGACGAGGCACGGGAGTTGGAGCGGCTCCTGACGGCGTGGCTGGCGCGGGTCGAGCCTCCGGCGGCTCCCTGACCGCCGAGCCGTCGGCGACGGCCGCCCTCACCGACCGCCCCGGGCGCCCTCCAGGCCGAGCCCCGCGGCGAGGACCGGCCACGACGCCTTGAACTCCCGCTGCCAGGACGGCCACGCGTGGGAGCCGCCCTCGTAGAAGTGGACCGTGGCCGGGACGCCCACGCGGTCCAGTTCGCGCGTGAAGTCGTGGGCCTGACGCCACAGCGTGCCTTCCAGGACGGCGCCCTCGAGGTTGCCGTAGTCGGTGCTGGGGATGCCGCTGCCCTGGCTGACGTACATCCGGGTGCCCGCGAGGTTCTTCGCCTGGGCGCGGGGGTTGTGCCGGGTCCAGTTGGCGCGGTTGAGGACCGGGCTCCCCCAGAGGCTGACGGGGAACTGGAGCTCACGGGCGACGATGGCGCCCACGACGGTCACCATGCCGAGCGCCGTGGTGTCGAGGACTCCGCTGTACGAGGCCGCGGCGCCGAACGAACCCGGGTGGCGGGCGGCGAGGGCCATGGCCCCGTAGCCGCCGGTCGAGACCCCGGCGACGGCACGCCGGTCGGCGGCCCGGTAGCGCTCCTTCAACAGGCCCATCAGTTCGTCGACTTGGAAGGTCTCGTAGTCGGGGGTGCCGCGGCCGAGGTTCCACCAGTCGGTGGGGATGCCGGTGGGACCCGAGGACGGCATGACGGTGAGGACGTCCTTGTCGGCGAGGAAGTCCTCGGCGTCCGTCTCCCGGGTCCAGGAGGTGTAGTCGTCGTGCGCGCCCTGGAGGAGATAGAGGACGGGCCACGTCCGCCCGGGCTCGGCCTCGTACCGGGCGGGCAGGATCACGCGGACGGGCAGCTGCCCGCCGACGGCGGGCGAGTCCACGGTGAGGTCGAAGGTCCGCTCCCCCACTTGTCGTACGCCCGCGAGGCGCGCGGTGGCGTGAGGGGCGGAGGCGGCACGGGAAGGTGCGGCGCCCGGTGCGACCGGGGCGCCGAGCGCCACGGTGCCGCCCGGGACAGCCAGGACGACGGCGGCGGCGAGGCCCGCCCATGCGGTGCGTGATCTCTTGGACATGGCGGTCCTCTTCTTCCGGAAGACGGGGGTCACCAGGCGCGCAGGTCGCGGGTGAGGTGCCCGGCGAGGGTGTCGACGACCGGGGGGTCGAGCAGCGACAGGTGGTGGCCCGGGAGCGGGGTGACGGTCAGGTCCGGGCAGTGGGCGTCCCAGCCGAGCGTCTCGTCGTCGCGTTCGTAGCGGGCGTCACGGACGGTGTGCGGGGCGGGTTCGCCCGCCCGGTACAGGAGAGTGCGGCCGGAGTACGGGCGCGGGGTGTGGCGTTCGCCGTCGCGCAGGTCGAGGTAGGAGGTGCGCTGGTGGGCGAGCACGGCGGCGGGCAGCTCGACGGCCTGCTGCAGCAACTTCAGGACCAGGTCGGCCTGTTCGGCGTCGTCGCACCGCGCCAGCTCCTCGTACGGCAGTGGGAGGGGGTGGCCGTAGGTGCGCTCGACGTACGCGGCGAAGCCCTCGAAGCGTCGCCGGGCCACGTCGAGCGGGGTCTCGCCCGGGGGCGCGGGCAGGGGCAGCACGGAGTCGAACAGGACGAGCGCCCCGACGGTGCCGTGCGCGGCGAGCGCCCGTGCCGCCTCCTGTGCGAGGAGCCCGCCGTACGACCACCCGCCCACCAGCCACGGCCCGTCCGGGCGCACTTCGCGCACCCGCCGCGCGAACTCGGCGGCCCGGCCGACGACGTCCCCGGGCTCCTCCAGCCGGTCGAACCCGTACACGGGCCGCTGCCCGCCGAGACGCAGCGCGAGCCGCCCGTACACGTCGGAGGAGCCCCCGGCCGCGTGGGCGAGGAAGAGGGGGGCACCGTCGTCGCATGCGCGGTGCGGGGAACCGTCCGGACCAGCACCCCGGGGAAACACGCGCAGCCGCCCCGGCACCGGGACCCCGAACACCCCCTCCCCCTCGGCCGGTTGAGACGCCCCGTCCGACAGCCGCCCCGCCTCCGCCGCCCGCGCCCCCGTCAACAGCTCCGCGACCCCCGCCACCGTCCCCTGGCGCAGCAGCGTCCCGGGCTCCACCCGGACGCCGAACTCCCGCTCCACCGCGCCCTTGATGCGGGCGGCCGTCAGGGAGTCGAGGCCGAGGTCGGTGAGCGGGGTGGTCGGGTCGATGCGTTCGGGGCGGTAGCCCATGACGGCGGCGACGCAGGCGCGGAGGCGGTCGAGGGTGCTCTCGGTGCACGGGCCGGACGTCCACTCGGCCGCCTGCCGTGCTCGGGGCGGCTCGGGGGGCGTCTCGCCGGTCCAGAAGCGGCGGCGGTGCCAGCGCGGGGTGGGCGCGTCGACGATGCGGGCGCCGGGGTGCAGGGTCTCGCGCAGGCCCGGCGCCGTGACGCCGTGGACGAGCAGCGTCGCGAGGGCCGAGCGGAAGGCGAGGGCGGCGTCCGTGTCCTTGCGGAGGGTGGGCAGGACGAGGGCCGGGGCGTCGGGGCGCACCGCGCGGAGCGTCTCGGTCAGGGGGTGCAACTGCGTGCCGTGCGGGGCGACTTCGACGAAGACGCGGTGGCCGTCCTCGGCGGCGGCCCGCACCGCCTGGGTGAAGCGGACCGGGCGGCGCAGGTTCGCGACCCAGTAGGCGGTGTCGTACGGGGCGTCGGCGCGCGGGTCGTCGAGGACCGTGGAGTAGCGGCGGCAGCCGGGCGCCGCGTGCCGCAGCGTGCCGAGGTCCCAGGCGAACTCGTCGAGGAGCGGCTCGACTTCGGGCGAGTGCCCGGCGCCCTGGACGGAGAGGGAGCGGGCGAAGCCGCCCTCTCCCGTGACCCTTTCGACGAGGCCCGCCACGTCCCGGACCGCGCCCGTCACGACGCTCTGCACGGGCGAGGCGTGCACCGCCACCGTCAACGAGGGGTAGGCGGCGGCCAGTTGGGCGAGCGACTCCTCCGGGCGGTCCACCACCGCCATCGCGCCGCCCCGCAGCCCCGCGAGCAGCCGGGCGCGAACCGCGACGATCCGCGCCCCCGTCGCCGGGTCCAGGGCTTCCGCGGCGACGGCGGCCGCGATCTCCCCGAGGGAGTGGCCGATGACGGCGGCGGGCTGGAACCCGTACGAGCGCCACAGCTCGGCGAGGGCGACCTGGATGCCGTAGAGGGCGGGCATGACGCGGTCGGGGGAGGTCAGGTCGGCGTCGGGGGCCAGGCTCGCGCGCAGGGAGATCCCGGCGTGCGCCCGCAGGAGGGGTTCGAGGCGGTCGACGGCGGCCGCGAACACCGGCTCTGCGTCGAGGAGTTCGCGGGCCATGCCGGGCCACTGGGCCCCGTATCCGGAGAAGACCCAGACCGGTCCGGGCCCGCCCGGCGCGAGGCCGACGGTGATGAGGTGCGGGTCCGGGGCGTGGGCGGCGTGGCGGGCGAGCGCGGCGGCCGCCGTGGCGCGGTCGCGGGTGACGACGGCGGCACGGTGGCGGCCGCGCCCGGAGCGCCCCGCGAGGGTGCGGGCCAGGTCGGCGGGGCGCACTCCCCTGCTGTCGGGGGAGCCCAGCCAGCCGGCGAGTTCGCCCGCGTGGGCGCGGACCCGGTCGTCGGTGACGCCGTCGAGGAGCAGTACGGAGGGCTGATCCAGATTCCCTCGGGCACCCGGCTCACCCTTGGGCGGCCGGTGTTCGCTGAGCACGGCGTGGGCGTTGGTGCCGCCGAAGCCGAAGGCCGAGACGCCCGCCGTCGCGGTGCCCGAGTAGCGCGGCCACGGCTCGGGCCCGGTGACCACGCGCAGGCCGAGGGCGGGCAGGTCGGCGTGCGGCCCTGGCCGGGTGAAGTGGAGCTGGCCGGGGATCTCGCCGTGGTGCAGGGCGAGGGCGGTCTTGATGAACCCGGCGATTCCCGCGGCGGCTTCGAGGTGTCCGATGTTGGTCTTCACCGAGCCGATGAGGAGCGGCTGTTCGGGGGCGCGGCCCGCGCCGAGCACCCCGGCGAGCGCCGCCGCCTCGACGGGGTCGCCGAGCGCGGTGCCGGTGCCGTGCGCCTCCACGTAGTCGACGCGCGCCGGGGCGGTGTGGGCGCGGGCGAGCAGGGCGCGCTGGGCGGCGGCGCTGGGTGCGGTGAGGCCGCCGGAGCGGCCGTCGGAGTTCACGGCGGTGGCGTCCACGACGGCGAGGATCCGGTCCCCGTCCCGCTCCGCGTCCGCGAGGCGCTTCAGTACGACGACTCCGCAGCCCTCGCCGCGCACCATCCCGTCGGCGGCGGCGTCGAAGGACTTGCACCGCCCGTCGGCGGCGAGCGCCCCGGCGCGCTGGAAGGCGAGGGTGACGGCGGGCGACAGGAGGAGGTTGACGCCCGCGGCGAGGGCCACGTCGCTCTCGCCGCTGCCGAGGCTGCGCACGGCGTGGTGGACGGCGACCAGCGAGGAGGAGCAGGCCGTGTCGACGGACATGCTGGGTCCGCGCAGGTCCAGGAGGTACGAGAGCCGGCCCGCGGCGACGCTCAGGGCGACCCCGGGCGGGGTGAGGGCGTCGACCGACGACGGGTCGGCGGTGGCGAGGTGGGCGTACTCGTTGCCGCTGATCCCGACGAACACGCCGGTGGCGCTGCCCGCGAGCGCGGGAGCGGGCAGGGCGGCGTGGTCGAGGGCCTCGCGGGCCACTTCGAGGAGGAGGCGCTGCTGGGGGTCCATGGCGGCGGCCTCGTGGGCGCCGATGCCGAAGAACTCGGCGTCGAAGCAGGCGATTCCTTCCCCGTCCCCCTCCCCCGCGCCGAGGAAGGCGCCGTGGCGGCTGATGTCGTCCGGCAGCGTCGTGCCCGCGGGCACGAAGGGCGGCCAGCGGTCGGCGGGGACGGTGCCGACGGCGTCGACGCCCTCGCTCAGGAGCCGCCAGAAATCGGTGGGCGAGGCGACGCCGCCGGGGAGGCGGCAGCCGATGCCGATGACGGCGACGCGCGCACCGCCCGCTGAACTGTCGGGTACGGGACGGCTGTTGGACTCGTGGTGGACTTCCGGCCCGGTGGCGCCGTGCTCGACCCGGTCGAGGAGCGCACCGAGCGTGGGCGTCTCCCACAGCAGGGTGGCGGGCAGACGGGTTCCGGTCAGCTCGGTGAGGTGGGCGGCGAGGGCGACGGCGTCGCGCGAGGTGAGGCCGAGCTCGGCCAGGGGCCGGTCGTCGTCGACGGCGTCCGGGTGCCGGCCGTACCACTCGTGCAGCAGGCCGGTGACGGCGGCGCGCAGGTGTGTCCGGGACGGGCTCGCCACGCTCATCACGCCTCCTCGCCCACGGCGGGCAGGGTGCCGTCGAGGTGGCGGGCGCGGCCCGCCGTCCGGGCGATCTTCCCGCTGGTGGTCCTGGGCAGGGTGCCGGGCGGCACCAGGACCAGCTGGTGCAGGCGCAGTCCGTGCCGCGCCGACACGGCGGCCTTGGCGGTACGGGCGGCGGCGCGGGCGTCGTCGTGGGTCGGCTCGCTGTCGCGCCGGTGTTCGGCGACGACGACCAGCGCTTCTTCGCCGGGAACTTCACCGTTCTCACCGCCCTCGTCCGGTGCGGGCACGCTGAAGGCGGCCAGGTGGTCGCGGCGGACGAGCGCGAGGGCGGACTGCACGGTCTCCTCGATGTCCTGCGGATAGTGGTTGCGGCCGTCGACGACGATCAGGTCCTTGAGGCGCCCGGTGACCACGAGCCGCCCGTCGACGAGCGCGCCGAGGTCACCGGTGCGCAGCCAGCCGTCCTCGTCATCCGCCGCCCCCGGCGCCCGCACGCCGAAGACCTCGGCGGACAGGGCGGCCTTCTTCCAGTAGGCGCGGCCGACGTTGGGCCCGCGCACCTGGATCTCCCCGACCCGGCCCGCCTCTTGGCCGACGCCGGTCGCGGGGTCCGCGATGCGCACCTCCTGCCCGGCGGGGCCGCCGCAGACCACGAGTCGCGCGACGCCGTCCCCGCCCGGCTCCCGCGCCTCGACGCGCCCTTCGGCCAGGGCTTCCGCGTCGCAGGTGAGGGTGGTGGGGGCGGCGGTGTGCGGGTCGGCGGTGACGAAGACGGTGGCCTCCGCGAGGCCGTACGCCGGGCAGTGCGCCTCGGGGCTCAACCCGGCCTCGGCGAAGGCGTGTTGGAAACGTTCGACGGTGCCGGGGCGGACGGGTTCGCTGCCGTTCATCAGGACGCGGACGCGGTCGAGCCGCAGTTCGGGCCGTTCGTGGAGGGCGCCCTCGGGGATGCGGGAGGCGCAGTAGTCGTACGCGAAGTTGGGCGCGGCGCTGATCGTGCCCGGGTAGGCGCCGAGGAGCCGCAGCCAGCGCACCGGCCGCTCCAGGAAGGCGACCGGGTCCATGAGGACGGCCGGGAACCCGCCGACGACGGGCGCGGCGACGCTGAGCAGCAGCCCCATGTCGTGGAAGAGCGGCAGCCACCCGACGGTGGTGCTGCGCCCGGCCGCCGCGTCGAAGGCGGCGATGGCCTGCCGTGCGTTGGCGACCACGTTGGCGTGGCTGATGACCACGCCGGCCGGGCGGCGGGTGGAGCCGGAGGTGTACTGGAGGTAGGCGATGTCGTCGGGGGCGGGTCGGCGGGAGGGCGGCGGCGCGTCGGCGGGGGCGGCCACGTCCGTGCGGACCAGCGGCAGCGGCGGCAGCCCCCGCCCGGCGACGAAGGCGCGCACCGCCGGCGCGGTCGCCGCGTCCGTGAGCAGACAGGCGGGCTCGCAGTCGGCGAGGACGGCCGCCAACCGGCCGCCGTGGCCCGGGAGTTCGGGGCTGAAGAGCGGTACGGCGACCACGCCCGCGTACAGGCAGCCGAGGAACGCCACGGTGTAGTCGAGCCCCTGCGGCAGCAGCAGCGCCGCCCGGTCGCCGGGGGCGGCCACGTCCGCGATGCGCCCGGCGGCGGCGCGGGCCCGCGCGTCGAGGGCCTGCCAGCCGAGGGTGTGGTGCAGCCCCGCAGAGCCCGGGTCCGGGAAGTCGACGTAGGTGACGGCGCGTTCCTGCGCGCGGTGCGCGGCCCAGTGCCGCAGGTGGTCGGTCAGCAGGGGGCCTTCGGGCGAGGGGGCGGCTGTCATGGCGGCGGCTCCTGGCGGACGACGGAGAACGGCGGTGAACGGCGGGCGACGAGCGGTGAACCAGGTTCCGCCGCCGCGTGACCGGGTCGAAAGACCGGTCACTGACAGTCGGCGCGCGGGCGGCTGTCACTTCGCTGACAAGGGGCCGCCGTGCGCGGGCACCGATCAGGACGGGGCGGCGTCCTGCCCGCATGCCAGGTCGGCGACGCCCTGTGGTACCAAGACACCCATGACGGACAAGCCCGCCGCCCGCACCGGATACCACCACGGCGACCTGCCCGCCGCCCTCACCAAGGCGGCGCTCGAACTCCTCGACGAGCAGGGGCTCGAGCGGGTCACCGTCCGGGAGGTGGCGCGGCGCGCGGGGGTGTCGCCGGGGGCGCCGTTCCGGCACTTCGCCGACCGGCAGGCGCTGTTGACGGCGGTCGCCGACGTGATCATCACGGACTACGAGGCGTGGCAGCTCGCCCAGCCGCTGGAGGAGTACGGGGGTCCGGTGCGCGCCTTCGGCCTGGGCTTCATCCGCTACGCGATCCGCCACCCGCACCGCTTCACACTGATGCGGACCCGGGTGTTCGGCCCTGCGCAGCCCGACGGGCTCCAGCACCGGCTGATCGGCATCGAGCGGTCCTTCACCGAGATGCTCGTCGAGGGCCAGCGGCTCGGTGAACTGCGCGAGGGCGACCCCGAGGTGATGCGGCTGACCGCGCAGGCCGTGGTCTACGGGCTCTCGCAGATGATCGTCGACGGCTATCTGCCGCCCGACCAGGCGCTGGCCGAGCAGATCCTGGACACCTTCGGCCTGGGCATCGTCAACCTCCCCTGAGAACCGGCTACTTGGCAGTACCGGAAACCTTGACCGCTTCGCCGCGCCCTGGTGTAATCACCGCTTACATCACTGTCGCCAGGAGGCCCGCCATGCGCCTACCGCACATCCCGCGCTTCCCGGAACCGGCGGCCACCGGCACGGCTGCGGTCCGGGCGTCGCCGCAGGAGGCGTACGACGTCATCAGCGATCCCCCGGTCATGATCCGGCTCGGCGAGGAGGCCCACCGCGCGCGGTGGCTCGGCGGTGCACGGGCGGCGGCCGTGGGCGCGCGCTTTCGCGGGTACAACCGCAACGGCCTGCGCCGCTGGACGACCGAGTGCCGCGTCACCGACGCGGAACCGGGCCGCCGCTTCGCCTACGAGGTGACCGCGACGCCGCTGCGCCTGCCCATCTCCCGCTGGCAGTACGACATCGAGCCCACCGCCGAGGGATGCGCGGTCACCGAGACCAACTGGGTGCGCGCGCCGCTCTGGTTCATCCCGCTCGCCATCCTCATCACCGGCGTCGCCGACCGCCCCGCCCACAACTCCCGCAACATCACGACCACGCTCGACCGCCTCGCCGCCCACCTCGCACCCGCCACCTGACCCGCCCTGGAGGCAGCAGCATGTTCCCCAAGACCCACCGCGGCTTCACCACGGCGGCCGCCGAGGGGGACCAGGTCGTCCTGCTCCTCGGCATGCGCGTCAACCACTTCTGGGCGCCGCACCACTGGGTCCCGGTGATGTTCGCGATGTTCCGCATGCTCCACGAACTGGCGAAGGCCCCGGAGCGCGGCCTGCGCGGCAGGCTCCTCCTGACCGCCTCGCCGCGCACGTACTACGTCGTCCAGTACTGGGAGTCCAAGGAGAAGCTCTACGCCTACGCCTCCTCGCCCGACTTCTTCCACCACAAGGTCTGGGGCATCGCCAACCGCAAGCGGCGCGCGGGCAAGCTCCACGGCCACGTGGGCCTGTGGCACGAGACGTACATCGTCTCCGAGGGCTCGTACGAGTCGATCTACTACGACATGCCGGCCAGCGGCCTCGCGGCGGCCACCGGCGTCCTGCCTCTCGACCGGCGCGGGCGCACCGCCGCTGCGCGGCTCGCGCACCGGTCGGAGACGGAACCGGCGGCGCGGACGGAGTCGGCAGCGTAGTCGGCGGCGTAGTCGGCGTGGACGGGCCGGTCCGGAGGGGAGCTCAGCCCGTCCACGTCCAGTCCACCACCTCCGGCAGATCCGTGCCGTGCTCCCGGATCCAGGCGCGATGGCGGGTCCGGGCGTCGGCCAGGGTCTGGCGGACGGCGGCGGCACGCACCGAGAGGCCGGGGACGCGGTCGATGACGTCCATGGCCAGCCGGTAGCGGTCCAGGTCGTTGCGGACGACCGTGTCGAACGGGGTGGTGGTCGTCCCCGACTCCTTGTAGCCGCGCACGTGCAGGTGGGGGTGGCCGGTGCGACGGTGGGCGAGGCGGTGGATCAGCCACGGGTAGCCGTGGTACGCGAAGATCAGCGGGCGGTCCGGAGTGAAGAGCGCGTCATACTCGAAGTCGGCCATGCCGTGCGGGTGTTCCTCGTGGGGCAGCAGCCGGGCGAGGTCGACGACGTTGACCACGCGGACGGCGAGGCCGGGCAGGTGGTGGCGGAGCAGGCCCGCCGCGGCCAGGGTCTCCTGGGTGGGGACATCGCCCGCGCAGGCGAGCACCGCGTCCGGGTCCCGGGAGCCGTCGTCGGTCCCCGCCCAGGCCCAGACCCCGGCGCCGCGGGCGCAGTGGGCGCGGGCCTCGTCGAGGGAGAGCCAGTCGAAGCAGGGCTGTTTCCCGGCGACGACGACGTTCACGTGGTCGCGGCCGGCCAGGACGTGCTCGGCCACGCACAGCAGCGTGTTGGCGTCCGGCGGCAGATAGACGCGGACGACCTCGGGGCTCTTGCTGAGGGCGTGGTCGACGAAGCCGGGGTCCTGGTGGGAGACGCCGTTGTGGTCCTGGCGCAGGACGTGTGAGGTGAGCAGGTAGTTGAGGGAGGCGATGGGGGCGCGCCAGGGCAGTGCGCGGGAGGTCTTCAGCCACTTGATGTGCTGGTCGACCATCGAGTCGACGATGTGCGCGAACGCCTCGTACGAGGAGAACAGGCCGTGCCGCCCGGTGCGGAGGTAGCCCTCCAGCCAGCCCTGGCAGAGGTGTTCGGAGAGGACCTCCATCACCCGGCCGTCGCGGGCGAGGTGTTCGTCGGTGGAGCGCAGGGCGCCCTGCCAGGCCCGGCCGGTGACGTCGAGGAGGGCCTGCAGCCGGTGGGACACGGTCTCGTCGGGGCCGACGACGCGGAAGTCGCGGCGGTGCCCGGTGTCGCCCATGACCTGGGCGAGCAGAGCGCCGAGGACGCGGAGGGGCTCGTGCAGGGTGACGCCCGGCTCGTCGACGCGGACGGCGAAGCGTTCCAGGGGCGCGACGGGTAACTCCCGTAAGCGCAGGCCCCCGTTGGCGTGCGGGCTCGCGCCGAGGCGCCGGTCGCCTTCGGGGACGCAGGCGAGCACCTGCGCGGTGGGGCGGCCGTCCTCGTCGAAGAGCTCCTCGGGGCGGTAGGAGCGCAGCCACCTCTCCAGCTGGGCCAGGCGCTCGGGGTTGTCGCGGGCGCCGGACAGGGGCACGTGGTGGGCGCGCCAGGTGCCCGCCACGGGGACGCCGTCGACCTCCGCGGGGCCGGTCCAGCCCTTGGGGGTGCGCAGCACGAGGACCGGCCAGCGCGGGCGTTCGGTGGCGTCGGCGGCGTGGCCCGGGGGCGTGGCGTGCCCGGCGTCGCGGGCCAGGGCCGCCGCGCGCCGGGCGCGGGCGACGTCCTGGATGCGGGTGATGTCGTCGACGGCCCGGTCCAGGGCGGCCGCGAGGTCCCGGTGCACCTGCTCGGGCTCGTCCCCCGTGACGTGCAGCGGCTCGTGGCCGAACCCCCGCAGCAGCGCGTCGAGTTCGGGCTCCGGGAGGCGGGAGAGGACCGTCGGGCCCGCGGTCTTGTAGCCGTTGAGGTGCAGGATCGGCAGGACGGCGCCGTCGTGCACCGGGTCGAGGAAGGCCGTGGAGTGCCAGGACGCGGCGAGCGGTCCCGTCTCGGCCTCGCCGTCCCCGATCACGCAGGCGACCAGGAGGCGCGGGTTGTCGAAGGCGGCCCCGTAGGCGTGCGCGAGGGAGTGACCGAGCTCGCCGCCCTCGTGGATCGAGCCGGGCGTCTGGGGTGCGACGTGGCCGGGCACTCCGCCGGGGAAGGAGAACTGCCGCAGCAGCCGCCGCACCCCGGCCGCGGTGCGGGGCACGTCGGGGTAGGTCTCGCTGTAACTCCCGTCGAGCCAGGCCCCCGCGAGGACGGCGGGCCCGCCGTGACCGGGCCCCCAGACGCACAGCGCCGCCAACTCCCGTTGCCTGACAAGGCGGTTGAGGTGGGTGTAGAGGAGCGTGAGCCCGGGGACCGTGCCCCAGTGCCCGAGCAGCCGCGGCTTGAGGTGCGCGGGCCGCAGGGGTGTGCGCAGCAGGGCGTTGTCCTTGAGGTAGATCTGGCCCGCGGCCAGATAGGTGGCGGCCCGCCAGTGCGCGTCCAGCGCGGCGAGCTCGTCGTCCGCCAGGCCGCCCGCCGCGGCGCGGCCGCCGTCTCGCGTCACCGTTCCCATGCGGTCCTCCGTGGATGAGTCCTTCGTACGAGGCGTGCGCGGTGGACGAAGGTGTGCGACGGGACCCACGTAAAGGTGTTCCCTCCAGGCGCGCACGCGAGCCGTGGCGGCTGCTGGTGGCGCATGGAATCGGCCATGTGCGGTGCGGCGCGGGAGGCGTGGTGCGCTCGGTGCGGCGCGGGAGGAACGCTGTGGTGCGGCGCGCACAGAGCGCCGGGGTGCCGCGTGACGCCGAAGGACGCCCGCGCGGTCGGGTCCTGACCCCGTCGCGCAGGCGTCCCCGGGGCGGCACAGCGCGCCGGGCGCGCCCAGATGTGCCGCTTCCCCATGGTCTTTCCCCAGTGTCGCGCGGCGGCGGCCCGCACGCGAGGGCCGAGTGGTCCCAACCCCCGCTCCCACAGGGCCCGTTCGGCCCTGGTCCGGACCGCTCCGCTGAGCGAGGATGCAGAGGGAGGGCCGACACCAGGGCAGCCGACACCAGGGCATACGGGCAGACACCGGGCGGCCGGCAGACAAGGCAGGGACAGGGGCAGGCCCATGACCGCAGCAGCACGCACCTTCACCCCGGGGGACCCGGTCCGGGTCTTCCTCCTCGACGACCACGAAGTGGTCCGCCGCGGCCTCACCGATCTGCTCGACTCCGAGCCGGACATCTCGGTGGTCGGCGAGGCGTCCACGGCCGAGCAGGCGCTCAGCCGCGGACCCGCCCTGCGCCCGGACGTGGCCGTGCTCGACATCCGCCTGCCGGACAGCGACGGCATCTCCGTCTGCCGCGAACTGCGCACCCGGCTGCCGGGGCTGGCCTGTCTCATGCTGACGTCGTTCGACGACGACGACGCGCTCCTCGACGCGATCATGGCGGGCGCGTCCGGCTATGTCCTCAAGCAGATCAAGGGCGCCGACCTGGTCTCGGCGGTGCGCACGGTGGCCTCGGGACAGTCGATGCTCGACCCGGCGACCACGGCGCGCCTGATGAGCACGCTGCGCGCCGAACCCGCCCCCGAGGACACCGATCCCCCGGCGCTGCGCGGACTTTCGTCCCGCGAGCGCGACATCCTCGCCCTCATCGGCGAGGGCCTCACCAACCGCCAGATCGGCAAGCGCCTCTTCCTCTCCGAGAAGACGGTGAAGAACCACATCTCCCGGCTGCTCGGCAAGCTCGGAGTGCAGCGCCGCATCCAGGCCGCCGTCATCGCCTCACAACTCGAGCACCCCCGGTCGTGACCCGAGCGTCCCGGCCGGGTTCAATGGGCTCCCAACAGCTGGGTCCGACAGGGCCGTCGAGGGGGTGACCGGACAGGTGAGCGCGTTCACCGAAGCGCTGCTCGAGCGCGTACGGGAAGCCAGGGCCGCCCTGGCCGAGGCGCTGGAGGCCGAGGACGCCTACGCCGCCTCGGTGGCCCAGAGCGATCTGGACGACGCCTTGTGGCTGGCCCGCCGCCACGGCGTCCCGACCGGGGACCCGGACGAGCCGGCCCCCTGACACCCCGACCCAACCCGACAGCCCGACAGCCCGACAGCCCCCGCCCTGACGCCTCGACGCTCCTGCGGGTGACAGACAAATCGCGGCGGGCCGCCGCGCACTGTCACGCGCGTGACGGGGGACGGCATCGTGGCTGTCGGGCTCCCCGGGGGACGCGGTACAACGCGGTACGCACCCGAGCGGGTACGCCGCCGTGCCCTGCCCCCTGTGCGGAGGGAGCCGATGTCATGGTGAACGGAGTCCGGACGGCCACGGACAACGCCTCGGAGGAGCAGACAGCGGACGTCTCGTACATGGCGTTCAGCGCGTTCCCCGCCGAACTCGCGGGCCTGCTCGAACCGTTCCTCGACGAAGTCACCGACGACGTGGTGGCCGCGATCCGCACCGAGATCCCCGAGTACGCCCGCCCCCGGGACGACACCTATATGCACGTCGTGCGCAAGGGTGTCGAAGGCGCCCTTCAGGACTTCCTGGCCCGCATGGCCAAGCCGGACAAGGACTGGGCACCGGTCAAGGCGACGTACGAGCGCATCGGCAGGGGCGAGGCCGGGGAGGGCCGCAGCCTGGACACCTTCCAGGCCGCCCTGCGGGTCGGGGCGCGGGTGACCTGGCGGCGGATCAACGCCCTGGTGGAGGCGGGCCTGTTGCCGCGGCAGGTGCTCTCCGCCTTCGGTGAGGCGATCTTCGTGCACCTCGACGAGATGGCCGCCGCCACGGCCGCGGGACACACCGAGGCCCGCCTGTACGCGGCGGGCGAGCTGCAGCGGCGCCGCCACCGCCTGATCGACCTGCTCACCACCGAGCCGCCGGTCTCCCCCGAGGCGATCGGCGACCTCGCGCGCGCCGCGCAGTGGCCGGTCCCCCGCGAACTGGCCGTCGTGGCCGTCGACACCGCCGGGCCCGCCGCGGGCCCCGGTGCTGCACCCGGTGTCGGCCCCGGCGCCGGGCCGGGCGGCACCCGGCCCATCGTGCCGCCCGAGTTCCTGGCCCGCTTCGACACCCGGCCCGGCGTGATCGTGGTGCCCGACCCGCAGGGCCCGGGCCGCGCACGCGCCGTCGCCGCGGTCCTGCACGGGATGCGCGCCGCGGTCGGCCCCACGGTCGCCCCGGCCGAGAGCGCGCGCTCGCTGCGCTGGGCCACCGAGACCCTGGAGCTCGCGCGGCGCGGCGTGCTGGCGGGGCCGGGCCCGCTGCACTGCGCGGACCACCTGGCCACGCTGCTCCTCTTCCACGACGACGCCCTCATCGACGCGCTCGCCCGGCGCCATCTGCTCCCCCTCGACGCGGTGCGCTCACCCCAACGGGAGCGCCTGGCCGAGACGTTGCTGTGCTGGCTGCGGTGCGGCCACAACGCGAGCGAGGTCGCCACCCGGCTCGCCGTGCACCCCCAGACGGTCCGCTACCGGCTGCGCCAGCTGGACGAGGTCTTCGGGGAGCGGCTGCACGACCCGGCGGCCCAGTTCGAGATGCAGCTGGTACTGCACGCGCTGAGCCTGCGTCCGGGGCGGGCGTAGCCGCGAGCGGACCGACCGGCGCCGAGCGGGTGCCACCGGTACGTGATCACCCGGACGCGCCGCCTCCACACCTCACCGGCCCGACCAGGCCACCGTAACGTCCCCTTCGCCCCAACCGTCCTGCGAAGGAGACCACTTCCATGCGCATCCGTCTGCACTCAGCAACCATCCCCGCCGCCCTCGCCGCCCTCGCCGCCCTGACCGCGCTCACCGGCCTCACCGCCCCCGCGGCGCACGCCACCGACAACGTCCCCTGCCGCCCCACGGTCAAGCGCGACCTCGTCGACCCGTCGTCGGGGCGCGCCTGGCCCGGCACCGACGTCATGTTCTGCAACATCACGCGCGGCCACGTCCCGGTGCACGCGACCCGCTCGCCCGGCTCCACCGTCGTCGGCTACCTCGAACAGGGCGGCGCGGCCAACTGGTTCGTCACCGAGATGAAGGGCGAGACCTACCGGGACGGCGCCGCCGAGAACAACTGGTGGGCCAGCACCAAGGCCGACAACGACTCCTGGGGCTGGGTCCCGGAGGTGTACTTCGCGGGCGGCGACAACAACGAGGACGACGCGGGCCTGCTCATGCCCGGCGGCTACACCTGCGCGAACGTCTGCCCGCCGCTGCCGTTCTGGGCCCGCTGACCCTTTCCTGTTCCTGTCCGGAATGCCGTACGCCACGCGCGCGTTGACTAGCTTCGAGACCGATAAACGACGGGATCGAAGAGGCCGAGGACGGTGTCGTCCTCCGGGTGACCGATCGCCCGACGGGGGCTGAGCGACGCGCACGTTCCTCGCCCGCTTCCGCCGTGGCTTCGATTGACCGTGCTGTGACGATGAGTTGACGGCCTCCACGGAGTCATTACCAGTGACATTGCTGATGACTCGCCAACACCCTCCCAAGGTGATGAATCGGAGGTGCGTCATGTGCGCACACCAGCCCCAGTGCCCGTCCGCCGAGCTGTCCGACCACGATGCCGCGGCGATCGTCGCCGCCCACCCCGAGCAGGGGTGGTACCTGCTGTGCAACGGCACGATCGTGTTCGACGACAGCGGTGAACTCCTGCCGGACGGGCGGGTGGTGCCCCCCAGGGGCACCGAGCTCGCGATGGCGGCGTGAGCCGCCCGGCCCGCCCGGCCCACTCCGGCGGCCCGACCCACCCGCCTCGCCCCGCACGCGCTAGACCGGCACCTCGGTGACCTTTCCTTCCACCACGTCCAGGCGCCGGTCGACGCGCACCGCGTCGAGCAGCCGCCGGTCGTGGCTGACCAGGAGCAGCGTCCCTCGATAGGAGTCGAGCGCGGACTCCAACTGCTCGATGGCGGGCAGGTCGAGGTGGTTGGTCGGCTCGTCGAGGACCAGGAGATTGACCCCGCGGCCCTGCAACAGGGCCAGCGCGGCCCGCGTCCGCTCGCCGGGCGACAGGGTGGCCGCGGGGCGCGGGACATGACCGGCGCCGAGGCCGAACTTGGCGAGGAGCGTGCGGACCTCGCCGGGCTCCAGGTCCGGCGCCGCCGCCCGGAAGGCGTCCAGGAGCGGCTCGTCGGCGTGGAAGAGCGCGCGGGCCTGGTCGATCTCCCCGACGCGTACGCCGGAGCCCAACGCGGCGCCGCCCGCGTCCGGTCGCAGGCGGCCGAGGAGCGCGCCGAGCAGCGTCGACTTGCCGGAGCCGTTCACGCCGGTGATCGCCACGCGGTCCGCCCAGTCGATCTGCAGGCTGACCGGGCCGAGGGTGAAGGAACCCCGGTGCACCTCCGCCTCGCGGAGCGTGGCGACGACGGTGCCGGAGCGCGGCGCGGCGGCGATGTTCAGCCGCAGCTCCCACTCCTTGCGGGGCTCCTCGACGACCTCCAGGCGCTCGATGAGCCGCTCGGCCCGGCGCGCCTTGGCGGCCAGGTTCTCGCTGCCCTCGACCCGGCCCTTGCGGATGATCTTGTCGTTGTCGCGCGGGTTGCGGTTCGCGTTCCTGACCCCCTTCTCCGCCCAGACCCGCTGGGTGGTGGCCCGCTCCTGAAGGGCGGCCTTCGTCTCGGCGTACTCCTCGTACGCCTCGCGGGCCCGCCGCCGGTCCCGTTCGCGCTCCTCCACGTAGGCCGCGTAGCCGCCGCCGTAGTGGCGCACCTGCCGCTGCGCCAGGTCGAGTTCGAGGACCTGGGTGACGGTGCGGGTGAGGAACTCCCGGTCGTGGCTGACGATCACGGCACCCGCGCGCAGCCCGCCGACGAAGTGCTCAAGGCGTTCGAGCCCCGCCAGGTCGAGGTCGTTGGTGGGCTCGTCCAGGAGGAACACGTCGTACCGCGAGAGCAGCAGCGAGGCGAGGCTCGCGCGGGCGGCCTGGCCGCCGGAGAGCGAGGTCATGGCCTGCTCCAGGCCGACGGTGAGCCCGAGCGAGTCGACGACCTGCCCGGCCCGCTCGTCCAGGTCGGCGGCGCCGAGGGCGAGCCAGCGGTCCAGGCTCACGGCGTACGCGTCGTCGGCGCCGGGCACGCCGTCGGCCAGCGCGTGGGTGGCGGCGTCCAGGGCGCGCTGCGCGGCCGCGACTCCGGTGCGCCGGGCCAGGAAGTCGTAGACGCTCTCCCCGTCCCGGCGCTCCGGCTCCTGCGGCAGGAGGCCGACGGTCGCGGTGGCCGGGGCGAGGCGCACCTGGCCCCGCTCCGGCTCGGCGAGCCCGGCGAGGATGCGCAACAGGGTGGACTTTCCGGCGCCGTTGGCCCCGACGAGTCCGATCACCTCGCCGGGTGCCACCGCGAGGTCGAGCCGGTGGAAGAGGGAACGGTCGCCGTGGCCTGCGGCCAGGTTCTTGCCGGTGAGGGTTGCGGTCATGAGGATGCCCATCGCGTCGGTGGTCTTCGGGGGATGCGATGTGTGCGAGCACGACGCGGCGACCATGCGAAGGGGCCTGTCGGTGCAGGCATCGAGGTCGCTTCCACGCACGGCACCGTCGCGGCACGGAGCCGCGGTGACGTGACAGGCGTACGGACAGGGCCGTACGGGGCGTGGTGTTCGCGTACCTCAGATGCGCAAGGTCCACCTCAATCGGAGACGACAGAGCCGTCGGCAACCTTAAACAGGGGGCGACGGCACGGGCAACGGAATTTCGTCGGCGGGATGTCCCCAGCCGGAAGCCGTCAGCGGGATTCCCCTGCGGCGGTGGGCCGTTGCAGGCGCCAGACCACGTCGACACCGCTGCCCGCGGCGACCCACTCCGTCCACGGGCGCAGGTGCTCCAGCGACTCCTCGATCAGCCGGCAGGCCGCAGCCGCATCGCTCTCTCCCCGCCGGCGCCGCAGGACGAAGTCTCCGCACTCGATGAACTCACTCGGTCGTTCCATGACGCCATGATTGTTTCGCCGTGCGGTGCAGCGAGGCGGGGGTGCGGCCGATGAGACGTCCGGCGGTGCGGGTCAGGTGGGGCTGGTCCGCGAAGCCCGCCGCGGTGGCCGCCCCCGCGATGCCGCCGCCCGCCACCGGGTCGAGGAGCGCCCCGACCGCCGCTGCGAGCCGTCGCCACTGGCGCAGCGCGCTCAGCGGAACGCCCGCCTCCGTACGGACCAGGGCGCGCAGCCTGACCGGGGAGAGACCGACCTCGGCGGCCGCCTCGCCGAGGAGGCCGCTCCGCGCCGCGGCCGCCACGGCGTACGGGACGCGGGGGTCGACGGCGCGCGGTGGCGGCCCGGCGAGCGCGCGGCCGAGTTCCGCGCGGAAGGCCGCGGGATCCGGCGCGTCCAGGTCGCCGAGAGCGTCCAACAGGCGGCGCGCCCGGCCGGGTTCGAGGAGCTGCGGTGCCCCGCCGTCGCGCAGCAGCCACGGGTCGAGGAACACCGCCACGAAGCCGGACGAGCTCCCGCAGGTGTGCGCGTACCCCGGCGGCACGACGGCCCCTGCCCCGACCGCCCCGCTCACCCGGGTCACCCCCGCAACTCCGCTCGCGCCGGCCGTCCCGTTCACCGTCACGTGCCCGCCGAGGGGCAGGACCACCTTCCACGCGGGGTGCCGGTGCGCGGCGACCTCGTACGGCTCGGGCTCGGCGAAGACCGTGAGCCCCCCGTCGTCCGCGACGAACACGGCCCGCCCGTCCACGCGCCCGTTCCCTCGCCCGTACGCACGCCCGTTCATGGGTCCGCTCCCCCGGTCATGCATGGGTCCGCTCCCCGCTCACGCCTGGCTCTCCGCCGCCTCCTCCGGCGACCGCTCATCCGGCGGCGGAGACGGGGACGGAGACGGAGACGTCGATGGTTCAAGCCCGTGCTCCCGGTGCGGCAGGAAGAGCGGCGTCGCGAGGAGCAGCACTCCGGCGGCCGCGATCGCCGGGCGCGGACCCATGACCGCGGCGAGCAGACCCCACACCCCGGTGAGCGCGGCGATCGCGGCCTTGGTGCTGACCGACCACGCCGACAGGATCCGGGCGACCCGGTCCTTCGGGATCCGTTCGAGCCGGTAGGTGGCGAGCACCGGGTTGAAGACGCCGCAGGACAGGATCAGGCCGAACTCGACGGCCATGACCAGCGCCAGACCGGGGACTCCGGGGCCCACGAACGCGAGCCCGACCGGCCAGCACGCGCGCAGCGTGCCCGCCGTCAGCAGCACCCGGTGCTGCCCGAACCGGGTCACGAGCGGCTGGGCGAGCCGGGAGCCGATGAGCCCGCCGACGCAGGGCACCGCGAAGGCGAGCCCGTACTGCCAGGGCGCGAAGCCGAGGTCGCCGAGCATGAGGACGGCGAGCAGCGGCGAGGCCGCCATGATCAGCCCGTTGTTGAGGACGGCGTTGAGGAACAGGGGCCGCAGCGCGGGGTCGGACAGGATGAACCGCCAGCCGTCGAGCAGCTCGCCGCGGCGGATCCGCTGGGCGGCCCGCGCGTGCGCGGGGAGCGGGTCCTTGCCGCCGATCGCCCGGAGTCCGAGCGCGGAGAGGAGGAATCTCACCGCGTCGGCGATCACCGTGAGGACGGGCCCGAACAGGCCGATCGCGGCGCCGCCGAGGGGCGGTCCGACCACGGACGCGGTCCAGGTCGTGGACTCGAACCGGCCGTTCGCGACGAGCAGGTCCCTCTTCGGCACGAGTTCCTTCAGATACGCGCCGCTGGCCGCGCCGAAGGTGATGTCGGCCGCCCCGACCACCACGGAGACGGCCACGAGCTGGCCGAAGGTGAGCAGGTCGAGGGCGTACGCGGCGGGGACGGTCAGCAGCGCTCCGCACCGGACCAGGTCCATCGCGATCATCACGGGCCGCTTGCGGCGGAACTCCACCCACGGCCCGAGCGGCACCGCCGCCACCGCCCCCACGGCGAGGCCCGCGGCCGCGAGCAGGGAGACCTGCGCCGCACCGGCGCCGAGGACGAGGATCGCGATGAGGCGGAACGCGTCGAAGGCGAGCCACGTCCCCAGCGTGCTGACCGCGTACGCGCCCCACAGCCACCCGAACCGCCGCCCGAGCGACCGCCGCTCCCCCACTCCCGCCGCCACCTCTCGCCTCGCGTCCACGCGCCGCCGACCGCACGGCGGCCCCCATCAAAGCCGGAACGCCCTCCCGGATCAAACAGCCGAGAGGGCGCCCGCCTCCCACCCGGCCACCGGGTGGCCGAGCCACCGGGCCACACGCGTACAGGGCCGCTCAGGCCACACGATCGTTCCGTTCAAGACGGCGCCCGGGTACGCGCCGCACGCTCACCCCATGACCACGCCCTCGTGCGCCTGCGCGGCGCCCGCCCTCGCGGCGTTCCTCGCCGCCACCGCCCTCGCCCACCTCGCCCTCCCCGCGTACTTCCGCTCGCTGGTCCCCGTCTGGCTCCCGGCCCCGGCGGCCCTCGTCGTCGGGAGCGCCGTCGCCGAACTGGCCGTCGCGGGGCTGCTGTTCGCCCCGGGGACCCGTACGGCGGGAGGCTGGGCCGCCGTCGTGCTGCTCTCCGCCTTCCAGGTCAGCCACCTGGACGCGGCCCGGCACACCCGGACCGCCACCCGCTTCCTGGACGGGGGCGCGGGCGTGGCGGCGCGGTTGCTGGTGAACGCGGCGTACCTCGCCTGGGCGGTCGCGGTCGCCCGCGCCGGGTAAACCCGTTGACGGCGGTGGACGTTCGGGGGTCGGATGACGCCTCATGACCCCAGCACGGACGCGTCCGGACCAGTACCCCATCGACGACGACCTGGTGCGGCGGCTCGTCGCCGGACAGTTCCCGCAGTGGGCGGACCGCCCGGTGCGGCGGTTCCCTTCGGGCGGCACCGTCAACGCCATGTACCGGCTCGGCGAGGACCTGGCCGTGCGGCTGCCGCTGACCGGGGGCGGGGCCGGTGACGTGTCGATGGAGCAGGAGTGGCTGCCCCGCCTCGCCCCGCTCCTGCCGACCGCCGTCCCCGAGGTGCTCGGGACGGGCCGGCCGGCCGAGGGCTATCCGTGGCCGTGGGCGGTGCAGCGGTGGCAGCCGGGCGCCAACCCCGAGGCGGGCGCGCTGGCCGAGCCCGCGCTGCTGGCCAAGGACCTGGCCGAGTTCGTGGCGGCGATGCGGGCCGTCACGCTGCCGGACGCACCCAGCGCCCACCGGGGCGGCCCCCTCGCCACGCTCGACGCGGCGACCCGGAAGGCGATCGAGCAGCTGCGCGCGCTCCCTCAGGAGGGCGTCGACTGCGACGCGGTGACGGCCGTCTGGGAGGACGGGCTGCGCGCCCCGGCCTGGGACGGGCCGCCGGTGTGGCTGCACGCCGATGTGATGCCGGGCAACCTCCTGGTGGACGACGCGGGACGGCTCACCGCGGTGATCGACTTCGGCTGCCTGGGCGTGGGCGACCCGGCGTGCGACCTGTTCCCGGCGTGGAACCTGCTGCCGCCCGACGCGCGCGAGGTCTTCCGCGCGGCGCTCGACGTGGACGAGGCAGCGTGGCGGCGCGGCCGCGCACGGACCTTGTCGCAGGCGCTGATCGCGCTGCCGCACTACCGCGCGACGAACCCGGCGATGGCGGGCAACGCCCGGCACGTCATCGGCGCGGTGCTCGCCGAGGCCGCCGGGTGACCGCCCACCCGCCGCACCGGGCGGCAACGGGAGTCCGGAGCCGCCCCGCACGGGCCGCGCCGCGCGGGGTACCGTCCGGCAGGTGACCTCACTGCAGCCCAGCACCCTGGCCGCGTTCCAACGCGCCCGCTACGTCAGCCTCACCACGTACCGCAGGGACGGCACCGCCGTGGCCACGCCCGTCTGGCACGCGATGGACGGCGACCGGCTGTACGTCCGCAGCGCGGCCGACGCCTGGAAGGTGAAGCGGCTGCGCCGCGACCCCCGCGCCGAGGTCACCGTCTGCACCGTGCGCGGCCGCATCGCCCCCGACGCCGCCCGGGCCACGGGGACCGGCCGGCTGCTGGACGCCGAGGAGACGAGGAAGGCGGGCGCCCTGCTCCGCCGCAAGTACGTGATGGCCCGGCTCGGCGACTGGTACTCGGCGCTCACCCGCCGCCACTCCCGGCACCCGGTCATCGGGCTGGAGATCACCTTCTGATCCCGGAGCGGCCGGGCCGGACGCGGGGCGTCACGCACGGCCGCTCCCGTCACCCCTCTCACCCCTCACCACGTCACCGGCAACCGCTCGAGGCCGCACACCCGGCTCCCCGAGCTCCAGCTCAGCTCGCCGGCCGGGACCGCGAGGGCGAGGCCCGGGAGGCGCTGGACCACGGTCTCCAGGGCGACTTGGAGTTCCACGCGCGCGAGGTGGGCGCCCAGGCAGAAGTGCGGGCCGAAGCCGAACGCCAGGTGTTTGTTGTCGGCGCGGCGGATGTCGAAGGCGTCCGGCCGCGGGAAGCGGTCGGGGTCGTGGTTGGCGGCCACCATCGGGGCGAGCACCGCCTCGCCGCGCTCGACCGTCGCGCCGGACGGCAGCGCGACGCCCTGGGTCGCCACCCTCAGCAGGGCGCCGTGGCCGGGGATTTCGGTGCGCAGGATCTCCTCCGTCGCGCCCGGCAGGAGCGACGGGTCGGCGCGCAGCTCGGCGAGCTGGCCGGGGTGGCGCAGGAGCGCGAGGACGCCGCGGCCGATGATGTTGGCGGTGGTCTCGTGCCCCGCGACGATCAACCCCCGCACCAGCCTGCCCAGTTCCTCCTCGCTGAGCCGGTCGCCCTCGTCGCGCGCGTCGATGAGGTCGTCGATGAGGTCGGTGCCGGGCGTGCGCCGGTGGTCGGCGACGAGCCCGTCGACGTACGCGCTGAAGTCGGCCGCGGCCCGCACCCGCGCCGCCCCGTCCGCCGGAGTCAGCGAGAGCAGCGTGTCCGACCAGCCCCGGAAGCGGGCGCTGTCGCGCGCGGGCACGCCGAGGAGGCGGCAGATGACCTCGACGGGGAGCGGGAAGGCGAAGGCGGGGACCAGGTCGGCCGGGGCGCCCGCGGCGATCATCCCGGTCAGCAGCCGGTCGGCGACGTCCCGGATCTCCGCGCGCCAGGCTTCGGCCCGCCGTGGCGTGAACGCGCCCTGCACGATGCGCCGCAGCCGCGCGTGCTCCGGCGGATCCATGTTGATGATGGCGTACGGGTCGTCGCCGATGCCCGAGTCGTCGGCGACCATGCGGGGCGCGCCGGGGTAGCGCAGATTGCGGGAGAAGGCGGCGCCCGAGTGCACGGCGCGGATGTCGTCGTACCGGGTCGCGAGGAGCGCCTCGTCGCCGCTCGGCAGGGTGACGGGGCTGACCGGACAGGCGCGGCGCCGCTGCGTGTACGCCTCGGGGCAGCCGCCGTGCGGGCCGGGCGGGAAGGGGTACGAGCCGGTGTCGGGCGGGGCCTGGGGGGTCTGCTCTGGCATGGCGAGCGCTCCTCTCGCGGGGCCTGGACCCGCAGAGGATGACAGGTGACGCATCGTCATGACAGCGCTGCCGGGCGGTGGATGGCGGGCCGGGGCCGCCTTTCGGCCAACCCCCGGCCCCGCCTCCTCGTCTCTTACCGGGTCGTCTCTTACCGGGCGACCGGGGCAACCGGGGCAACCGGGGCGACTTGCTGGACGTAGCCGTGGTCGAGCAGCCACTTCACGTTGAGGCGCTGGCCCTCGCCCGGGTCGAGGAAGACCGGGTCGAGCTTGATCTGCCGGCCGCCGCCGGGCTGCTCGAACCAGGGGGCGATGCTGCCCTGCCAGACGTGGAACGCCTTGCGCACCTTGTAGACCCGGTAGTCGCACGCGGCCGCGGCGTCACGGGTGTTGAGGTTCTGCGGCGGGAGCGCACGCCGTGCGTACGGGTCTCCGGCGGGGGCGAGGTAGGAGCCGTACTCGGAGCCGAAGCGGTCGAGGACCTCGCCCGCCTCGAGCTGCTCGGGGTGCTTGTCGACATGGCCGTCGACCGTGCCGAAGCCGTCGTTGGGCGGGTACTTCCAGGTGCCGCTGTCGGCGGGGCCCTCCCAGTACTTCTTGAGGAAGGCCGCGGGCGCGAGTCTGCCGGTGCGCTTCCAGTCCTTCAGGAGCGGGCCGACCGGCGGCTGCCCCTTCTTCGGCAGCCACTTCGGGCCGAGGCGGGCGTCGCCGTGGAACTCACCCGTGCACGGCGGGTGCGGCGGCGCCCCGGTCGGCGCCGACGCGGATGCGACGGGTGCCGCCGCGACGGCGGTCGCGACGCCGAGTACGGCCAAGACGGTTCGTATTCGGGTCACAAGGCTCTGGTCCACTGAACGGCTCCTCGGGTCACTGCGCTGCGTCAACTGCCGCCCGGCTGCGGGCTCGCACACCGTATCGACGAGATCGCCGAGCGTGGTCACAAACCAGCCGCCCGCGTGGGCGAGGTGCCGCAGCCGTTCGTCGCCGCCCGGCTCGCTGGACGATGCGGTCCTGCCTCGAGTCGGCGCCACAGGCCGGTCGAGCTCCGCGAGGGCGTCGTCGACGGCCTGGGTTGAGCAGGACGTGCCGCCCTCGAAGGAGGCGTCCTTGCAGCAGAAGTCGCAGGGGTGCGGGCAACCGCGGGAGACGACAGAGGAGTTGGGGACCAGGTAGAGGTGGCGCTTGATCCGGTCGCGGCGGACCGGCGGCAGTCCGGACTCCGCGGGGTCGGTGGCGGTTCCGCCGCCGCTTCGGCGCCACGCACCGTTGCACGGAACGCAACCCGTGTTGTGGCTCTTGCCTTGCCGGGCCCGGCCCTGCACTGTGGCTGCCACTGATCGCTCACCCGGAGGGGCAGACATGAGCAGCGGCGCGGCACGACCCGAGACGAGCGGCTGGAACAGGCGGCGCTTCATCGGCGTGCTCGCGGGCGCCGCCACCACCGCCACCGCCGTGTCGGCCCTGCCGGAGCCCCGCGCCTCGGCGGCACCGCCCGCCCGCCGCCCGCGCCGCCAACGCCCCCTCTACCTGGGCACGTACACCTCGCAGCAGGGCGGCGGCCAGGGCATCGGCATCGCCACGTACGACGAGGAGAGCGGCCGCATCACCGGCACCGGCACCATCCTGGGCGTGCCCGACCCCTCGTATCTCGCGCTGCATCCGGACGGCCGGACCCTGTACGCCGTGGACGAGCGCGAGCAGGGCGGAGTGAGCGCCGTGGCGCTCTCCCCCGACGGCGCGCACTGTGTGCTCGGGACGCGCGACACGGGCGGCGCGGGCCCCTGCCATCTGTCCGTGCACCCGGGCGGGCGCTGGCTGCTGAGCGCCAACTACGGGTCGGGGAGCGTGAGCGTCCACCCCGTGGAGCGATCCGGCGGCCTCGGCGAGCGCACCGACCTCGTCGCGCACACGAGCCCGCCGCCCGGCCCGGGTCAGGACGGGCCGCACGCCCACCAGTTCATCACCGCTCCCGACGGCCGTCATCTGCTCGCCGTCGACCTGGGCAACGACACCGTGTACACGTACCGCCTCGACGAGAAGGCCGGGAAGCTGACCCGCGTCTCGGACGCGCAGGTGAAGGCGGGCGCGGGGCCGCGGCATCTGACCTTCCACCCCGCGGGGCGGTTCGCGTATCTGGCCAACGAGGTGGACAACACGGCCGTGGTCTGCGCGTACGACGCGAAGAGCGGACGCCTCACGCCGGGCGCGCCGCAGTCCACCGGGACCGGGACGGGCACCAGCTACCCCGCCCAGTTCGTGGTGACGCGGGACGGGGCCTTCGCCTATCTCGCCAACCGGGGCGACAACAGCCTCACCCGGTACGCCGTCGAGGAGGACGGGGCACGGCTGCGGCTCCTGGACACGGTGCCGGTGGAGGGCGACTTCCCGCGCCACATCGCGCTGTCCCCCTCGGGCCGCCTGCTGTTCGCGGCCAACCAGAAGTCGGGGTCGGTGAGCGTCTTCAAGGTCGACGGGAAGAACGGTGAACTGCGGCCGGCGGGCGAGCCGTTCGCGGCGCCGATGGCGGTGTGCGCGCTGCCCTTGTAGCTCTCGGCTCCGGAAAGGGGGTCAGCTTCCGGGGGGCGCCGTGAACGTGACGTCGCGGGCGAAGGGGACGACCTCCGCCTCGTCGCCGAGGGCCCATTCGGCGACGCGTGACACCGTCGCGGCGGGCACGGCGTCGCTGATGTCCTCGGCCGCCGGGATGTCCTGTGTCGCGTGGCCGTCGTGCGGAAGGACCACGCGGTAGTCGAGTTCGAGGGCGGTGCGCGCGGTGGCCAGGACGCACATCTCCGACATCACCCCGCACACGGCGAGCGCCCGCACGCCCGCCGCGTCGAGGCGCTTCGCCAGGCCGGTCTCCTCGAAGCCGTCGTCGACGGTCTTGCGGAGCACGACCTCGCCCCGGCTCTCGTCGACGGGCAGATGCAGCTCCCAGCCGGGCGTGCCCGTCTCGTCGTCGGCCCCGGCCGCTCCGTCGTTCTGCAGCTGGACGACGAGCGCGCCGCCCTCACGCGCGGCGGCGACGAGGCCCCGCACCCGGTCGAGCACGCGCTCCGCGTCCGGCACCGCGGTGGCGCCGGAGACGAAGGCGGACTGCATGTCGACGACGATCAGGGCCTGGACGGGTTCCACACGCTCACTCATGACGCACCATCATGCCTGGCGCCCGGGGCGGCTCAGGCGTCGGGTGGGGTGGCCCGCAGGACGGGGCGGCGCCGGGAGGAGGCCGCGCCGAGCAGGACGTGCATGCGGTCGGTGACCTCGGCGACGTCCTCGACGGGGACGTGGAAGGGCAGGCGCACATCCGCCTGGCTCCGCGCGCGTTCGAGGCGGAGCGTGAGCCCGAAGCGGTCGACGGCGAGGGGGCGGACGCGGACGACGCCCTGGAGGCTCTCGGGGGTGATGAGCCGGGTGAGCTGCTCGACCGCGTCGGCGTGGGCGTCGGCGAGGTGGGTGAGCAGCCGCGACTCGGCCTCGGCGAGCGGGTCGGGGGTGGCGAGGGCGAGCTGCACGAGGTCGATGCCCTCGCGCCCCGACGCGGTCTCGTGGAGCACGGCGCGCACCGGCTTGAGGAGGAAGCAGTCGCCGTCCGGGACGAGTTCGCCGGAGAGCCACAGGCGCGCCCGGACCCGCTCGCGCACCGGCACGGGCGCGACGTCGGCGAACTCCAGGAGAGTGGACGGCTCGCCGCGCGGTGCGCACAGGACGGCGGCAGCGAGCGCGCTGTCCTGCGGGGCGTGCAGGCGCAGCGTGCCCTCGGCGGTGACGCTGTGCGCGCCGACGAGTTCGTCCTTTCCGTACTCCGTGGTGACCGAGCAGGACCAGGCGGTGGCGAGCACGGAGCGGGCGCGCTCGGCTGCCGTGGGTTCGGTCGTCGTCGTGCTGGTGGGGCGGACAGCCATCCTCAACCTCCATTAGGTAAGCCTTGCCTAACTTAACGGAGATCGCCGGTCGCCGCCAGCACGCCTCCCGGCCACGTCGCCGGCGCGCCTCTCGGCCGGCGCGCCGCCGCGCGCACGACGAAGGCCCCGCGCGAAATGTCGCGCGGGGCCTTGCCGATGACGCCCGTGAGGTCGTGCGTGAAGCGACGTGCGTACGGGGGTCAGTGCCCCCGCGCGATCCACTCCTCCAGGTGCGGCGCCTCGGCGCCGACCGTCGTGCTGTCACCGTGGCCGGTGCGCACCTCCGTATCGGGCGGCAGGGTCAGGAGCCGGTCCCGGATGGAGTCGATGATGGTCGGGAAGTCGCTGAACGTCCGCCCGGTGGCGCCGGGCCCGCCCGCGAAGAGCGTGTCTCCGGTGAAGACGGTGCCGAGCTCCGGCGCGTACAGGCTGACCGCGCCCCGGCAGTGCCCCGGGGTGTGCAGGACCGTCAACTCGACCCCGGCGACGGTCAGTTGCTGCCCGTCGGCGAGCTCCCCGTCCGGCGCCCGGTCGGGGTGGGTGCGCCGCCACAGCTCCAGGTCGTCGGGGTGCAGGAGCACGGGCGCACCGGTGCGGGCGGCGAGGGCGGGGGCGGCGTCGATGTGGTCGTCGTGGGCGTGGGTGCAGACGATCGCGACGAGGCGCCGGTCGCCGACCGCCTCGGCGATGGCGTCCGCGTCGTGCGCGGCGTCGATGACGACGGCCTCGCTGTCGTCGCCCACGATCCAGACGTTGTTGTCGACGTCCCAGGTGCCGCCGTCGAGCGAGAACGTGCCCTTGGTGACGAGGTGTTCGATGCGCGCGGCCGCCATCAGAAGACCACCACCGAGCGCAGCACGTCGCCGTGGTGCATCCGCTCGAACGCCTTCTCCACGTCGCCGAGCGGGATCGTCTCGGTGACGAACGCGTCCAGGTCGAGCCGCCCCTGGAGGTAGAGGTCGATGAGCATCGGGAAGTCCCGCGAGGGCAGGCAGTCCCCGTACCAGGAGGACTTCAGGGCCCCGCCGCGGCCGAAGACGTCGAGGAGCGGCAGGTCGAGCCGCATCTCGGGGGTCGGCACGCCGACCAGGACGACGGTGCCCGCCAAGTCCCGCGCGTAGAAGGCTTGTTCATACGTCTCGGGGCGGCCGACCGCCTCGATGACGACGTCGGCGCCGAAGCCGCCGGTCAGCTCGCGCACGGCCTCGACGGCGTCGCTCTCGCGGGAGTTGACGACGTGGGTGGCACCGAGGCCGCGCGCCGTCTCCAGCTTCTTCCCGTCGATGTCCACGGCGATGACCTTCGCGGCCCCGGCGAGGCGCGCGCCGACGACGGCCGCGTTGCCGACGCCGCCGCAGCCGATGACGGCGACCGTGTCGCCGCGGCCCACCTCGCCGGTGTTGATGGCGGCGCCGAGGCCCGCCATGACGCCGCAGCCGAGCAGCCCGGCGGCGGCCGGGGAGGCGGCCGGGTCGACCTTCGTGCACTGCCCCGCCGCGACGAGGGTCTTCTCCGCGAAGGCACCGATGCCGAGGGCGGGCGAGAGTTCCGTCCCGTCGGCGAGCGTCATCTTCTGCTTCGCGTTGTGGGTGTTGAAGCAGTACTGGGGGCGGCCGCGCAGACAGGCGCGGCACTGGCCGCACACCGCACGCCAGTTGAGGATCACGAAGTCCCCGGGAGCGACCTCGCTCACCCCCTCCCCCACCGACTCCACGACCCCCGCCGCCTCATGCCCGAGCAGGAACGGGAAGTCGTCGTTGATCCCGCCCTCCCGGTAGTGCAGGTCGGTGTGACAGACCCCGCACGCCTGGACCCGCACCACGGCCTCGCCCGGCCCGGGATCCGGCACGGTGATCGTCTCGATCCGCACCGGCTCGCCCTTGGCCCGCGCGATCACGCCCTGAACTTGCTGCGCCACGACGACCAGCCCCTCTTTCTCTGCGTCTTCCTGGTTCCGCTTGTCGGTTCCGCTTCCTGGTTCCGCGCTTTCACCTGCGGTTCCGCGCTCTCATCCTCACAGATCGCACACGCCCCGTCGCCACCGCCGCCGGAACTCCCCGACGACCCGGCGCGCACTCTCTAGGGTGGCCCTGTGCGTGATCAAGCCGCCCAGGCCCTCCTCCCGGTCAACGGCACTCTCGCGGCCGCCCTCCTCGTCCTCCTGTTCATCGCCGCGACGACGGCCGCGCTGTTCCGCCTCTCCCCCGACGGCTCACGCCACCGGGCCCGCGAGATCGCCACGGCAGGCGTACGGGCGGCGGCCCAGCTGGCGGCCGTGTCCCTCCTGATCGGCTGGGTGGTCCACCACACGTCGGCCCTGTTCGGCTTCCTCCTCCTCATGCTCGCGGTCGCCGCGCGCACGGCGGGCCGCCGCATCACCCCGAACGGAACGTGGTGGTGGGCGGCGGTACCGATCACTGCCCCGGTCGTCCCGGTGATCGCGTCCCTGACCCTCGCCGGCCTGCTCCCTGTTCGCGGCATCGCACTCATCCCCGTAACGGGCATCCTCATCGGCGGCGCCCTGACCGCGACGGTGCTCGGCGGGCGCCGTGCCCTCGACGAACTCCACTCCCGCTGGGGCGAGTTCGAGGCGGGGCTCGCCCTCGGCCTCACCGACCACGACGCGCGCGTGGAGGTGGTCCGCCCGGCCGCGTCGGACGCCCTCCTGCCCGGCCTCGACCAGACCCGCACCGTAGGTCTGGTCACCCTCCCCGGCGCCTTCGTCGGCATGCTCCTGGGCGGCGCGTCGCCCGTACTCGCCGGGGCGGTGCAGCTCTTCGTACTGATCGCGCTGATGGCGGTGCAGGCGCTGGCCGTCGCGATCACCGTCGAACTGATCGCCACGGGCCGCCTCCACCGCACGCAACCCCCACTCCCGTAGGACGCACGACCACACCACGTCCGCCCAACGCGTGTGCACACCAAGGGAATTGACGCACCCAGTTTGGTGCCGCGTCTGTATACCCTCGCGCACCCCGCCCGGCCTAGTCTTCACTGTGAAACCCGGCCGCACAGCGGCGGCCGGTCACCCCGGTCCCCGGACCCCGGACGCGCCCTTCACCCTGTCTCCCACACAGAGGTACCGCCGTCACGGGACACCTTCTTCCGACGCCCGTCCAGGGGACCGAAGTCTGCCACCACGTTCCCGCGCGCCCGCCCGGCGCCACCCCTGGCCCGGCCCCCCTTCGGCCAGTTCCAAGCCGGGACGCACTCCCGCACGCCCCGGCGCCGAGGGGACAACGCGCGACAACACCGCGAGGGAGCCACGTGCTGTCGCGCAACGGCCGCCACCGGCACCGGCTCACACCGCCGGTGGCGGCCGTCCGGCCCGTGCGAGGATCGCCCGATGTTGCGAAGCATCGAGATCACAGCGGAGCTGGCCGACTCTGGTGGACCCCGTTCCACGACACACAACGCGACCGCCCCGCCCAAGCCCTGCCCACACTGCGACTCACACCTGGCCACGAGCACCGAAGCCCCGGCGATACGGCTGCTCAACTGACGCCCCCGCCTAAGAGGCCCTAAGAGGCCCTAAGAAGCGAGGTCGTCATCCGGCTCCGCGAAGTCGCCGATGAAGGCCGAGCCGTCGCGCGGCGAAGAAGCCGCGTCGTCGGACCCGCCCGAGACCCCCAAGTCACGGCGCATCGCCTCGCGCATCGCCCCTATCAGGGCCCAGAGCCCGTGCTGCGCCTCGGCAGCCGACCGCAGGGTCTCACCCGGACGCGGATTCCCCTGTTCCAGACGTTTCACCTGTCCATGGACACGGGTCAGGGTGCCGTTCAGCTCGCGAGCCGGAGCGACCACGGCATCGGGGGCGATCATGAGGGCCTCGGACCAGCGGTCACGGTAGGCGCTCTTCGTGTCTTCTAGAACACGGACGTCCTCCTCGTCGGCGCTCCGATCCCGCAGGACGTACAGATGACGGCTCAGGGCTGTGGCGAACTGCCGTGCGTCACGGTGCAGTTCGGAGTAGCAGCGCCGCCGCAGCTCACGGTTCTCCCTGGCCTCCTGAAGCCTCTGGGCCATCTCCAGCTCGCGTCTCTTGGCCCGGTCGGCGCCCCGCTGCGTGAGAAGCGCGCCCCCGAGCGTGCCCGCCACACCCGTCACAGCAAGCACCACCGCCCCGACATCCATGGCGTCATCGTCTCGTACTTCGTCGTGCGGCAATCGCCTGTTCCGGCACAGCCACCTGGACGACGGTGATCGTCGCTTCGCGAATAGAGCAGCAGCCGGGGGTACCTCATCGCTGGCGCGCCCGCGGGGCGCCTTGGGTCCGTCGCGGAGCGTCGTGCGTCGCGAGACAGCTGAAGCGTAGGCTCCGGACCATGTCTGTTTACGACGCAGTAGAGATCGAGAGCCTTCAGGGCGGCCCCGCGAACCTCGCTCAGTACGAGGGCAAGGCCGTCCTCATCGTCAACGTCGCCTCCAAGTGCGGGCTCACCCCGCAGTACGAGGGGCTGGAGCGGTTGCACGAGCAGTACGCCTCGCGCGGCTTCACCGTCCTCGGCGTGCCCTGTAACCAGTTCATGGGGCAGGAGCCCGGATCCGCCGACGAGATCGCCGAGTTCTGTTCCGCCACGTACGGGGTGACCTTCCCCATGACGGAGAAGGTCGACGTCAACGGGGACTCCCGGCATCCCCTCTACGCCCGCCTCGTCGAGACGGCGGACGCCGAGGGGCACACCGGGGATGTCCGGTGGAACTTCGAGAAGTTCCTCGTGGACGGCCGCGGTGACGTCGTCGCCCGGTTCTCGCCGCAGACCGAGCCCGGCGCCGCCGAACTCGTCGACGCCATCGAGAAGGCGCTGCCGTAGCCGGATCAGGCAGTCCGATCAGGCAGTCGCATCAGGCGCCGACGTAGTCCGCGAGGTGTTCGCCCGTGACCGTGGAGCGGGCCGACGCCAGGTCCGAGGGGGTGCCCTCGTAGACGACGCGGCCGCCGTCATGGCCCGCGCCGGGGCCGAGGTCGATGATCCAGTCGGCGTGGGCCATGACCGCCTGGTGGTGCTCGATGACGATCACCGACTTGCCGGAGTCGACCAAGCGGTCCAGGAGGCCGAGGAGTTGTTCGACGTCGGCGAGGTGGAGGCCCGTTGTGGGCTCGTCCAGGACGTAGATGCCGCCCTTGTCCGCCATGTGCGTGGCCAGCTTCAGGCGCTGGCGTTCGCCGCCGGAGAGCGTGGTGAGGGGCTGGCCCAGGGTGAGGTAGCCGAGGCCGACGTCCGCCAGGCGTTCAAGGATCTTGTGCGCGGCGGGAGTTCGGGCCTCGCCCTCGGCGAAGTACTCCAGCGCCTCCGCCACCGGCATGGCAAGGACCTCGGAGATGTCGCGGCCGCCGAGGTGGTAGTCGAGGACCGAGGCGTCGAAGCGCTTGCCCTCGCAGTCCTCGCAGGTGCTCGCCACCCCGGCCATCATCGCCAGGTCCGTGTAGATGACGCCGGCGCCGTTGCAGGTGGGGCACGCACCCTCGGAGTTGGCGCTGAACAGGGCGGGCTTGACGCCGTTGGCCTTGGCGAACGCCTTGCGGATCGGGTCGAGCAGACCCGTGTACGTCGCCGGGTTGCTGCGCCGCGAGCCGCGGATCGGGCTCTGGTCGACCGAGATGACGCCGAGTTCGTCCGGGACCGAGCCGTGCACCAGGGAGCTCTTGCCGGAGCCCGCGACGCCGGTGATCACGGTGAGCACGCCGAGCGGGATGTCGACGTCGACGTCCTGGAGGTTGTTAGCCGAGGCGCCCCGGATCTCCAGGGCGCCGTCCGGCTCGCGCACCGACTTCTTGAGCGAGGCACGGTCGTCGAGGTGGCGCCCGGTGACCGTGTCGCTGCCCCGGAGGTCGCCGACCGAGCCTTCGAAGCAGACCGTGCCGCCCGCCGTGCCCGCGCCGGGGCCGAGGTCCACGACGTGGTCGGCGATCTCGATGACCTCCGGCTTGTGCTCCACCACGAGCACGGTGTTGCCCTTGTCCCGCAGGCGCAGCAGCAGGTCGTTCATGCGCTGGATGTCGTGCGGGTGCAGCCCGGCCGTCGGCTCGTCGAAGACGTACGTGACGTCGGTGAGCGAAGAGCCGAGGTGGCGGATCATCTTCACGCGCTGCGCCTCGCCGCCGGACAGCGTGCCCGCGGGCCGGTCCAGGGAGAGGTAGCCGAGGCCGATCTCCACGAAGGAGTCCAGGGTCTGCTGGAGGGAAGTCAGCAGCGGGGCGACCGAGGGGTCGTTCAGGGCCCGCACCCAGTCCGCCAGGTCCCTGATCTCCATGGCGCACGCGTCCGCGATCGAGATCTTCTTGATCTTCGAGGAGCGGGCGTGCTCGGCGAGCCGCGTGCCGTCGCAGTCCGGGCAGGAGGTGAAGGTGACCGCGCGCTCCACGAAGGCCCGGATGTGCGACTGCATCGCCTCCTTGTCCTTGGCGAGCATCGACTTCTGGATCCGCGGGACCAGACCCTCGTAGGTCATGTTGATGCCCGCGATCTTCATCCGGGTCGGCTCGCGGTAGAGGAGGTCCTGCAGTTCCTTCTTGGTGAACTTGGCGATCGGCTTGTCCGGGTCGAAGAAGCCGGACTCCGCGTACAGACGGGTGTTCCAGCCGCCGCCGGTGTAGCCGGGGATGGTGAAGGCGCCCTCGTTGATCGACTTGGTGGCGTCGTAGAGCTGGGTCAGGTCCAGGTCGGAGACGGTGCCGCGGCCCTCGCAGGCCGGACACATGCCGCCGACCTTGTTGAAGGTGACCTTCTCCTTCTTGCCGTTGCCGACCGTGATGGCGCCGGCCGCCGACACCGAGGGCACGTTGAAGGCGAACGCCCCGGGCGGGCCGACGTAGGGCTTGCCGAGGCGGCTGAAGAGGATCCGCAGCATCGCGTTGGCGTCGGTGGCGGTGCCGACCGTGGAGCGCGGGTCGGCGCCCATCCGCTGCTGGTCGACGCTGATCGCGGTGGTCAGACCGTCGAGGACGTCGACCTCGGGCCGCGCCCGGTTCGGCATGAAGCCCTGCACGAAGGCGCTGTACGTCTCGTTGATCAGCCGCTGCGACTCGGCCGCGATGGTGTCGAACACCAGCGAGCTCTTGCCCGAGCCGGAGACGCCGGTGAACACGGTGAGGCGCCGCTTGGGGATCTCGACGCTGACGTCCTTGAGGTTGTTCTCGCGCGCGCCGTGCACGCGGATCAGTTCGTGGCTGTCGGCCACGTGCACCTCGGCTCCTGACGCCTGCGGGTCCGCCTTCTTGGCCCTGCTCATCGTGTCTCCATCTCTCGGGCAAAAGCCGTCTTGCTCCGCTTATGGCGTGGTCAGCGTACGTCGGGGGCCGCTGCTGCGACCTCTTCGATGCGCAGCAGGTTGCCCGCGGGATCGCGGAGGGCGCCGCCGCGGACGCCCCACGCCTGCTCGCCGGGCTCCTGGACGATCTCGGCGCCCGCGGCGCGCAGCCGCGCGAAGGTGGCGTCGAGGTCGTCGGTGGCCAGCAGGACGCGGGCGTACGTGCCCTTGGCCATCATCTCGACGACGGTGCGGCGCTCCTCCGGCGTGATGCCGGGCTCGACGGCCGGGGGCTCCAGGACCAGGGAGGTGTCCGGCCGGTCGGCCGGTCCGACGGTGATCCACCGCATGCTGTCGGAGCCGACGTCCTTGCGGACCTCGAAGCCGAGGACGTCGCGGTAGAAGGCCAGGGAGGCGTCCGGGTCGGTGTGCGGGAGGAAGCTCGCGTTCAGGTTGAGGTTCATGTCCGTCACGCTAGGCGCGGCCCGGGGCCGGGGGCTTCTCCGATCCTGATCGATGCGGCTCCTGATCGATGGGGCTGCTGATCGATGCGGTCTTCTGATCGATGCGGTCTTCTGATCGAGGTGGCTGCTGGCTGATGCGTCCGGGGCCCGGTCGGCCGCTAGCGCTGTACGCGGCGCAGCCGGGCCGAGAGGTGGTGCTGCAGCGGCCGGCCGACCGCGGCGAGGTCGTGCACGAAGGCGAGGGTGTCGGCGTCGGGCAGGGTGTAGCGGCGGTGGGTGGCCTCGACCTCCTTGGCCGTGGAGGTGCGGGACACCTCCTCCGTGGTGAGCTCGACCGCGCCGTCGGCGGCCTGCCCGACGGCGATCTCGGCGATGCCGGTGGGCTGGGTGATCAGCGCCTCGACGCGGCCGCCGGGCTGCAGCCGCCACCAGCCGCTCTCCCGCGCCGACGGCCGCAGCGGCGCCCCCTCGGCGTCGAGCAGCCAGGCCCTGGCCTCGTACTTCAGGAAGGGCCTGCCGTCGTGGCTGAAGGTGACCTGCTGGGCGTACGCGAAGTCCCCGTCGAGCGTCGGGTACCCGCCCTCGCCCTGCCCGTGCCAGCTGCCGAGGAAGCCGAGCACGGGGGCGAGCAGCGGGTGCGGCGCGGGCTCCTCGTCCGGGTGAAAGGCGTCGGGGTACGGGGGTGCCGGTGCGGGGTCGAACATGGTGGTGCTCCTGGGGTCGGCGGTCAGCGGCGGTGCCGGTGCGGCTCCGGGGCAGCCTAAGCGGTGGACCGGGGGGTGCGGGCAACTTACCTTTGGTGGCGTCGAGTTGATGAACCTCAGGTCAGGGGGCGTAGATGAGGAAGACCTTGTGTGCTCTGCTCGTGCCGGTGGCGGCCGTCGCGGCGGCGGTCCTGCCGGTCTCCGCGGCGCACGCCGCCGACGGGTACGACCGGTGTCCCGACGGCAGTTACTGCATGTTCTCCGGGCTCGACGGCACCGGCGACATGATCGCTCTGAAGGGCGGCACCCCGGACCTCGGGACGGTCGGCATGAACGACCGCGCGAAGTCGGACTGGAACCGGACGGGCTCCACGATCCACCTGTGGTCGGACACCGGCTACAGCGGCTGCACGGCCGTCACCTCGGCGGGGCCGACCGGCAAGGGGAACTTCTTCCCGGCATACCGCGACTTCTTCAGCTCGGTGCAGTTCGACGGCCCGGGCGGCCCGAGCTGCGGCACCCCGCCGGGCGAGGACGGCTGAACCCGACGGGACAGCTGAATCCGGCGGACGGCTGAGGCGCCGCGAGACGGCTGACGCGCCGCCGGACGGCCCGCGGCCCGCGCGGGCTACTTTCGTCCGCGCGCCCTAGACCTTCGGGCGCATCCCCGCCCCACCCCGCTGCCTAGCGTCGAAGGCATGGCCTCCACGCACCACCCCGCCCGCACCCGGCGCCGTCTCGCCCCGGTCGTCGCCCTGTTCCTGCTGGCGCCGTTCGTCGGCGAGTTCCTGCTCGGGAACCTGACGGCCGCCGAGTTCGGGCTCGGGGTGGTGCTCGCGCCGCTGTACGGGTGCGGGGCGCTGCTGGTGCGGGAGACGGGGCGGCGGTACGGGGGCGGGTGGCCCGCGATGGTGCTGCTCGCCGCCGCGTACGCGCTGATGGAGGAGGGGCCCGTCGACCAGCTCCTGTGGAACGACGACTACGCGGGCCAGGACCTGCTGCACGGGCCCTCGTTCGTACCGGGCCTCGGCACGGGTGTCGAGCTGGTCCAGTCGGTGCTCGCGCTGCACACGGTGTGGAGCATCTGTGTGCCCATCGCGCTGGTGGAGGCGTGGTTCCCGGAGCGCGCCCGCACGCCGTGGCTGGGGCGCAGGGGGTATGCGGTCGCCGCGCTGGTGTACGTGCTCGGCGCGGGCCTCGTGTTCTGGGGGAACTACGCGGAGGAGCACTTCATGGCCTCGCCGGTCCGGTTCGCCACGGCGGGCGCCGTCATCGCGGCGCTGGTGGTGCTCGCCTTCCGGGTCCGGAACCGGCGCCCGGCCCCGGTGGCGGGGGCCGCCCCGGGACCCTGGACCGTGGGCGCGGCGGCGCTGCTCGGCACGGGCGCGTACTGGGGCCCCGCCGTTCTCGTCACCGGCGACGCCTATGAATGGGTGGGCGTGGCCGTGTGGTCGGCGGTCGTCGTCCTAGGTGTCCGGGCCGTGTCGCGCTGGTCGCGGCAGCGCGGCTGGAGCGCACGGCACGTGTTCGCCCTCGCGGCGGGTGCGCTGCTGACCTACGTATGGACGTCGTTCCCGGTACGCCCGGAGAGCGGCGGCTCGCTCACCACGGACCTGGTGAGCAACGCGGCGTGCGCGGCGGTGGCGCTGGCGGTGCTGGTGTGCGCGGGGCGGGCGGTGTCCCGCTTCGAGGGGCCGGCCGCGACGGGGCGTCAGGAGGGGTCGGCGGGCACGGAGGTGACGGGGCGGCAGCAGCTGAGGTGACGGGGGGTGCGGCGTCCGCGCCGGGGCGCGCGGGTGCGGAGCCGTGGGGTGCGCAGCCGTCGGGTGTGTAGAGCGGCTGCGCCGACGAACGCGCAGGCGCTGAACCCACGGGCACCGAGCGACCGCGCAGGCATTGAACCCGCGGGCGCAGAGCGGGCATGCAGGCGCCGAACCCACGGTCATGGAGCGGCCGAATCGACGGGCAGTCAGGTGCTCAACCCTCAGGCGCAGAGCGGCCGCACCGGCCGGCGCGCGGGTGCTGGACCGGTGGGCGTGCGGCCGGTGGGGCGAGGCGCATACAGCCAGGCGGGCCAAGCCGATCTGCGGACCTCCGGCGCCGCTCCTACGGTGGCTGAATGGTCATCAGGAACCTTCAGCGCCGCCCCTTCCTGGCGCGCCGCTCCCTCCTCGCCTCGTCCGTCCGCACCGCGGCCCTCGCGATCGGGGCCCTGGTCCTCCTGCCCACCCCGGCCCCGGCGGTGCAGGGCCCCGCCGAGCCCGCGCCGCCCCACCCGCTGCCCGCGTACTCCTCCACGCTCCTGGACCGACCGGGCACCCAGGCCAGACCCGGCCCCGGCGCCCCCGAACTGCCCGCCGACGTCTCCGCCCTGGCGTGGGTGGTGGCCGACGCCGACAGCGGCGAGGTCCTGGCCGCGCACGACGCGCACCGCCCGCTGCCGCCCGCCTCCACCCTCAAGTCCCTGTTCGCCCTGACCGCCCTGCCCCATCTGAGCCCCGACACCCGCCACCGCGTCACCGAGGCGGAGCTCTCCCGGGTGGGCGAGGGCAGCAGCATGGTCGGGGTCGAGGCGGGGCGCAGCTACCGGGTCGCGGACCTGTGGCGCGGGGTCTTCCTCAGCTCCGGCAACGACGCCGTGCACGTGCTCTCCGGGCTCAACGGCGGCTGGCAGCAAACCGTCCGGCAGATGCAGGCCAAGGCCCGCGCCCTCGGTGCCCGGGACACGCACGTCGTCTCGCCCGACGGCTACGACGCGGACGGGCAGGTCTCCTCCGCGTACGACCTCGCGGTCTTCGGCCGGGCGGGGCTCGCCGACCCGGAGTTCGCCCGCTACTGCTCGACGCCGGTCGCCGACTTCCCGAGCACCGGGGCCTCGTACCCCATCCAGAACACCAACCGTCTCCTCACGGGCGCCGACGGCGTCGCCCCGTATCCCGGTCTCGTCGGCGTCAAGAACGGCTATACGAGCCACGCGGGCAACACCCTCATCAGCGCCGCGACCCGCGGCGGCCGCACCCTCCTCGTGACGGTCCTGAACCCGCAGGCGGGCGGCGGCTACACGGTGTACGAGGAGGCCCGGCAGCTGCTCGACTGGGGCTTCGCGGCGGCCGGGCACGTACGCCCGGTGGGCTCGCTGGTGCCGCGCGCCAAGGCGCACACCGCGCAGGGCCCGGGGCACCCGGCCCGGCAGGCGTCGCTGGTGCCCGCCGCCGGGGACGCGGGCGACTCCGACGTGTGGGCGCTGGTCCTGTCGTCGGTCGGCGGCGCGGTGCTGCTGCTCGCCGGGGGCCTGGTCGTGGCGCGGCGGCGGACGGCTACCGTGGCTGCCCGGCAGAGCGGTGAACAGGACGGTGCGGGAGGAGAGTTCGGGGCGTGAGCGAAGCGGTGGGGGTGGCCGTCCTCGGGGCGGGACACATGGGCGCCGACCATGTGCGGCGGATCGCACGGTCCGTGGGCGGGGCGCGCCTGGTGGCGGTCGCCGACCCGGACGTGGCGCGGGCCGAGGCGGCGCTCGACGGCCTGGACGTGGACAGCGGCGTCCGCCTCTACGGGGATCCGCTGGACGCGATCGCCGCGCCGGGCGTCGACGCGGTCCTCGTGGCGTCGCCGGAGAGCGCGCACGAGGAGGCGCTCCTCACGGCCTGCGAGCGCGGCCTGCCGGTGCTGTGCGAGAAGCCCCTCGCCCCGGACTCGGCGGCGTCGCTGCGCGTGGTCGAGGCGGAGGTGCGGGCCGGGCGGCGGCTGATCCAGGTGGGGTTCATGCGCCGCTTCGACAGCGAGTACCAGCGCCTCAAGTCGCTGCTGGATGCGGGTGAGTTGGGCCGTCCGCTGATGCTGCACTGCCGGCACCGCAACGTCTCCTCGCCGCCCCACTTCACCACCCCCATGCTGATCAGCAGCTCGGTCTCGCACGAGATCGACGCGGCGCGCTGGCTCCTCGGCCAGGAGCTGACCGCCGTCACGGTGGCCATGCCGCACCCCTCGGCGAACGCCCCCGAAGGGCTCGGCGACCCGCAGCTGGTGCTCTTCGAGACGGCCAGGGGCGCACTGGTGGACGTGGAGATCTTCGTCAACTGCGGCTTCGGCTACCAGGTGCGGTGCGAGGCGGTCTGCGAACGCGGCAGCGCCCACATCGGAGCCGAGCACGGACTCGTCACCGAGACCTCGTCGGGTGCCCAACAGGCCATGACCCAGGACTACTTGGTGCGCTTCGCCGACGCGTACGACCGGGAGGTGCGCTCCTGGATCGAGGGGGTGCGCGAGGGGCGGACGACGGGGCCGAGCGCGTGGGACGGCTACATGGCCGCGCTCGTCGCGGAGGCGGGCGTGCGGGCGCAGCGCGAAGGGGTCCGCGTGGCGGTGCCGGAGCCGGCGCCGCGGCCCGCGCTCTACGCCTGAGCGGCTCCGCGGGGGCTTGAGCGGCTCCGCGGGAGCCGGCCGTCACACGGGAGTCGGCCGCTACACGGACGCCGTGGCGCGCCAGTAACCCAGGGCGTGCACGCGCTCCTTGGGGACGGCGAGCTGTCTGCGGACGTACGTGGCGAGGGTCCGGGTCGTCGCCGTGTCACAGGTGATCCAGACGTAGGTGTCGTCGGGATCCTCGACCAGGGCGGGGAGTTCGGCCTTGACCCGCTGGACCAGGCGGGCGCCGGAATCCTGCCGCTCGACGGTGCGCCGCTCGTGGTGGGCGGGGTTCAGGCGCAGCGGCACGTCACGGTCACTGGGGTGCTGGGTCTCCAGCCAGAGGGTCGCGGGCACCGAAGGCATCGACTCCAGAAGGGAGTTGACCGCCGGGAGCGCGGCCGTGTCCCCGACGACCAGGAGCCGGGACGGCAGCGGGTCCGGCACGGTGAAGCCCGTACCGTGGACGGTCGCCTCGATGGTGTCGCCCGCCCGGGCGGTGCGCGCCCAGTCGCTGGCCGGGCCGTCGTGCAGGGCGAATTCGAGGCTGAAGGTGCCGGCGGCCGGGTCGGGGTCGACGAGGGTGTAGGCCCGCTGGTGCGGCTTGCCCGCCGCGTCGAACCACATCCGCACCCACATCGTCGGGTGCACCCCGGTCGCGGCGAGCATGCCACCGTCGGTGAGCCGCAGTCGCCGGTAGTGCTCGGTGACCTCCTCGGCCCTGGTGACGGTGAACGTGAAGTCCTTGCCGTTCAGCAGCTTGAGAACGACCCCCTGCCAGCCACGCCCCACCGCGCATCCCCTCCCGAGACATCCGGACCCCTATTGAGTTAGGGCAGCCTAACCTAAGGACCGAGGAGGCGGGCAAGACCCCGGTCCAGATCGAGCCGGTCCGCCTCGCCCCCGGACGGCACCACCGCGTACGACCGCTGCAGAAAGCGGCGCAGCACGGCCCGGTCGAACTGCACCAGGGCCAGCCCCGCCGGGGCGTGGAACTCCAGGACGGTGCGCGCCCGCCCGCACGGCCAGATGTGCACGTCACCGCTGCCGGCCGGGGCGCGCAACCCCTCCTCCAGGAGCCGCCGCCCGAAGATCCAGGTCACCTCGGCGCCGTCGAGGGAGACGTCGGGCGGGAAGACGACCTGGACCGCCAGGGGGTCGGAGTCGGAGTAGCGGAGCGTCACGGGCACGGGGTGCTCGCGGCCCTCGGCGGTGATCAGGCGGGCACGGGCGGGCTGCTCGAGGGCGACGGTCATGACGGGCTCCACTCTTCTTCGAGTCCTCTTCGAGGGGTGACTCATGTGCCCTTACGAGTCGTGAGGGGCGGCCGTGATTACGCGATGCACGGATCAATCCCTGTGACCTGTGCCACTCCCCCCTTCAAAAGTCGGACATGTCGGACCTAGAGTTTCGAACTCGTCCGAATCCCCGAGCCCCCCGCTGAGCTCCCCGCAGTGGGACGGGAGAGTGTCCTGCCATGACCGACGGCCCCGCAGCCGTGCCCGCCACCGCCTCGTACGCCCGGATCTACGAGGCGGAGCAGCGGCGCCTGCTCGCCTACGCGCGCTCGCTGACCGGCAGCCCCTGGGTCGCCGACGACCTCGTCGCGGAGGCCCACTTCCGCGTGTGGCGCCGCCTGGCCGCCGGGCACGAGATCGAGAACGTACCGGCGTACCTGATGACGACGGTGCGCCACCTCGCGACGGCGGTGGGGCGCAGCGCGGCCCGCGAGACGCCGCACGACCCGCAGGCGGCCGAGCCCGTCGAGCGGGTCTCGGTGCACGGCCACCACGGCGACGCGGCGGACCCGGCGAGCCGGCTCGGCTCCGTCGACCTGCTCGCGCGCGTCCTCGGCCAGCTGCCCGAGCGGTGGGTGCAGGCCCTGTGGCTCGCGGAGGCCGAGGGCCAGCCGCTGGAGGCGGTGGGGCGGCGGATCGGCGCGGGCCGCGGGGCGACGGCGGTGCTGCTGCACCGGGCCCGCGAGGGGATGCGGCAGGCGTTCCTGCGCGCACACCCCGGCACGCCGGAGGACCCCGCGTGCGAGCCGCACTGGGAGCGCATGCCGGGCCACATACGCGGCGAGACCACGGCCGCCCAGTCAGAGCGGCTGGTGGCCCACCTGGACGACTGCCCCGACTGCCGGGCCCGGCTCGCGCTCCTGACCCGCGCGAACAACCGGCTGCCCGCCCTTGCCGGTCCCGCGCTGCTCATCTTCGTGCTCGGCGGGGCGGGGAAGTTCCTGGTGCCGGTGATGGCGGCGGGGGCGGCGGGGGCTGCGGCTTCGGGCTCTGCCGGTTCCGCGGGTTCCGCGGGTTCCGCTTCGGCGGGGCACGGTGGTCCGCTGAGCGCGGTCGCGCAGGGGGCGCGCGGTGCGCGGCACGGCATACGTCACGTGCTCACCGCCGGGGGCAAGCTCTCCGTCGCGGTGGGCGGGGCGGTCGGCGTCTCGGTCGCGGGGGCGGCGGTCGCGGCGGGGCTCGTGCTCGGTGGGGTGGGGGACGCGGCTCCGGCGTCTTCGGAGCGGGCGTCCGTGGTGGACAGGGGAGCCACGGAGGAGGGGGATCACTCGTCGCGGGACCAGGGCCAGGACCAGGATGAGGGGGGCCGTGGTCAGGACCAGGGGGACGGCGGGCAGGACCAGGACCGGAACCGGGACCGGGACCGGGACCGGGACCAAGGGCAGAGCCCGGGGGTGGGGGTGCGGGTTCCCGCCCCGGCGGCCCGGCCCTCACAGCCCACCGCGAAGCCCGTGGTCCCGGCCCCCGCGCGCCCTGCCGCTCCGGAGCCCGAGAGCCCGCCCGCGCCCGAACGGCCCGCCCCCCAGCCGGACGCCCCGGACCCGGCCGCCCCGGACCCGACGCAACAGCCCGCCGAACCCACCAGCCCCCCGGCGCCCGACCCAACTCCCCCGACGCCCACGCCGGTTGACCCGACACCGGTGAACCCGACACCTGTGGACCCCACACCCGTCGATCCGACACCCGTCGACCCGACACCCCCACCCGTCGACCCCGAGCCGACCCCTCCCCCGGTCGACCCCGAACCCACACCCGACCCCGACCCGGGCCAGGGCACCGACCCCGGCACCGGCACCGGGACCGACCCCGGCACCGACCCCGGCCAGGGCTCCACCTGCGTCTGGCTCGGCCCGGTCGTCATCTGCCACAGCGCCTGACCGGACCAGCCTCCACCCGAGCCCCCGCCAGGGCCCCGACCGGCACCCCCTGCCCCCGCCCGGCACCCCCGCCGGGGACGTCTCACAGGCGGCGCCCCGCCCCCGTACGTTGCACGATGGACGCATGCTCCTCGCCCGGCTCGCCCGTGTGTCCAAGGAGGTCGCCGCCACCTCGGCGCGGTCCCGGAAGATCGCTCTGCTCGCGGAGCTGTTCCGGGACGCGGAGCCGGACGACGCGCCCCTCGTCATCCCCTACCTCGCGGGACGGCTCCCGCAGGGGCGGCTCGGCGTCGGGTGGCGGGTGCTCAGCGAACCGGTGCCGCCCGCGGCCGGGCCGACCCTGACCGTGCGCGCGGTGGACGCGGCGTTCACCGCGCTCGGAGCGGTCTCCGGGGCCGGCTCGCAGGCCGAACGCAGGCGCCTTGTCGAGGAGTTGATGGGTGCGGCCACCGAGGACGAGCAGCGCTTCCTGTTCGGGCTGCTCACCGGTGAGGTGCGGCAGGGCGCCCTGGACGCGGTCGCCGTGGAGGGGCTCGCCGGGGCGACGGGCGCGGACCCGGCGGAGGTGCGGCGCGCGGTGATGCTCGCCGGAGCCGTGGCCCCGGTGGCGCGGGCTCTGCTCACGGACGGCCCCGCCGCGCTCGCCGCGTTCCGGCTGACCGTCGGCCGCCCCGTCCTGCCGATGCTCGCGCACAGCGCCGCGTCGGTCGCCGAGGGCATCGACAAGCTCGGGCCGTGCGCGGTCGAGGAGAAGCTGGACGGCATCCGCGTACAGGTGCACCGCGAAGGCCCCGACGACGTGCGGGTGTACACCCGCACCCTCGACGACATCACCGACCGCCTCCCCGAACTCACCGCGGCCGCACGAGACTTGGCCGGGGGGCAGTTCATTCTCGACGGTGAGGTCATCGCCCTCGACGGGGCGGGGCGGCCGCGGCCCTTCCAGGAGGTCGCGGGGCGCGTCGGCTCCCGCGTCGACGTCGCGCGCGCCGCGGCCGAACTGCCCCTCTCCCCCGTCTTCTTCGACGCCCTTTCGGTCGACGGACAGGACCTGCTGGACCTGCCGTTCGCCGAGCGGCACGCGCACCTCGCCCGTCTGGTGCCCGAGCCGATGCGGGTGCGCCGCACACTGGTGGCCGACCCCGCCGACGCGGCGGCCCGGCAGGCGGCCGACGCGTTCTTCGCGGACACCCTGCGGCGGGGCCATGAGGGCGTGGTCCTGAAGGGGCTCGAGGCCCCGTACAGCGCCGGGCGGCGCGGCGCGTCCTGGCTGAAGGTGAAGCCGGTGCACACCCTCGACCTGGTGGTCCTCGCCGCCGAGTGGGGGCACGGGCGGCGCACCGGCAAGCTGTCCAACCTGCACCTGGGGGCGCGGGGTCCTGACGGCTCGTACGCCATGCTCGGCAAGACGTTCAAGGGCATGACGGACGCGATGCTGGCCTGGCAGACCGAGCGGCTGCAAGAGCTCGCGGTCGAGGACGACGGGCACGTGGTCACGGTCCGGCCCGAACTCGTCGTGGAGATCGCCTACGACGGCCTGCAGAAGTCCACGCGCTATCCGGCGGGCGTCACGCTGCGGTTCGCGCGCGTGGTGCGCTACCGCGAGGACAAGGCACCCGCCGAGGCGGACACGGTGGCGACGGTGCTCGCCAACCACCAGGCGGGGGACGGTGATTGAGGCGGTCAGCCCGCGAAGCGGGCGTGGTCGGTGAGCACCGCCTCGATCACCCGCCGGTTGACCCGGGCCTGCACCGGATCGGTGTCGACGCACTCGGACAGCACGAGCAGCGCCTTCCACAGCGCCCAGCCCCGGGCCCGCGCCCACGTCCCCTCGTCCTGTCCGACCGCCTCGCGGAACGCCTCCCGGCCCGCGCCCTCGAACATGCCCCAGGCGGCCACCAGATCGCACGCCGGGTCGCCGATGCCCGAGGTGCCGAAGTCGATGACGGCCGCCAACTCGCCCCGCTCGACCAGGAGGTTGCCGGAGGCGATGTCGCCGTGGAACCACACGGGCGCGCCCTGCCACTCGGCGGCCAGCGCGTCCTCCCACACGACGGCGGCCCGTTCCGTGTCGACGCGTCCCTTCAGCAACTCCAGGCAGCGGCGCGTCTCTTCGTCGTAGTGCGCGGGTGACGCTCCCCGGTAGAAGCTGTGCTCCCCCGCGAGGGGCCCGCCGGTCGCGTCACAGCGCTGCAGGGCGCGCAGGAACTCGGCCACGGAAACGGCGAGTCGGGGCCAGTCCTCGATGTGTCCCCGCGCCACGGTCTCGCCCGTCAGCCAGCCGCGTACCGACCACGGGAAGGGGTACCCCTCGCCCGGTTCGCCCTTGGCGAGGACCGGCGGCACGGCGACGGGCAGCGCGGGCGCGAGCCGGGGCAGCCACTCGTTCTCCTTGTCGACCGCGGCCACGTATCCGGCGGCGGTGGGCAGCCGCGCCGTCTTGTCGTCGCCGAGGCGGTAGGTGCGGTTGTCCCAGCCGTCGACCTCCACGGGCGCCACGGGCAGCCCGCTCCACTGCGGGAACTGCGCGGCGACCAGGCGCCGTACGAGAGCGGCGTCGATACCGGCACGGCCGTCGGCGGGAGAGGCGGCGAGGGAGGTAGCGGGGGAGGTAGCGGCGGCAGGGGTGTCGGCCATCCGGCGATGATCCGCGCCGGGCCCGCCGCGCGACAACCGAATATTCGCGGGAACCCCACGGGCCGCTCCCCCGACTCCTGGTGCGAGCGATGACCGCGCTCCCCTCACCTCGCACCGCACCGCACCACCCGGGAGATCCCATGCCGTCAGGACGAACCGCCGCCGCGCGCCTGTCCGTTGCCGTCACGCTGTCCGCGGCCCTCTGCCTGGCGGTGAGCGGCTGCCAGTCGGGCGGGGGCTCCGCCGCACCCGACGAAGCCTCCCGTGACGGCGGCGGCTATCCGGTCACCGTCACCAACTGCGGCACCACCCATACGTACGAGAAGGCCCCGAGCCGGGTCGTCGTGATGAACGGCGGCTCGGTCGCCGAGGTCTCCTCGCTGCTCGCCCTCGGGCTCGGTGACCGGATCGTCGCCAACGCGCAGTCCTACGGCAGGTCCGAGGTGAAGGGGCGGGCCAAGGCCGTCGCCGCGCTGCCGACCGGCGGGATCAAACTCAACGAGGCGATGGACATCCCGCGCGAGCCGATGCTCGGGCTGCGGCCGGACTTCGTGATGTCGACGTGGGGCGGCGGCTTCGCCGCGAGCGGCGGGTTCGCGACGCGCGAGGACCTGGAGACGGCCGGGGCGGGAGCGTACACACCGCACCGCAACTGCTCGCCCTCCGGCGACGACGGCATGGACGCGACGGTCGAGGACAGTTACGCGATGCTCCGCGACCTGGGGCGGATCTTCGACGTGCGGCAGCGCGCCGAGCGGCTGATCACCGCCTCGAAGCAGCGGATCGCCGCGGCGAGCAAGGCAGTTGAGGCGACGGGCACGAAGGGAGCGTCGGGGACGAAGCGGCGGCCGCGGGTCATGGTGACCTTCGCGGGCATGAACATGGGCACCAACGACTTCAGCTCGGTGGCCGCGCACGGCGTCTACAACGACATCCTCGCCAAGGCGGGCGGCACCAACGCCTTCGCGGGCGCGTCGAAGACGATGTTCGCCGACCTCAGCAAGGAGCAGGTGGCCGCCGAGCCCGTCGACGCGCTCGTGGTCATCTCCTACCGGTACGCGGATCCGGACGCGTACGCCCGCAAGGTGCTGCGGCAGTTCCCGCAGTGGCCCGCCGCGAAGAAGAAGCGGTACGTCGTGCTCTCCGACTCGATGTATCTGGGCCCCAGTTCGGACCTGGCCGTGGAGCGCATCGCGCGGCTGCTCCACCCCGAGGCGTTCTGAACGCCATGGCGGTCCGTGAACGGCGCGCCTCGCTTCTCGTGTTCGGCGTGCTCTGTGCCCTTCTCGCCGTCGCCGTCCTGGTGTCGATCGGCGTCGGATCGGTGTCCGTGCCGGCCGGCCAGACCTGGCTGATCGTCCGCGACCACCTGGGCCTCGGCTCGTACACCGGGGATCCGGTGCGGGCGCAGATCGTCTGGGAGTTCCGCACGCCCCGGGTGCTGCTCGCCGCGCTCGCGGGGGCCGGGCTCGCGGTGGCGGGCGTGGTGCTGCAGGCCGTCGTCGCCAACCCCCTCGCCGACCCCTATGTACTGGGGGTCTCCTCAGGAGCCTCGTTCGGGGCGGTGCTCGTGCTCACCCTGGCGTCGGGCGCGCTGGGCGGGCTCGGGGTGTCGTCGGCGGCGTTCGCGGGGGCGGTGGGGGCGGTGGCCCTCGTCTTCCTCCTCGGGCGGCGGCACGGCCGGCTCGCGCCGACGCGGCTCGTGCTGTCCGGGGTGGCGGTCGGCTATCTGCTCCTTGCCGCGACGAGCTGTCTGCAACTACGGGCCACGCCCAACGAGCTGCGTGCGGTGATGTTCTGGATGCTCGGCAGCGTCGCGGGCGCCCAGTGGCGGCAACTCCCCGTCGTCGCCTGCGTGGTGACGGCCTCCACGGCACTCCTCACCCTGTACGGGCGGCGCCTCAACGCCCTGCTCGCCGGGGAGGAGTCGGCGACGGCGCTCGGCGTGGACGTGCACCGGTTGCGCGCGGTGCTGCTCCTGCTCTCCTCGCTCCTGACGGGCACGGTCATCGCGGTCGCGGGCGGCATCGGCTTCGTGGGCCTGATGGTCCCGCACCTCGTGCGCCTCGCCCTCGGCGCCGACCACCGCCGTCTGCTGCCCCTGTCCGCGGTGTCCGGGGCCCTGTACCTGGTCCTGGTCGACCTCCTGTCCCGGACCGTCGACCGCCCCAACGAACTGCCGCTCGGCATCCTCACGGCGCTGTTCGGGGCGCCCTTCTTCCTGTGGCTGCTGCGCCGCAACAAGAGTCTGGACACGGCGTGAAAGACCTGCGGGGCTCGCACCTGCCCACCGACCACCGCACCACCCTCACGGTGACGGGCCTGTGCGTCTCCCTCTCCCGCACCCCGATCCTCCACGACATCGCGGTGCGCGCGGAACCTGGGGCGATCGTCGGGATCGTCGGCCCCAACGGCAGTGGAAAGTCCACCCTGTTGAGGTCCGTGTACCGGGCGCTGCGGCCGGACGCGGGCGCGGTCCTGGTGGGCGGCGACGACATCTGGTCGCTCTCCGCCCGCGCGGCCGCCCGGCGCACCGCGGCCGTCCTCCAGGACCCTGCGGGCGGCCCGGCGGGTCTGACGGTCACGGAGGTCGTGGCCCTCGGCCGCACCCCGCACCACGGGCTGCTCGGCCGCGAGGGTGCGCGGGACCGCGCGGCCGTCGACGAAGCGCTGGACCGGACCGGCGTACGGGAACTGGCGGACCGCGAGCTCGCCACGCTCTCCGGCGGCCAGCGCCAACGCGTGCTGCTGGCCCGCGCGTTGGCGCAGCGGCCGGGTCTCCTCGTCCTCGACGAGCTGACCAACCACCTCGACGTCCGGGCCCGCTTCGAACTGCTCGGCCTGATCCGGTCCACCGGCACGACGACGCTCGCCGTCCTGCACGACCTGGACCTGGCGGCCCGGCTCTGCGACGAGCTGGTGGTGCTGCACGAGGGGCGGGCCACCGCGGCGGGCCCCGCCCTCGACGTGCTCACGCCCGGCCTGCTGCGCGACGTGTTCGGCGTCAACGCCTCGGCGGCACGGGACGCGGACGGCGTCGTCCGCCTCACGTATGCGGCGGATCCGCTGGCGCCGTAAGGGAGTTGACGGGCGGGGCGACGGGCGGGGCGACGGGCGGGTCACCGGGGGCCCGGCGCACCGCCCCGCAGCCTGCGCCGCGCGTCCGCCACGAGCGCGTACGTGGCGGCAGGGGTCCGCCCCAGCGTCACCGCCACGTCGTCGAGCGCCACCGCGAAAAGGTGGTGCAGCAGGAACGCGAGGCGCTCCGGGGCCGGCAGGGTCTCCAGGACGACGAAGAGGGCGAGAACGAAGGAGTCTCCCCCGGCCCCCGGCTCGGGCCCCGCCGCAGCGGCCGTGTCGGAACGCGACGCGCAGCCCGGCCCACTGCCCGGCCCAGCCCCCGGTCCAGTACCCGGCCCGCCTGGCTCCGCCGACCGCGCCCGCAGCCGCCGCACACACGCCCGCCCCACCTCCGTGGTCAGCCACAGGTCGAGTCCGGTCTCCCGGTCGAGCCTCTCCCGCGCTGTCCTCAGGGCCGCGTCGGCCGCCTCCGCCGAGCCCAGGAAACGCTGGGCCAGCGCCCGCAGCCGGGGTCCGTCCAGCTCGAACTCCCGTATCGGCCATGCCTGCCCGTCCCGCACCGTCCGCTCGCTCACGGGTCACGCCCCCATCCGTCACGGCGCCGACACCCGACTGCGGCAGCCTCAGTACCACGTAGACGCGGCAGCCGCCCCGGATGTGACGCGACCGCGCCGCGCCGGGCGCCCACGGCAGCGGAGTCAGGAAGGGGTCAGGGGGCGATCCCCTGGGCGCGCGCCGCCGCGAGCCAGCCGGGGAACTCGCTCAGGAGGCTGTCGTACAGCGTGTCGTCGGACAGGGCGCGCGGGTCGCGGCCCGCGGGGAAGAAGCCCGCGTTGTCGACGACGCGCTGCGCGGGGACGGCGAGGTCGTCGAGCTTGTGGAGGAAGCGGAACTCGTTGTCGCCGGGGTCGCCGAAGCCGATGAACTGCCAGAACAGGGGCAGCCGCGCGGCCTTGCACAGATAGCGCTCGGCCGCGGCCCTGCTGGTGGGGCCGCCGTCGGTCTGGAAGACGACCAGGGCAGGGGCCCGGCTCCCGGAGTCGAGGTAGTGGTCCAGGACGGCGTCCATCGCCCAGTGGTAGTTGGTCCGCCCCATGTGCCCGAGGGAGGAGTGCAGCTTCGCGATGCGGTCGCGGTAGTTGGCGAGGTCCAGGTCGGCGGCGCCGTCGACGTCCGTGCTGAAGAAGGTCAGCGGCACGGTGGCGTCGTCGTCGAGGTGCGCGGCCAGGCCAAGGATCTGCTCGGCGAGGTGCTGCACCGTGCCGTCGCGGTAGAACTCGCGCATCGAGCCGGACCGGTCGAGGACCAGGTAGACGGCCGCGCGGGTCCCTTCGAGCGCGTGCTTGCGCAGGCTGACGGCGGCGCTCTTGTAGAGGTTCACCAGGCCCGGAGCCTGGCGCTCCACCTTGGTGAGACTGATGGCGGGGGCGGCGGGGTCGTTCGGAGGCACCCCGCAAGAGTGCCAGGTCGCGACCCCCGGGGACTACGCCTAACGTGTGACGGGGGGCGACTCGTGCGACCCGGGGGGCTGGAGGCCACCGATGGACCGAGCGCCCGCGCCCGAACCGGGCCAGGAAAGCGTCACCGCGTACGCCCCGCCCGTGACCGGCACGCCCACCGGCACCGTCGCCCCGCAGTCCACCGGCGGGAAGCACGAGCACCGCTGGCTGATCCTCGCCGTCGTCGGCGTCGCCCAGCTCATGGTCGTCCTGGACGCGACCATCGTGAACATCGCGCTGCCCTCGGCCCAGCGGGACCTCGGGTTCAGCGACGGCAACCGGCAGTGGATCGTCACCGCGTACGCCCTCGCCTTCGGCAGCCTGCTGCTGCTCGGCGGGCGCATCGCCGACCTCGTCGGACGCAAGGTCGTCTTCCTCGCGGGCCTGGCCGGGTTCGCCGTGGCCTCCGCGATCGGCGGCGCCGCGACGAGCTTCTCCATGCTGGTGGCGGCGCGCGCCCTGCAGGGCGTGTTCGGCGCGCTGCTCGCGCCCGCCGCGCTGTCCCTGCTGACCACGACGTTCACCGATCCGCGCGAGCGCGCGAAGGCATTCGGCATCTACGGCGCCATCGCGGGCGCGGGCGGCGCCGTCGGCCTGCTGCTCGGCGGCGTCCTCACCGAGTATCTGAACTGGCGCTGGTGCCTGTACGTGAACCTGGCGTTCGCCGTCGTCGCGATGATCGGCGGGGCCCGGCTGCTGCACGCGGGCGCCCCCGCGGACCGCCCGAAGCTCGACGTGCCGGGCACGCTCCTCGTCTCGGCGGGCCTGTTCTGCATCGTCTACGGCTTCAGCAACGCCGAGACGCACGCCTGGAGCGACGTACAGACCTGGGGCTTCCTGGTGGTGGGCGCGGTGCTGCTCGTCGCGTTCGCGTGGTGGCAGACGCGGGCCGTGCATCCGCTGCTGCCGCTGCGGGTGGTGATGGACCGGGACCGGGGCGCCTCGTTCCTGGCGATGTTCATCTCCGGTGCGGGCATGTTCGGCGTCTTCCTCTTCCTCACCTACTACTTGCAGCAGATCCTCGGGTACACCCCCGTCAAGACGGGCCTCGCCTTCCTGCCGATGGTCGCCGTGATGGTGGTGGTCTCGGTGATCACGACCAACAACCTGGTGCCGCGCCTCGGGGCGAAGCCGATCGTGCCGCTCGGCATGGGGCTCGCGGCCGCCTCGATGGTGTGGTTCACCGCCCTTGATCTGACCAGCAGTTACCCGGCGCACGTGCTGCCGCCGCTGCTCGTCGCGGGCGCCGGGCTCGGCCTGGTCTTCGCACCGGGGATGAGCATGGCGACCGCCGGGGTCGCCGCGCACGACGCGGGCGTGGCCTCGGCGATGGTCAACACCAGCCAGCAGGTGGGCGGTTCGATCGGTACGGCCCTGCTCAACACGCTCGCCACCAGCGCGGCCACCGACTACCTCGTGGGCAAGCAGCCGTCGCCGGACCTCCAGGCCCGGGCGGCGATGCAGAGCTACTCGACGGCGTACTGGTGGTCGGCCATATTCTTCGCGATCGGCCTCGTCGTCACGGTCGTCCTGTACCGCAGGGGCGCCCCGGCCCACCCGGCCGACGCGGGCGGCGGCGCGGTGCACATGTAGCGAGCGCGAGGAGACCCGTACATCCATGAACTCCGCGGCCGCAGAGGGCGGTTCACCGGCCGCCGCCGGGGTGGCCCTCGCCTCCGCGCGCGGCCGCTGGGTGCTGGCCTGCGCGGTCCTCGCCTCGGGCATGGCGCTCCTCGACGGCACCGTCATCAACGTCGCGCTGCCCACACTCGGCCGCGACCTGGACGCCTCGCTGTCGGCGCTGCAGTGGGTGGTCAACGCGTACATGCTCACGCTCTCGGCGCTGCTGCTGCTCGGCGGGGCGCTCGGGGACCGCTTCGGGCGGCGCCGGGTACTCGTCGTGGGAGTGGTGTGGTTCGCGCTCGCCTCGGCGGCGTGCGGGCTCGCCCAGAACGTGGGCATGCTCATCGCGGCCCGCGCCCTGCAGGGTGTCGGCGGGGCGCTCCTGACCCCGGGCTCTCTCGCGCTCGTCCGTTCCTCGTTCCGCCCGCGCGACCAGGCGAAGGCGGTGGGCGCGTGGTCGGGGCTCGGCGGGGTGGCGGGCGCGGTGGGGCCGTTCCTCGGGGGCTGGCTGATCGACGGGCCCGGCTGGCGCTGGATCTTCCTCATCAACATCCCGCTGGCGGCCCTGGTCCTGTTCGCGGCGCGCCACGTCCCGGAGAGCCGCGACGAGTCGGCGGCCGACCGCCCCTTCGACGTGCCCGGCGCGGTCCTCGGGGCGCTCTGCCTCGCGGGCATCAGCTTCGCGCTGATCGGCGCCTCGGGCGACGCACCCGCAACAGCCGCTGTCCCAGGGGCGATCGGCCTCCTCTCGGGCATCGCCTTCACTCTGACGGAGCGCCGCCGCACCAATCCCATGCTGCCCCTGTCCCTCTTCCGCTCCTCGCTCTTCTCCGCCGCGAACCTCATGACGCTCTGCCTGTACGCGGCCATCGGCGGCATCCTGTTCATGCTCCCGGTCCAGTTGCAGACGACCCTCGGCTACGACGCCCTGCGCGCCGGCACGGCGACGCTCCCCATCACGATCCTGATGCTCCTGCTCTCGGCCCCCGCGGGCGCCCTGGCCGCGCGCCTGGGCCCCCGGCTCCCCCTCACCCTCGGCCCGCTCATCGCCGCGACCGGCGTCCTGCTCATGCTCCGCGTCGGCCCGAACTCCTCGTACGTGACGGACGTCCTGCCCGCCGTCGTCGTCCTGGGCCTGGGCATGAGCACCTTCGTGGCGCCCCTGACGGCCACCGTCCTGGCCTCGGTCGACGCGAGCCGCGCGGGCCTGGCCAGCGGCGTCAACAACACGGCGGCCCGCATCGCCCAGCTCCTGGTCGTCGCCGCGCTCCCCCTGGCGGTCGGCCTCTCCGGCACGGCGTACGCGGACCCGGCCGCCCTCAATACCTCCTTCCACCGCGCGGCGTTCGGCTGCGCGTCCCTCTTCGCCCTGGCGGCCCTGGCAGCGGTCGTGTTCGTGCACCCCACCCCGGACCAGTGGCACGGCGACACCGGCAACGCACCGCAGTGCAAGTCCCATCTGGGCGTGCAGGCGCCGCCGTTGGAGCCGGGGGGTGAGCGGGGGTGAACGGCGGGATGCGCCCCGTATCGTCGGGTCGGCCGTCGAGGGAATCATGGACAGGTGGTGACGGGCGTGGTGGCCGGGTGGGAGTGGGACGAGAGTCTGTTCGCGGGGACGGCCGCCTATTACCGGCGGGGGCGGTTGCCCTATGCGGCCGGGCTCGCGGAGGCGCTCGCCGGGGTGCTCGGGCTCGACGGGCGGGGGCGGCTCCTCGATGTGGGGTGCGGGCCCGGCACGGTCGGGCTGACGCTCGTGGACCTCTTCGGTGAGGTCGTCGGCGTGGACCCGGACGCGGGGATGATCGAGGAGGCGGTGCGCGCCGCGGCCGCGCGAGGCGTCGCAGGGAAGACCCGGTGGGTGCGGGCGCGGGCCGAGGAACTGCCCGCCGGGCTCGGCGAGTTCACCGTCGTGGCCCTCGCCCAGTCCTTCCACTGGATGGACCGCGCGCTGGTGGCGGCGACCGTACGGGACATGCTGCGGCCCGGTGGCGCTCTGGTGCACATCTCGGACGTGAAGCCGGACGTGAAGGAGGATCCGTCGGCGGCCGGGGGTGCGCTGCCGTGGCCGGTGGTTCCGTATGAGGCGGTCCAGGAGCTGGTCGTCCGTCACCTGGGGCCCGTGCGGCGGGCGGGGCGCGGTGTGCTGCCGCAGGGGACGCCCGGCGGGGAGGAGGAGTACTACGCGCGGGCGGGGTTCGCCGGACCCGAGCGCCATGTCGTGCCCGGCGGGGAGGAGTGGGAGCGCACCGCCGACGACGTCGTGGCGTGGGTGTTCTCCCTGTCGTCCTCCGCCCCGCATCTGTTCGGCGCCGAGCTCTCCGTCTTCGAGTCGGAGCTGCGCAGCCTGCTCGGCCGCGCCTCCCCCGCGGGGCGCTTCTCCGAACGCGGGCCGGGGACCGAGGCCGTCGTCTGGCGGAAGGCCCCCTGACGAGCTGACGGCTGACGGGCTGACGAGACGCGCGTCACATCCCTCCCCGTGTCACATTCCGGCGAGGTCGTTCCGTCCTAGGTGTGTAGCCAACAGGAACGACCAAGGAGTGGGCCATGGAACCCCGTCTGAACCTCTTCGAGAACGCGGTCATCGGCAAGGCTCTCAAGCACTTCATCGCGGCCAACAAGGCGATCGTGGGCTCGACGCTGCCGACCGCGACGCAGGAGCTGGTGAAGATCCGGGCCAGCCAGATCAACGGCTGCGCCGGCTGCCTCGACATGCACACCAAGGACGCCGTGGCCGCCGGTGAGACCTCCGTGCGGCTCAACCTGGTAGCCGCCTGGCGCGAGGCCAAGGTCTTCACCGAGGCCGAGCGCGCCGCCCTGGAGCTGGCCGAGGAGGGCACCCGCATCGCCGACGCGGCGGGCGGCGTCAGCGACGAGGTGTGGGCCAACGCCGCCAAGCACTACGACGAGGACCAGCTCGCCGCCCTGGTGGCGCTCATCGCCCTCATCAACACCTTCAACCGCGTGAACGTCATCACCCAGCAGCCCGCGGGCGACTACCAGCCCGGCATGTTCGACTAGCCGACCGGCCGGGGCGCGCGGTCGGGGGTCAGGCAGACGAGGACGTGTCGGTTCCGCTCTCCCTCACGAAGAGCGTGACCGACACCGTCTCGCGGAAGCCGTTGCGCCGCATCAGCCCGGCCGACGCCGTGTTGCGCGACTCCACGTCCGTGACGACGGCGGCCGCGCCCGCCTCCGTGAGCGCCGCGACGCACTCCTGGACCAGCCGGGTGGCGATGCCCTGCCCCTGGTACGCGGGGGCGCTGGCGATCCACTCCAGGTTCCCCCAGTCCGTGCGCTGGTCGAACCCCATCGAGCCGAGCACGAACCCGGCCACGCGCTCCCCGTCGAGCGCCACCCGGCACGCCGAGCCCGCACCCTCCATGTGCGCGGCGATCGCGGACAGCGACCAGGACGTGTACGGCTTCACCGTCGTGTCGTACACCTCGTGGCCGAGTGCGAGGACGTCGGCCAGGTGGGCGGCGGTCATCGGGGCGAGGGTGATGGGGCTGGACACCGGGAGCCTCCCAGGCGGCGGGCAGCGAGCAGCGGGCGGAGCGGGCGCCCAGGGGCGCGGGCGGGTTCACGGTAAGGGGGCTCGGGGGCGCGCGCATTTCGGAGCGAGGGGGGGGCCGGGGGGGCGTGCGGTGCCGCGCGCCTGCCGCACGACGAGCCGCGCCCCTGTCGTACGGCTTGTCGTAGGGCTTGCCGTAGGACTTGCCGTACGGCTTGTCGTAGGGCTTGTACGGCTTGTCGTACGGTCTGCAATCCCCTTGATCCAGAAGCCTGTTGACGCACCGGCGATGTGCAAGTGAATGCGGGGAGCGGGCCCCGGAGGACTTATGGTGGACCGCATGTCTGCCCCTGAACTGATCCGCATCGTCTCCCGCTCCTCCCCGATGGCGCTGGCCCAGGTGGAGCGGGTGCGGGCCGAACTGGGTGCGCTGCACCCGGGAATCCGCACCGAGGTCGTGCCCGTGACGACGTCCGGTGACCGCTGGATGGGTGACCTCGCGAAGCTCGGCGGCAAGGGCGCCTTCACCAAGGAGGTCGACGCCGCGCTGCTCGCCGGGAAGGCGGACCTCGCGGTGCACTGCGTCAAGGACGTGCCGGCCGACCGGCCGCTGCCCGCGGGCACCACGTTCGCCGCGTTCCTCAAGCGGGACGACATCCGCGACGCGCTCATCCACCCGGGCGGACTGACCCTGGACGAGCTTCCCGCGGGCACCCGCATCGGCACGTCCGCGGTCCGCCGCATCGCCCAACTCGCCGCCTCCCACCCGCACTTGGAGTGCGTGCCGATGCGCGGCAACGCGGGCCGCCGGATGGAGAAGCTCGCGGCGGGCGACGCGGACGCGCTACTGCTCGCCGTCGCGGGCCTGGAGCGCATCGACCGGCTCGACGTGGCCAGCGAGGTGCTGTCGGTGGAGACGATGTGCCCGTCCATCGGCGCCGGGATCCTCGCGCTGCAGTGCCGCGAGGACGACACCGAGACCATCGACGCGGTGACGGGTCTCGGCGACCCGGACGCCTGGCGGGAGGCGACCGCCGAGCGCATGTTCCTGCACGTCCTGCAGGGCCACTGCAACTCCCCCATCGCCGGGTACGCCCGCGCCGAGCGCGGCGGCGACCTCTCGCTGCGGGCCCGCGTGTTCACGCCGGACGGCAAGACGGTCCTCAACGCCCACGAGTGGGCGGGCCCCCTGGACCCGGCGACCCTCGGCACATCGGTGGCGGTCACGCTGCTGCGCCAGGGCGCCCGCGAACTCATCGACGGCATCCCGCACTGAGCGACTGCGACCGGCCCTCCCGCCGAGCGAGCGGCCCTCCCCGCTGAGCAGCTGACCCTCTCGCTGGGCAGCTGCCCCCCCCCGCTGAGCAGCTAGCCCTTCTGCCCGGCTCCATAGATCTCGTGTGCCAGGGCCACCAGGTCCGGGATGGCCGGATGCCCTACGCCCTCGCGCCAGGCCAGGACGACGGGGACGGTGGGTGCGCCCACGAGGGGGCGGTAGATCAACGACGGGTGCGCGTGGTTGCTCGCGGTGGCCGAGGTGGAGACGCCCACGGCCCGGCCCGCCGCGATGGCGATGAGCCACTCGTCGGTGTTGGTCACCTCGAGGGTCGCGGCGGGGCGTGCCGTGGGCGGCCACAGGTCGAGGGTCGTGGTGCCGGACACGGTGTTGATCGCAATGGGGTGCGCGACGAGGTCCGCCAGGGTGACCTGCGGGAGCGCCGCGAGCGGGCTGTCCGCGGCCATGACGACCACCCGCTCCTCGTACAGGAGCGGTTCCGTGCGCAGCCCGGGCGAGCTGACCGCGCCGCGCAGGAGCGCCGCGTCGACCTTGCCGCGGGTGAGCCCGGCCGTGCGGTCGTCGACGCGGAGCAGCTCCAGCGGGGTGCCGGGGCGGGTCTCGTCCCAGCGGCGCAGCAGCGGAACGGTGCGGTCGCCGAACGCCGCCCAGGTGTGGCCGAGCCGCAGCGGCCAGCTCTTGAGGCCCCTGGGGTCGAGGGCCGTCTCCACGGCGGCGAGCGCGGCGGCGGCCTTGTCGCGGAACGTCTCCCCCTCGGCAGTCAGCTCCAGGTGGTGCGTGGAGCGGTCGACGAGCCGGGTGCCCAGGTGGTCCTCGAGCTGGCGCAGGGTGCGGGAGAGCGCGGGCTGGCCCAGGTGGAGGCGGGTGGCGGCGCGGGTGATGCCGCCCTCCTCGGCGATGGTGAGGAAGGCCCGCAGATGACGCAGCTCGATGGTCATGCCTCCGGAGCATAACCGCAGTGGAACAGGCATTTCACAGGGAGCGCGGGGCTTCCTAGCGTGGGGGACATGACACCCAGGGCGCACCTTTCCTCTACGGCGCACAACTCCCCCGCCCCACCGATGCCTGCGCGACCGATGCCTGCGCACGCGCCCCCTTCGCACCTGACCCCTGCGCCCGCGACTCCTTCGGGACCGCTGTCCTCGGAACCGATGCCTTCGGACGCGGGAGGGGCTCCTTCCGTAGCCGCCGGGACCGTCGTGCGGCGCGCCCCCGGCCGCGGCTCCCTCACCGGCGTCGGCCTGGTCCTGGCCGGGACGCTGTCCGTGCAGTTCGGGTCGGCCTTCGCCGCGCTGCTGTTCCCCCGCGCGGGAGCGCTCGGCACGGTCGCGCTGCGCATCGCGTTCGCCGCCGTGCTGCTGCTGGTCGTGGCGCGGCCCCGGCTGCGCGGGTACGCGCGGGCCGACTGGGCCGTGGTCTGCGGCTTCGGTCTCGCGCTCGGGGGCATGAACAGCCTCTTCTACCAGGCGATCGACCGGATCCCGCTGGGTGCGGCCGTCACCCTGGAGGTGCTCGGGCCGCTGCTGCTCTCGGTGGCCACCTCGCGCCGCGCCGCCAGTCTGCTGTGGGCGGGGCTCGCGCTCGCCGGGGTGTATCTGCTCGGCAGCGACGGATTCGGCAGCCTGAACGTGGCGGGTGTGGCCTTCGCCCTGGGCGCCGGGGCGATGTGGGCCGCGTACATCGTGTTCAACTCCCGTGCGGGCGCCCGCTTCCCGCGCCTGGACGGACTGGCCATCGCGATGTCGGTGGCCGCCCTGGTCACGCTGCCGCTCGGCATCGGCGCGGCGGGCTCCACGCTGCTCGAACCGGCGGTGCTCGGGCTCGGCCTGGCCATCGCCGTGGTGAGTTCGGGGGTGCCCTACACCCTGGAGCTGCTCGCGCTGCGGCGGCTGCCCGCGGCGACGTTCGCGGTCCTGACGAGCCTCGCGCCCGCCGTCGCCGCCCTCGCCGGCTTCCTCGTCCTCGGCCAGGGGCTGACGCTGCCGCAGTGCGCGGCGGTCGCGATGGTGGTCGCGGCCAGCGCGGGTGCGGTCCGTACCGGGGGTCGCTGACGCCGTAGGGTGAGCGGCCATGCGACGGATCTTGGTGGTGGGTGTCACGGGCGCAGGCAAGTCCACGCTCGCCCGCGCCGTGGGCGAGCGACTGGGCCTGCCGTACCACGAGATGGACGCGCTGTACTTCACCGGGCCCGGCTGGGCGGTGAACGACCGGCTGGCCGAGACGGTGTCGCGCCTGACGGCCGAGGACCGCTGGGTGATGGACTCGCTCGGCGCCCCCGAGGTCCGCGACCTGATGTGGGAACGGGCCGACACCGTCGTCTGGCTCGACTACCCGCGCCGCGTGATCATGCCCCGCGTCCTGCGCCGCTCGCTGCGCCGCACGGCCACCCGCGCGCGCGTCTTCGGCGGCAACCGGGAGACCTGGTCGGCGTGGCTGACCACCGACCACCCGGCGTGGTCGGCCTGGTCCCAGTACGCGAGCCGCCGCCGCACTCTCGCCGACCGGACCCGCGACCCCCGCTTCGCCCCGCTCACCACCCTGCGCCTCGCCCGCCCCGACGAGGCGGCGGCCTGGCTGGCCGCACTGCCCCGCGAGCGCTCCTAGGTCCCACCGCCCCCCTCCGGGGCCGCTCCGGGGTCTCTCCGGGGTCCCTCCGGTCCCTCACACGGCCCAGGAACGATCGTTCCTGCGGCTCCCGTTGGGGTGAACGCGGCCGAGCGGTGCCTGTCCCGCGGGCTGCCGGGACAGGCTTGGCGGGACCGATTCCCCTTTGTCGCAAGGAGCCTTGATGCGCCTTCGTACGACCCTGTCCGCCGCCCTCGGAGCCCTCGCCCTCACCCTCGCCGTGCCGTCCTCCGCGGCCGCGGCCACCGGCGACTTCTCCTACCAGTACGTCGGTTTGAACGGCGCGCCGCAGTCGGCGGCCCTGCACGACCCGCAGAGTCCGGGCTGCGTCCCGCTCGCCGAGGTCGCGGACCCCGGCTCGTCCGAGCCCGCCTTCGCCCCGCACAACGACACCGACGAGTGGGTGATGGTGTTCACCGAGCCCGACTGCACGGGCGACTCCTGGACCCTGCGCCCGCACGGGCAGCCCGCCTCCGACCGGCTCGAGCTGCGCTCGGTGTTCTTCACCGGCCGCCAGTAGCCGCGTGGGACCGGCCCCCTTGGGCATCCCCTGGGGGATATCCCCCACCGCAGGACGGAGGAAAGCCTCGTTCCGCCGCTGACCTGCGGGTTCTAGCGTGAAAGTGCAGTGACCGGAGCAGGTCGGGGGCACGCACGCAGGGACACGCAGGGAGTTGTGATGATCGAGGCCAAGGGTCTCACCAAGCGGTACGGACCCACCGTCGCCGTCGACGCGCTGAGCTTCGGCGTGCGGCCGGGGGCGGTGACGGGATTCCTCGGCCCCAACGGGTCGGGGAAGTCCACCACGATGCGCATGATCATGGGGCTCGACCGGCCCGACGCCGGGCAGGCCCGGATCAACGGCCGCCGTTACGAGGAGCTGCGCTGGCCCCTGCGGGAAGTCGGCGCGCTCCTGGAGGCGCGCACGTACCATCCCGGGCGCAGCGCCGCCGCCCATCTCACCGCTCTCGCCGCGGGCGGCGGCATCCCGCGCGCCCGCGTCGACGCCGTCCTGGAGACCGTGGGCCTGACCGCGGCCGCGGGGCGGCGGGCGGGCGGGTTCTCGCTCGGCATGTCGCAGCGGCTCGGCATCGCCGCCGCGCTCCTCGGCGACCCCGGCGTGCTGCTCTTCGACGAGCCGGTCAACGGGCTCGACCCCGAAGGGGTGCGCTGGATCCGGGAGTTGATGAAGTCCCTGGCCGCCGAGGGCCGCACCGTGCTGCTCTCCAGCCATCTCATCAGCGAAATGGCACTGACCGCCGATCACTTGGTGGTGATCGGTCAGGGGCGGCTGCTCGCCGACACGTCGGTGCGTGAACTCACCGCCCAGGGGAGGTCGTTGGAGGAGGCGTTCTTCGCGCTCACCTCCGGCAGCGCCGACTACCGGGGCAGCACCGCCCCGGCGAGCAGCCCCGCGAGCACCCACGCGAACAGCCACGCGAACAACCCCGAGAGGAGCGCGCGATGAGCGCCCTGAGCACCCCGGCCGCCCTCGGCGCGCCCGCCACCGGGCACCACGGCTTCCGCCAGGCCGCGCACATGGAGTGGATCAAACTCCGCAGCCTGCGCTCCACGTTCTGGGCCCTGTTCCTCGTGGTGGCGGGAATGATCGCCATCGGCGTGGTCACCATGGCCAACACCAAGGCGCCGAGCGCCGCCAAGGCCGCCTCGTTCGACCCCACGAACAACGTTCTCGCCGGTGTCGCGCTCGGCCAGCTCCTCATCGGTGTCCTCGGGGTCCTCCTCGTCACCGGGGAGTACTCCTCGGGCTCGATCCGGTCGACGTTCGCCGCGATCCCCGACCGGCGCACGGTGCTCGCCGCGAAGGCCGCCGTGTACGGCGGGATCACGCTCCTCGTCGGCGAGGCCGTCACCTTCGTCACCTTCTTCGCGGGGCGCGCCGCGCTCCGCGACGGCGTGCCCCGGCCCGCCGTCGGCGACTCCGGGGTGCTGCGGGCGCTGCTCATGTCGGGCGCGTATCTCGCCCTGATCGCACTCATCGGCATCGGCGTCGGCGCCCTCACCCGGCACACCGCGAGCGCCATCGCCGTCCTCGTCGGCATCACCTTCGTGCTGCCCGCGGTCATCGGCGGGGTCTCGGGCCCGGCCGTCGCGCAGTTCTTCCCGACGATGATCGCGGCGAACTCGCTGGCCGTCGCCAAGACCGTGCCCGACATGCTCGCGCCGTGGCCGGGCTTCCTGCTGATGTGCGGGTACGCGGCGGCGGTGCTCGGCGCGGGCGGCCGGCTGCTGGCCCGCAGGGACGCCTGAGGGAAACTGAGCCCATGCAGTCCACGCAGTTCATGCAGGTCACCCGCACGGTGCTCCGGGCACCCTGGTCCCGCCGGGCCTGGGCCGAAGCCGCCTACTGCCTCATCGGCTTCCCCCTCGCGGTCGCGGGCGGCGTCGTCCTCGCCGTCGTCCTCGCGCTCGGCGCCGGGTTCACGGTCTCGCTGCTCGGGGCCGTCCTCGGGCTCGGCCTCCTGGTCGCCGGAACGCTGCTCGCGCGCGGCCTCGGCGCGGTGCACCGCGGACTCGCCGCCCGGCTGCTCGGGCAGCGGGTGCCCGCGCCGCCCGCGCCCGTCCCGGCCGGCGGATTCATGGCGCGCCTCGACACCCGGCTGCGGGACGGCTCGGCGTGGCGCGCGGTCGCGTACGTGATGGCGAAGCTGCCCGTGGGCGCGCTCGGGATGTACGCGGTGCTGTGGTGGGCCACGGGTCTGCTGAACCTGACGGCGCCGCTGCGGTGGGTGCTGTTCGGGCACGGCAGCCCCGAGCACGGCGACGTCGGCGGCGCCCCCAACTTCACGCCGTCGTTCGCGGGCGGCACCCCGCAGATCACCACGTTCCCCGGCACCTTCGCGCTGGTCGCCCTCGGCGCCGCGATCCTCCTGATCGCGCCGTGGCTGACCCGCCTCGTCGTGGGCGCCGACCGCTGGCTGCAGCACGCCCTCCTGGGGCCGGGTCAACTCGCGGAGCGCGTACGGGACTTGGAGGAGACCCGGGCGCTCGCGGTGGACGACTCGGTGGCGCTGCTGCGCCGGGTGGAGCGGGATCTGCACGACGGGGCGCAGGTGCGGCTCGTGGCGGTGGCGATGAGCCTGGACATGGTCAAGGAGCGCATCGCCGAGAAGGACGGGGCGCCGCCGCCCGATCTCGCCGGGGTACGCCGGCTCGTCGACAGCGCCCACCTCAACGCCACCGAGGCGCTCACCGAACTCCGCGACCTGGTACGGGGCGTGCTGCCCCCGGTCCTCGACGACGGCCTGCCCGAGGCCCTCGCCACCCTGGCCTCCCGCAGCTCCGTACCGGTCGAGTACGCGGCGGACATCCCCGAGCGCCCCACCCCGGCGATCGAGACCATCGCCTACTTCTGCGCGGCCGAGCTCCTCACGAACGTCATCAAGCACAGCGGCGCGCGCCGGGCCGCCCTCACCGTCACGCAACGGGACGGGGTGCTGCGCCTGCGCGTCACCGACGACGGGCACGGCGGCGCCACCCTCGGCGCGGGCAGCGGACTCACCGGGCTGGTCCAGCGGGTGCGCACCGTGGACGGCACCCTGGACCTCCGCAGCCCGGCGGGCGGCCCCACGGCGGTCACCGTCGAACTGCCGCCGCACGCGTGAGAACGGGCACGTGAGAGCATGCTTTCCATGCGTGTCGTGATCGCCGAGGATGCCGCCGTACTGCGGGAATTGCTGACCCAGATGCTCACCGAGCGGGGGCACGAGGTGTGCGCGTCGGTGGGCGACGCGGACGCGCTGCGGCAGGCGGTCGCCGAACACCGTCCGGACGTCACCGTCGTCGACATCCGGATGCCCCCGACGCACACCGACGAGGGGCTGCGCGCCGCCATCGACATCCGCCGTGCCCACCCCGGCACCGGCGTGCTCCTCTTCTCCCAGTACGTGGAGACGAAGTACGCGACGCGGCTGCTCGCGAGCGGCTCGGCGGGGGTCGGCTATCTGCTCAAGGACCGGGTGGCGAACATCGCGGAGTTCACCGACGCCCTGCAGCGGGTCGCGGCGGGCGGCACCGCGCTCGACCCCGAGGTGGTCACACAGCTGGCCGGGGCGGGCCGCCGGGCCGCCGAACTCGCCCCCCTCACGGACCGCGAGCGCCAGGTCCTCTCCCTGATGGCCGAGGGCCGCTCGAACGCGGCGATCGCCGAGGCCCTCGTCGTCTCGGCGGGCACGGTGGAGAAGCACGTGGCCGCGGTCTTCGACAAGCTGGGCCTCCCGTCGTCCCACGACCACAACCGCCGTGTGCTCGCGGTGATCCACTACCTGCGGACCTAGGGCGCCTGCTTGTGCGGGGTCCGGCACCCCGCCCGCCTGGCCGCCCTCCTGGCGAGATGGCGAGATCTGAACGCCCGCACGGGTCCGGCCTCGGGGGGTACGGCGATATTCCAGCCAACTACCCCTGTACGACGCTGACTTGGGACGCCCGTGCGCGGGCCCGGCGACCGAAGGACAAAGGCATATGCCATAAGCACCACCACATCGGGTGTCGCCAAATCCCTTACGGGGCACTCCAGGCTGTGCAAGAGTCTTTAGCGGTCCCTCTCCCCAACCTGGTCGCACCGCACCCTCATCGGAGCACCTCATGCCGTCCCATGTCTTCGCGGACCGCCCTGGAGGCCAGCCGCCCGAGCCCGGAGCGGTCGACGCCCTGATCACGCAGACGCGCCGGCTCCGCGGCGAGGTCGACGCCGTACGGCGCGGGACCAGCCACGAGCGCGACCCGCACGCCCGCTGGCAGCGCGCCCTGTGCGATCTGGCGGTCCATCAACTCAACGACCTGGACGACCACTTGGCGCAGCTGCGGGACGGACCCACGCCGCAGTCCGCGCCCGCCACGCCGCCGCAGCCCCCCGCTCCGCTGCAGCCGGAGCGGGGCTCCCTGCTCAGCCGGGTGGGCAGCGCGGAGTGGAACCTGCTCAACGACGAGGCCAGTTGGTCCGGTGAGCTCTATCAGATCCTCGGCCGGGACCCCTCCGCTCCCCCGCTCTCGCTCGACGAACTTCCCTCCCTGGTGCACCCCGACGACCAGCCCCGGCTGACCACGATGGTCACGGACTGCCTGATCGACGGCAAACCGATCGACGGCGAGTTCCGCGTCGTCCGGCCCGGCGGCGGCGTGCGGCAGGTGCACATGATGGGCGAGCCCGTGCTCGCCGCCGACGGCAGTACCGCCTCCATGTGGGCGGTCCTGCGTGACGTCAGCGAACTGCGCCGCAGCCAGCGGGCGGTGCGCGAGACCCGTGACTCGCTGCAACGCCACCGGCAGATCGCGCAGACCGAGCACCGGCTCGCGGTCGAACTGCAGGAGGCCGTGCTACCCCCGTGGCGCGGCACCCTGCGGTTCCCGCGCGGCGGCCCCGGCGCCCTCGACCTGGCCGCCCACTACCTCCCCTCCTCGACCAGCGCCCTCATCGGCGGCGACTGGTACGACGCACTCGAACTTCCCGACGGACAGACCCTGTTGAGCGTCGGCGACCTCACCGGGCACGGCGTGAGCGTCACCTCGGGCATGGCGATGCTCCTCGGCGCCCTGCGCGGCATGGCCGTCGCCGGGGCGCGGCCCGGTCAACTCCTCGGCTATCTCAACCAGTTGCTCGACACATCTGTTCAGCCCGCGCTCGGCAGCGCCGTCTGCGGCCGCTACGACCCCGCGCACCGCACCCTCACCTGGGCCCAGGCCGGCCACCCCGCCCCGCTGCTGTTCCGTGACGGGACGGGGCGCGCGCTGACCCCACCGGACGGCGTGCTCCTCGGCGCGACCTCCGGCGCGGTGTACGGGCAGGCCGAGGAGCAACTCGCCCCCGGTGACCTGTTGTTGCTGCACACCGACGGACTGGTGCCCCGGCGTGCCCGGGACGCCGCGCAGAGCAGGCTGCTCGGCCTCGCCCCCCGCTTCGCCCAGGCGCAGTCCGCGCAGGACTGTGTGCGCATGGCCGTCGAGGAGTTCGGCGAGGCCCCGCGCGAGGACGATGCCTGCCTCATGGTCGTCAGGATCGGTACGTAGAGCAGCACCCCACGCAGAGAGAGCAGCACCCCACGTAGAGCAGGACCCGGTACGTAGAGCAGGGCCCGGTGTCCTGACGGTGCCTGCCTGCCGACGAGGGTGGGACGAGGGCCTTCCCCTCCTAGGTGCTGGAGGCCCTCGCCGCTAGGCCCTCGCGGTCCTCCCCGCCCCCTTGGGCGCCTTCGGCAGCGCCAGCTTGATCTCCTCACGCAGGTCCTGGATCTTCGGGTAGCCCGAGTACTGCGCCGTGAGCCGGTACATCTCCCGCAGCCGGTCCCAGGTGCGGTGCGAGGAGTTGGCCCCCATCGACACCAGGGCGAGGCGTGCGTAGCGGTCGGCCTGTTCGGGGTCGTCCGCGATGAAGCACGCCGAGGCGAGCGAGATGTAGTCGAAGATCTGCGACCGGTCGTGTCCCTTGGCGCGCAGCTCGATGGCCTCCTTGGCGTGCCGCTGCGCGAGCCCCGCCACGCTCTCGTCGTGGTCGGCGAGCGTGCGGTACACCAGCGCCTGCATGCCGTGCAGATCCGCCTCGTCGAACATCTGCATCCAACTCGGCGGCGGCACATCGCCCTTGTCGGAGATGAACAGGTCCTCCGCAAGCCCCAGGGTGCGCCGGGTGGCCTGGCCCTTGCCCATCGACGCCTGCGCCCACGCCTCGATGGTGTAGAGCATCGCCTGGGTGCGGGGCAGCGCCTCCTCGCCCGCGCCCGACTTGGCGAGCTTCATCAGGTCCAGGGCGTCGTCCGGCTTGCCCAGGTGGACCATCTGGCGGGCGGCCCGGGACAGGGCCTCCCCGGCGCGCGGCCGGTCGCCGCCCTCACGGGCCGCGTGCGCGGCGATCACGAAGTACTTCTGCGCCGTGGGCTCCAGGCCGACGTCGTGGGACATCCAGCCCGCGAGGACGGCGAGGTTGGCGGCGACGCCCCACAGGCGCCGCTGGAGATGGTCGGGGTGACGGTAGGCGAGCATGCCGCCCACCTCGTTGAGCTGGCCCACCACGGCCTTGCGCTGCAGCCCGCCGCCGCGGGCCGCGTCCCAGGCGCGGAAGACTTCGACCGAGCGTTCCAGTTCCTCGATCTCCTGGGACCCGATGGGGGCCGCCTCGTAGCGGTCGGACCCAGCGGGGTCGGCGTACAGGGGATCGGCGTTCGAGGGGGCGTCGGCCACCAGGGCCGGGTCGGTGTGCAGCCAGTCGTGCATGGCGCTGCTGAGTGCGGAGCCTGCGGCAAGCGCAGCGCCCGCGCCCACCAAGCCGCGTCGGTTGAGCATGAGGTCCATTCCCGTGAATTCGGTGAGGACCGCGGCCGTCCGTTCGGGCGCCCATGGCACGCCGTCGGGGTGTTCCACACCCCCGCCGCCGCGCTGTTTACCCAGGCGCCCGTGCCGGACCAGACCAAGATCCTCAATGGTCACGACACGGCCGAGTCGCTCGGTGAACAGCGCCGCCAGCACCCGGGGCACCGGATCGCGCGGGATCTCTCCCATGTCGATCCAACGCCGCACCCGCGAGGTGTCGGTCGCCAGCTGCGGATGCCCCATGGCGGCCGCCTGCCGGTTGACCAGTCTCGCGAGCTCACCCTTGGACCATCCGGCCAGGCCGAACAGGTCCGACAGGCGGGTGTTGGGTTGTCCGTTCACGTCAAGCCCCCAGGTTCTCGGCTGAGTTGACAGTAGCCCTCTGTCAGTTGCTGAGCGACTATTCGCCAGGGTTCGCCAGGGTGCGCCACATGGTGTGCCACGGGCCGACGGGTGTCAGGTAGGAAAGCGCCACCCCGACCCGGCTGCCGCAGGGCATTCCCCAGGGTGCACCCAGAGCGGCCGGGGCGGGAGGCGCAGCAACTCGCAGGCACACGAAGGGATCTGTATCGCCCATGTACGCAGCATCGTCCTCCGTGTCCGCCCCGCCTCGGCCGCTGCACACCCGACCTCAGGGGAGCGGCCCGTACCTGGAGCCCGCGCGACCCGCGGCAGGTCCGCTCGGCGCGGGCCGGACCCGTCGCGCACCGGGCCTGGGTGCCCAACCGCTCAGCGGGAGACTCGACTTGTCAGGCCCCCAGGGGGCGCAGCTGCGCACCGCCATCGCGTCGGTGCACCGCATCTGTCCGGAGTTCAACCCCGTCCAGGTGCTGCGCCGCAGCGGGCGCACCGTGCTCCTGGTCGGGACGACAGGACGCAGCACCGCCGTCGCCAAGTGTTTACTGGACCACTCCTCCGTGTGGGCCGAGCGGATCCGGCACGAAATAGCGGCATACCGGTCGTTCGTGCGGCACCGGCCCCCGGTGCGGGCGCCCCGGCTCATCGCCGCCGACCCGGACGACTGCACGCTGGTGATCGAGCGGATGCCCGGGCGGGTGGCGGCACTGCAGCGGCACCCGGTCGAGGCTCCCCCGCGCGCGGATGTGCGGGCGGCGGTCGCGGCGATCTGCCGCCTCGGCCAGTGGCGTCCGCCGGCGGAGATGTTCGGCAGGCCGCTCGACTACGGCCGGCGGATCAACCGCTTCCACGAACTGGGCCTGCTCACCGACCGGGACATGGGCGACCTGCAGAAGCTCCTGCACGGCATCGCGCATTCGGTGGGCCACCAGGGCATGTGGCAGTTCAGCCACGGGGACGCGCTCCTGTCCAACATCCTGCTCTCCCCCGCGGGCCCCGTGTTCGTGGACTGGGAGCACGCGGGCTGGTATCTGCCGGGCTATGACCTGGCGACGCTCTGGTCGGTCCTCGGGGACGCCCCGGTGGCGCGGCGGGAGATCAGCCAGCTCGCCCAGTCGGCGGGACCGGCGGCACGGGACGCATTCCTGGTGAACCTGATGCTGGTGCTGACCCGGGAGATCCGTACGTACGAAACGGCCGTGCAGCGCACCCTGCGCGACCAGACCCCGGCGGCACCGGGCCAGGCCCACCTCGGTGCTGCGCCGTCCGGCGAGGAACAGCGGCTGTTGCTGAGGCGGCTGCACGACGACTGCCAGCTGGCCCGCCGGGCCGTGCGCGCGGCGGTCGGCACTCGCTGACGGGGATGACGGTCCGCGGTACGCCAGGACAGCGGCGTACCGCGGACCTTCGTATGCCCGCCTTCATATGCCCGCTTTCGTACGCCCCGCTTCGTACGCGGGCTTTCGTACGGACGACTACGCCTGCCTACGCGTACGCGCATCCCCCGAACAGGTGGACCGGACCACTGGCGGCGGGCGCGCGTCTCACATTCTGTCGCACCGGCGGATCAGCGTTTCTGCTGCTCATTGGTCCATGCCACTGACGCGCCGCAGGCGGGCGGCCGCCCCTGGCGAAAACCGCCGGGGACCGTCCTGACATGGGAAATCCCTTCTCCTGGGCATGATTGACGGATCGTCGGAGAGCCGGTACCACTGACGCACGCCCGGCCCCCGCACGCCCCATTCACGCTCCACCGTCCCAGGAGGCTGCCTTGCGAGGATCCGCCACCGACCGCCCGCACGCCCCGCGCAGACGCACCATCAGGACGGCGGGCGCCCTCGCGTCGGCCGGACTGCTGCTGCCGCTGCTCGGCGCCGCCCCGTCGAACAGCGCGCCCGCACAGGCGTCGTCGGCCTCGGCCGCCTCGTCCGCACGGCTGCAGGGCGCGTTCGCCGCCGCGGCCGCCGAGTACCGCGTGCCGCAGAGCGTGCTGCTCGGCGTCTCGTATCTGCAGTCGCGCTGGGACGACCACGGCGGGGCTCCCAGCGTCACCGGCGGCTACGGGCCGATGCACCTCACCGACGCCCGCACCGCGCTCGCCCGCTCCGCCGGCGAGCACCACGCCGACAGCGACGAGGACCCGCGGGGCGACGCGTCACGTCCCGTCCGGGCGGCCGAGGCCCCGGACGGGAAGGTGCCGAAGGAGAGCCAACTGCCCGCCCGGCTCAAGACGTTGCGGCACGCCGCCGAGGTGAGCGGCATCTCCGCCGAGCAGCTGCGCACCGACTCCACCGCCAATGTGCGCGGCGGCGCGGCGCTGCTCGCGGCCGCGCAGAAGAAGCTCGGCAAGGAGCTCAGCGACGACCCGGCCGACTGGTACGGGGCGATCGCCGCGTTCCCCGGCGCCGACGACCAGGCGACGGCGGCGACGTACGCGAACGACGTGTTCGCCGTGATCCGCGACGGCCAGTCCCGCACCACCGACGCCGGCCAGCGCGTCGCCCTGCCCGCCGAGCCGGCGCTCGCGAAGCCGGACGCGGCGCAGCTGGAGCGGATGGGTCTGCGCAAGGTGGCCAAGGGCGAGGCCGAGTGCCCCGCCAGTGTGTCCTGCGAGTGGATCCCCGCCCCCTACGAGGAGTTCAAGGCCCCGGACGGGACCGACGACTACGGCAACCACGACCTCGCCGACCGGCCCAAGAGCCAGAGCATCGACACGATCGTCATCCACGACACCGAGGGCCGCTGGGACGGTGTCCTGAAGCTGGTGCAGGACCCGACCTACGTGTCGTGGAACTACACGCTGCGCTCGACCGACGGGCACATCGCCCAGCACGTGAAGGCCAAGGACGTCGCCTGGCACGCGGGCAACTGGTACGTGAACTCGAAGTCCGTCGGCCTGGAGCACGAGGGCTTCCTCGCCGCGCCCGACACCTGGTACACGGAGGCGATGTACCGCTCCTCGGCGCGCCTGGTGAAGTACCTCGCCAAGAAGTACGGCATCCCGCTGGACCGGCAGCACATCATCGGCCACGACAACGTCCAGGGCACCACCACCGCCACCATCAAGGGCATGCACACCGACCCGGGCCCCTACTGGGACTGGGCGCACTACTTCGACCTGCTCGGCAAGCCCTTCCACCGCACGGCGGGCCCGGACGGCGGCCTGGTGACGATCAACCCGAAGTACTCGGCGAACCAGCCGGAGTACACGGGCTGCGTCAAGCCCGGCGAGGTCTGTGTGCCGCACGGTTCGAGCGCGGTGCGCGTCCACACCGAGCCGCGTGACGACGCGCCGCTGATCAAGGACATCGGCAAGCACCCGGACGGCAGCGACTCCACGATCGACGTGAACGACACGTCGGCGCGCCTGACCACCGGCCAGCAGTACGCGGTCGCGGAGCGCAAGGGCGACTGGACGGCCGTCTGGTACCTCGGCCAGAAGGCGTGGTTCAAGAACCCGAAGAAGCAGCCGACCGCCGTGGACGCCAAGGGACTTGTCGTCACGCCGAAGGACGGCAGCGCGGACGTCCCGGTGTACGGGCGCGCCTACCCGGAGAAGGAGGCGTACCCGAAGGAGGTGCCGGTGCAGACGGTGTCGCCGCTGCCGTACAAGCTCCTCGCGGGCCAGGAGTACGCGGTCGGCGACAAGGTGCCGGGCGAGTACCTGTACGCGCCGACGTTCGACACGAAACCGCACCGGGTGGTGCGCGGCAAGGACACCTACTACGTGATCCAGTTCGGCGCCCGGATCGCGTATGTGCGGGCCGCCGACGTCAAGGTGCTGCCTTCGGGCAAGTAGGCGGCCGCCCCGAACGGTCGGGCCCGGGTCTGCGTGGGGGCAGGCCCGGGCCCGACGTGTGTCTTCAGGCGGGTCACTCGAAGACGTAGCGCCTGCCCGCGCGCGCCTTGAAGGTCCGCGTACCGCCGCTCAACAGCGCGCAGCGGACGGTGAGTCGGCGGGTGCGGCTCGCGGTGAGGACGACGCGGGTGGCCCGGCCGTCCTTCCAGTCGATGTCGAGGGTGGCGCCGCCGCGGGCGCGCAGTCCGCGCACGGAGCCCTCCGGCCAGCTCGCGGGCAGGGCGGGCAGCACCTCGATGGCGTCGTGCTGGCTCTGCAGGAGCATCTCGACGACGCCGGACGTGGCGCCGAAGTTGCCGTCGATCTGGAACGGCGGGTGGGTGTCCCAGAGGTTGGGCAGCGTCGAGGACTTGAGCTGTTCGGCGAGCATCTTGTGCGCGTGGTCGCCGTCGCGCAGGCGCGCCCAGAAGTTGACCTTCCACGCCTTGGACCAGCCGGTGCCGCCGTCGCCGCGTGCGGTCAGGGACACCTTCGCGGCGTCGGCCCACTGCGTGCCCGCCTCGATCTGGTGGCCGGGGTGCAGGGCGTAGAGGTGGGAGACGTGCCGGTGGTCGTCGCCCCGGTCGTCGAGGTCGGCCTTCCACTCCTGGAGCTGGCCCCAGGAGCCGACGCGCAGTCCGGGGTCGAGCCGGTCGAGGGCTTCTTTCAGTTCGGCGCGGAAGGCGGCGGAGTCGCCGAGGGTGGTCGCCGCCTCCAGGGTGTTGGTGAACAGATCGTGCACGATCTGCTGGGCCATCGCGTCGCCCGCGGTGAAGTCCCCGTGCTCGGGCGAGTAACTCGGCGTCACGACAAGGGTGTTGTCGCGCGGGTCGGTGCGGAGGTTGTCGAGCCAGAACTCGGCGGCGCCCTTCATCGCCGGGTACGCCGTGGTGCGCAGGTAGTCGGTGGAGCCGCCGAAGCGGTAGTGCTCGTAGAGCTGCGCGGTGAGCCAGGCTGCGGCCTCGGGGAACCAGAAGGCGGTGGCCCAGTCGTGGACGCCGGTGAAGCCGTAGGGGTTGGTCTCGTTGTGGACGACCCAGCCGCGGGAGCCGAACATCTCCTTGGCGGTGCGTTCGCCGGGTGCGCGCAGGGCCGTGACGAACCGGTCGTAGGGAGCTGTGGTCTCGGGGAGGTTCGCGGCCTCGGCGAGCCAGTAGTTCATCTGGAGGTTGATGTTGGTGTGGTAGTCGGCGGACCAGGGCGGGGTCGTCGACTGGTTCCACACGCCCTGGAGGTTGGCGGGCAGCGAGCCGGGGCGCGAGGAGGCGATGAGGAGGTAGCGGCCGTACTGGAAGAAGAGGGCCTCCAGGGAGCGGTCGGCGGCGGAGGCCCCGCCCGTGTAGCCCTTGAGCAGCTGGTCGGTGGGCGTGTCGGCGGGCAGGGCCTGGCCGATGTCGAGGCGCACGCGGTCGAACAGGGCGTGGTGGTCGCGCAGATGGCGGGCGCGGAGCGCGTCGTACCCGCGGGTGGCGGCGGCGTCGACGGTACGGGTGACGGTGGCGTGCGGGTCGTCGCCCCGGTAGTCGGGGTAGGTGTCGGCGTAGTCGGTGCCCGCGGCGAGGGCGAACCAGAGGTGGTCGGCGCCGGTGACGGTGACGCTGCCGTCGGGGTGCGGGGTGAGGGTGCCGCCCTCCTGGCGGACGCGGAGCTGAGCCTCGAACTTCAGCCCGTTGTCGGCGAGTTGCCCGCGTACGGTGATGCGGTCGCCGTCGGCCTTCGCGGTGAAGTCGGCGCGGGGCGAGGAGTAGCGCAGGGTGCAGGTGACGGCGCCCGGCCGGTCGGCGGCGAGGCGGCCGACGAGCACACCGTCCGGGTACGAGGCGAAGAACTCCCGTGTGTGGCGGGCCTGTTGGTGGGTGTACGTGACGGTGGCGAGGGCGTCGGCGAGGTCCAGGGTGCGGCGGTAGTCGGGCCCGGGGGCGTCTGGGGTGTCTGCCGAGCGGGGCCGGGGAGGTAGGGCGGCGTGGGGATGTGCCCCTGCCTCCCCGGGGTCGCTCAGGTCGAGGTGGAGGTCGCCGAAGGTCTGGTGGGCGCCGTAGCCGCGCTTGGCCTGGCCGAGGCGGGACGCCACCGCGTCGGGGTCGAGTCTGCCCTGGGCGTCGAGGTCGGCGCGGACGGCGTCGAGGGCGCCGGGGCGCGGGGTGCGCCAGTTGCCGAAGTCGTAGCCGTCCTGCGCGCCGGGGCCGCCGGTCCACAGCGTCTTCTCGTTGAACTGGAGCCGTTCGGAGGCGAGGGTCCCGAAGACCATGGCGCCGAGTGCGCCGTTGCCGAGGGGGAGGGCTTCCCGTTCCCAGTCGGCGGCGGGAGTCCCGTACCAAAGCACGAGGTCATCGGATGAATCGGCTCCGGCCCTCCCCTCATGACTTCCCTCACGACTCCCCTCCCGCGGAGCTCCGGCGGCCTGCCCCGCCGCTCCCTGCGCGCCCAGCGCCCCCGCCGCCAGGGCCCCTGTCGCCGCCACCGCTGTCCGCATCGTCGTCCTGCGCGTGATCCCAGGTGTCATGGGCCGTCACGGTAAAAGTCCGATGACTCACCTGACAAGGCACATGACAAAGCCACCTCTTGGACAGAGGTGGCCGTCGCTTGGACTCCGGTGGGGCTCGCGGGCTGCGGGACTTCCGTCGCCGGGGGCTCAGCCCTGCTGGAAGAGCTCGGCGGGCAGCGGCTTCAGCAGCGCGTACAGGTCGTCGGTGATCGGCCGGTCCCAGGCCGCGATCGTCACCAGCACGTTGTCGCTGCGGTCGAACTGCACGCAGGAGATGCGGCTTTCGGAGAGCTTGAGGCGGCGCACGATGAGGAGGTTGTCGCCCTGCATCACCGGGATGTCCTCGGTGGAGACGACGGAGATCTCCTCGTCGTTCTCCAGCGCAAGCAGCAGCTGGGCCACCTCGAAGGGGACCGCGCCCTCGGGGAGGTCGCGGGCCGGGGAGCCCTCCGGCAGATTGCCGATGATCATCGCCGGGCCACGGCCGCCGAACAGGTCGTAGCGCAGGAACACGCCCTGGCAGCTGCCGTCGGGCGCGGGCAGCAGCCCCGCACCGAGGTTGCCGGGCCAGTCACCCGGGTCCATGGCCAGGACGTCGAAGTCCGGGCCCGCGGGAGTGGCGGAGCTGCGGCGGCGGAGGAAGGACATGCGCCAATGGTACGTGGCCCGCGCGGGTCGCCGGCGCGGGGGCGGCACCTCGCCCGGGCCTCTCGCCCGGCCCGCCAGAGCCCGCGCCCGCCCCGGTCCGGGCGCCGCGCTCAGCCCGCCGCGGACCCTCACTCAGCCGCCTCCGGCCGGGTCTCCCACAGCGCCCCTCCCCCTCCCCTTCCCTCTCCTCGCGCCAGCACCGAGGCCAGCCCGTTCCGGTCCGTGCCCACCTTTCGGTACACCGAGGACAGGAGGCGGGTCACCGTCGCCTCGTCCGTGTGCAGGGTCTCGGCGACCTCCGCGGCGGACCGGCCGCGGGCCGTGAGCTCGGCGGCGGTCTGTTCGCCGCGGGTGAGCGTGTCCGTCTCGGGGCCGCGCAGCGGGCGGGGGCGGAGCCCGGCCGCCGCGAGCTCGTCGCGGGCCCGCTCCACGAGGCCGTCGGCGCCGCACTGCACCGCCGTGTCGAGCCCCCGGTACAGCGGCTCCGCGGCGTCCTTCGCGCGGCCCGCGCGGCGCAGTTCGCCGCCCAGGGAGACGAGGGCGCAGGCGAGTTCGTACGCTGCCGGGGACCGCTCCAGGTGGCCGACGGACTCCTCGAGGAGCTTGACGCGGGCCGCGCCCGGGGACACCTCGGCGGTGATGCGCAGCGCCTGGCCCACCGCCGAGGGGGTGGCGAACCTGCGGGCGCGCCGGACGGCGGCGTGCGCGGTGGCGGTGGCGCGCTCGGGCGCCTCCTGGGCCTCGGCGAGCGCGAGGTGCAGCTGCCAGGGGCACCACGCGGGGTTGCGCATGCCGCGCGGGTCCAGGCGGCGGCCCGCGGCGGCGAGTTCGGCCGCCGCGTCCTTGGCGAGGCCGCGCGCGAGGAGCAGTTCGCCGTGCACGGTCTGCGCGTCGGGGAAGACCACGGCGGCGGGGAACGGCGCCTCGAACCCGTGGGCCAGCGCCGTGCGCTGCGCCTCGTCGACCCGGCCGCGGGCCAGCAGGACCTCGATGAGGATGCCGACGGCGTACCAGTGCGCGGGAGTGCTCGGCCCCACCCGGCGTGCGAGGCCGAGGCCCGCGCGCACGAAGTCCTCGGCCTCCGCGAGCCGGCCGCGCCGGTAGCGGACGTACGCGAGGAGGGTGTACGCGAAGGACAGGTGGGCGCCGCGCCAGCCCTGCCGTTCGAAGTCGGCGATCCCGGCGGCGAAGAGCTCCTCGGCGCGCCCCGGCCGGTCCGCGTACAGGAAGGTCAGGGCGACCAGGACGGGCACCTCGAAGCCGCGGTCCTCCTCCGCCCAGCCGAGGCCGCCGACGAGGGCGCGCTCGGCGTGCCGTACGACGGTGGCGGCGGGCTCGGCGCGCAGCATCGCGTCCCAGGCGCGCAGGCCGATGACGTACCGCTCGGTGAGGTCGCGCCCCGCCAGCCGGTCGGCGAGCCGGGCCAGGCGTCTGGAGCGGGCGGGCGAGTCGGGTTCGTCGGCGCGGAAGGCGTCCCACATGAACTGTTCGGCGCGCATGCGCAGGCGCACCCGGGGATCGCTGGTGACGCGCAGCTCGCGGGCGAGGGTGTCGGACGCCTCGCCGAGGCGGTCGGCGTGGGCGAGGACCTGGGAGAGCCGGTAGACGATGTGGTGGCGCAACTCCGGGTCCTGGAGCGGCTCTTCGAGGGCGGCGCGCAGATGGTTGACGGTGGTGGCGGGCTCGGTGAGCAGGGACGCGCAGCCCAACTCGTAGAGGACGGCGGCGCGGTCGCCCCAGGGCGGGGGTTCGCGCAGGGCGCGGGCGAGGTAGCGGCGGGCGGCCTCGGGGGCACCGGCGCGCACGGTGGCGCGGGCGGCCTCGCGCAGCTGCCGCACCACCCAGGCGTCGCCGTCGGGGTGCACCTCGAGGAGGTGGCGGGCCGCGGCCGGCGCGCCGAGCCCGGCGTTGACGACGGTCCAGGCGGCCTGGCCGTGCAGCGCGACGCGGACGCCGCAGGGGATGCACTGGTAGACGGCGGTGGCGACCAGCGGGTGGGTGAACTCCAGGGTGTCCGCGTCGGTTTCGGGTCCGGCGAGCACGCGGGCGGAGCGCAGCCGGTCGGCGCAGTCCGCGGCCTCGCGCTCGCCGATGCCCGCGACGGAGGCGGCGTGTGCCGGGGAGATCGCGGTGCCGAGGACGGCGCAGGCCCAGGCGAAGCGGACGGTGCTGGTGCCGAGCCGCTCCAGGCGCGCGGCGAGTCCGTTGCCCTTCACGGCGGCGGCCAGGTCGCGCAGGAGTCCGGCTCCGGCCTCGTTGGGCGGCAGGCCGCGGTCGCGGACCTTCGCGGTGAGTTCGACTGCTTCGAAGGGGTTGCCGCCGGTGACGGCCCAGCACTCGCGGCAGAACGCCTCGTCGGCGTGGGCGCCGAGCCCGGCGCGCACCAGGCGGGCGATGGCCATGGCGCTGAGCGGTTCGAGGGCGATGGGACGGCGGCCGGAGCGGCCGGGCAGCTGCCTGAACTCCTCCGCGTACGGGGGGAGTTCCTCGGGCCGGTAGGCGACGACGAGGAGCAGCGGCAGGGTCTCGGCGCGCGGCGCGAAGGCGCACAGCCAGCCGAGGGACTCGGCGTCGGCCCAGTGCGCGTCGTCGACGGTGACGACGAGCGGGGCGCGGCGCACGGCCAGGTCGGTGAGCACCCAGTCGAGGCCGTCGCGCAGCCCCTGCGGGTCGGGCGGCGCGCCACCGGTCGGGGCGCACAGGCCGAGGGCGGGGCCCACGATGGCGTACCAACTGCCCAGCGTGGCACGGAGTTCGGCCTCGGGGATCCCGGCGAGGAGCGGCTGGACGAGCTGGCGGGCGACGTGGAAGGCGACGCGCCGCTCCTGGTCGCCGCCGCGCGCGGCGGCGACCGTGCAGCCCTTGGCGGTGGCGGCGCGGCGCGCCTCGGCGAGCAGCGAGGTCTTGCCGAGGCCCGCGCGGCCCTCGAAGGCCAGGAGGGCGCCGCGCGGCCGGTCGGGGGCCGGCGGACCGTGGTGCGGGAGCCCGCACAGGTCGCTCAACGCCTCGTTCACCGCGGCGAGTTCGCGGTCGCGCTCGAAGAGGGTGCGGCGGTCGCTGGTGAGAGGTCGCGGCTCCAAAGGGCACCCCCTGCCACAGTGGTGCGCCGGGCGCGCGCAGCAGGCCACGGCACGCCCCCCGGCACTTCAGCCTACGCCCGCACGGCCCCCGGAGGGCGGCCTCCGCGAAGCTTCAGGACTGCTCAGACCCGCTCAGGAGCCTTCTCGCACCCCACCCGTGCCGCCCGCGTCCCGGTGCCGCTGGTGGTGCCTTGCCACCCGGGCCCGGTTGCCGCAGGAGGGCTTGCACCACTCCTGGCGCGGGTGCTCCTTGAGGAAGTACCGCACGCAGCGCGGCGCGTGGCAGGCCCGCAGGCGCGGCAGGTCGGGCCCGGCGAGGAAGGCGAGGGCGGCGCGGGCGAGGGCGGCCGTGAGCAGGTCGGGGGCCGGGGCCTGGGCGGCGGTCTCTTCCCGTACGAGGGGCGGGGCGCTCACGGACCCGCCCAGGGGCCCTCGCACGGGCCCTCCCTTGGCATCGGGGCCGGGGTCGCGGTCGCGGTCGGACCCAGCCTCCGGCCAGTGCAGGACGGGCACGACCGGGACGCGCGCCGCGGCCGCGTTGAGCCGGTCGACGGCGTCCTGGAGCGGCAGCAGCCGGTGGGCGTCGGCGGGGCTCGGCTCGCCGGGGCGGACGGCGCGGGCGAAGAGGGCACGGACGGCGGCGCGGAGCTCGCGGACGGCACCGAGCACGGCGTCGTCGGCCACGAACGAGCCGTCGGGCAGGGGCAGTTGAGCCGAGCGCTCACGGACCCACGCGGTGAGCCCGGCGGGCGCGTCGAGGTCGTCGGTCACGCCCCCGTTGCCGTCGTGGCGGATGGTGAGGGCGAGGTCCAGAGCGAGCGACGAGTCGGGCATGACCTAATGATAAGGTCGCGGCCACCCATTAGCTGATGCACAGGTGACGCCCGCGGGGGCGCCCGGGCCCCGCGTGGTCGGCCGGGCCCGGCCTCGGCGGCCCCGCCTCGCACGGGAGACCGAGCCCGCACGGGAGGCCCGACCACGCACGGGAGACCCGACCACGCACGGGACGACCGACCCGGCACGAGAGCCCGACCTCCCAAGCGCGACCCGGCGCCGCCGACCACGTGCACAGCGGCGCGCAACGGAAAGGAGCTTCGTGGACGACGATCTGCGTCAACTGCTGCACGGGATCGAGGTGTTCGCCGGGGCCGAGTCCCGGCAGCGCGCCAAGGACCGCCGCCACACCCGCCTCACGCATCCGCGAGCGGCGGCCGGGACGCGGGAGCGCCGGCTGCCGTGGCCGTGACCGAGAGCCCCGACGGCACCCGCCTCTCGTACTGGCGCGACGGCCTCACCGAGACGCCCCCGGAGATCTGGGACCACCCGGACGTACGCGTCCTGATCCTCGCGGACAACGCGCTCACCCACGTGCCCGCCCGCCTCGCCACCCTGCGCTCCCTGTGCACGCTGGACCTCGGACACAACCAACTGACCTCTCTGCCCGAGGAGTTGACCACCCTCCCCCTGGACGGATGCCTCTACGTCCACGACAACCACCTGACGGGGCTGCCCGCGACGCTCGGCCGCCTGGACCGGCTGACCTACCTGAACGTCGGCGAGAACCGCCTCCGCGCACTCCCGGACTCCCTCGGCGGCCTGTCGGACCTCGTCGAACTGCGCGCCCAGCACAATGAGTTGACCACACTCCCCCGCGCGCTCGGCGACCTCGCGGCACTGCGTGAGCTGTGGCTGCGCGGCAACGCCCTGACCGAGCTCCCCGACTCGGCGGGGCGACTGCGGGAGCTGCGCGAACTGGAGCTGCGCGAGAACGCCTTCACGGAGGTGCCGGGGGCGCTGCGCGGGCTTCCGCTGTTGCGCAGGCTCGATCTGCGGGGCAATCGGCTGCGCGAACTTCCCCCGTGGATCGTAGAGTTGCCCCACTTGGAGAAGCTCGACCTCCGCTGGAACGAGGTGCCCGAGGGCGACGCTGCCGTCCAGGGTCTCCGGGCTCGCGGGTGCGTGGTGCTCAATACCTGACGAACAGAGGGAGCAGCGATGGAGCCAATGATCATCGTCCTGATCATTCTGGTGCTACTGGCCCTCATCAGCCTTCTCAAGACGATCCAGGTGATCCCGCAGGCCAGCGCCGCCATCGTGGAGCGCTTCGGCCGCTACCGGCGCACCCTGTACCCGGGGCTGAACTTCGTCGTCCCGTTCGTCCACACCATCCGCAGCCGCATCGACCTGCGCGAACAGGTCGTGCCCCTCCCGCCGCAGCCGATGCGGACCCAGGACAACCTGGTGGCCAACGTCGACACCGTCCTCTACTACCAGGTGGTCGACCCCCGCGCGGCCACCTACGAGATCAGCAGCTACATCCAGGCGATGGAGCAGCTCGTCATCACCAACCTCCGCAACATCTTCGGCGGCATGGACCTGGACCGTGTCCTGGTCTCGCGCGAGCAGATCAACTCCGCCCTGCACGGAATCCTCGACGCGGCCGCAGTCAAGTGGGGCATCCGGCTCAACCGCGTCGAGCTCAAGGCGATCGAGCCGCCCGCCTCCTACCGCGGACCGGCCGAGCGGCGGGCGCGCGCCGTGCCCGACCGGCCCGCCCCGGCCGCCGCGCCCCCACGGGCGGCCCCCTCACGGACCGCGCCGCTGCCCGCACCGAGGGCCGAACTCCCGCCCGCGCACCGCCCGTTGGAGGACGGCGACCCGCGCCGCATCGACCGCTACCGGCTGACGGCGCGGCTGGGGGAAGGCGGGATGGGGACCGTCTATCTCGGTCACTCGCCGGGCGAGCGCCTGGTCGCGGTGAAGGTGATCCAGCGGGAGCTGGCCGCCGACCCCTCCTTCCGGCAGCGCTTCGGCCGCGAGATCAGTTCCGCGCGCAAGGTCGGCGGCTTCCACACCGCGTCCGTCGTCGACGCCGACCCGCACGGCGACCCTCCCTGGCTGGTCACCGAGTACATTCCCGGTCCGTCCCTGCACGACGTGCTGAACCGGCACGGCGCGCTCCCCGCCCGCACCCTCCAGACCCTGGCCATCGGCATCGCCGAGGCCCTGGAGGGCATCCATCAGTGCGGCATCGTCCACCGCGACCTCAAGCCGAGCAACATCGTGCTCTCCGACACCGGCCCGCGCGTCATCGACTTCGGCATCGCCCGAGCCCTCGACGCCACCGCCCTCACCCGTACCGACCACGTCGTGGGCACCCGGGGCTTCCTCGCCCCGGAGCAGCTCACCGGCGCACCGGTCACCTTCGCCACCGACGTCTACGCCTTCGGCATGGTGCTCTGCCACGCGGCGGGGGCCGTGCCCGCGGACGGCGAGTCCCTGGAGTCCGCCCTCGCGCTGCTGCCGTCCCGGCTCGTCGACGTCGTCAGCGGCTGCCTCCACCACGATCCCGCGACGCGGCCGGCCCCCGCCGAGGTCATCGAGCGGCTCACCCGTCAGCACCCGTCGGCCGACGACTGGCTGCCGCCTCCCGTCCGCACGCTGATCGAGCTGCACAAGTCCCCGACGGCTACGGCGTAGTGACCCGTCCGCGCCTCAACGGGCTCAAGGGACTCAAGGGACTCCACGATCTCAACGGGCGCACGCGCGGGGCTACTTCTTCAGCCCCGCCATCGCCTCGCGCGTGTCCGCCGTGAGCATCTTCTCGACCTCGTCCGCCGTCGGCGCCTTGCCCTCGTCGTCCGAGGGGCCGCCGTAGCTGCTCCACTGCATGTCCATCGTGAACCCGCCCTCGCGGACCGAGACGACCATGCTCTGGAGCTGCTTCTTGCCCGAGCTGCCGCCCGTCTCCGTCGTCACGAACGCCTCGTCGCCGAGGCCCTTCACCGCCTTCGTGCGGTACGTGTAGGTGTCCTGCGACTGGTCCTCGCGGGCCTTCTGGTACGAGGCGAACTCGTGGGCCGGGTCGACCTTCTTGTGCCAGGCGGCCGTCGCGTACACGTAGGTGTAGGAGTAGTCGGAGGACGACTTGGGGTCCTTGAGCTTGCGGGTGCACTGGCTCTGGTCGAGGGTCTTCTGCTGCGAGCCCCAGTGGGTGTCCGCCTTGGACTGCGGGTCGCGCTCGTAGCGCTTCAGGAGGGCGCTCAGCTTGGTGACGTCGCAGAGGTTCTGCCGGTACGCGTATCCGGCGAGCGACGGCTTGTCGTCGCCTCCGCCACCGCCGCTGCTGTCCGACCCGAGGTTCCCCGTGGCGAAGAGGCCGCCCGCCCACAGCGCCGACGCCAGCACCACGCCGCCCAGTCCCCACACCCAGCCGCCGGCCGCCTTGCGGGGTCCGCCCGGCGGCGCGGGCGGGGCCGGCGGCGGCCCACCGGGCATCCCGGCCTGGGGCCCGCCCTGCATCCCGGCCTGGGGCGGCTGTCCGTACGGGCCCGGCTGCTGGCCATAGGGGCCCGGCTGCTGGCCGTAGGGCTGGGGCGATCCCGCACCCTGGGGCTGCTGGTAGGGGTTCGGCCCGTACGGGCCCGGCTGCGGGTTCGGTGTCGACATGAGCCGCAATGTACTTCAGGCCACCGCAACCCAGAATGCCCGCCCGGAACGGGGGCGGGACCGGGTGCGCACTCTGCCCCGGTCCCTCCCGCTCCGTCCTGCGGGCTCAGCTCCTACGTCAGGTCGAACTCGCCCTCACGCGCCCCGTGCACGAACGCCCCCCACTCTGCGGGCGTGAAGATCAGGGACGGACTCTCGGGACGGCCGCTGTTGCGCATCGCGATGAAACCCTCGACGAATGCGATCTCGACGTCCCCGCGCCCCTGGCTGCTCGAGCGCCAGTGGGCCCCGGTGAGGTCGAGCTCCGGCTTGTTCCAACCCGTGAGCGGATGCTGCTGAGTCGTGCTGTCGGCCACGTCCGTGCTCCTCCCGATCCGTCCTGCGCCGTCAGCCTAGCTTTCGCCTCCGGCGCCGCACAGCCCGCGTCGTCAGGATCGGTGCGCGGCCGGCGTCCTCACGTGCTCGGCGGCTCCGAACCCACCAGCCACATGGCGAAGAACTGCGAGCCGCCGCCGTACGCGTGGCCCAACGCCCGCCGCGCGCCGTCCACTTGATGTTCACCCGCGAGCCCGCGGACCTGGAGCGCCGCCTCCGCGAAGCGGATCATGCCGGAGGCGCCGATGGGGTTGGTGGAGAGCACCCCGCCGGACATGTTGACCGGCAGGTCGCCGTCGAGCTCGGTGACACCGGACTCGGTGAGCTTCCAGCCCTCGCCCTCCGCGGCGAAGCCCAGGTTCTCCAGCCACATCGGCTCGTACCAGGAGAAGGGGACGTACATCTCGACCGCGTCGATCTCGCGGCGCGGGTCGGCGATGCCGGCCTGCCGGTAGACGTCGGCCGCGCAGTCCTTGCCCGCCTGCGGCGAGACGAAGTCCTTGCCCGCGAACATGGTCGGCTCGCTGCGCATCGCGCCGCCGTGCATCCAGGCGGGCGGCTTCGGCGAACGGGCCGCGCCCGCCCGGTCGGTGAGGACCATCGCGCACGCGCCGTCCGAGGACGGGCAGGTCTCCGAGTAGCGCACCGGGTCCCACAGCATCGGGGACGCCTGCACCTTCTCCAGGGTGATGTCGTGCTCGTGGAGGTGCGCGTACGGGTTCTTCAGGGCGTTCCTGCGGTCCTTGTACGCGACGAGGGAGCCGACCGTGTCGGGGGCGCCCGTGCGCCGCATGTACGCGCGGACGTGCGGGGCGAAGAAGCCGCCCGCGCCCGCGAGGAGCGGCTGGGTGAACGGGACGGGCAGGGACAGGCCCCACATCGCGTTGGACTCCGACTGCTTTTCGAAGGCGAGGGTGAGGACCGTGCCGTGGACCCGGGCCGCGACGAGGCCCGCCGCGACCAGTGCCGTGGAGCCGCCGACGGAGCCCGCCGTGTGCACGCGCAGCATCGGCTTGCCGACCGCGCCGAGCGCGTCGGCGAGGTACAGCTCCGGCATCATGACGCCCTCGAAGAAGTCGGGGGCCTTGCCGATGACCACGGCGTCGATGTCGGCCCACGTCAACTGGGCGTCTTCCAGGGCTCTTTGGGCGGCCTCGCGGACGAGTCCGGCGATGGAGACGTCCTTGCGGGCCGCGACGTGTTTGGTCTGCCCGACGCCGACGACGGCCACCGGCTCCTTGCCTGTCGTGCTGCTCATCGGGCGTCTCCTTCCAGGACGGCCACCAGGTTCTGCTGGAGACAGGGACCTGACGTGGCGTGGGCGAGGGCGCGGTCACAGGCGCCGCGGTGGATCCGGGCGGCCGCCTCGCCGATGCGGAGCAGCCCGGCGGCCATGATCGGGTTGGCGGCGAGCGCGCCCCCGGACGGGTTGACGTTCACCTCGTCGCCGAGACCGAGCGCCTTGCGGAGCACGACTTCCTGGGAGGTGTACGGGGCGTGCAACTCGGCGACTTCCACGGGCCGTTCGAAGGCGCCCGCGCGTTCGGCGGCGAGCCGGGTGGACGGCGAGTCGGTGAGGTCGCGCACGCCGAGGCTGTGCGCCTCGATGCGGTGGTCCATGCCGCGGATCCAGGCGGGCCGCTCGCACAGTTCGCGCGCCCGGTCACCGGCGGCGAGGATCACGGCGACGGCGCCGTCACTGACGGGCGGGCAGTCGCCCTTGCGCAGCGGCTGCACCAGGTAGTCGCCCTGTGCCACCGAACCCGTCACCTGCGCATGGGAGTTGGCGCTCGCGGACTCCCGGCTGCGCGCGGCGACCTGGGCGAGCGCGGGCTCGTCGGTCTCCCCCGCGTCGATCAGCGCCTGCGCCTGCAGCGCGGCGAGCGCGACCGCGTCGGGCCACAGCGGGGCCACGTAGTACGGGTCGAGCTGCCGGGTCAGCACGTCGCGCACCGAGCCGGGAGAGGACTTCCCGTACGCGTAGACGAGGGCCGTGTCCACCTCACCGGTCAGCAGCTTCACCCACGCCTCGTACATGGCCCAGGCCCCGTCCATCTCCACGTGCGACTCGGAGATCGGCGGCCAGGCGCCCACCCCGTCGAGCGTCATCGTGAAGGAGAAGGCGCGGCCCGCGAGGTAGTCGGAGGAGCCGGAGCAGGTGAAGCCGATGTCGCTGGTCTTCAGCCCGGTCTGCCGAAGGACCTGGTGCAGGACCGGCATCACCATCTCGACCTCGGACAGCTCGTCGGAGCTGCGCACGTGGTCGCTCTGCGCGAACGCGACGATCGCTACCTCTCGCATCTACACCAGCTCCTTGTACGTGTCGTAGTCGGCGTCCGGCTCGCCGGTGGGCCGGTAGTGATCGGGATAGCGCCCGCCCTCGGTCCACACCGGTTCGACCCGCAGCCCCATCCGGACCTGGTCGTACGGGATGCCCGCGATGCGGCCGTGCAGCGCGAGGTCGGCGCCGTCGAGCGCGATGTGCGCGTAGACGTAGGGCAGTTCGATGTCGAGGTTCTTGGCCTTGACGTTCACGATGCAGAAGGTGGTGACGGTGCCGCGCGGCCCTACCTCCACCCGGTCCGTGGTCGCGACCCCGCAGGTGGGGCAGGCGCCGCGCGGCGGGACGTACACCTTCGAGCAGGAGGGGCAGCGCTCGCCGACGGCCTTCCGGTCGGCGAGCGCGTTGATGTACGCCGTCTGGGCGCGGCCCGGGGAGTACGTGTAGTCGAGGCGGGCCTCGGCGACGATCCCGCTGACGGCGTCGGCGAACTCCCCGTCATGCGGGGCGACTTGGCCTTCCTCCTGACCGTCGTACGGCTCGAAGCAGGCGATGTCCGTGATGGCGCCGACCCGTTCGGCGGCCCACCGGACCCGCACCCGCATCCCGGTGCGCACGGCGTCGGGCCCGGGGACGTCCAGGGCGTGCAGCAGGGCGGTGTCGGCGCCGTCCAGCTTGACCAGGACCCAGGCGAACGGCCCGTCCAGGGGCTGCCCGCGCCGGTGTTCGGGGTTCCAGGCCCAGGTGGTGACGGTCCCGGTGGCGCCGACCTCGACGAGGTCGCGTATCTCCTCGGCGGTGACGGGGTCGTACTCGACGGGCGGGACGAGGACCTTGCCGTCGCCGGTCCGCACGCCGAGGACGGTGCGCTCTCGCAGTCCGGTGAGGAAGGCGGACTGGACGGGGCCGAGGGAGCGGGTGAAGGGGAACTCGACGACCAGAGGTGCTCGTAGCACCTCCGGTGCGGGGGTGGGGGCCATGGGCGGGCTCCGTTTCTCTCTGGGTGTCGGGGGTGGGACGCTCTTCGGGGGGCGGAGATTCTGCGGGTGCGCTGTGGCCGGTCGCGCTCACGCGGCGGAGCCGCACATCGGCACGGTTCCGCGCCCCCGCGGGGCGCTCTCACTCGCGCCGGTACACCGGATCCCGCTTCTCGGCGAACGCCTTCGCCCCCTCCTTCGCGTCGGCCGTGTCGAAGATCGGCCACCCCCGCTTGAGCTCGGCCGCGAGACCCTCGGACTCGGTCATCTCGGCGGCTTCGTACACCGAAGCCTTGATCGCCTCCACGGCGAGCGGCCCGCACGCGTTGATCTGTCCGGCGATCTCCAGCGCCTTGTCCAGCGCCGTCCCCGACGGGACCACATGCCCGACGAGCCCCACCGCGGCGGCCTCCGCGGCCGTGTACGGGCGGCCGGTCAGGAGCATCTCCAGGGCGTGGGTGCGGGGGATCTGCCGGGGCAGCCGGACCGTGGAGCCGCCGATGGGGAAGAGCCCGCGCTTGACCTCGAAGAGCCCGAACGTCGCGGACTCCCCGGCCACGCGGATGTCGGTGCCCTGGAGGATCTCCGTGCCGCCCGCGACGCAGTAGCCCTCGACCGCCGCGACGACCGGCTTGCGCGGCCGGTGGTGGCGGAGCATCGCCTTCCAGTGCAGATCGGGGTCGGCCTTCATGCGGTCCCGGTACGCCTGTCCGTCCATGCCCTTGCCCGCGAGGGCCTTGAGGTCCATGCCCGCGCAGAAGTCGCCGCCCGCGCCCGTCAGTACGACCGAGCGGATCGAGTCGTCCGCGTCGGCTTCGAGCCAGCCGTCGTACAGGCCCACGAGCAGCGGAAGCGAGAGCGCGTTCTTCGCCTCCGGCCTGTTCAAAGTGAGCACCAGCGTGGCGCCCTCGCGCCGCACGGTCAGGTGTTCCGTCCCACCCATTGCCGTCCTCCCGTCTCGAGACCTAGAACAGGTTGCAGGAGTGGGGGGTTCACTTCAATAGCTTTCTGACAGTCAGTCAGATTTCTTGCCCCGCCCCCTTCCCACTTCTCGCCCGCGGCGCTCTAATGACCGCCGAGTCAGTAGCAGCCGGGGTCAGGAGGAGCGGTGGAGTACAACCTTGCCGACCTGTTCGAGTCGGTCGTCGACGTGGTCCCCGACCGCGAGGCGCTCGTGTACATCGACCACCCCGGGACGGGGGCGGAGCGCCGCCTCACCTACGCCGAACTCGACGCGGCCGCCAACCGCATCGCCCACCACCTGATCGACAGCGGCCTCAAGCCGGGCGAGCACCTGGGCCTGCACCTCTACAACGGCGTCGAGTACCTCCAGACGGTGCTCGCCTGCCTCAAGGCGCGCCTCGTGCCGGTGAACGTCAACTACCGGTACGTGGAAGAGGAGTTGATCTACCTCTACCGGGACGCGGACCTCGCGGCGCTCGTCTTCGACGCGGAGTTCACCGCGCGCGTGGCCGCCGCCCTGCCGCAGACGGAGAAGCTGCGGCACCTCGTGCGGGTGGGGCCCCCTCCCGAGGACGCCCCTCCCCTGGACGTCACGCCGTTCAAGGACGCGGAGGCAGCGGGCTCGCCCACGCGCGGCTTCGGCCCGCGCTCCGCCGACGACCTGTTCATCATCTACACCGGCGGCACCACCGGCATGCCGAAGGGCGTCATGTGGCGCCAGGAGGACCTGTTCTTCGCGGGGCTCTTCGGCGGCGAGCCGACGGGCGACCCGGTGAGCCGGCCCGAGGAACTGGCCGAGCGCGTCGCGAAGAACAGCCCCGGCCTCACCTTCTTCCCCGCTCCCCCGCTGATGCACGGCACCTCGACGCTCACCTCGTTCATCGCCTTCAACTACGGCCAGCGGGTGGTCATCCACCGCAAGTACGTGCCCGAAGAGGTGCTGCGCACCATCGAGAAGGAGAAGGTCTCCAGCATCTCCCTGGTGGGCGACGCCATGCTGCGGCCGCTCATCGACGCCCTGACCGGCCCGCTCAAGGGCACGGACCTCTCCTCCCTGTTCAGCGTCTCGTCGTCGGGCGCGATCATGTCGGAGTCCGTGCGCGCCCAGTTCCAGGAGCTGGTGCCGAACGTGCTGCTCCTGAACAACTTCGGCTCGTCCGAGTCGGGTTCCAACGGCAAGGCGACGGACGACTCGGGCCCGGAGAAGGGCTTCCGCCTGGAGGTCAACGAACGCACGATCGTGGTGGACCCGGGCTCGTACGAGCCCGTGCCGGTCGGCGAGGTGGGCCGCATCGCCCAGCGCGGCCATGTACCGCTCGGCTACTACAACGACCCGAAGAAGACGGCCGAGACCTTCTTCCAGCGCGACGGCGTGCGCTGGGTGCTCCTCGGCGACATGGCCACCGTCGACGACCAGGGCATCGTGACCGTCCTCGGCCGCGGCTCGCAGTGCATCAACACCGGCGGCGAGAAGGTCTATCCGGAAGAGGTCGAGCAGGCACTCAAGTCCCACCCCGACATCTACGACGCGCTGGTGGCCGGGGTGCCCGACGAGCGCTGGGGCAACCGCGTCGCCGCGGTCGTCCAACTCCGCGACGGCGCGGACCCCTTGGACCTGACGTCCGTCCAGACCCACTGCCGCACCCGCCTCGCCGGGTACAAGATCCCCCGGGCGGTCGTCTTCACCGACCGCATCCAGCGCTCCCCCAGCGGCAAGGCGGACTACCGCTGGGCGAAGTCGGTGGCGGCGGGGGCGGCGGCGGTGCGGGACTGAGTCAGCCCTGACTGCCGGTGACCGTGCACACCGACCGCAGCGAGCGGGCCAGGGCGAGCGCGTGCAGGCCGTCCAGGTGCCGCTCGTGGCGGACGTGCGCGGCACCGGCGGTCAGCAGCCCCGCACACCACGGCGCCGAGCGCGCGGACCCCGACCGCGCGATGGCGCCCACCAGTTCACCGTTGATCCGGTTGATCTCCTTGCGCACCTCGGCGAGGTCGGGCCGCTCCGCCGGCGCCTGCTCGGGGTGCGCGTCCCACCGCCGGAACAGGCCACGCTGCACGACCTTGCTGGCCTCGATCTGGTCCCGGAAGATCCGCACCGTCGCCGCCGGGTCGGCCCCGAGCTCCCGCGCCTGCCGTGCCACGTCGTCCAGGACCTGCCGCTCGCGGGCCGGGTCGTCGATGGGGCTGTCCGTGCCGTACTTGGCGGCGGCGACCAGGTCGGAGGTGGCCAGGCGCTGGGCGGAGAGGTCGGCGAGGGTCCTCAGTTCGCCGTACGGACCGCTGTGCGCGGGCGCGGAGGCGTGACGGGGAGCCGGCGGCGCGGACGCGGCGACGGCCGCGCCCTCCCCCGCGAGCAGGGCGCAGACCAGGGCTCCCACGGTCAGGGCGCGGCGGGCGGTGGACGAGGCGGTGTGCTGCACGGGTGTCCCCTTCGCGATCGGTGCGGACCGGCGGCATGCTACGTGCCGTTGCCACTGGCTCCTGCCCCGTGCCACATGCCATCACGCACCCCGCGAACCCGGTCCGCACCCCGCGCCCACCAGGCCGAATCGTCACCGCGCGATCTCTTGACGCCCGCCCTCGCTCCTGAATTACTGACCTCGGACGAAGATCGACGAACGAATGATCGGTCGACCCTTCCGGAGGGAGAGGCTCCCCATGACGGCTTCGCTTGACGCGGCGGAACGGCTCGGCCCGGAGGAGCTTCGCACCCTCCAACTGGAGCGTCTCCAGGACACGTTGCTGCACGCGTACGAGAACGTGCCGCACTACCACGCCGCCTTCGACAAGGCGGGCCTGCGCCCCGAGGACTGCCAGTCGCTCGCCGACCTGGCCCGGTTCCCGTTCACCACGAAGGCGGATCTGCGCGCCAACTACCCCTTCGGGATGTTCGCGGTGGAGCAGTCCGAGGTGCGCCGCCTGCACGCGTCGAGCGGCACCACGGGACAGCCCACGGTGGTCGGCTACACCGAGCAGGACCTCACGATGTGGGCGGACGTGGTGGCCCGCTCGATCCGCGCGGCGGGCGGCCGGCCCGGCGACAAGGTCCATGTGGCGTACGGATACGGCCTGTTCACGGGCGGCCTCGGCGCGCACTACGGGGCGGAGCGGCTCGGCTGTACGGTCATCCCCGCGTCGGGCGGCATGACCGCGCGCCAGGTGCGGCTCATCGAGGACTTCCGCCCCGAGATCATCATGATCACCCCCTCGTACATGCTGACGCTCCTGGAGGAGTTCGAGCGGCAGGGCATCGACCCGCGCACGACGTCGCTGCGGGTCGGCATCTTCGGCGCCGAGCCGTGGACGGAGGGGATGCGGCGCGAGATCGAGGAGCGGTTCGCGATCGACGCGGTCGACATATACGGCCTGTCGGAGGTGATCGGCCCGGGTGTCGCGCAGGAGTGCGTGGAGACCAAGGACGGACTGCACATCTGGGAGGACCACTTCTACCCGGAGGTCGTGGACCCCATCACGGGCGAGGTGCTGCCGGACGGCGAGCGCGGCGAGCTGGTCTTCACCTCGCTCACCAAGGAGGCCATGCCCGTCATCCGGTACCGGACCAGGGACTTGACGCGGCTGCTGCCCGGCACGGCGCGGATCTTCCGCCGGATGGAGAAGGTCACCGGCCGCAGCGACGACATGGTGATCCTGCGCGGCGTCAACCTCTTCCCGACGGCTGTCGAGGAGATCGTGCTGCGCACCCCGGGGGTCGCCCCGTACTTCCAGCTCCGGCTGACCCGCGAGGGCCGCATGGACGCGCTGACCGTCCGCGCGGAGGCCCGCGCCGACACGACGCCGGAGCGGCGTCAGGCCGCGGCCCGGGAGATCGCGGCGGCGGTCAAGGACGACCTCGGGGTGTCGGTGGCCGTGGAGATCGTCGACCCGGAGACCATCGAGCGCTCGGTGGGGAAGTTCAAGCGGATCGTGGACCTGCGGGACAAGGGCTGAACCCGGCGCGCCTCAGCCGCTCGCCGTGCGCACCGCCGTGAGGGCGATCGTGCGGATCGGCATGGTGAACGCGCCGCCCATCCCGTCGATGACCTCGCCGACGCCCGCGAGCAGCAACTCCAGCTTGTCGGCGGGAATGCGGGAGGCGTCCCCGCCGGTGCGCAGCTGCTCCAGCCACGCGTCGCGCGGATAGGTCCGCTCCCAGTCGTGGCGCCACTCCTCGGGGCCGTCGAACCGTCCGGCGCCCCCTTCCCGTATGCCCTCCGACACCTTGGCGAGGAGCGGCGCGTAGCCGTCGGCCGTAGACTTCGTCCAGGGGTTGAACGGGGCGTCGGGCAGGACCCGCTGATGGACCTCGGCGAAGGCCACGGCCACCTGGGGCGCGGGCAGGAACACATTCCAGAACACGGTCAGGCGCCCGCCGGTCCTGAGCACGTCGGCGGCCCTGGCCGGGCCCGCGACCGGGTCGATCCAGTGCCAGGTCTGCCCGGCCACGACGGCGTCGAAGGTACGGCCCGCGGCGTCCCAGGTCTCGAAGGCGGCCACCTCCACGTCGAGGCCGCGCTCGCGCGCGAAGGCGGCCATGCGCGCGTCCACGTCGACGCCGAGCACCCGCGCCCCGGCGGCCTGGAGCTGACGGGCGGCGATGCCGGTGCCGCAGCCCACGTCGAGGACGTCCGGGCGGCCGGGCCCCTCGCCCCGGGCGACGATCCGCTCGATCAGGGCGTCGGGGTAGCGGGGGCGGGCGCGGTCGTAGCGGGCCGGGTCCGTGCCGAAGGACTCCGCCATCTCCCGTGCCTGGTGGGGCTCTTGCGCACGGGTCGTCTCCCGGAGCGGGCCGCGCTCCGGCGGTATAGTGGGCATGTGCCCACCATAAGCGGGCACATGCCCACTCGTCGAGAAGGAGGACGTTCCGGTGCCGACCGGCGTGGCCATCCGTGACCCCCGCGAGCAGCTCTTCGGGGCCGCCGAACGCGTCCTGCTCCGGGACGGCCCGAGCGCCCTGACCAGCCGGGCCGTCACGGCCGAGGCGGGCTGCGCCAAGGGCGTCCTGCACCGGCACTTCGACGACTTCGACGCGTTCCTCGCCGAGCTCGTCCGCGACCGGGTCGCCCGGATCGAGGGGCGACGCGCCGCCCTGTGCTCGGCCGCCGGGACCGCCGACGTCGCGGACCGCCTCGCCGAGACCCTCACCGACCTCTTCGAGTCGGTCGCCGTCGCGATCGTCGGCCTCATCACCTCGCGGGACGAACTGCGCGCCCGGCTGCGGCAGTTCACCCCGGTCGGCATCCCCCTCCTGACGGAGGCCACCGCGATGCTCGCCGCCTACCTGGACGCCGAGCGCGCACAGGGCCGGCTCGCGGCGGACGCCGACGTCGGCACGCTCGCGCCCACGCTGGTCGGCGCCGGGCACCTGCTCTTCGCCGACCGGCACGCGACGCCGCCCACGGCCGATGCCGTACGGAAGGTCGTGACGACGGTCCTCGCGGGCGCCCTCCCCTAGGGACGGGGTTCGGCTACCAGGGCAGGGTGCCCCGGGCGTCGACGTAGCCGCCGGTCGGTCCGTCCGCGCCCACCAGCGCCATCCGCACGATGATCTCGGCGCCCTCCTCGACGGTCTGGACGCCGGTGTTCCCGTTCAGGTCGGTCTTGGTGAAGCCGGGCTCCACCGCGTTGATCCGCATCGTCGGGAACGCCTTCGCGTACTGGACGGTGAGCATGTTGACCGTCGTCTTCGAGGCGGGGTAGGCGACGCCCGGGTAGCCGTGGGCCGGGTGGTCCGGGTCGGTGGCATGGGCGAGCGAGGCCAGGCCGCTGCTGACGTTGACGACGACCGGGGCGGCCGAGCGGGCGAGGAGCGGCAGGAACGCGTGCAGGACGCGCACCACGCCGAAGACGTTCGTCTCGAAGGTCTCCCGCATCATGTCGGCGGTCAGCTCGGCGGCACCGATCATGCCGTTGTCCGGGCCGCGCGACTCGATACCCGCGTTGTTGACGAGGACGTCGAGCCCGCCGTCGGCCTCGACGGTCCTGGCGGCGGCCGCCACGGACGCGTCGTCGGTGACGTCCAGCTGGACGAAGCGCGCGCCGAGCTGCTCCGCGGCGCGGCGGCCGCGTCCGGCGTCGCGGCTGCCGATGTAGACGGTGTGCCCCGCGGCGACGAGCCGGCGGGCGGTCTCGAGGCCGAGACCCTTGTTGGCTCCGGTGATCAGTGTGGTGGTCATGGGTCCAGCCTGCGGCGGCCGGGCGGGGGGAGCCAGGAGTCCGGTCTTCCTGGGACTCGCAGTACCAGGAAGAGCGGCGCGCGGCGGTGCACAGTGGGGGCATGGCGACCACGGAGTTCGGGCGGATGGTGCGGCACCGGCGCGACCGGGTCTCCCCTGCTGCGGCCGGGCTCCCGGCGGGCGGGCACCGCCGCGCGGCCGGGCTGCGCCGCGAGGAGCTCGCGCTGCTGGCCGGGATCTCCGTCGACTATGTGACCCGCCTGGAACAGGGCCGCGCCGCCAACCCCTCGGAGCAGGTCGTCGAGGCGCTGGGGCGGGCGCTGCGTCTGTCGGGCGCCGAGCGCGAGCGGCTGTTCCACGCCGCCGGGCTCGTACCTCCGGGGCAGGGCACCGTGCCCGCGTACATCACGCCGAGCGTGCACCGGATGCTGGACCGGCTGACCGGGACGCCCGTCGCGGTCTCCGACGCCTCGTGGACGCTGCTGCTGACCAATCCGCTGTACACGGCGCTGATGGGCGAGCGGCACGGCCGGGAGCGCAACGGCGCGTGGCGGACCTTCCTCGGCACCAACGAGCGGGTGCGGCACACCACGCAGTCGCAGGAGGCCCTGGAGAGCGCGGTGGTCGGCGATCTGCGCGAGGCCGCGCGCCGCTATCCGGCGGACCGGCGGCTGCGGCGCCTGATCGCCGAACTGCGCGCGCACAGCGAGCGGTTCGCGGGGCTGTGGGACACGGGGGCGGTCGGCCGCCACGAGGCGTCGCGCAAGACGATCGCGCACCCGGAGGTGGGCGCCCTCACGCTGGACTGCGACGTGCTCACGGTCGCGGGCAGCGACGTGCGCGTCATGGTCTACACGGCCGAGCCCGGCAGCGAGGACGCCGAGCGGCTCGCGCTGCTGTCGGTGATCGGCACGCAGTCGCTGGTCGAGTAGGCCGGGCCCCTTCGTGAACCGGGCGCTCAGCTCTCGGGCCTGGCGCGCTGCCGGGCCGCGAGCAGGGCGATGTCGTCGTGGGCCCGCCCGTCGGTGAGTTGGGCGAGGACGTCGTCGAGGATCTGCTCCAGGCCGTCCCCGGCACCAAGCCGCAGGCGGGTCAGGCGGGTGAGCGAGGTGTCGATGTCCTCGCCCCTGCGCTCCACCAGACCGTCGGTGTAGAGCAGCAGGGTGCCCCCGGGCAGGGCGGGCCGCACGACGCTCTCGTAGCCGCCGAGCCCGGTGCCGAGCGGGGGCCCGGCCGCCAGGGGCAGCAGCTCGGCCCGGCCCTGCGGGGTGAGCCGGAGCGGTGGCAGATGGCCCGCGTTCGCGTACGTCATCGTGCCCGCGGCCGAGTCGCCGAGCGCGAGCAGACAGGTGGCGACGCGGTCGAAGCCGGAGGCCGCGACCATGTGGTCGGCCTGGGCGAGGACCTGGTGCGGCGGCAGTCCGGTGGCGGCGAGGGCGCGCAGCATGGACCGGTAGTGGCTCATGGCCACGGCCGCCTCCACCCCGTGCCCCATCACGTCCCCGATGACCAAGAGGTTGCGCCCCTCGGGCAGGGCGAGCGAGTCGAACCAGTCGCCGCCGACCACGGCGCTGTCGTCGGCGGGCAGATAGCGCGATGCCGTCTCCAGGTTCGGGTGCGGCACGGACGGTTCGCTGAGCAGCGCCCGCTGGAGTTCGAGGGCCATGGTGTGCTCCCGGGCGAACTGCAGGGAGCGCTCCAGGGCCCGCGACGCCCGCTCGGCGAGCTCCTGCGCCACCGCGGTGTCGTCGCGGGTGAAGGCGGGCGCGGGCCAGAGCCGGACCATCGCGAGTGTGCCGATCGTCCGCTCCCCGGTGGCCAGGGGCACGACCAGGACCGAGTGGACGCCCGCGGCGCGGTAGCGGGCGGCCCGCTCCTCGTCGGGCCCGTGTCCCGCCCGCTCCCCGTCGGGGCCGGGCACGGGCCCGGTCACCGGCAGGTTCCGCAGCAGGGGCCGCCCGCCCTCCAGACAGCCGCGCACCGGCGAGTCCGGGCCGTGATCGGTGTACTCGCCCCCGGCTCCGTCGTCCCCGTCGCCGCCGTCGATGAGCGGCCGCAGCTTCTCCCGGAACCCCTCCTGCGCGCTCACGGCCGCCCGCCGCAGCCGCGTGACGCCCGCGGGAACCCGGCAGGGCCGCCCCGGCACGTCCTCGACGACCAGCTCGACGGTCGCGCCGGTCGCGAGCCCCGGCACCACGAAGTCGGCGAGCTCCTGGCACGTGGTGTCGGTGTCCAGGGTGGTGCCGATCCGCGCCTCGGCGGTGTGCAGCCGGGTCATGCGCAGATGCGCGCGCTCCAGGTTCCGCAGGTACTGGCGCGGCTGGCTGACCTCCAGGCCGATGCCCACCACCCCGACGACCGCGCCGTCCGGGCCGTACAGCCGGTGGTACGTGCTGCGCCACACCCGGTGCTCGTACGGGGACATGGCCCGGGTGCGGCCCGAGCCGACCAGCTCACGGGGGCGCCCGTCGCGCAGCACCGCGCGCAGGACCTCCTCGGGCCGGGACACGCCGGGCACGACGTCGGCGAGGGTGCGGCCCAGGTGCGCGGCGGCGGGCAGGCCGTTCATGCGGGCCATGTGCGGGTTGACGTACAGGTAGCGGAGGCGGGTGTCGAGGACCGCGACGCCGGCCTGTGTGCCCTCCACGATCTGCCGCAGGATCCGGTACTCGCGGCCCAGGGGTGCGGCCGCGGCGGCCGCCCCCGCGGCCGCGAGCACCGTATCGGGCGCCACGGACAGCAGCGGCCGCGGCGACGAGGAGTCCAGCTCCACCGGCGTCCTCCCGTCCGTGGCCCCGGCTCTTGCGCCGAACCGGTCTTCCATGATCCGACGGGGGTGGGTCGGCCGCACGTCGCCCGGGCGCGGACCGCTCGCGGGCGCCGGCGCGGGCGCTCAGCCGCGCTTGCGGCCGTTGCGGCCCATGCGGTGCCAGGTGTGGCGGCGGCCGCGGATCGCCACCGAGTAGGCGTAGAGGAACTCGGGGTCCATGGCCCCGGCGACGTAGGCGTCGCCGATGTGGTGGGCGTCGACGCCGATCTCCTTGGCGGTCAGGGCGAGTTGGGGCACGAGGTTCCGGTGCGAGCCCTCCTGGCTGGTGCCGATGGTGCCCATGGCGATGGCCCCGGCTGCGTGGATGCCGCGCACGGCCTCGGCGGCGATCTCCCGGGTGACGCCGGGCACGGTGCCGGGCAGCGGCACCAGGACGCCGTCGGCCCCGGCCTCGGCCACGGCCGTCATCCCGACCGCGTCCAGGGGCTCGGAGCGCCCGGCCATGTGCATCTTGCCGGACCAGATCGCCGCGTCGTCGCCGAGCGCGGCGCGCAGCCGCTCGCTGGTGCGGGCGATGTCGGCGAGGTCGGCGCCGGTGGCCGGGTTGGCGGTCACGCACAGCAGGGCGGCGCCCTGGTCGACGAGGCGGCGGGCGTTGTCGTCGGTGGCCTTGCGCCCCTCGGGCACGTCGCCCGGTTCGAGGTTGACGCCGATGGGGCGGCCCACGAAGTCGGCGAGGTCCGCGAGGGAGGCGAACTCGCCGAGGACGGGCAGGTTCCAGCGCTCGCCGTCGAAGACCTTCTCCAGCATGTTGAGGATGACGATGTCACCGCCGAAGGCGGCCACCAGCTCGATGTTGGAGACGCCGCCGGTCTCGTGCGCACTGGCGAGCATCGCGGTGCCGGGCCAGACCTCGCCGACGACGGCGCGGCCCTCACTGGCGGCGACGGAGGCGGTCAGGGCGCGGCCGCGCAGGGCTGCCAGCTGGGTGCTGTCCAGGTCGAGGATGCGGGACATGTGTGGGTCCTTCCGGTCGGAGGCGGCTGCCGGGCGGCCGCGGTTCGGTGCCGCGGTCCCGGCGTGGCGTGTCCCCCCTGCCTGCTCTTCCAGATATACCAGAGCCATACCAGTTGGACGGGGGTCCTTCGGCCCCCGTACCGCCCCCCTCGGGCCCTGAGCCGAAACACGCACACGGCACGCCCCCGCACCGCAGAGAGGCCCCTCGATGCCCCGAGACGCGACGCCCCCGGACGGTCGACAGCCCGGCGCCCCCCGCTTCGATCCCGTACCGGCGGACGGCGCCCAGCCCCCGTATCTCCTCGCGAAGCAGTCCCTGGCGCACGCCATCGCGACCGGCGCCCTCGCCCCCGGCCAGCGGCTGCCTTCGGAGCGGTATCTGTGCGAACAGCTCGCCGTCAGCCGCGTCACGCTGCGCCGCACCCTGACCGCGCTCAAGGAGGAGGGCCTCGTCGACTCGTCGCCCCGGCGCGGGTGGCGGGTCGCCGACGTCGGCTTCACGCACGCGGCGGACGCCTCGGCCCTCGCCGGGTTCGCGGACGTCAACCGCCGCCTCGGCCGCGCCGTCACCGCCCGCGTCCTGCTCACCCGGACCCGCAAGGCACGCTCGGAGGAGGCCGAGCGGCTCCAACTGCCCACCGGTGCCGCCGTGTTCGAGCTGCACCGGCTGCGTTCCCTCGACGGGCTCCCGGTCTGCGTCTCGCACGACCTGGTCCCCGCCGCCGTGGCGCCCGCGCTCGCCGACGCCGACTTCACGAGCGCCTCCCTGTTCGCGCTCCTCACCGCGGCCGGGCACGCCCCGGCGACCGCCCGGTACACGGCCCGCGCCGCCCTCGCCACCGCCCAGGAGCGCCGCCACCTCGACCTCTCCGCTCCGGCGCCGGTCCTGCACACGACCCGCCTCTCCCACGACGCCGGCGGCGCCCCGTGCGCCGACAGCCGGGAGACCTACCGGGCCGACCGGTACGAGCTGCGGGTGACTCTCGGCCGGGGGAAGTGAGGGGACAAAGACCCTGCGTCGCCCGCGCGTTCACGCGCTAGCATGTCCGCATGCCCAACACGCCTTGTCTCTGCTGGTGGCGCTCCCTCTAGGAGCGGCCACCCACAAGGCATACCCCGGGCCGTTCACGCGGACGGTCCGGTCTGTGCTTCTTCCTCACAGCACCTGCCCGTCCGGCGGCGGCCTTCGACCCCGACGGCAGGAGAAGCCCATGAGCACCTCGACCCCTTCGACCGGCACGACCGGCGAGACCACCACGACCGGCCAGGCCGGTCCGGCCGCCACGACCAGCACGACCAGCACGGCCGAGCTGGAGGACCGGCTGCGACGCGAGCCAGGTTCCTTCCGGGTGCTGACCGGCGACCGCCCCACCGGCGCCCTCCACCTGGGCCACTACTTCGGCACCCTGCGCAACCGCGTCCGCCTCCAGGACCTGGGCGTGGACACGTTCATCCTGGTGGCCGACTACCAGGTGCTGACCGACCGGGACGTCGCCGACCACCTCGCCGAACACGTCGAGGACCTGGTCCTCGACTATCTGGCCTGCGGCATCGACCCCGAGCGTTCCACGGTCTTCGCGCACAGCGCGGTGCCCGCCCTCAACCAGCTGATGCTGCCGTTCCTCTCGCTGGTCTCCTTCTCCGAGCTGGGCCGCAACCCCACCGTCAAGGACGAGATCGCGCACTCCCGGCAGTCGGCGGTGAGCGGCCTGATGTTCACCTATCCGGTCCACCAGGCGTGCGACATCCTCTTCTGCAAGGCCAACGTGGTGCCCGTGGGACAGGACCAGTTGCCGCACCTCGAAGTGAGCCGCACCGTGGCCCGGCGCTTCAACTCCCGTTACGGACAGGTCTTTCCGGAGCCCGACGCGCTGCTCTCGGCCGCGCCGCTGCTGCTCGGCACGGACGGCACGAAGATGAGCAAGTCCCGGGGCAACGCGATCTCCCTGTCCGCGACCGCCGACGAGACCGCGCGGCTCATCAAGGGCGCGAAGACCGATGCGACGCGGCAGATCACGTACGACCCGGAGCACCGCCCCGAGGTCTCCAGCCTCGTGCTGCTCGCCGCCCTGTGCCAGGACCGGGACCCGCACGAGGTCGCCGCGGAGATCGGCGACGGCGGCGGCGCCGCGCTCAAGCGGACGGTGACCGAGGCGGTCAACGAGCACCTCGCGCCGCTGCGGGCGCGCAGGGAGCAGTTCGCCGCGGACCGCTCGTACGTACGGAAGGTCCTGCGCACCGGCAACGAGCGGGCCAACGCCGTGGCCGAGGCCACCCTGGACGAGGTCCGGGCCGCGATGGACATGCGCTACTGATGACCGACCCGGCACACCCCCGCACCCCTTCCCCCTCCCCTTCTCCACCGGCGCCGACGCCGTGGTGGCGGCACGCTCTGCGCGGGCGGCCCCACCCGGTCGACCGAGCCCTTGTGGCGCGCGGCGGGGCGGGCATCCTCGTCCCGCTCGCGGTGGGCCAGGCGACCGGTCATCCGGTGGCGGGCGCGGCCGCGGCGCTCGGTGCCTATGGCGCCGCCCTGGACGACATCGGCTCCGGCTCCTACCGGGTGCGGGCGCTGTCCCTGTTCCTGCCCCAGCTCGGCGGCGCGATCGGGCTTGCCCTGGGGCGGCTCACGGGTGGGCAGGCGTGGGCGGCGATCGTGCTGATGGCCGTGGTGGCCGTCGTCTCGGGCCTCATCTCCACGCTGGGGAGGGTCAGTTCGATGGCGGGCCTGGTGCTGCTGCTCGCCTCGATCATGGGCCTGGGCATGCCGCCGACGGGCCCGTGGTGGCAGCAGCCGCTCCTGTTCCTCGCCGGTGGGCTTCCCCTGATGCTGCTGTCCCTGGCGCCGTGGCCGCTGCGCCGCCACCGCGCGGAGCGGACGGCGGTCGCGGAGGCGTACCGGGCGGTGGCGGGGTTGCTGGAGGCGGGGCGGGGCGCCGCCGGGAGCGCGAAGGCCGGCCGCGAGCCAACCGGCCACCGGGCACCCGGCCGCGATCCGGACGACCGCGCGCCCACCGACCACGAGCCGACCCACCGCGAGCCCACACCCGACTCGCCCGTCCACCGCGAGCCGGCCGGCAACACGTCGCCCACCCCCGAACCCTCCCCCTGGCCGCAGGCCCGCCGCACCGTCACCAGCGCCATGAACCACGCCTACGACCTCCTCGTCGTACGGCGGCTGCGTCCGCCACGGGCCCGCTCCGTCCCGGCCGTCCTCACCGCGCGGCTCGACGCGCTGGTCGAGGTCATCGCCGCCGCGCCCGCCGTCCGGCACGCCCCGAGCCCGCCCCCGCCGGAGTACGCCCAGGCCCTGCGGTCCCTCGCCGACGCCGTCGAACGGGGCGCCCCGGAGGCCGAGTTCGGCAGCCTCCCGGCGCCCCGCACCCCGCAGGACCGCGCCCTGCGCGCCGCCCTCGACCACACCGTCCTGGACCACGCCGCCCCGGATGGCGACGCCCGGCCCACCCGTCCGGATCCCGTCGCCCCTCGCCGCCTCGGCCCCCACGCCCCCGTCCGCACCCGGCTGCGCACCGCGCTCGGCCGCACGCTGCGCGACCCCGAGTCCTGGCAGTACGCCCTGCGCCTGACCGCCTGCGTCACCGCCGCGCAGACGGTCGCCTCGCTCACCTCGCTCCCCCGGGCGCCCTGGCTCGTGCTCACCGTTGCACTGATCGTCCGGCCCGATCTGGGCACCGTCACCGGGCGCACCCTGCTGCGCTGTCTGGGCACCGTGGGCGGGCTGCTCGTCGGGTACGCGGCGCTGACCGTGCTGCCCGGCGCCTGGCCGCGCATCGCCGCCGTCGTGGTGTTCACCGCCGCGCTGCAGGCCGTCGGGCGCCGCAACTACGCGCTCCAGACCCTCTGTCTGACCCCGATCATGATCCTGCTGGCCGACCGGATGGGACACCAGGGGACGACCTTGCTGGGCGCCCGGCTCCTCGACACCCTGGTGGGCTGCGCGATCGCCCTCGTCGTCGGCTATCTCCTCTGGCCCGAGCACCGCGCCCCGCATGTGCCGGACCGGCTCGCCGCCCTCCACCACGACCTCGCCGCCTACGCGGAGCACGCCCGCACCCCCGCACCCGACCCCCTCGACCAGCACCTGCTGCGCCGCCGCATCCACCGCCAACTCGCCGCCCTGCAGGAGGAGTTCCTGCGCGCCCGCACCGACCCCCGGCTCCGCGCCACCCTCGACCGGTACGAGCCGCTGCTCACCGAAGCCGCCGAGAAGGCCGAGCGCATCGCCGCCGCGGCGGCCCGGCACCCCGGCCGGGGCACCGCCGCGCCCACCACCTCCGACACGGCCCCGCGCACCACCCCACACCCCTAACAAACCTTGACGAACTTGTTCGCTACGAACATGTTCGTTATGGTGGACGTGTTCGTTCGCGCACCCGTGCGCGCCTCGCGTTCGCACCAGGAAAGGGGTGGTCGCCATGTCCACCGACACCACAACCGCCACGGCCGCCGCCACGGCCTCCGGGCAGGCGGCCCCCGCACGGCTGTCCACCAAGGTGATGTGGGCGATCCTCGGCGTGGTCCTCGCGGCCGACGCCATGGACCTGCTCGACTCCACGCTCACCAACATCGCCGCGCCCACGATCGCCCGGGACATCGGCGGCGGCGAGGGCCTCATCAAGTGGCTCGGCTCCAGTTACGCGCTCGCGATGGGCGTGCTCCTGGTGCTCGGCGGACGCCTCGGCGACAAGTTCGGGCAGCGCCGCGTCTTCCTCGCCGGGCTCGCGGGCTTCACGCTCGCCTCGGCGGCCTGCGGGCTCTCCGCGGACCCGGGCATGATCATCGCGGCCCGCCTGTTCCAGGGCTCCTTCGGGGCGCTGATGATCCCCCAGGGCATCGCGATCATGACGCGGCACTTCGACCGCGACATGATGCGCAAGGCGTTCAGCGTCTTCGGGCCGCTGCTCGGCGTGGCCACGGTCGGCGGGCCCGTGCTCGGCGGCTTTCTGGTGGACGCGGCCGGCTGGCGCTTCATGTTCCTCATCAACATCGTGCTCGGCGCCGCCGCCCTCGTCGCCGCGGTCCGCATCCTGCCCCGGGGCCGGGGCGAGCGGTCCACCGTCATCGACGGGGTCGGCTCCGGACTGCTCGCGCTCACCATGGGCACGCTGATGTTCGGCCTCATCGAGGGCTCCACCGACGGCTGGGGCGCGCTCCCCGTCGGCTGCCTCGTCGTCGGCGCCGTCGCGTTCGGCCTCTTCTGCCTCCGGCAGCGCACCGCCGCCGACCCGCTGCTGCGGCCCACGCTCCTCAAGAACCGGGGCTTCACCTCCGGCCTGATCATGGGCCTCGCGTACTTCGCCGTGGTCAGCGGCCTGATGTACGTGATCTCGCTCTTCCTCCAGGAAGGCATGGGCCGCACCCCGACCGGCGCTGCGCTCTCCCTCAGCCCCATCGCCGTCGGCATCATCATCGCCGCGTTCGCGGTGCGGCCGCTGATGCCGAAGCTCGGGCGCAACCTCATCCTCGCGGGCCTCGTGCTCACCCTCCTCGGCGGCGCCTGGACCCTCGGGCTCGTCCTCGCCTACGGGACCGGGCTGAACGTGTGGGCGCTCGTCCCGGCGACGCTCCTCATCGGACTCGGCATGGGGTCCTGCTTCGGCACCCTCTTCGACATCGCCCTAGGCGACGTCGACGCGGAGGAGGCCGGGAGCGCCAGCGGGTCGCTCAGCGCGATCCAGCAGCTGGCGAGCGCGATCGGCTCGGCCGTGATGACGACGGTGTTCTTCCACACGCTCGGCGGCGGCCAGGCGCACGCCATGACGGTCAGCCTGATCGTGATGCTCGCCGTCACCACGGGCTGCCTCGGCCTGGTCCGTCTCCTCCCCAAGGCCGCGCAGCCCGAGGACGCGCACGCGGAGTGAGCGACAACCCCCGTTCGGGGCGAACCAGTTCGCCCCGAACATGTTCGATACGGTGGATCCCATGAGCCCGCGCACCCCCGCACCCCGCAGCCGCCGCGAGCGGCCCGCCAAGCCCGCCCTCACCTACGACGGCATCGTGGCGACCGCCGTCCGGCTCATGGAGAGCGAGGGCCTGCAGCGCGTCACCATGCGCCGCCTGGCCCAGGAGCTCGACACCGGCCCGGCCTCCCTCTACGTGTACGTGGCGAACACCGCCGAGCTGCACGCCGCGATCCTCGAAGAGCTCCTCGGCGCGGTCGACCTCACCCCGGCGCGGGCGGACGGCGACTGGCGCGACCGGCTCGCCGCGGTCCTCGACTCGTACACACGCGTCCTGTTCGACAACCCCAGCCTCGCCCACTCCGCCCTGGTCTCCCGCCCCTCGGGCCCGAACTACCTCTCCCTGGTCGAGGCGCTGCTCGCCCTCCTGCACGAGGGCGAGGTGCCCGACGCCCAGGCCGCGTGGGGGATCGACGTGCTGCTCCAGGTGGCCACGGCGACGGCGGCCGAACACTCCACCCGCTCCCACTCCACGACGGCCGAGGGCGAGGACAACGCGATCGCCACCGCCGTGCGCGACGCCGACCCCGCCGCGTACCCCCGCATCGCGGCCCTCGGCTCCGACCTGGTCTCCGGCTCCCCGGAGGAGCGCCTGGCGTGGATCTTCCGGGCGGTCATCAACGGCGCCCGGGTCACGCCCCGCTGAGCCGGTCCCGCAGCTCCCGCTTGAGGATCTTGCCGCTGGCGTTGCGGGGCAGGGCGTCCACGAACACGATGCGCTTGGGGGCCTTGAAGTGGGCGAGCTGCTCGCGTGCGTGGGCGAGGAGCTGGGGCTCGGTGACGTCGCCCCTGCGGACGACCACCGCCGTCACCGCCTCGATCCAGCGCTCGTCCGGGAGCCCGATCACCGCGGCCTCGGCGACCTCCGGGTGCTGGTACAGGACGTCCTCGACCTGGCGTGAGGCCACCAGGACACCGCCGGAGTTGATGACGTCCTTGACCCGGTCGACGACGGTGAAGTAGCCCTCGGCGTCGCGCACCGCGAGGTCGCCCGAGTGGAACCAGCCGTCGCGGAACGCCTCCGCGGTCTCCTCGGGCTTGTCCCAGTAGCCCTCGCACAACTGCGGGGAGCGGTAGACCACTTCGCCCCGGGTGCCGTCGGGCACCTCCTTGCCCGACTCGTCGACGACCCGGGCCTCCACGAACAGCACGGGCCGCCCGCAGGAGTCCATGCGGCCCTCGTGCTCGTCGGGCCCGAGGACCGTGGCGAGGGGGCCGATCTCGCTCTGGCCGAAGCAGTTGTAGAAGGCCAGGCCCGGGAGGCGGGCGCGCAGCCGCTCCAGTACCGGTACCGGCATGATCGACGCCCCGTAGTACGCCTTGCGCAGCGCGCTCAGGTCGCGGGTGGCGAAGTCGGGGTGGTTCGACAGGCCGATCCAGACCGTGGGCGGGGCGAAGAGGCTGTCGGCCCGGCCCGCCGCCACCAGGTCGAAGATCCGGCCCGCGTCGGGGGCGTCCAGGACCGTGTTCTCCGCGCCGACCGCCAGATAGGGCAGCAGGAAGACGTGCATCTGCGCCGAGTGGTACAGCGGCAGCGAGTGCACGGGCCGGTCGGTCTCCCTGAGGTCCAGGGCGTGCAGCGCGCTCACGTACTCGTGGACGAGGGCGCGGTGGGTCATCATCGCGCCCTTGGGGAGGGCCGTCGTGCCGGAGGTGTAGAGGAGTTGGGCCAGGTCCTCGGCGGCGGGCTGCGGACCGTCGTACGGAGGGGTCGCGGCGAGGCGGACGAGGAGCGAGTCGTCGGCGTCGCGCAGCGGGAGGGTGCGGAGGGAGCCCGGGAGGCGGGGGGCCAGGTCCGGGTCGGTGAGGACCAGGGAGCTGCCCGACTGGCCGACGATGTAGGCGAGTTCCTCGCCGGTGAGGTTCTGGTTGACCGGGACGTGCACCAGGCCCGCGCGGGCGCAGGCGAGGAAGCCGATCAGGTAGGCGTCCGAGTTGTGGGCGTAGGCGGCGACGCGGTCGCCCGGCGCGAGGCCCTCGTCGTGCAGCACGCGGGCCGCCCGCGAGACGGCGTCGTCGAGTGCGGCGTAGGTCCAGGAGCGGTCGCCGTAGTGGAGCGCCGCCCGCCGTGGCGTGCGCCGCGCGCTGCGCCGCAGGACGCCGTCGACCGTGTTGTCGCGTACACCCGTCGCACCCGTGAGGCCCGTCATGGCGTGATCCTCGGGGGCGTCGGGGACGCCGGTCAAGGGGGGTGCGGCGGCACGAAAGACACGAGTCAACACGGTGTACCTGCCAGTGACCTACCGCTTAGTATGCGCAACTGCACCTTCCGTCGGACGAGTTGGGAGGCACGAAAAGGCATGCTGCGTACCCGCACCAGACGCTTGACCGCCACCGGCATCACCCTGTTGACCGCCGTGGCCCTGCTGCCCGCGTCGGCGCACGCCGAGCCGGAGGGCGGCGCACGCCGCTCCGGCGGCGGTCTGTCCGCCACGATCCGCTACACCCAGTACGGCATTCCGCACATCGTCGCCAAGGACTACCAAAACCTCGGGTTCGGCACCGGCTGGGCGCAGGCCGCCGACCATGTGTGCACGCTCGCCGAGGGCTATGCGACGGTGCGCGGCGAGCGCTCGCGCTACTTCGGGAAGGACGGGAAGCCCGACGGCTCCCTGTCGTCGGCGACCACGAACCTCTCAAGTGACCTGTACTTCCGGGGCGTTCGGGACGCGGGCACGGTGGAGAAGCTCGTCGCGAAGCCCGCGCCCGTCGGGGCGAGCCGGGACTCGAAGGACCTGATGCGGGGCTTCGCCGCGGGCTACAACGCCTGGCTGAAGCAGAACCGCGTCACCGACCCGAAGTGCAAGGGCGCCGACTGGGTCAAGCGCATCGAGCCGCTGGACGTGGCCCGGATGGGCTTCGCGGTGCAGGTGCTCGGCGGGCAGGGGCGGGCCGTCGACGGCATCGCCGCCGCCGCTCCCCCGGCCGCCGCCAGCGAGCGGCACGCGCCCGACCCGGCGAAGACCGGCAGGGCCGCGCGCGAGCTCCTGTCGACGGAGGACGCCGACATGGGCTCCAACGCGGTGGCGTTCAGCGGGAGGACCACGGCGAACGGCCGCGGCCTGCTGCTCGGCAATCCGCACTACCCGTGGCACGGCGGCCGCCGCTTCTGGCAGTCGCAGCAGACGATTCCCGGTGAACTCAACGTCTCCGGCGGCTCGTTGGTCGGCACGTCGGTCGTCAACATCGGCTTCAACGGCAACGTCGCCTGGAGCCACACCGTCGCGACCGGCACCACCCTGAACCTCCACCAGCTCACCCTCGACCCCGCGGACCCCACCGCGTATCTGGTGGACGGCAAGCCGGAGAAGATGACCCGCCGGACGGTCACGGTGCCCGACAAGAGCGGCACGCCCGTCACCCGCACCCAGTACTGGACCCGGTACGGGCCCGTCGTCGCGGGCCTCGGCGCCGATCTCCCGCTGACCTGGACGAAGACCACGGCGTACGCCCTCAACGACCCCAACGCGGTGAATCTGCGCGGCAACGACACCGACCTCGGCTTCGGCAAGGCCCGCTCCACCGCCGACATCCAGCGCTCCCTGCGCGACACCCAGGGCCTGCCCTGGGTGAACACCGTCGCCGCCGACCGCGCGGGCCACTCGCTGCTCAGCCAGTCGCAGGTGCTGCCGCGCATCACCGACGACCTGGCGGCGCGCTGCTCCACGCCGCTCGGCAAGGTCACGTATCCGCAGGCGGGCCTGGCGATCCTGGACGGTTCGCGCACCGACTGCGCGCTCGGCCGGGACAAGGACGCCCTGCAGCCCGGCATCTTCGGGCCGTCGCGGATGCCGACCCTCAAGGACGCGCCGTACGTCGAGAACTCCAACAACAGCGCCTGGCTCACCAACGCCGACCACCCGCTCACCGGCTACGAGCGGATCTTCGGGGACATCGGCACACCGCGCTCCCTGCGCACGCGCGGCGCCGTCGAGGACGTCTCGGCGATGGCGAGGAAGGGCAAGCTGACGGTCTCCGACCTGCAGAAGCAGCAGTTCGCGGACCGTGTGCCCGCCGGTGACCTGGCCGCCGACGACGTCGCGCGCGCCTGTGCGGCGCTGCCCGGCGGGACGGCAACGGGCAGCGACGGCAAGCCCGTTGACGTACGCACGGCGTGCGCGGCGCTCGCCTCCTGGGACCACGCGATGACGGCCGGGAGCCGGGGCGCGCTGCTCTTCGACCGCTTCTGGCGCAGGTTCACGGCGACGGTGCCGAAGGCCGAGCAGTGGAAGGTGCCGTTCTCGGCGGCCGACCCGGTGCGCACCCCGAACACGGTCAACACCGACGCGAAGGGCTTCACGGCCGCCCTCGCCGACACGGTCACGGAGCTGACCGGCGCGGGCATCGCCCTGGACGCCCCGCTCGGCGAGAACCAGTTCGTCACGCGCGGCGGGAAGCGGCTGCCCGTCCACGGCGGCACGGAGGGGCTCGGCGTCTGGAACAAGGTCGAGGCCGACTGGAACGCCCAGGGCGGCGGCTACACCGAGGTCCAGCACGGCTCCAGCCACATCCAGGCCGTCGGCTGGGACAAGGGCCGCTGCCCCAAGGCCCGCACGCTCCTGACCTACTCCCAGTCCCCGAACCCCGGCTCCGCCCACTTCAGGGACCAGACGGAGCTGTTCTCGCAGGGGCGCTGGGTGACGTCGCGGTTCTGCGAGAAGGACATCCTGAGCGACCCGGCGCTGAAGGTGCAGCGGGTGCGCGAGCGCCGGTAGCCGACCGCGCCTCGCATACGGGTGTCCGGCCCGCCCCTTCTCGGAGGAGAGGGCGGGCCGGCTCGCGTCAGCCGAGGCCGAGTTGGCGCTGCGCGGCCTCCACCGTCTGGGCGAGGAGCACGGCGATGGTCATGGGCCCGACGCCGCCCGGCACGGGCGTGATGAGGCTCGCCCGCTCCCGGGCGGTGTCGAAGTCGACGTCCCCGACGTTCCCCGGGTTGTAGCCGGCGTCGATCACGACGGCGCCCGGCTTGATGTCCGCACCGGCGATGAAGCGCGGCCGGCCGACGGCGGCGAGCAGGACGTCGGCCTCGCGCACGATCGCGGAGAGGTCGGTGGTGCGGGAGTGGCAGTACGTGACGGTGGCGTCCCGGCCGAGCAGGAGCAGGCCCGCGGGCTTGCCGAGGATGGCGCTGCGCCCGACGACGACGGCGTGCTTGCCGGTCAGGTCGACGTCGTACGCGTCGAGGAGCCGCATGATCCCGCCGGGCGTGCAGGAGACGAAGCCGGGCAGCCCGAAGCCCATCGCCGCGAAGGAGTGCATGGTGACGCCGTCGACGTCCTTGGCCGGGTCGATGGCCTCGAAGGCGGCCCGCTCGTCGATGTGGGGTCCGACGGGGTGCTGCAGCAGGATGCCGTGCACGTCCGGGTCCGCCGACAGGGCGCCGATCGTGTCGACCAGCTCGGCGGTGCCGACGGAGGCGGGCAGGGCGACGTGCCGCGAGGTGATGCCCGCCTTCTCGCAGCGGGCGCGCTTCATCCGGACGTACGTCACCGAGGCCGGGTCCTCGCCGACGAGGACGGTCGCCAGACAGGGGGCCGTACCGGTGCGCCGCCTGATGTCGGCGGCGGCCTCCGCGCTCGACGCGACGATGCTCCGGGCGAGTCCGGTGCCGTCCATGAGCCGGGCCGAGCGCTGATCCGAGTGCTGATGCGAAGGCTGAGCCGACGACTGCTGTATGCGGGCCATGTGCCACTCCTGAGCCTCAGAGGTGAGTCGCCCAGGCGCACGGCATCGGCAGGAAGCCGGGCCGCTCCCCGGTGGTGCTCCACCTCAGCGCCAGTCACGGCCCGCGGCCATCGTAGTCGGCCCGCGCGGACGGCCACCCGAGGGGACCTTCGCCTCATGCGGCAGGCCCCGCGCCACGCGAGAATGACGGATCCGACCAGCGACATCCGACCAGCGAAATCCGACCAGCGACTCCCGCCCGGCGGCCTCGACCGGCGGTCCGGCCACGAACGGAGGGGCAGACCGGTGACCACCCCGGCCAACGGCTACACCCACTACGCCAAGCCCGCGCAGTTCCTCCTCAAGGACGAAGAGGTCCACCTGGGCGGCCACTGGTACCGGGTGAGGCGTATCACGGTGCTGCGCGACCGCGTCAAGGTCACGTTCGACGGCGGGCACGTCCGCGAGTACGCCCCGCACGAGTCGTTCCCCGTGCGCCGCCCCGCTCAGTGGATCGCGCCTCGGCACACGGGGGTCGCGTGGGGGATGCCGGGCGGGGCGGGCCGGCGGTAGGCGGCGCCCGCTGCGGCGCCCCCGCGCTCGATCACACCGCGCGCTCCCGTCCCTCCCAGTACGGGTCCCGCAGCCGCCTCTTGTACAGCTTGCCGTTCGGGTCGCGCGGCATCGTCTCGATGAAGTCGACGCTCTTGGGGCGCTTGTAGCCCGCGAGTTGGGTCTCGCAGTGGGCGAGGATCTCCGCCGCGAGGGCCTCCCCGGCCTCGTAGCCCTCGGCGACCTCGACGACGGCCTTGACCTGCTCGCCCCAGTCGTCGTGCGGGATGCCGAACGCGGCGGCGTCGGCGACGGCGGGGTGGGTCAGGAGTCCGGCCTCGATCTCGGCGGGGTAGATGTTGACGCCGCCCGAGATGATCATGTCGATCTTGCGGTCGCGCAGGAAGAGGTAGCCGTCCTCGTCGAGCACACCGAGGTCGCCGACCGTGAAGAAGTCGCCGATGCGGTTCTTCTTCGTCTTGGCCTCGTCCTTGTGGTACGAGAAGCCGCCGGTCTTCATCTTCATGTAGACCGTGCCGAGTTCACCGGCGGGCAGCTGGTTGCCGTCGTCGTCGTAGACCGCCAACTCGCTGATGGGCCACGCCTTTCCGACCGTGCCCGGCTTCTTCAGCCAGTCCTCGGCCGTCGCGAACGCGCCGCCGCCCTCGCTGGCCGCGTAGTACTCCTCCACGCAGGTGCCCCACCAGTCGATCATGCCGCGCTTGACGTGGTCGGGGCAGGGCGCGGCGCCGTGGATGGCGTGCCGCATCGAGGACACGTCGTAGCGGTCCTTGGTCTCCTGCGGGAGCGCGAGGAGGCGGTGGAACTGGGTCGGCACCATGTGCGTGTGCGTGCACCGGTACGTGTCGATGACGCGCAGCATCTCCTCGGGCGTCCACTTGTCCATGAGGACGACGGGGTGCCCGATGTTCAGGGCGGCGCCCGCGAACTGGAGCACGGCCGTGTGGTAGAGCGGCGAGCAGACGAGGTGGACGTTCCCGTCGAACGGCTTGATGCCGAAGATGCCGAGGAAGCCGCCGAGGTACGCCTCCTCGGGGAGCTTGCCCTGCAGCGGCCTGCGGATGCCGCGCGGGCGCCCCGTCGTACCGGAGGTGTAGTTCATGACCCAGCCGAGGGTCCGGTCCGCGGGCGGCAACTCGCTCTGCCCGTCGAGGAGTTCGGCGTAGGGCCGGAAGGTGTCGACGGAGCCGACGGCGTAGCGGTGCGTCTCGGGAAGACCGGCCTCGTCGGCGGCGGCCCGCGCCTGCTCGGCGAAGCGCTCGTGCGCGATGAGCACCTTGGCGCCGGAGTCGGAGACGATCCAGGCGATCTCCGGGCCGACCAGGTGGTGGTTGACGGGGACGAGGTAGAACCCGGCCTGGGAGGCGGCGAGGTACGCGGCGAAGAACTCGACGCTGTTCGGCAGGACGACGGCGAACACGTCACCCTTCTCGAGTCCCGCCGCCCGCAGCCCGTGCACCAGCCGGTTCACGGCGGCGTGCAGCCGTCCCGCGCTCCACTCCTCCCCGTCGGGTGCGGTCAGGACGGTGCGGTCGGGGTCGGCCGTGGCCTGGGCCCAGAAGCCGTTGGGCGGGGTCGAAGTGCTCACCGTGCTCATGCCTTGTCGCTCCTTCCGGCGATGCGGTTGACGCGGTCGATGGCGCGCTCGAAGCCGCGCGTCAGGTCGTCGAAGACCTCCTGCACGCTGCGTTCGCTGTTCATCCGGCCGACGATCTGTCCGACGGGGGTGCCGAGCAGGGCGTCCACCTCGTACTTCTGGATCCGGGACACGGCCTCGGCGACGAGCAGGCCCTGCAGCGGCATCGGCAGCGTGCCGGGTCCGGCCGGGTCGTCCCAGGCGTCGGTCCATTCGGTACGGAGCTGCCGCGCGGGCTTGCCCGTCAGGGCGCGCGAGCGGACGGTGTCCCCGGAGCCCGCGGCGATCAACTTCCTTGTCAGGGCGGGCGAGTGGAGGTCGGCCTCCAGCGTGGTCAGCCAGAGCGAGCCGAGCCAGACGCCCTGTGCGCCGAGGGCGAGGGCGGCGGCGATCTGCTGTCCGCTGCCGATGCCCCCGGCGGCGAGGACCGGCAACGGGTCGACGGCCTCGACGACTTCGGGAGTGAGCACCATGGAGGCGATCTCGCCGGTGTGCCCGCCCGCCTCGTAGCCCTGCGCCACGACGATGTCGATGCCCGCCTCGGCGTGCTTCTGCGCGTGCCGGGCGCTGCCCGCGAGCGCCGCGACGAGGACGCCGTGGCCGTGGGCGCGTCCGATGACGTCGGCGGGCGGTGAACCCAGCGCGTTGGCGAGGAGTTTGATGGGGTAGTCGAAGGCGACGTCGAGCTGGTTGCGGGCGACCTGCTCCATCCAGCCGGTGATGCGCCAGCCGGACGCCTCGCCCTCGGGAAGCGCGGGCACGCCGTGCTTGGCGAGGGTGTCCTGGACGAACTGCCGGTGCCCCTCGGGGATCATCGCCTCGACGTCGGCCTCGGAGACGCCCTCGACCTTCTTGGCGGGCATGACGACGTCCAGGCCGTAGGGCCTGCCGTCCGCGTGCTCCTGCATCCAGTCGAGGTCGCGGGCCAGGTCGTCGGGTGCCGTGTACCGCACCGCGCCGAGCACACCGAAGCCGCCGGCCCTGCTGATGGCGGCCGCCACGGCGGGGAACGGCGTGAAGCCGAAGATGGCGTGCTCGACTCCCAGTTTCTTGCTCAGCTCCGTCTGCATGGGCGCAGGATGCCGCAGCCGTCCGGACGACGGAAGAGATTTTCTGATGCGGTGTCAGATTCTTTGGGCGAGGAAGGATCTGACCGAGCGGTCAGCTTTCTGACCGATCGGTTAGCCTGGGGCGCACGCTCCCAGGGAGGGAAGAGAAATGGAACGTACGACGTGCTGTGTCGTCGGCGGCGGCCCCGCGGGGATGATGCTCGGGCTGCTCCTCGCCCGGGCCGGGCTCGACGTCACCGTCCTGGAGAAGCACGGGGACTTTCTGCGCGACTTCCGCGGGGACACCGTGCACCCCTCGACGCTGCGCCTGCTCGACGAACTCGGCCTGGGCGAACGCTTCGCGCGGCTGCCCGCCCGCAGGCTGCACGAGATGCGCATGCACATCGACGACGCCACGGTCGTCGCGGGCGATCTGCGCCGCATCCCCGGCCGGCACAAGTACCTCGCGATGGTCCCGCAGTGGGACTTCCTCGACCTGCTCGCGGGTGCGGCCGCCGAGGAGCCGTCCTTCACGCTGCGGATGCGCACGGCCGTGACGGGGCTGCGCAGGGATGCCACCGGGCGCGTGACGGGGGTCCACTACACCGATCACGGCGACGGGAACGGCACGCCCGGGGAGCTCGCCGCGGACCTGACGGTGGCCTGCGACGGGCGGGACTCACTGGTGCGCCGGGAGGCGGGCCTGACCCCCACCTGCTTCGAAGTCCCCATGGACGTATGGCAGGTTCGGGTGCCCGCGCCGCGCGACGCGGTCAAGGAGGGCCGGGTCTTCCTCAGCATCCGGGACGGGCAGGTCGCCGCCACCATGGACCGCGGCGACTACTACCAGACCTCCTACCTCATCAAGAAGGGCACCGACGCCGAGCTGCGCGCGCACGGCATCGACCGGTTCCGCGAGCGGCTCGGCGCGCTGCTCGGCTGGGACCGGGAGGCCATGGCGGAGATCCGCTCCTGGGACGACGTGAAGCTGCTGGAGGTCACCATGGGGCGGCTCGCCCGCTGGCACCGGCCGGGGCTCCTGTGCATCGGGGACGCCGCCCACATCATGTCGCCGGTCGGCGGGGTCGGCGTCAACCTCGCCGTCCAGGACGCCGTCGCCGCCGCGCGCATCCTCGCCGGGCCGCTGCGCGGCGGCACCGTGCGCGGGCGCGACCTGGAGCGGGTGCAGAGGCGGCGCACGCTGCCCACCGTCATGACGCAGAAGTCCCAACTCGGCGAGCACGCCCTGCTGTTGAAGCCCGCCCTGGAGGGGACGCTGCGCGGTGACCGGCTGCCGTTGCCGCTGCGGCTGCTGCGTGCGGTGCCCGCGCTGCGGACCGTCGCGGGGTACCTGGGCGGGGTGGGCGTACGGCCGGAACACGCGCCGTCGTTCGCGCGCCGCTGACGGGAGCTGGGACGGCTCCGGACTCAGCGGCTCCGCTCGATCGCGTGGAGCGTGAACGTGACCAGTTCGTCGGCCGCCGCGTCCAGGTCGAGTTCGGGGTGGGCGAGCCAGTGCGCGATCACGCCGTCGATGGCGCCGCCGATCGCCAGGGCCACCGTCTGCGGCTCGAACTCCCGGAAGCCGCCGCCCCGTTGGCCCGCCGCGAGCAGCTCCGCCAGGGCCTGCCAGCGGTCCGCCGTGTCGTGGCCGCCGGGGGTCTTGAGGCGGGTGCCGCCCGCGTCGTCGAGGAGCGTCTCGGTGATCACGCGGACGTGGCGGCGGTGGGCCTGCTGGTAGCCGACCATCGCGCGGACGTAGGCGATGACGGCGGCACGGGGGTCGGACTCGGCGGCCACCTTCTCGTTCACGTACGCCGTGAACTGCTCCAGGACGTGGGCGAACGCGGCCTGGGTGAGCTGGTCCTTGGACGAGAAGTGGTAGAGGACCGCGGCCTTGGACAGGCCCGCGCGCTCGGCGATCGCCGCAAGCGAGGTCGCGGGCCTGCCCTTGGTGGCGATCAGGTCGATGGTGCACTCGACGAGCTGAGCGCGGCGGGCCTGCTCGGTGAAGGTGGGGGCGGCGCCGCCCCCGCGGCGGGTAGCCATCTCGGCGCCCCTCTTTCTCTGCTCCTGAGCCGGGCCTTCTCGCGCGTGCGGGTGGCCGGGCCGCTTGATCGACTGTCGACCGTACACGCCCCGTACTACTCCCCCAGCACCGCCATCGCCGCGTTGTGCCCCGGCACTCCGCTGACGCCGCCGCCGCGCACCGCGCCCGCCCCGCACAGCAGGACGTTGGCGTGCGCGGTCTCCACGCCCCAACGGCCCGTGCCCTCCTGGGCGTACGGGAAGGCGAGGTCGCGGTGGAAGATGTTCCCGCCGGGCAGGCGCAGGTCCCGTTCGAGGTCGAGCGGGGTCTTCGCCTCGATGCAGGGGCGGCCCTCGGCGTCGGTGGCGAGGCAGTCGGCGATCGGCTCGGCCAGGTGCGCGTCGAGCTGTGCGAGGGTCGCCTTCAGGAGCTCCGCGCGGGCGGCGTCGTTGTCCTGGGCGAAGAGCCGGGCGGGGGTGTGCAGGCCGAAGAGGGTGAGGGTCTGGTAGCCGCGCTCCACGAGGTCGTCACCGAGGATCGAGGGGTCCGTGAGGGAGTGGCAGTAGATCTCGGAGGGCGGCGCGGCGGGCAGCCGGCCGGAGGCGGCCTGGGCGTGGGCGGCGGCCAACTCCTCGTATCCCTCGGCGATGTGGAAGGTCCCGGCGAACGCCTCGGCCGGGTCCACGGAGGTGTCGCGCAGACGCGGCAGCCGGGTCAGGAGCATGTTGACCTTGAGCTGGGCGCCCTCGGCGGGGGCGGGCGGGGCGTCGCCGGTCAGTTCGGCGAGGGCCTGCGGCGAGGCGCCGACCAGGACGTGGCGGGCGGCGACGGTGCCCTCCCCGTCGGCGGTGCGGTAGGTGACCTCGGCCGTGTGCCCGTCGGTCTCGATGCGGGTCGCCTCGTGGCCGGTGGCGAGGCGCGCGCCCGCCGCCCGGGCCGCGTCAGCGATGGCCGTGGTGAGGGCGCCCATGCCGCCGACGGGCACGTCCCAGGCGCCGGTGCCGCCGCCGATGACGTGGTAGAGGAAGCAGCGGTTCTGCCGCAGCGAGGGGTCGTGGGCGTCGGCGAACGTGCCGATCAGCGCGTCGGTGAGGACGACACCCCGGACGAGGTCGTCGGTGAAGCGCTCCTCGACGGCGACGCCGATGGGCTCTTCGAAGAGGGCGCGCCAGGCGGTCTCGTCGTCGACGCGGCGGCGCAGCTCGTCACGCGTGGGCAATGGCTCGGTGAGGGTCGGGAAGACGCGCTCGGCGAGCCGCCCGGTCATGCCGTAGAAGCGCCGCCACTCCTCGTACTCCCGCTCGCCGCCGGTCAGCCGCGCGAACGCCTTGCGGGTGCGGGCGTCGCCGCCGCCGACCAGCAGGCCGGTGGGCCGCCCGTCCCGCTCGGTCGGGGTGTACGAGGAAACGGTGCGGGTGCGCACGCGGAAGTCCAGGTCCAGGTCCCGGACGATCTTCCGGGGCAGCAGGCTCACGAGGTACGAGTAGCGGGAGAGCCGTGCGTCGAGCCCGGCGAAGGGGGCGCTGGAGACCGCGGCGCCGCCGGTGCGGCCGAGCCGCTCCAGGAGCAGGACGCTGCGCCCCGCGCGGGCCAGATAGGCGGCGGCGACCAGGCCGTTGTGGCCGCCGCCGACGATGACGGCGTCATAGCGAGTGGGCATGATCCTCTTTAGCACGGATTCGAGGGCTCCCTCACCCTGCCGGGTGCCTTTTCCCCAACCCCGCCCCTTCCCGATACGGCGACTCCGTCGCCCCTGGCGCACCCACCCGGGGGCTGCGCCCCCGGACCCCCCATCGGCGCTGAACGCGCCTCGTCCTCAAACGCCGGACGGGCTGAAAGACACACCCCCCCGAGGCTGAAGGGACCCGCCCTCGCGCAGCAAGGCGAGACGG